>DATMCI010000283.1:0-38759 GCA_035558535.1 Kofleriaceae bacterium
TCTCGCCCCGAGCCGGGAGCCTGCTACTCGGCGCCTCACGGCTTACCGAGACGGGACTTTCACCCGCTGGATCACCACAGCGAGACGGCGGTTGCGTCCTCCCTCCGGGAGGACGGTCTCCGTCGTCGTCGCGACGCACCACGCGGCGAGCCTACCGGATCGCCGCGCGATCCCGCGATATCGTCCGCGGTACGGACGATGCTACGGACGATGCCTCGGAGGATGCCCCAGACGGTGCTGGTGACGCCGCGAGCGCGGACCTTGCGCTGCGTGGCGGTGGCGCTCGCTGCGTGCAGCGCGCTCGGTGCGCTCGGCGCGCTCGGCGCGCTCGGTGCACTCGGCGCACTCGGCGCGTGCGGCGCGCGCGAGGAGCCCGCCGCGCGCGGCGCGTACCTGGCGAAGCTGATGGGGTGCCCGGCGTGCCACTCGCCGGACCCGGCGCGGCCGTACGCAGGCGGCCTCGAGGGGCGCGAGGCTGCCGGCCCGTGGCGGGCGCCCAACCTGACGCCGCACGCGGCCACGGGCATCGGGCGCTGGGCCGACGCGCAGATCGTCGCGGCGGTCCGCGACGGCGTGCGGCCCGACGGGCGCGTGCTGCACCCGATCATGCCGTACCGGTACTACCGGCGCCTGACCGACGAGGACGCGCGCGCGCTCGTGGCATTCCTGCGCTCGCTCGCGCCGATCGAGCACGCGGTGGCGCCGGTGCCGGTGCCTGCGCCGCACGCGCCGCCCGCGCCCGCGCCGCCCGCACCCGCGCCGCCCGCACCACCGCCGCCTGCGCCGCCGCCGCCTGCGCCCGCACCGCCCCTGCCGCCACCCGCGGCGTCACCGGCACCGGCCGACCGCGGCGAGTACCTCGTGGCGCTCATGCACTGCGCCGCGTGCCACGCGACGCCGGGCCCCGACGGCGAGCCAGATCCGGCGCGGCCGCTCGCTGGCGGCAAGGCCATGCAGCCGTTCGGCGCCGGCCTCGTGTCGCTCGGCACCGGCACGCTGATCGCCGCCAACCTCACGCCCGACCGCGAGACCGGCCTCGGCGCCTGGACTGCCGACGACGTCGCGCGCGCCATCAAGCTGCTCGTGCGCCCCGACGGCACGACGATCCGCGGGCCGATGCAGCTCTACGCCGCTGGCTGGTCGGCGCTCGACGACCGCGATGCAGCGGCGATCGCCGCCTACCTGAAGCAGCTCCCGCCCGTGCGCCACCGGGTGCCGGCCGCCACGTTCCAGCCGCACGGTCCGCCGCCGCCACGCTGAAGCTCCCGCGCGAAGCCTCTCCCGATCGATCGACCGACCCGCGCCTCCCGGGGCTCGCTTCGGCGGCGCCCGCTGCGCTTGCGCCGGCCCGCCCTTCATGGTCGAAACGTTACGAGGAGCGCGAGCGTCTCAATGCCCATGGACCTGCCCGGCCCCATCGTGCTGTACGACGGCGAGTGCGGGCTGTGCCACCGCTCGGTGAAGTTCTTGCTGAAGCGCGACCAGAGCCAGCTCTGGTACGCGCCGCTCCAGGGCGAGACCGCGGAGAAGCTGCGCGAGCTGCACCCGCAGATCCCCAAGACGGTCGAGTCGGTCGTGCTCGTCGACGGCGGTAAGGCCTACCTGCGCTCGAAGGCGATCCTCCACGCCACGAAGTACCTGACGCGGCCGTGGCGCTGGGCGTATCACTTCCGCTGGCTGCCGGCGTTCCTGCTCGACCTCCTCTACGCGGTCATCGCGCGCATCCGCTACCGCGTGTGGGGCAAGTTCGACGCCTGCACGATCCCGACCACCGACCAGCGCGCGCACATGCTGCCATGACGTCGGCGGACACAGCGAGCGCCGCGGCCGCGATCCTGCTCGACGGCCCGCGCGTCGTGGTCTCGATCGCCGCGGGCGCGCTCGCGCCGCTCGCGCTGCGCGTCGCCGGGACCGGCCGCTGGCTGCCGCGCGCCGCGCTCGGCGCCGGGCTCCTCGCCGCGGCCTCGCTGTGGCTGCCAGATGGCGGCACCGCGGCGGTGGCGCTGGTCGCGCCGTACGCGCTCGTCTGCGCGATCGCCGGGGCGCTCGGCGCCCGCCGCCTGCTCGCGCGGCCGTGGCCGCCGTCGCCGAGCCGGATCGCGACCAGCGCGGGGCTGATCGCGCTCGCGGGCGCCACGGCGTGGCTCGTCGCCCACCGCGCCGGGTACGCGCTGCTCGGCTACCCGCCCGTCTGGGTCCTGCTCACCGCGGCGCACTTCCACATCGCGGGCGCGTTCCTCGCGATCGTCCTCGGCCAGCGGGTCCACGGGCGCGGGCCGTGGGCGGGCGCGATCGCGATCGGGTGCGTCGCCGGCGTGCCGCTGACGGCCGCCGGGATCTTCGGTCCGCACGCGCTCGAGGTGGGCGCGGCCTGCTTCATGGCGGCGTGCACCGCCGCGGCGGCGTGCCTCCTGCTCGTGACGCCGCCCGACGCGCCCGCGCACCGCTGGCTCCGGCTCGCGGGCGCGCCGCTCCTCGCCGGCATGGTCCTCGCCGGCTGCTACGCGCTGCGCGATCTGGGCGCCGCGATCGCGATCGCGGGGCTCGATCCGCTGAGCTCGATGATCGTCACGCACGGCGCGCTCGACACGCTGTTCGCGGCGCTCGCGCTCGGCGCGCTGGCCCGCCAGCCGCCGCGCGCGCTCGGCGCGTAGGCTACAGCGCCCCGAGCGCGATCGAAGCCGCGGGCGAGGCCGCGCGCGGATACCCGATCCGCGGCGCCCGCGACTTGCCCATGGTCACGCCGAGGCGGCCCCACCAGGCGCGCGAGCGCGTGGCGCGGCGCATGGCGCCCGCGAGCATGAGGCCGAGCGCGCCGCGCAGCTCCGAGGCGGCGTGGTCGGGATCGACGTGGCCGGGATCGACGTGGCCCGATCCGCGCGACGGGGCGGGCGTGGCGCCGCCGTCGTCCCCCGGCTCCGCCTCGCCCGCCTCGAGGAGCGCCTCGGCGATCGCGCGCCCGATCGGCAGCCCCGGATCATCCGGATCGGCCGCCGCAGCGAGCGTCGCGTCGAGGAGCGCGCGCTGCACGGGGCAGAGCGCCGTCAGGATGCCGTGGGCCGCCCCCGCGATCGCCGCGGCGGCCGAGGCCCCCGCCGGCGCGGCCGGTAGCCCCGGCAGCGACGGCACGAACTCCGCGGGCTTCGCGACGGTGACGTAGGCGTCGTACATCGCCTGGTGCACGATCGCGAGGACCCTCAGGTTTTCCGTCCCGCCGCCGCCGACGCGGCAGCAGGCCTGGCTGGCTTCGAGAGCAACGTCATTCCAGAGCTGGATCGCATCGATCATGTCGTCTCCCTCTCCCCTCTTCGTCCCTTGAGGCGACACATACCCTCCCTGGGTGACAACGAACTTCATCGGCGCCGCAGCGCCCCGGTCACAAACCGAGATTCAAGTATGATTCATTGAACATCCGGACGCGCGGATCAACGACGAGCACGTCCAGGAGAGAGTCGCAGGCGATCCCGCCCAGGCCCAGCGGGATCAATCGATCCGGGCACATGTTGGCGATCAGCGGGCCGATCAGGAGCCAGCGGGAGTGGCTCAGACACACCGCGCCATGCGGGCCCCACCCGGCCTCGAACAGCATCCCCAGCGGCGGCAGGAGCCCGTGGCGCTGGATCGGCCCGGGCGCGGGCAGGTTGTCCCAGACGTTGATCAGCGTCCCGTCCCGCGTGTTCGGCACGCCGTTGCCGCAGTAGTCCGCGCGGGCCATGCGCGTGCACGTCCAGTGCATCTCCACCATGTCCGCGCCGTAGCCCGTGAGCCACGGCCGGTAGCCCCACCGGTAGCACTTCGCGAGCACGCCCGTCGTGCACCCGAACGTGAACAGCTCGTTCGACGCGATCCGATCCCCGCGCTCGTCCCACGTCGCGGTGAGCGGGATCGCGACGCGACGCCCGTCCTGGTCCGCCGGGCACGCCGGCTTCCACACGCCGCTTCCGTCGACCCACTGCTCGAGCGTGTAGAGGAACGTCGACCCCGTCTGCGTCGGATCGTACTTCGGATCCTCCGACGCCACGGCGGCGATCCGGTACTGGACGGTCTTGGTCACCGCCGAATCCACGGTGCTCTTCGCCTGCCCCTGGAGCTGCGTGCCGGCGAGCGCCGCGCCGCGCAGCGTGACGCCGCTCCGCTCGGCGATCACCTCGCCGCGCTCGACGCGCAGGTTCGACAGCGGCGCGCCGCCCAACGTCGCGCCGTCGATCCGGAACCCCTGCAGCGTCATGCCCTGGAGGTTCGACCCCTGCAGGTTCGACCCCTGCAGGTTCGACCCGGCCTGCTCCGTCGAGGACGTCTCTTCTTCGACGTCCACAACCTCGCATGCCCAGATGGAGACGCAGACCGTCGCGACACAAATGGCATATCGGCGCTTCATAAGATCCCAGCGTGAGCCGAACTCCCGACGAGGAAAACCGCCGATGGCTTTTTCTCACTGAGCGCAGCCGTGAGCACAAGGTGAGGGAAGCGCGAGAGATCCGATCGAGGGATGACTCGTCATCCGCGAGGACGCGGAGATCAGCGTCCGAGGCTGATGTTGATATACGACTCGTTGAACAGCGTCACGGTCGGATCCACGGCCAGCGCGTCGAGCAGGGTGTCGCAAGCAACGCCGCCGAGGCCCAGCGGGACCAGCCGGTCCGGACACATGTTGGCGATCACGCTGCCGACCGAGGACAGCCAGCGCGCGTGGCTCAGGCACACCGCCCCGTGCGGGCCCCACCCGCCCTCGAACAGCATCCCCAGCGGCGGCAGGAGCCCGTGCTCCTGGATCGGGCCCGGCGCCGGCAGGTTGTCCCAGACGTTGACCCACGTCCCGTCCTGCGTGTGCGGCACGCCGTCGCCGCAGTAGTCCGCGCGCGCCAGCCGCGTGCACGTCCAGTGCATCTCCGCCATGTCCGCGCCGTAGCCCGTGAGCCACGGCCGGTAGCCCCACCGGTAGCACTTCGCGAGCACACCCGTCGTGCACCCGAACGTGAACAGCTCGCTCGACTCGATCCGATCCCCGCGCTCGTCCCACGTCGCGGTGAGCGGGATCGCGACGCGCCGCCCGTCCTGGTCCGCCGGGCACGCCGGCTGCCACGCGCCGCTTCCATCGACCCACTGCTCGAGCGTGTAGAGGAACGTCGACCCCGTCTGCGTCGGATCGTACTTCGGATCCTCCGACGCCACGGCGGCGATCCGGTACTGCACGACCGTGGTCATCGGCGGCTCGACCGCGACGCTCCGCGCCTGCGCCTGGAGCTGCGCGCCAGCGAGCGACGCGCCGCGCAGCGTGACGCCGCTCTGCTCGGCGATCACCTCGCCGCGCTCGACGCGCAGGTTCGACAGCGGCGCGCCGCCCAACGTCGCGCCGTCGATCCGGAACCCCTGCAGCGTCATGCCCTGCAGGTTCGAGCCCTGCAAGCTCGATCCCTGCAGGCTCGAACCCTGCAGGTTCGAGCCTGCCTGCTCCTCGGTGGAGGTCTCTTCATCGAGCGCCTGACAGGCATACGCAGCCGTGCAGGCGATCGAGAGACACACAGTCGCGACGCGAGTGAAACGTGGGCCCATCATAGAACCCACTCTGACGCAGGAACCCCGTAATACGCACGCTAATGTGAGTCACCCCTAATACATTATTTTATTACTACTACCTTTTTGATGCGGAGGCGCTCGACGCGCAGAGACGCACTCCGATGGTGGGATGACGAACGGTCGGCGCGCTGTGCTCGCGGTTCGTGCTCCGCGAGGATGGGGCAGCGGTGTACCAGCTCCCACCTCGCGCGATCGGCGCGTCCGGCGTCTCGACCGAGCGCGTCCACTCCCAGACGTTGCCGGCCATATCGTCGGCGCCGATCGGGCTGCGCGAGTCCGGGTGCGAGCCGACCTCGTCGGGACCAAACGCGAGCGGCTCGCGCCCGTACGTCACGTCGATGTTCGCGTCATCGGGCCCGAGCGCGGCGCCCGTCGGGAAGTTGCGCCCGTCGGCCCCACGCGCCGCGCGCTCCCACTCGTACTCGTCGCACAGCCGCGCGCCGGGGATGCGCCCGGTGCGATCGAGCCACGCAGCGAACGCGATCGCGTCCTCGTACGACACCCCCGCAACGGGGAACCGCGTCCAGTCCTGCTCCGCCCGCCGCTTCCGGCGCTCGTAGCGCACCCGCTGGCCGATCTCGACGGTGTACGTCCGCGTCGTCGGCATGAGCTCGAGCCGCCACCGGCCGGTGCCCTGCTCGGTGAGCGCGAGCGCCGACGGCGCGCCGACGGCGCTCGGGCTCCGCAGGCGGCGCTCGTCGGCCGGTAGATCATCGAGGAACGCGATCCACTCGGCGAACGTGACCTCGTGCTGGCCGATGAAGTAGGCGCCGGTCGAGACCTCGTGGAGCGGCGCCGCGTTCAAGAACCCGCGCCGCGCGTCGGAGCCGTCCGCGCTGCCGAACAGGAACCGGCCCGGCGGCACGTAGATCATGCCGCGCGGCGCCGTCGCGGCGGCGGGGAGCTCGACGCGGAGCTGCAGCGCCTCCTCGCGCGCGATGAGGAGCGGGAGCCGCGCCGGGACGCGATCCGGCGCCTCGAACGAGAGGGTCGCCGGGCCCGGCGGCAAGGTCAGCGCGGGGAGCGGCGCCCGGCCGAGCTGCCGGCGCGGCTCGCCGGGGCGATCGATCCACACCGCCGTCCCCGCGGGGGAGACGTCGAGCGCGACGCGCGCGGGCGCGGCGAGCTTCGCCCGGTAGCGGCCGCTGTCGTAGGCGGCGAGCCGCGCGGCGAGCTCGTCGGCGAGATCGCGGCGGCGATCGCGCTCGGCGCGCAGGAGCCGCTCGAACGTGAAGTCGGCGATCCGCTCGCGCAGCCCGGCGCGCGCCGAGCCGACCAGGAGCGCGCTCTCGAGGTGGCCCGAGGCGACGCGGTACTGGCGCTCCTCCTGCGCGGCCAGGGACTCGACCTCGGACCAGACCGCCTCGCCCTCGGGCCAGCGCTGCGTGTCGAGCATCGCGAAGGCGCGGCCGCGGAGCTCGTCGCGCTGCCGCGCGGTCTGCCGCGCGCTCTCGTGAGCCTCGGCCGCACCGCGCAGCTGCTCGGCGACCACGGACTCGAGCTCGCGCCGGGCCTTGGCGCGGAGCTCGAGGCTCACCCCCATCGCGCCGAGGATCACGAACGCCGCCACCGCCGAGCCGACGAGCCGGCGCCGCCGGAGCGCCTGCGACGAGGCGTCGAGGAACGCGGCCTCGCGCGGCGCCAGGCTGTCGCGATCGACCCCGCGCACGTCCAAGAGCTGGCGCCGCCGCCACAAGAGATCGCGCGCGCGGCCCATGCGCTCCCACGCGCCGGCCGCCTGCTCGAGGCGCGCCCGCGCCGCGTGCTCGGCCGCGCCGCGCTTGAGCCAGCCCTGCAGCGTCGGCCAGCTCGACAGGAGCGCCTCGTGCGCGATCTCGTACGCGCCATCCTGCGCGTCGTTGGCGACCACGACGCGGCCGCGCACCAGGACCTCGAGCGCCCGGCGCTCGACGTCGCGGTGCAGGGTGTCCGTGAGGAGCTCGGCCTCGGTGCGGCGGGCGCGGGTCTCCTCGGCGGTCACGAGCCGGAGGAGGATCCGGCGCGCCGCCTCGCGCTCGTCGGTGCCGAGCCCGGAGAGCAGCCGATCGGCGTGGCGGGTCAGCGCGCCGCCGACGCCGCCGAGCGCGGTGAGCGACTCGGCGCGGATCACGCGGGCCTCGGTGTCGCGCGCGTCCCACAGCTCGGCGAGCGTGAACGAGAGCAGCGGCAGCCCGCCCGGCGCGTCCTCGGTCTGCTCGACGAGCGCGTCGACCAGCGCCTCGGACTCGAACACGACGCCTTTGGCGGCGGCCGGCCGCACGATGACCTCGCGGATGCGCTCGCCGGTGAGCGGCGGCAGGAAGTACAGCCCGCGCGCCATCTCGTCGGCGAGGCCGGGCAGCATCGCCGCGCGCGACAGGAAGTCGGAGCGGCAGCTCGCCAGGACGCGCACCGACGGCGTGCGCACGGCGAGCGCGGAGAGCGCGCCGGCGAAGATCCGCGCCTCCTCCGGCTGCGACAGCGTGAGCAGCTCCTCCATCTGATCCACGAACAGGAGCAGCCGGCGGCGCTCCCCCGCGCTGGCGGTGAGGTGCTGGCGGATCGCGCGGGCGAACGCCTCGGGCGGGCCGCGCAGGAGCTGCGCGAGCTCGGCCTCGTCGCCGCTGTTCCACTCGGCGATCACCGCGGCGAGCGAGCGCACCGGGTGGCGGCCCGGGATCATGTCGAGGCACGTCCAGCCGTCGTGCTCGACGAGCCACGGCAGCGCGCCCGCCCGGCACAGCGAGGACTTGCCGGTGCCGGAGTCGCCGCCGACGACGACGAACGGCTCGGTCTTCACGCGATCGACGAGCTCGCGGATCTCCGTCCGCCGGCCGAAGAACAAGGCGCCGTGCGTCGAGTCGAACGTGGCGAGGCCGCGGTAGGGGTTCCCGTCGGGCAGGTCCACCTTCGTAGGCGGCGCGGCGAGCTCCTCGAGCGCGACCAGGAGCGCGTCGGCCGAGGCGAACCGCGCGCCGGCGTCGCGCTCGACGAGGCGATCGACGATCGCGGCCAGCGCCGGATCGACGCCCGGGACCATGAGACCGAGCCGCGGGATGTCGCGGTTCTGGATCGTGTAGCCGAGCTCGGACATCGGGATGCCGCGGTGAGGCGCCGTGCCGGACAAGAGCTCGTAGAGCAGGATCCCGAGCGAGTACAGATCGGAGCGCCGCGTCGCGGGCTCGCCGCGCCAGACCTCGGGCGCCATGTAGAGCGGCGTCCCCGCGCCGCGCGGCCACGCCGAGCCGCGGATGCCGAGGTGATCGGAGCTGATGAAGCCCGAGGCGGTCGACGCGGACGTGTGGAACCGCCCGTCGCTGCCGGCGCTGCCCCCGCTGTCGGCGGCGTAGCTGTCCGCGCCGTCCGCGCTGTCCGCGCTGCTCTTCTTCTTGCGGTCCGCGCGGTCCGCGCGGTCCGCGCGGTCTGCGCGGTCCGCGCGGTCCGCGCGGTCCATCGTGGCCGTGGGCCCGCGCGCCGACACCGTCGCGTCGATCGCGGCGAGGTGAGAGAGCGGGACGCCGCGGTCAGCGGCGCGGTCAGCGGCGCGCTCGCGCGGCGGCTCGATGGCCGGCTCCTCGTCGAGGCTGCCGTCGGTGACCCGCGCCAGCCCGAAGTCGAGGAGCTTGGCCCGGCCGTCGTCGGTGAGCATCGCGTTCGCCGGCTTGACGTCGCGGTGGAGCACGCCGCAGCGGTGGGCGGCGGCGAGCCCGCGCGTCAGATCGAGCGCGAGGTCCAGGGCCTTGCGCCACGGCACCGGGCGATCGAGCTGCTCGAGCGTGCGGCCGCGGACGTACTCGGAGACGAGGTACGGGTGACGCGCAACCTCGGCGACCCGATAGATCGCAACAACGTTCGGGTGCTGGAGCCTGGCGATCGCGCGCGCCTCATCGAAGAAGCGCGCGCGCGCGTCCGGGTCCTCCGAGTGTACGAACTTCACGGCGACCGGGCGATCGAGGACCAGGTCGTGCGCGAGGAAGACCTGCCCCATGGCGCCGCGCCCGAGCAGCCGGACGACGCGGTACTCGTCGAACTCGGCGGGTGGGCTCCACGCGGGCTCGACCACCGAGACAGCATGGCCGCGCGCCCGCGGATCTTCAACCGAGGATGTCGCGCTACGCGTCGCGCGGGGACCCGGCTCGCTCACGCCGGTAGATCTATCGCGGATGGGCGACCGATGCCGACATAGGTAAAGCCTTTGTGGCGCGCCTCGATCGGGTCCCACACGTTGCGGCCATCGAACAGGACCGGCGTGCGCACGAGCTGCCGCAGCCGCGCGAAGTCGGGCTGGCGCAGCTCGTGCCACTCGGTGATGAGGACGACCGCGTCGGCGCCCTCGGCGGCGGCGTACGGATCGCTGGCCAGCTCGATCGCGTCGCCGAGCAGCGCGCGCACGTTGTCGCTCGCGATCGGATCGAAGCCGACCACGGCGGCGCCCGCCGCGCGCAGGTGCGCGATCACGTCGAGGGCCGGGGCCTCGCGGATGTCGTCGGTCTCGGGCTTGAACGCCAGGCCCCAGATCGCGATCCGCTTGCCGGCGAGCGCGCCGCCGAAGTGTTCGGCGATCCGCGCGGCGAACCCGCGCTTCTGGCGCTCGTTGGCCTCGACGGTGGCCTCGACGATGCCGAGCGCCACGCCCGTCCCGCGCCCCATGTCGCGCAGCGCGCGCAGGTCCTTGGGGAAGCACGAGCCGCCGAATCCGACGCCCGGGAACAAGAACTTCGGGCCGATCCGCGGATCGCTGCCGACGCCCTTGCGCACCTTCTCGATGTCGGCGCCGACCTTGTCGGCGAGCGCGGCCAGCTCGTTCATGAACGAGATGCGCGTCGCGAGCATCGCGTTGGCCGCGTACTTCGTGAGCTCGGCCGAGCGCAGATCCATGACCTGGATGCGGTCGCTCGTGCGGAGGAAGCCCGTGTAGAGCCGGCGCAGGACGTCGAGCGCGTGATCATCGTTGGTGCCAATGATGACGCGCGCCGGCTTCATGAAGTCGTTGACGGCGTCGCCCTCCTTGAGGAACTCCGGGTTCGACGCGACCGAGAACGGCTGCGTCGTGACCTCTGCGATCGTCTCGCGCACGAGGTCGCCGGTGCCGACCGGGACCGTGCTCTTCGTGACGACGACGGCGCCCGCGCCCAGGCCCCGGCCGACCTGGCGCGCCGCCTCGAGCAGGTACGAGAGGTCCGCCGCGCCGTCGGGGCGCGACGGCGTCCCGACCGCCAGGAAGACGACGTCGGCGCCGCGGACGCCCTCGAGCGTGTCGGTGGTGAACACGAGCCGCCCGCCGCGCGCGTTGCGCTGCACCAGCTCGGCGAGCCCGGGCTCGTGGAACGGGATCTCGCCGCGGCGCAGCCGCTCGATCCGCGACGGATCGATGTCGACGCAGGTGACGTGGTTACCGAAGTTGGAGAACCCGGCGCCCGTGACGAGGCCGACGTACCCAGAGCCGATGACCGCGATCTTCATGGTGCAAAACCTACCCTTCCCATAGCCCCGAGCCACGCCCAGTAACGCGCGATCCCGATCTCGGGGGGCGTCGTCGGAGCGTACCCCAGGGCTGCGCGGGCGCGCTCGACGTTCGCGTACGTGATCGGCACGTCTCCCGGCTGCGGCGGGAGGTGCTGGACGATCGCGCGCGTGCCGACCACACGCTCGATGATCTCGACCAGCTCCCGCAGCGCCACCGTCTGCGTGCCGCCCAGGTTGAACAGTTCGTAGCGGCCCGGCTCGACGCGCTCGATCGCCGCCGTCGTCCCCGTGACGATGTCGTCGATGAACGTGTAGTCGCGCCGCGAGGTGCCATCGCCGAACAAGGTGATCGGCTCACCGCGCGCGATCGCGTGGACGAACTTGGCGATCGCCATGTCGGGGCGCTGGCGCGGGCCGTACACCGTGAAGAACCGCAGCGCGAACACGCCGATCCCGAACAGGTCGCGGTACGTCGAGAGCTGCAGCTCGTTCATGCGCTTGGTCGCCGCGTACGGCGACGCCGGCTGGAGGCACGGATCGTCCTCGCGGAACGCGAGCGCGCTTTGGCCGTCGGGGCCGTCGGGCCCGCCCGCCGGCTTGATCCCGTAGACCGAGCTCGACGACGCGAACACGAGCCGGCGCAGGCCGAGCGCGCGCATCCGCTCGAGGATGACGCCGGTGCCCTCGACGTTCGTGCGGTAGTAGCGCAGCGGCTCGTCGAGCGACGGGCGGACGCCCGCGAGCGCGGCGAGGTGGCACACGACGTCGACGTCGGGGCCGATCGCGGCGGCGATCGCGCCCGGGTCGCAGATGTCGGCGGTGACGAGCTGGAACCGCTCACCCGGCAAGCGGGCGAGCTCGGCGGCGTTCGCGCGCTTTCTGTCCGCCGGATAGAGGTAGCCATCGAACGAGTCGATGCCGGTGACGCGATGGCCCGCGGCGACCAGCCGCTCGCAGGTGTGCGAGCCAATGAACCCAGCCGCGCCAGTCACGACGACATGCACAACGCCCTCCTCTGTGTGCGGTGAATGGCGAGCGTACCGCGGACGGCCGCCTCTCGGCGCTTGGCGATCTGGCTCCGCATCGTTCTGGATTCGTCGCACGCGCAGTCCGGCGGCGACAAGTAGTAGGATGGCGCGCCTTGGGCGAGAGCCTCACCTCGCGCACGATCCGCGGCGCCGCGTGGACGCTGTCGACGACCCTCGGCTCGCGGGTGGTCGGCCTCCTCGGCACGCTGCTCCTGGCGCGCTACCTGACACCGGCCAAGTACGGCGAGGTGATGGCCGCGCAGATCGTCACGCTGATCGCGTTCGCCTCGACCACGTTCGGGGTCGGGATCTACCTGATCTCGAACCGGGACGTCACCCGTGCCGAGGTCTTCCACGCCACGTGCTGGTTCAACGCGATCGGGGCTCTTGCGCTCGGCCTCGTGTGGGCGCTGAGCGGGCCGCTCGGCATCTGGCTCGAGGCCCCGAACCTCGGCGACTACATGCCGTGGTTCGTGTTCGCCTTGCTGCTCGATCGGATCGCGTACGTCCCGGAGCGGATGCTGATCCGGCAGCTCCGCTTCCGCTGGCTCTCCCTGGCGAAGGCGGCCGGCGAGCTCGTGTTCACCGGTATGTCGCTCGGGCTCGCGGCGCGCGAGTTTGGGGCGATGTCGATCGTGTATGCGTCGGTCGCGCGCTCGACGCTGCGCTTCTGCGCGATCGTCCCGGCCGTCGGCTGGCGCGAGTGGATCGAGCCGCACCGGCTGCACGTCGAGACGCTGCGGAAGATCATCAAGACCGGCGTGACGATCTCGATCGCCGGGATCGCGACGCTCCTGCAGCGGCGCGGCGACAACCTCCTGGTCAGCGTGTTCTTCGGCAACGCGACGATGGGCGCGTACAACTACGCCTACAACCTCGCCGACACGCCGGCGGTGGCGATCGGCGAGCAGCTGAGTGACGTCGTGGCCGCGGCGTTCCCGCACGCCGAGGGGGCCAAGCGCCAGACGGCGCTCGTGCGCGCCTGCACGATGACGTCGCTCATCATGTTCCCGCTCGCGTTCGGGCTCGGCGCGGTGGCCGAGACGGTGGCGAAGGCGTTCTTCGACGAGAAGTGGCGGAGCGAGGGCCTCGGCCAGATGCTGATGCTGCTCTCGATCGTCTCGGCGCCGCGCCCGATGGCGCACATCCTCCACGCGTACTTCTTCGCCACGCAGCGCATACGCATGGTCCTCGTGCAGGAGTGGGTGAGCCTCGCGCTGCTAATGGGCGCGATCGCGACGCTCGGCCGCCTCGATATCATGTGGACGTGCCGCGCAGTCGGCGTCGCGTTCGTCCTGCGGACGCTCCTGCTCATGTGGGCCGTCCGGCGCTGGGACGGCATCCCGCTGCGGCGGTTCCTGGTGCCGCTGATCCGGCCGCTCTTGGTCTGCGTCGCGATGGTCGGCGTGATCGCGCTGGTCCGCCCCATGCTGGGAGACCTGGCGCCTGTGCTCCGGCTGCCCATCGAGATCGGGCTCGGCGCCGCCATCTATCTGGCCGGCGCGCTCCTCGTCTTCCGCGACGCCAGCCGCGAGGTCATCGGCATGGTGCGCTCGTCGCTGTCGGGCCGTCGCGGCGGCGGCGGCGGCAGCGACAGCTGAGGCGGCGGCAGCGGCGCGGCGACAGCTGAGCCTGTGAACGCGCAGCGCGGTGCTCGCGCGGAGACGCGCGGCGCGGTGCTCGCGGCCTCCTCCGATCCGCTGCGCCTCGCGCGTCCCCCGGGCTTCACTGCTTCGCTGCGAGGTCCGTGCCCGCGGCCACGGCGATCGTGCGTGCTTGCACGACCGGCGAGCCCACGCGGCCTGTGCGCTTCGCGCCAGGCCGCTGGGGGGCCCCACGCGCTCGGCTCCGCTCTCGGAGGAGGCCGGCTCGCCTGGGCGCCACGAATGGGCGAAATTTTTCGCGTGCGATTCCTCGTCGTTGCGCGGGCTGTAACGAGCACTGTAACGGGACGCATCGCCATCGGCGGTTTCGGCCCCCTCGGCGCCCGCCGCGACCGGCAGCGCGATCACGGCGCCCCGGCCCTGTGTCCGGCGCGAGATCTTGAGCTTGGCAACCTCGGCACACGTCCGCTCCCACTGGAGGCCGCGGTTGTAGCCGTAGGGGTTGGAGGTGCTCGCGCGCGGCGGCGCTCTGCCAGTCGCGCGCGCCGTGGTAGCGCTCGACGAGCCGCCCCGTGCGATCGACGAGGTAGCTGTCCGGAAGCGTAGAGGCGCCGTAGCGCCTGTGCGTCGCGGCGTCGGCCGGGATGACGACCTCGGGCGGGATCTCGCCGCCGAAGAAGCGCTCGATGCTCGCCCACTCGTCGTCGATCGCGACGGCGACGAGCTCGACGCCGGGCGTGCCGCGCGCGAACGCCAGGAGGCTCGGCAGCTCGCGACGGCAGGGCGCGCACCACGTGCCCCAGAAGTGCACGAGGCGAGGGCGGGGCGAGGGCCACGAGATCGCCACTGCCGTGCCGTTGCGCCGGCTCGCCGCGAAGGCGGGCGCAGCCTCTCCCGTGCCGAGCCGCTCGGTCGGGCGATAGACGCGCTTCGCGGCGCGGACCACAAGGCTCTCGCGCTCGGGCATGCGCCGCGGCAAGAGCAGGCTCGACAGCACCGGGATCAGCGTGAGCGAGAGCAGCATCGAGCCCGCGAGCGCGAACACCACGGTGAGCGCCATCGGCCGGAACAGCTTCCCCTCCATGCCCTCGAGGAACAGGATGGGCAGGTAGACGATCAGGATGATCAGCTCGCCGAACATCGTCGGGCGGCGGACCTCGAGCGCGGCCTCGCGCACGATCTCGGCGCGGCTGCGATCGGTGCGGTCCTCCGCGAGCCGCCGCACCGAGTTTTCGACGCTGATGACCGAGCTGTCGACGATCAGCCCGAAGTCGATCGCGCCGAGGCTCATGAGGCTGCCGGCCACGCCGGCGCGCACCATCAGATCGAACGCGAACAGCATCGACAGCGGGATCGCGGCGGCCACGATGAGCCCCGCGCGCAGGCTGCCGAGGAACACGAACAGCACCGCCACGACGAGGATCGCGCCCTCTTAGCGCGCGCGCCTAAAACCAACTCCGGTCCGGAGATCCCCCACCAAACGACGCTCTCGATCCGAGTTAATTTCTTACAGGGCGTGTACCGTGCGGCTGATGTCAACACGCCTACGAGCCAGGCCTCGCTCGCTCCCTATCCTGTCGGCGCTCGCAACAGCGCTGCTCGTCGTCGGCGGCGGATGCGATTCTCCCCAACCTGCCCCGACGGAGTCGCCTCCTGACGAGCCGGGCGTGGACCCCGGTCCGCCGAGCAGCAATGAGGTAATCTTCTCCCGCGTCTACTACAAGGACGTCGACGACCTGCAGCGCATCGCCGAGGAGCTCGACGTGCTCGAGGAGGCAGACCGCCAGGCTGGCTGGGTCGGCGTCCTGCTCTCGCCCGACCAGTACGACGACCTGCTCGCCCAGGGCTACCGGATCGACGTCGTCATGCGAGACCGGACGGGGCTCCGCACCATCACTAACTATTCGTGCTATCGCACCGTCGAGGAGACACAGGCGGCGATGACCGCCATCGTGAGCGCCCACCCGACGCTGGCGTCCGTCGTCGACATCGGCGACTCGTGGGACAAGATCACGCCCAACACCCCCTCAGGCGCCGATCGACCGGGTTACGACCTGCTCGTCCTCAAGTTGACCAACAGCGCGATCTCCGGCCCGAAGCCGGTGTTCTTCTTGATGGGGGCCATCCACGCCCGCGAGTACGTGACCGCCGAGACGGCCCTCCGCTTCGCGGAGCAGTTGGTGAACGGTTACGGCACCGATCCGGATGCGACGTGGCTGCTCGATCACCACGAGATCCACGTCCTGACGCACACCAACCCCGACGGGCGCAAGCTTGCCGAGCAGGGCTACTACCAGCGCAAGAACCGTGACCCCGTCGGCGCGACCAGCTGCTCGAACCCGCCCACCTCGTCGAACCAGTACGGCGTGGATCTGAACCGCAACCACTCGTTCAAGTACGGCGGTGCGGGCACGAGCACGAGCAAGTGCAACCAGCTCTACCGGGGCCCCTCGGCCGCCTCCGAGCCCGAAACCACGGCCGTCCAGAGCTACCTGGCCTCGCTCTACGTCGATCAGCGCGGACCGCTCGACACCGATGCCGCCCCGGCGGACGCGACCGGCCTCATGATCTCGCTGCACAGCTACGCCCCGCAGGTCCTCTACCCGTGGGGCTGGGGCACGGCCACAGCGCCCAACGCGACGGGCCTGGCGACGCTCGGGCGGAGGTTCGGCTACCACAACGGGTACCCGGTGTGTCAGGTGGGCGTCTGCCTCTATCTGGCGAGCGGAACCACCGACGACTGGGCCTACGGGACGCTGGGGATCGCCTCGTACACGTTCGAGATGGGGACGGCGTTCTTCCAGAGCTGCAGCTCGTACGAGAGCACCGTGCTGCCGGTGAACCTCCCCGCGCTCCACTACGCCTTCAAGGCGGCGCGGCGGCCGTACCAGACGCCGTCGGGCCCCGAGTCGCTGTCGGTGGCGGTCTCGGCGAGCCCGGTCACCGCGGGGACGGTCGTGACGCTGACCGCCAGCGCGAACGACACGCGCTACAACAGCAACGGCTACGGGACCGAGCCGACGCAGAACATCGCGGCCGCCCGGTACTCGGTGGATGCGCCCTCGTGGTCAGCGGGCGTGACGCTGATCTCGATGAGCGCGGCGGACGGCACGTTCAACGCCACCACCGAGGGCGTCACGGCGTCGATCGACACCACCGGCTGGTCGACCGGTCGGCACCTGATCATGGTCGAGAGCCAGGACGCGGCCGGCAACTGGGGCGTCCCCAGCGCGGTCTTCCTCGACATCCAGTAGCGGCAAGGACCTCCTCCACTACCTTCACTCCGCAGACCGTGAGCGTAACCGAAACCGATCGACGTCAGCCATCGATTGAGGTCAGAGCCAGAAGTGTGGCGCCACTGGGCGTGCCATTGGACCACGCCGCGACGCTGCAAGCGGACCTGGATCCGCCGCGCCAGCCTCGGCGGCGATGACGACGAGAGCAGCGGCAAGACGCTCGAGCGGCGGCTGATCAACTTGCTCGGCCGGTATCGAAGCGGCTCGGCCCGTCGGGAAACCTCGTGGTGCTGGTCGACGGTCTCGACGAGACGCGCGCGGAGCTCGGCGACAACCCGTTGCCGCGCTTCCTGCCGCACGAGATCCCGTCTGGGATCCGGCTCCTGTGCCGACGTACCCGCACCTGAACTGGACAAAGACAGGCAAGAAACATCTTCTCGACGTCCTGACAAATGGCAGCGCTAAAATCGCGAGCGATTTTCTCGACGCCGAGCCAACCCTTCACCGCCACACTCCCACCGACGATCGGGGGAATCCTACCGTCCCACGAGAACATCAATACGGACGCTCGCGGTCCCGATTGCGTGAGGTCGCCAACTGATGTCAACCCTCGAGCCCGGCGAGCAGACGAAGCAGATCGCGACGGAGGCGGCGGCCGTCGCGGCTCGTGAACCAGGCCGCACGGGCCCGATCGAGCGCCTCGACGATCGGATCCGCGGGCGCAACCACCTGTAACGGGCCGTTACAGCGATTTGCTACGCAATGGCACCCGGTGACATCGCCGGCCGCGCAACTCGGCGAAATTTCGGGTACCGGCTGTGCTGCCGTACGATTTTCCTCGCCTGGACGCCGCGCGTTGACGCGAATGCGTGTGATTAGGGCTGTACGGAAAGCACACGAGCTCCGAGCTGTCGAATGCAGATCGCCACGAAGCAAAAGGCGGAATCTATCTATATAGACTTCTCGATACCAATTCACCAAACTCTCCTGGCCAACCTGGTACCGGGCCCAGATGATAGAAGATGTCCGCGGCCGGCCAGCGAAGGCGATACAAACGGCCTATGCCCGCCGCGAAGAGGCCAGCGTCGAAGTCGAAGCCGCCGATGAGGTCGAAGCCGAAGCCGCCGACGAGGTCGAAGCCGGTGCGGCCGGCGGCGTCACGACCCGTGGCGAAAGCGCGGTCCGCTCTGGCGAGCGCGCCGCCGTTTCCGTTCCTCGGCCAGGGCGACTTCTTCAACGCGCACATCGAGCGCTGGCTGCGCTCGATGCACGGCAAGCAACCGATCCTGTTCGTCGCCCGGCGTCAGGACTTCGAGGCCGGCGGGACCCGCCTGGGGCGCTGGCCCGCCGCGAGCGTAGTGCAGTTCCGCGACCAGGTTGCGCCAGCGCTCGCGCCGCTCGGTAAGCAGAAGCTCGCCGCCGCCGATCTGCGCCGCGCGCCGATCGCGATCGCGATCGACTACGTCGGCGCGGCCACCGTCCCGCCAGCGATCCGCAAGCTCGGCGAGCGGCGCTGATCCGACTCCGGCGGATGATTCGCCGGATCGGCGGCGGGCGCGGCATGGGTTCCTGCCCGGCGAGCTGATCCCCGGCGGGTACCTGCCGGCCGGCGAGGTGCTCGCAAGCACCGTGGTACGGGTGAACGGGATCCCGATCGGCTGCAGCGCGAGCTCCGCCAGCCGCTTGAGGGCCCTATAAAGGAGAGACGCGGCGCGTTATGCGATGTGGACCTACGATGGCTCAGGCGCCGTCGACAGCGGATGCTGGCCGTAGCAGGTGGGATCGAGCGCGTAGCAGCCGTGGATCGGGCCGCCCGCGGCGCGACTCGCGGAGCCGGCGCGCGCGTGCGCGGTGATCGTCGCGAGCGCGGAGCGATCGTCGGAGGTCTCGAGGCTCGTGTGCTCGAGGACGAGCTGGCGCAGCAGAGGGAGGCAGCTGGATTCGCCCCAGAAGGTCGCGTTCAGCTCGGTGTGATCGGGGAGCAGGCTGAGATCGACGAAGTTCGCGGAGCCGAGCGTCGCCCAGGCGCCGTCGACGATGCAGAGCTTCGCGTGCACGTAGATCTCGCGATGCGACCAGCCCGTCGGGGTCGCGTCGCTGCGGGCCAGCGCGACGAGCGTGAAGTTGGGGTGCGCCGCGAGGGAAGCGAGGCCGCGGAAGGCGGGGGTATAGCGATGGGAGGCGTCGCCAGCGGCGAGCCGGGCGGCGACCTCGCGGCTCGCGTGCACGACCGCGGGCATCGGCTCGCCGGGCACCACCATCACGACGTGGACGCTGCGGCGGAGGGCTTCGTCGAGGGCGGCGAGCAGCGAGGGCTCGCCCGGGTGCTGGTTCTCGAGGTAGATCGTCCGGCGGGCGGACGCGAAGGCGTCGCGATAGTGGGTGAGGATGGTCGATTCGCCGGGCGAGTCGTAGTCGCCCGGGCGGATCGTGCGGCAGAGTTGCACGTCGACGGGGCCGCAGGGCGGCGGTGCGTGCGGCGGCAGGGACAGGGCACCGGCCAGGTGCGCGTCGGGCCAGGGCGGCGCGGACGGATCTTCGCGCGCGAGGTTCCACCGCTCCACGAAGTTGGAGCTGGCGTCGAAGACACAGGGACCCTGGAGTTCGGCAAGTGACGAGGAAGGCGCGATCAGCGGGCGTGCCGAGGAACACGTGCCGCGTGTTGAAGAAGCTCGGGTTGCGCCAGAACAGCACCCGGACGTCGAGGCCGCGAGCGGCGGACTCGTCGAGGAGGTCCCACCACGAGGTGCCGTCCGGGAACCGGAAGCCCGGATTGATGAACGAGACGATCGCGGCACGCCGTCGATCCACGGGGTCACGAGGTTGCCGGCGCGACGCGGATACACCGAGGCCATGATAGCGCGGTGCCCCATCGCCATGAGGATGGGTGGGGGACGGCGGAGACGCGAAGCGGCGGCGGCGGAGCCGGAGGTCGAGGCGGCTCACAAGGAGGTCGCCGCGTTCGCGAAGGTCATCGCGAAGCAGGGCGCCAATGGCAAGGAGACCATCCGGGAGCTCTCCGGAAAGGCGCTCACGAACGTCATCGGCGGACAGGAAGCGGATACCGCCGATGCTGTGCCGTTTTCGAGAAACAAGCCCTCTGGTGGTTCAGAGCCGGTAGTGCGGGCGCGGCCCGGAGCCTGCTCGTGTGGCACTGCTTACTTGCGAACCGCTGAGATTGACACTCGCGCGTGGTTCGGCTATCAAGGCCGTTCTGAAGAGTTTGATAACAAGTTTGACTGAAAAGGAAAGACATCAATGAAAACCCATCGCTCTCATGTGTTCGCCGCGTGCTTCTGGCTCGCGGGCGCTACGGTCGCCTTGCCCACCAGCGGGTGCGTCGATTCTACGGCGCCTCCTCCCGAAGGAGACCTCGGCGAGGTCAGCCAAGCCGTTACCTCCACCACCTGCACCGGCACCAGCCACGTCACCTATACGCCCGGTTTGACCCTCACTCGGCAGTCCGTCAGCGTAACCGAAACCGACATCTACTCCTCCTGCACCTCCACAGACTCCACGCTGACCAGCGGCTCCTTGGGCACATTCACCTTCACCCTCCCGAACGCCGCCTGCAACGACCTGCAAACATTTGGTCCCGGCGACATCACCATCTTCTGGAACAACAACCAGTCCTCCACCGCCACCTTGTCCTTCGAAGTGACCGTCACCGGCGGCATCCTGCAGGAAGTCGGCACCGGCACCATCACCGCGGGCGAATTCACCGGTGCAACTGCGACCTTATCCTGGGTCTACGCCGTCGTCAATCCGCTCCTATGCCTGGTCCCCGGGGGCCTCACCACCCAAGACGGCATCATCACCGCCCAGATCACTGGCTTGTGAGCTCTGCCCCGATCCGCGCCTGACCGCATCCACACCATCACTCCCAGCCAGACAAACGAGGACTGAATGCCCCGCATCTCGAAGACCAACTACAAATACAAACGAGCCGCCGAAATCACCGTGGCCGCCGCGCTTGCCGCCGCCGCGGTGTGCGGCGGCCCCCCATCGCCCGCGCGCGCGTCGAGTATCGACGTCGAATGCGTGGGCTCCTTCAGCCGGAGCTTCAGCCCGGCCGTCACCGCCACCTCGCAGACGGTCACTGTGACCGAGGCCAACGACTACGACACCTGCGTGATCGGATCCGCCGCCACCGGCGCCGCCACCGTCACCCTGGCCCTCGCCTGCGTGCCCGTCACGGCCGGACCAGCGATGACCGAGACTGTCACCTGGAACGACGCGACCGGCGGCACCAGCACCATCAGTTGGTCGTCCCCCACCATCACCGCCCAAACCGTCGTCTACAATGGAACCGTCACCGCTGGACGCTACGTCGGAGACTCCGCGACCAAAATTACCTCCGGGATCAGCTACGTCGGCAGCGTCGCCGGATGCCTGCTCGGCATTCCCATCTCCTCCTCCACAGGCCTGATCGACAGCTTCGTGCTTACCCAGTGAGGGTATGACTTCGGTGCCAGTAGCGCATCGAGAGCGCGAGCGACTGGGCACAGCGCGCGTTCCCCGAGCGGGGAGACCTTCACGGGCCGCCCCGGCCTCTCATTCGCTTGTCTCGGGGACTAGCTGAATGCCGGGCAGACGTTCGCGGGAGGCGGGCTGGGTGGCGACGGATCGGTCGTGATGATGAAGCCACGGCCGCCGCCGCCGCCGCCGCCGCCGTCGTCGGTGGCGATGGTGTCGTCGCCGCCGTTGCCGCCGTTGCCCGTCGTCGCGCCGTCGCCGCCGTCGCCGCCGGAGCCGGCGTTGTTGCCGCCCTGCGCCGCCTGGTTGGGCGCGGTCGGATCCGCGCCGTCGTTGCCGGCGCCGTTGCCACCCGAGCGGCCGCCCTCACCACCGCCGCCGCCCTGCGCGAACACCTTGGCCGCGCCGTTGATCGTCACCTCCGGGGCGTCGAGGACGATCAGCCCGCCGGAGCCGCCGCCGCCGCCGCCTTCGCCGTTGTCGGTCGCGCCGCTCGCGCCCGCGCCCGAGGCGTTGATCGTGTCGTTGATGACGATCGCCGCCGCGATCAGGTCGACCGCTCCGCCACCGGCGCCGCCGCTGCCGCCCGAGTTGCCGGCGCCCTTGCTGCCGGCGCAGCCGCCGAACAGGGCCGCGGCGGGCCGAGACAACGCGTTGGCTGCATTGCCACCGGAGCTGCCGGCCCCCGCCTGGTTGCCATCGCCGCCCTTGCTCGCGTTCGAGCCACCCCACCCGCCGGTCCTCGCGGTGGGGGGCGATCCGGGCATGCAGCGGGGCTGCGGCGGGTTCGCACCGGCACCGAGGTTGGTGTTACCGCGGTGACTCGCGACGTCGATCAGGCCGCCGGTGTTGATCGTGATCGCGCCCGTCGCGAGCAGGACCAGCGGCCGCGGGCCCTGGCCGCGGATCGTCCCGTTCACCGCGATCGAGGCGGCGGCCACGACGCACGCGCCCGCACCGGCCGTCGTGGCGACGCAATCCGGCGAGTTGTCCCGCGTATCGATGGTGAGCGTGTCCCCGGCGTTGACCGAGATCGCCGGCCCCGGCGCGGCAGCGAGGCAGATCTCGACGAACGAGCCGAAGCACCACGGAGACCTGGTATCGGCCGGCGCGTCCACCGTCGAGGAGCCATCCCCCGGGGGAACGGAGGCGTCATCGCCGTCGTCACCGCCTCCGCTGCCCTTCGGCGAATGGAAGCCGCACGCGGACGCAGCCAGCGCGATAAGACAACACCAGCGCAGCATTCCGAGGATTCTCGCACGAGGGCGTGGACCGCGCCGGCATTCGATCTCGGTTCGCGCTCTCGGAGCCGAACGGTTCCGCCATTTAGATCCAGCGAGTTACGCGATGGTCGGAGCGCGCGTTCCTATCCAACAAGGAAGCACCAAGGAAGCATCCGCGCGATCGATCACACGTTCGGCTCGCGCGTTCGGCTGCGCGCCCGGCTCGCGCGCTCCGCTCGCGCGCTCCGCTCACGTGACCGTCGCGTGATCGATCGGCGGGCACGACCCGCGTCGATCGTGCCACACGCGGGCGCGCGCGCGCGGGACCGATAGCGCGCCACCTGCGAGCCGACTTCGCATCAGCGCGAGCTACTCGGAGATCTCCCTGCCCCGTGAACTGGTGATCATCTGTTCGCTCGCCACGGAGATGACGCGCGCCTGGACCGTGAGCTGGACCCAACCGAAGCCGAGCCTCGCGGCGCGATCTCTCCGCGGCTCGCAAAGCTCGAACTCCGGGAGGACGTCGCAATAATGTTCTATCAAGTCGATGAGACGACGTTGCAGACTCACATCGGAGTTGCTAATTAGGGGGGCTCGTGCGCCCGGTGACTCGCAAGAAGAGATGGCTCGACCCGCTGGTCGCGTTGATCCTCATCTTCCTTGTGCCCGGGGGCTGGACCGGGGCGCTGGCCGGGACTCTCGAGCGCGAGCCCGCTCCCTTGTCGAGCACCCCGGACGAGGAGAGCGAGAAGCACGAGAAGCAGGAGCTCCTGGACGAGATCCAGATCGTTCGCGCGCGCGTGCGTTCGCCGGAGTCGCCCCAGGCGGCGGCAACCATGGCACCGAAGCAGAGGCCCGTCACGCACCAGGCGTCGACGCTGCTCACCTCGGTCGCCCCGAAGTCTCATCCGTCGCGGTTCTCGGTTCGACGACAGCAATGAGTTGAAGCGCGCCCCGGCGCGCGCTTTGGCCATCAGCACCCATTGGATCGCCGTCACGGCGACCGGCGGCAGCGTCGGCGCGCGCGCTACGCGTGCGCCCGCGCGCTGTCGTTCATCTCGTTTCCTCGAACCGGAGACTGCATGTGGAAGAGGTTTAAGTTCTTTATCAATCCATTCGACGGGCGCTGGGAAGATCTACGCAAAGGCAACCCCGTCCTCAACGTCATGCGCGACTTCATGGCCGGGCTCATCGTGGCCATGGTCGCGATCCCGCTCGCGATGGGCTTCGCGATGGCGTCGGGGCTGCGCCCCGAGCAAGGCATCGTCGGTGGCGCGGTCGCAGGCGTCGTCGGCGCGCTCTGGGGCGGCTCGAAGTATCAGGTCTACGGACCGACGGCGGCGTTCATCCCGGTGATCGCCGGGATCATGCTCAAGTACGATCACTCGTTCCTGGTCCTCGCCGCGCTGTTCGCCGGCGCGATCATCGCGGTCATGGCGCTCGCCGGCGCGGGCAAGATCGTGCGGCAGGTCCCGCACTCGATCATCGTCGGCTTCACGATCGGCATCGCGGTCACGATCGCCGGCTCGCAGCTCGGCGAGATCCTCGGGCTCAAGGCCGCGCTCGGCTACAAGTTCTACGAGAAGCTCGAGGGCGTCAGCCGGCACTACGACGAGTTCAACGTGTGGGCGTTCGTGCTCGCGATCGGCACGTTCGTGTTCACAAAGAAGGTCATCAAGATGTCGGTGTTCATCCCGGCGCCGCTGATCGCGCTCGGCATCGGCGCGCTGCTCGCGAACACCGTGCTCGCCGACGAGAACCTGACGCTGATCGGGATGAAGTACGGCGCGATCCCCTCGCAGTCGTGGGACTTCACGCCGCCCGGTGACTACCTCAAGGCCGAGTACGCCGGGGATCTCGCCTACGCGGTGTTCGCGATCGTGTTCGTCGCCGCGGTCGAGAGCCTCCTGTGCTCGCGCATGGCCGATCGCCTCGCGAACAACAAGGGCACGCCGTACAACCCCGACCGGGAGCTGTGGGGCCAGTCGCTCGTCATGGCCCTCGTCCCGCTGATCAACGGCTTCCCGCACACCGGCGCGCTCGCGCGCACCGCGACGAACATCAAGCTCGGCGCGATCTCGCCGCTCGCCGGCATCTTCAAGTTCGCCCTGAAGCTCCTGATCGCGTTCTACCTCGCGCGCTACCTCGAGCTCGTGCCGATGGCGTGCATCGCCGGCATCCTGATCTACGTCGCGACGAACATGGTGAAGCCGGCGGAGGTCACGGAGGTCATGCACATGGGCCGCGGCCACGTCGCGCTCATGATCTACACGGCGATCATGGTGATCGTGACGGACTTCCTCACCGGCGTCCTGAGCGCGCTCGTGATCTACGGCGTGTGGAAGATCGTCGAGGCGTTCGGAGTCCAGGTCATCACCGACGAGCCCGTGCACCACAACCGCGTACAGCAGCAGCACCCGAAGGTCGTGCGCGCGATCCTGCACAAGGAGCGCGCCGGCGCGCGCAAGCCGACGCACATCGTGCCGATCTCGAGCGAGCGTCAGAAGTGGATCGCGCACCTGCGGGCGCGCGCGCGGCTCGCGCCGTCGGCCTACGTGCACGACAAGGCATCGGTCATCGGCGATGTCGTGCTCGGCGATCACGTCAACGTCGCCGCGTCCGCCTCCGTGCGCGCCGACGAGGGCTCGCCGTTCTTCATCGGCTCGAACTCGAACATCCAGGATGGTGTGGTCATCCACGCGCTGAAGGACCGCTACGTGCAGGTCGGCGGCGAGGAGTGGGCGGTGTACGTCGGGCGCAACGTCTCGATGGCGCACGACGCGCTCGTCCATGGCCCCTGCTTCGTCGGCGACGACACGTTCATCGGGTTCAAGGCCGTCGTCCACGACTCGGTCGTCGGCGAGCGCTGCTTCATCGGCATCGGCTCGGTCGTCGTCGGCGTCGAGATCCCCGACGGCAAGTTCGTGCCGCACGGCCGCATCATCGACAGCCAGGCGAAGGTCAAGGACCTGCCGGACGCGACCGAAGCGCACCGGCACTTCAACGAGGACGTCGTCGAGGTCAACCGCGGCCTCGCCGCCGCGTACCAGCTCACCCACAGTGATGGCCACAGCAGCGGCTACAGCAACGGCCACGGCAATGGCCACGGCCACGGCCACGGCAACACCTCCCCCACCAGAGTGCGAGTCTCCCTGCCGCGCACCGCGCGCGAGGCGGGCTGGGACGCGCCCTCTTCATCGGTCAGCGACCGCTTCTAGGAGATCACCATGTTGTTCCTCGGAATTCTCGTCGGTGCCGCCGCGTACTGCGTCTATCTCTTGGCGCGCTGCTTCTTCCGCGTCGAGCAAGGAAACCTCGCCGTGCTCACGAGCTTCGGCGCGGCGCAGAAGGACGGCAAACAGCTCATAACGTACGGGCCCGGGATCCACTTCAAGTGGCCCTGGCAGCGCGTGCATCACGTCGCGATGATGGAGCAGAGCCTCGAGCTCTCGGGCGAGAGCGGCCGGACGGCGATGACGTACGACGGCACGATCCTGCGCTTCGACTCGATCCTGCGCTTCCAGCCCGTCCCCGCCGAGCTCGAGCACTTCCTGTTCGAGCTGAAGAGCCCGCACGAGCACATCACGGGCCTGTTCACGAGCCTCCTGCGCAACGAGATCGCGAACTTTCACCCGCCCGCGCATGCGAGCGGCGACGCCAAGAGCAACGTCGACTCGCTCCAGGAGTCGATCCAGGCGACCGGCGGCGCGTACGCGCAGATCCGCCGCGAGCGCGCACTCTTGAACCAGCGCATCGAGGAGTTCTGCCGCACGCAGATCGGCAGGCGCTACGGCGTGCAGTTCAACGCGGTCGACCTGACGGACATCCTGCCGCCCGACGAGCTCGCGAACGCGCTCAACGCGGTGATCAACGCGCAGACCGAGGCGGAGAGCCTCTACTCCCACGCCGAGGCCGACACGCGCCAGCAGGTCGTCGCGGCCGAGCACGGCGTCGAGATCGCGAAGGCGCGCGGGCTCGCGACCGAGCTCGAGATCAACACGCTCGGCGACGTGCTCACCAGGCTCCACGCGGAGGGCACGCTGGCCGACTACGTCGGGCGGCGCCGCGCGGAGGTCGTCTCCCAGTCCAAGACCCTCTACGTTCGGAGCAACTCGTGAACGATACCAACATCTTCGTCTCCGGAATCCTCCTCGGTCTCGCCGTCATCCCATTCCTCGGGCTCCTCGTGCGCGCGTTCCGCGTCGAGGTCGAGGACGGCGAGTCCCTCCTCGTCACGCGCTTCGGCAAGCTCGCCGGCAAGCTCGATCGCCCGGGCTGGCACTGGCTGTTCGATCGGGCGATGCCATGGATGAAGACCTACCGGGTCTCGCTGCGCAGCGACTTCCGCCACTTCAAGAACATCTGCATCAACGATTCGCGTGGCACGACCGTCGTCGTCGACGTGTGGCTCGAGTTCCGCGTCGTCGATCCGGTGAGCGCGACGTTCGACATCGCCGATTGGAACTACTCGCTGAGGCACCTCGTGGCGCACTCGGTGATCACGATCCTCGGTAACCGCGAGTTCAAGCAGATCCTCGCCGATCGCAACGAGCTCGGCGAGATGCTCAAGCGCGACATCGGCGAGGAGACCGCGCGGTGGGGCATCAAGGTCGAGCTCGCGTTCATCAAGAACATCAGCCTGCTCCCCGAGGTCAGCCAGCAGCTGTTCCACGCGGTCGCCGCGCGGCTCGAGCGCGCGAAGGCGGACCTCGAGGAGCAGGGCCGCCAGCAGGTGGCGCTGCTCCAGGCCGAGACCAGCGCAAAGGTCGCGACGCTCGTGGCGGAGGCCAAGGGCCAGTACCCCGCGGCGGTCGGGCGCGCCTACGCGCGGCTCAAGCAGAACGCCAAGGTGTTCGAGGCCTACCGCGAGCTGTACGAGCTCTCGACGCTCCGGCCGGCGCAGATGGTGACGTTCAAGGACTTCACCGACGAGGACATGCGCCCGATCGAGGCCGCGATGCTGCCGTCGATGGGCGCCCCGAACGGCGCGAGCTGAGCGCGGCGAGCGCGGCGGCTCAGTACATGTAGTCCAGCGCGACCTTGTCGGTGTTGGACCACTCACCGCTCTCGTTCGAGCGGAAGCACGAGTTCATGATCGAGCCGCCGACCGACGCCGTGCTGGGCGTGCCCGGGATGAGGACCGCGCCGACGCCGGCCTCGCCCTCGTTGCCGCCGCTGCCGCAGCTGATGGCGCGGTTGTAGTAGTCCGAGTGGCGGAAGCCGATGCAGTGGCCGAGCTCGTGGGTGATGACGTGCTCGTTCACGTCGTCGCTGTAGCTCTGGAGCCCGGTGCCGATGTTGATCGTGCCGTACGGCTTGCCGCCCTTGGGGAACCCGGCGGAGCCGCCGGTGCCGGACGTGGTCCGCGCGCTGATCGTGGCGGTGCAGTCGCTCGCCGAGCCGCGGGCGAACGTCAGCCGGAGGCCCAGGCCGTTGTAGTTCGCGATCGCGAGGTCGAGGCCCGCGCTGAGCCTCGAGTAGCTATCGAACGCCGCGGTGGGGACGACGCAGATCTTCGTCACGCCGGTGCCGACGAGGTTGTTCGTCCGGTACTGCTCCTCGCCGGAGGCGACCGACTCGATCATCTCCCGCGACGCCTCGAGGGTCACGTGGGCGTCGCGCCCGACGAACACCTGGCCGTCGACGACCATGATGTCGTCGATCGGATATCCGGCCTGGACGAGGTTGTCGATGATCTCCTGCCGCTCTTCGGGACTGCCAGGTTGCGGCTCGCTGCTGCAGCCGAACGTCCAAACACTACAGATCGCGGCAAGCACAGTCGCTCTCTTGAACATTGGTTCTCCTGGCTCTGGTTCTGAAGGGGAGAAAAGGCGCTTCCTCTGTGGCGAGGATGACCGCGATACGAAGTGGCCATCCAAGCCCGACGGAGGTCATGCTCGCCCTTTCAACATCGATGCCTGGAACTGCGCGCATTCACGGGCAACGATTCGTTCACTGCAGAGCCCCGACGTAATCTGCCTATCAATATGGCAACGTAGAGAAAATGCCGACAACTCCCGCGTGGCACTGCTAACCGGGCCGGTGTCACCCCAGGGATGACGTTGAACATTTCAGTTACGCTGGATATCTGTGACAGGCTGTCGCACTCCGGCTCATCCAACGGGGCAAAACGCGTCGAGGTGATCGTAGGGTATAATAGGCTTTGGGCATACTCTGCAGTTTGATGTAGACCAAAGGGGGGCAGTCAGACCGGCCGCGCGCCGGTAGCGCGCGGAGCCTCGGTGGCTGCTCGGCCGCGCCGCGGCCGGCGGCCGGTGCCCCGCGCGCTTAGAATCGCGCGCGTGAAGCGCGCCTTTCAGCTCTGGCAACCCCGGCAACCCTGGCTCCTCTGGCTCCTCTGGGTGGCGATCTGCGCGGCGGGCTGCGGCGACGACGAGGCGTCGTGTCCGACGGCGGCGACCGCGTTCCCCGACGGCAGCGCCGACGGACACCCGCAGCCGCTGGGCGCCGCGGCGGGGCAGGCGCGCGCCGGCCGCGCGCGCGCCGCGGATCTGCCGCCGGTGCCGTCGGGGCTGATCACGTGGAAGGAGGGCGACTTCGTCCTCGCGAACGATCGCGTCGCGCTCGTCATCGAGGACGTCGGCGACAGCGACCTCTACGATCCATGGGGCGGCCGACCCGTCGGGCTCGCGCGCGTCGCGGCCGGGCGCATGATCGAGCCGAACAACTTCGGCGAGCTCCTGCTCCTGGCCGGCGGCTCGACGGTCCTCACCGAGAGCGTCACCGTCGTCGCCGACGGCGCGGACGGCGGGCCGGCGATCGTCCGCGCGCGCGGCAAGCTGCACCCGCTGCCGACCTACGACGCGCTCATCTCGCTCCTGTACGCCGACCCGATGTCCGATATCGAGGCCGCGATCGACTACGTGCTCGCGCCGGGCGCCGAGCATGTCGACATCCAGTTCCACTTCGCGTCGCCGCGCGGCGAGGACAAGACGCTGCCGAGCGTCATGCACGCCGTGACGTTCGAGCGGCGCACGCCGGTGTACCAGCCGGGCCTCGGGTTCGACGATCAGCTGAGCGGGCCGTACCTGGCGCTCGTGGACGATCGCGCGACGAGCTGGGCCTATGCGCCGGGCGAGGGCGGGCTCGGCTCGTCGCTCGCGTCGTCGGGGTTCCTCGGCTCGTTCGGCGCGGGCTTCACGATCGCGGCGTGCGGGGCGTCCGAGCGCCTGCACGCGCGGCTCGTGATCGGCGGGCCGGGGCTCGACGGCGTGCAGGCCGCGGCCGCGCGCGTCCTCGGCGAAGCGCAGCGCACGATCACGGGCACCGTCACCCGCGGCGGCGCGCCGGTCGCCGGGATCCACGTCCACGCCGTCGACAGCGCCGGCACCGCGTACCACACGCGCGCCACCACCGACGGGAGCGGCGCGTTCTCGCTGCACGTGCCGGCGGCGGCGAGCGTCCGGCTCGACGCGACCGCGCCCGGCGAGCCGATCGCGCAGCTCTCCGTGGGCACCGGGACCGGCCCGGCGCAGATCGCGCTCGGGGCGCTCGGCCAGATCCGCGTCGTCGCCACCGAGAGCGGCGCGCGGGTGCCGGCGCGCGTGCAGATCGTGCCGGGATCCGGACAGGCGCTGCCGAACGTGCCGCTCCGGTACGGCGAGTCGCCGCTGCCCGGCGGGCGGCTGCGCGTGGCGTTCGCGACGTCGGGCGAGGTGATGCTGCCGGTGCCGCCGGGGACGTGGGAGGTGATCGTCTCGCGCGGCTACGAGTACGAGCTGGTCCGGCAGACGGTGACGGTGGCGGCGGACGGGCTCGCGACGGTGAACGCGGCGCTCGAGCGCTCCGTCGACACGCCGGGCGTCCAGTGCGGCGACTTCCACATCCACACGTGGCGCTCGTACGACTCGGGCGACGACGCGCTCCTCAAGGTCGCGCAGGCGCTCGCCGACGGGCTCGAGCTGCCGGTGCGCTCGGAGCACGAGTTCGTCGGCGACTTCTCGGCGGAGATCGCGCAGCTCGGCGGGCAGCCGTTCGCGGTGGGGATGGGCTCGGTGGAGCTGACGACGTCGGATCGCTGGGGCCACATGGGCGTGTTCCCGCTGGTGCCGGATCCGAGCGCGCCGAACGCGGGCGCGCCGCGGTGGCAGACGTTCCCGACGCTGAAGACGCCCGACGCGACGTTCACGACGCTGTCGCCGCGCGTGGTGTTCGACGCGGTGCGCGCGCGGCCCGAGGCGCCGATCATCATCATCAATCACCCGCGCGGCAGCGCGAACTACTTCGGCTACGTCGGGTACGACCCGGCGACGGGGCTCGCGACCGCGGTCTCCGACTGGGACACGGAGTTCACGCTCGTCGAGGTGTTCAACGACTCGAGCTGGCAGAAGAACCGGATGACGGACGTCACGGACTGGTTCGGCCTCCTGCGCGCCGGGCGCAAGGTGTTCGCGGTCGGCTCGTCGGACAGCCACGAGCTGTTCGCGGCGCCGGTCGGGTACCCGCGGACGTGCATCCGGCTCGGCACCGACGATCCGCGGCAGCTGACGACGACGCTCGTGCGCGACCGGCTCGCCGCGGGCCACTCGGCCGTCTCGGGCGGCGTGTTCGTCGAGGCGCGGATCGGCGCGGCCGGCCCGGGCGAGACGGTGACGGGCGCGGGGAGCCCGATGATGGTCGACGTGGTGGTGCGCGCCGCGACGTGGATCGACGTCGACGCGATCGACGTCGTGGTCGACGGTCAGACGGTCGACACGATCCCGATCCTGCCGGGCGACGCCGATCCGGCCGACCCGGCGGTGCGCTGGCGCGGCGCGATCCCGGTGCAGGCGCGGGCGACGGGCGGCTTCGTCGTGATCGCCGCGTACGGCGACGCCAAGATGGAGCCCTTGCACGATCGGACGCCGTTCGGCGTGACGAACCCGATCTTCGTCGCGCCCTGAGCCCGGCCGGCCTCCTCGCCAGGTCCGACGTCACGCCGGGATCGCGTGATGGGTCGCACCATGGATCGCACGATGGCGCGATGGGCGTGGCGGCCGATCGCGCGTCGCGTGTTAGTACCCGTCGCCCATGCGTAGACACCGCCAACTCTTCGCCGTGCTCGTCGTGTCCGCCACCGCCGCTGGTTGCCTCGACGCAACCCAGGAGGCCGATGGCCTCGCGGATGTGGAGCAACAGACCTCGTACTCCGATATGCGCGTGTACAACGTCGCCCTGGCCGTGCTGCCGGCGGGCAACCACGATGGCATCGCGGGCGACGAGTGCGTCGCGCTCCTCGATCCCGAGCACCGGCTGCGCAAGATCATCCTCGTCGAGCCCGCGGGCGCGGGCGGCACGTGCGCGCTCTCCGCGTACGCCCCGGGCGGCGCCTTCAGCTTCACGTGGGGCGACACCGCGGCATACTCGAACACCGCGGGCGTGGCCGCGCTGCGCGCCGCGCTCGACGACGACGACGGCGCCGTGCACCGCCTGGTCGGCGCGACGACGTCCGAGGCCGCGGCGCTCGCGAGCCTGCAGTCGTTCCTCGCGCTGCCGTACGCCCAGCAGGCGAGCCAGCTGGTGACGTTCACCGCCACGCGCGTCCACTCGATCTACGACTTCGAGGGCCAGGAGGAGGTCTCCGCGGAGGCGGCGTACCAGTCCGTGCGGATCACGCAGCCGTGCGAGAACCCGGGCTCGCCGCGCCTCGACGCGCGGTACAGCGGCGGCTTCGTGTACGGCTACACCGCGAGCAACAGCGGCAGCTGCCACAGCGGCTGGTTCTCGATGCTCCACATCTATAATCGCAACTGGCAGCTCGTCGCGACGCAGGATTACTCGGAGTAGCGTATCTGTATCAGGGCACAGTCGCCGGCCGCGTCAGCGCGCGATCATCACGACGACGCGGGTGTCGACGTTGAGGATCTGGCCGCGCTCGTGCCCGAACCCGCCGCGCTGGTTCGCCGCGGGGACGCTGTACAGTGCACGTGACCGGCAGCCATCGCGAGGTGCTACGTTGGGCGCGTGAACGGGCACGCGGCGATCCTGGCCGGGCTCGCGGCGACGTACGCGGCGATCAATGTCGTGACGTGGGCGTGCTACCGGATCGACAAGGCGCGCGCCGGCCGGGGCGCGCGGCGAATCTCCGAGCGCACGCTGCTCGCGCTGGCGCTCGCCGGTGGCTCGCTCGGGGCGCTCGCGGGCATGTACGGCCACCGGCGCCGCCACAAGACGAGCAAGCTGTGGTTCGTCGTGGCGTTCTGGGGGATCGTGGCACTGCAGGTGGCGGCGCTCGTGGGCTGGCTGGCGATGTCGCGGTGACTCCGTCGCAGGTCGCCGCGACGCACGTGATCCAGCGCAGGCGCGCTCACCGCGCGCCCCGGGAGCGGCCGCTCCGCGCGGCAGCGCCGGTCGGATCGCCTGGGTCGCGCAGGAGCTCGTCGCGCCGCGCGTGATACCGCCGCTCCGCGGTCGAGAGATCGAGCTCGCTCGCGCGGCCGAACAGGGCGTTGTGCTCGACGGCGATCAAGCTCGCGCGGAGCATCACCAGCTCGCGCAGGACCGCGACGTCGCGGATGCGGCGCATGGCGTGGCGGCTGCCGAGCGCGTCGAGCTTCACCCCGGCGACCGCCTCGAGGATGAGGTCGGCGCCCTGACTCTCGCGGTGCTCGCTCGGCAGGCTCGCGAGCCAGCCGGGGAACCGCTCGTCGATATCCATCGGTGTCACCAGCTCGAGCGCAGCCTGGCGGACCAGATCTGCAAAGCTGACGCCCGCCAGCGCGACCCCGTCCACGGTATAGGCCCAGTGCAGCAGATACCCCGAGGGCTCGAGCTCGCCCGGATCGGACCGATCGCTGAGCTTCGCCGGATCCGCCGCCCACGCTGGATCCACGGCGACGGAGATGCGGCACCCGACGAGCGGCGACCGTGCCGGGTAATAGAACAGGAGCGGCCGCCGCGTCGTGACCCGCGCGCCGGACACCGCGCGGACCTCGATCCACTCGTGCTCACCCTCGTCGTTGCAGAGCTGGTACCGCCGGCCGCGCGCGACGCCGGCTCCGTCGGCGAGCAGGAGCGTGCTCATCCCGGCGATCCCCGGCGTCTGCAGCGCGGTGCGCACGGCGTCGACCGAGCACGCGCCCACCGTCGCCGCTTCGCGGTGACCGGTCTCGGCCCGGAGCACCGCGACCGTCGGCGTCCCCGACGGCCGCCCCTCCGGCGGATCGTAATGCAGAGATTGGCCCGCCCGCTGAAACACGATCTCCTGATGCTTCCACCGATCGACGCTCATCCACACCCGCCCTCCGCGCCCTCGCGCCCCAGTGAATCACCGACGCGGCCGAGCCGATGGAGCTTCCGATCGGGTGACCGCGCATCACCGCGACCCTCCCACCGTTCTCGTCACGGATCAAGGCGGATGCGCAGCACCGCCGGATCACCGACCGCGACCGCTCGCTCCAGCGCCCGCGCTCCTCGGGTCGGTCGACATGCCGGGAGTCTACGGATTACCGCCTGACCTGCTCCTCGAGGTGCTTGTGCATCTCGTTCGCTTCCTCGCCCGCCTCGGAGAAATCGCCGACATCGATGAGCCGGCGGATCTCGATCTCACTGCCGTCCTCGTGCAGCGTCGGGCAGCGCTTCATCCACTCCATCACTTCGTCGAACGACTTCGCCTGCATCATCCAGTAGCCCCCGATGAGCTCCTTGGTCTCGGTGAAAGGACCATCGATGATCTGGCGGGTGGTGCCTTCCATGCGGATGCGTTTGCCCTGGCTGCTCGGCCAGAGGCCGCCCGCGTCGAGGAGGACGCCCGCTTTCACCATCTCCTCGTTGAATCGCATCGTCTCCATGATGACCCGCTCTTCCGGGTGAACGCCTGCTTCGGAATCTTTGGTCGCTTTGACCAGCACGAGGAACTTCATCGTCTGCCTCCTGTTGTCTCTATGAGGGCGACGAACGAGCAGTGCTCGGATCGACACGCCCCGCGAAAAATCTCGTCGATTTGGCAACCGCGCGGAATCCTTGGCCAGCAGACGTTCCAGGTCGCCAAGCGACGATCGCCCCGTTGATGACCCACGTGCAGCTCGTACCCGCGTTTTCCCGTGGGCCGTCGCAGGACTCGAGATAGACCGCGCGCTTTCCGCAACCCGCGACGCCGACGGTCCGCCAGTCGATGTCCGAGTACTTCAGCGCATCGGCAGAGCAGCTGAGGTCGAAGGTGGCGCGTCGCGCGAGCTGGTTCTTGGTCGCCACGACCGGCTGGACACATCCCATCATCCATACGACTCCAACGATCACCCGGAGATCCATAGCGGGACAGCCTAGGAACCAACCCCGTGAGATGTCAACGAGATGCCAACCGAGATGTCACCGAGCAGTCCGTGTGGTCGATCGTCGGCGCGCCGAGCTGCTGAAGGCGCTCGTCGAGACCGTGAAGCACCTGCGCGAAGCGCCGCGCGCGACGCCGGGCGGTACTCAGGCGCGCTCCTCACTGCTGGAGTGACCAGATCAGGGACGCGAGGCGCGCCAGATCGGGCACTCGTGCCAGGACGGTCGGAAGGCTCTCGCGCGCGAGCGCCTTCAGCGCGTCGTCGATCGTGGGGTCGTTCTTGTCGAGCCGGCTCAGCTTGCATGCCTGTCGCACGATCTGCAGGCAGGACAGCGGACGGCGAAACGTGTTCGTGAACGCGGCGTCCGAGATCTCGCTCGGGTGGGGCTTGCACTGGCGGCGCAGCTCGGCTTGGGTTGCTGGTGCGCTGATCTCGACGTCGAGGAGCCGTGCCCACGCCGGCTGGTCGAAGCCTGCGAGGAGCGCCGACTCCTTGGCCCATCGCAACACGAGGCCATGGACGGTCGCGACCGGCGGACCGTCAGGCGCGCAATGCGAGTGCAGCCAGCCCTTCCAGGCGCGCTCCGCCTCCTCGTGCCAGGCGGCGGTCGCGTTCGTGTCGGACGGTGGCGCCGCGACGACCTTCAGCTCGTGCAACCGGTCCGCATCGACCACGCAGATCACATGATCGATCGGGCGAGGATCCAGCGGCACGCCGCGCGCGCGAGCCAGCGGCCACGTGTCATGGACGTAGCGCGAGAACGCGCCGTTGCCGCGCGACGTGTGGCGCACCACCGTCGGTCGGGCGACCGCGTCCGGAGCGCCGTGGGCGTTGACCGCGCGCTTCACCAGATCGCCGAGAGACTCGCAGTGCGCGTCCTCCCAGACCACGAGGACGCGCGTCATTCGTCATTCCCATCTTTGTCATAGGACGTGTTCGAAGGGTCGAGGAGCCCCGTCTGGCGCAGCTCCGACAAGCTGTACTCGGTCCGCCACGCCGTGAGCGACTCGGCATCGAGCTTGCGGATGCGGGCGCCCTGCGGCGTGACCTCGACGACGCGAATCGAGGCGACCGGGTCTCGCAGCTCGTCGAGCAATGCATTCGAGTGAGTCACGATGAGCAGGTGGCGGTGTTGGTGCGGCTCCTGGGCGAGCGCGAGCAAGCGGCGGAGCGCTGAGGGGTGCAGGTGCGCATCGGGCTCGTCGAGGGCGAGCACGGCCTGCTGGTTCGGGTGAAGCACCAGCGAGAGCAGGCACAGGAAGACGATCATCCCGTCGGACATCTCGGATGCAAACACGCGCCGCGCCGAGAACCGCTCGTCTTCGATGGCAAACGAGATCCTCGATCCACCAGGGTCCGGCGGAAACACGATCCGTTTGACGAACGGAAACTCGGCGCGGAACGCGCGCTCGAGCGTCGCCCAGGCATCGGCGTGCTCCGTCTGAAGGTTGTAGAGCGCGGTCGCGAGTCCCACGCCTTCACGACCCACGAAGCTCTCGGTCGAGATCACCACGGCATCGCGCGCCGAAGCACGCTCGGTGGATGCCGCTGCCCACGACGGGATCGAGGACAGCGCCCCGAGGACTCGGATCTCGGTGAGCAAGACCTCGACGAGCCCGAGACCTTTGTAGCGTTGCGGATCAGCGTGGGTCTCGAAGACCAGGGCTTGACTGTCCGGGATCGTCGTGGGCGCCTCGTCGAGCGCGAGCTCGTTGTAGAGTAGGCGGCCGCCGTCTTGGGCTGTCTCGAGGAGCTTGCGCTCACCGTCCATCAGCGTTTCGGACTGGATCTGAACCTGCCCAGCGGGAGAAGTCCCGAACACAACTGTCCAGGTAAGGTCCCAGTCCTTGTCTCCGAGCTCGGCCGTGGTCCTGAACGTCAAGCTCACCGAGATCTCGATGGGGTTCCTCGTGCCGATCGTCCGGATCGCAGCCATGCCGCCGTGCGCGGTGACGGCTCGCTGAAGGCCATCGCTCGCGCAGCGAGACAGGAAGTCGAGCACCTCGATGACCGTGCTCTTGCCGGATGCGTTGGGCCCGATCAAGACCGTGGGTGCCTTCTTCGAGAGCTCCACATCCACATCGCGGAGGAGCTTGAAGTTCTTGACTCGCAGGCGCTGGAGCATGGCCGTGTCTGACGCTACATGGATCGAGGCTTCGCGCGAAGCGCTCCGCTCGGGCTTGTGCTCCGACACGCGGGCGGTCATCGGCCGGGCATGTCGGCCGTGCTACCCTGCTCGCGTGTCCTGACCATCGTGTGCGGCGAGCCCGCGTTCGCCGCGACCCGTCCGGTGACCTTGCTGAACCCGCGGGTCATCATCGAGGTCCTGAGCGAGACGATCGAGGAGTACGACCGCGGGGCCAAGGTCACGCATTACCGGCACCGTCCGTCGGTCGATCTGATCCTGCTCATCGATTCGCAGCGCCGGATGGTCGAGCGCCAGCAGCGCAATCCAGACGGGACCTGGACCTTGCCCGAGCACACGAGCGGCATCGTCGTCGTGCCCGATCACGAGGTCTCGCTCGACGAGCTCTACGGCGGCGTCGCCTTGGCGGTCGGCACGTAGCCCACGAGGATTCGCGCGCAACGAGCGCGCTTGTAGAGACTGCCAATCATGAGATCGTCAGCGCCGGTCCTTCGGTCGCAGCCCGTACACCTTCGCCTTCGCCTTCGCCTGGAACGTACGCAGCGGCATCTTGATCAGCTCGGCCGCCGCGGTCTGGTTGCCATCTGCCGCCGCCAGCGCCTGGCTCATGCGGGTGCGCTCGAGCTCGCGAATCTCGTCCTCGATCGGCAGGAATCGTCGGGCGGCGATAGCGCCACCGGCGTGGTGGCGGATGCCGAGTGGCCGCGGCTCGGCCGGCCCTCGCCGCCGAGCCGCTCGACGAGGTGCCAGGCAGCGACGGTCGGTTCGTCGTGCGCCGCAGCGACGTACTCCATGACGTTGCGTAGCTCGCGCACGTTGCCCGGTCACGGGAACTCGAGCAAGAGCTGCATCGCCTCCGCGGAGATCGCCATCGCGGCACGCCCGGCGCGCCGGCACGGCCGGCTCGACCGCGTCGGCTATCGCCACGGATCGAACAGCGGGACACCTGTCGGCGCGATATCGGCGGTGTTTCTGGTGACGAGGGTGAGCCCGTGGTGCAGCGCGGTCGCGGCCAGTTGCGCATCAATGGTTGGCAGCGTCAGCCGTCGTTTCTTGGCGAGCGCTTCGAGCTGACCCCATCGCTCTGCGACGCCATCGTCGAACGCCAGCAGCCGACCGGCGAACCGAATCCTGACGTCGCGATCCAGCCAGCTCTGCAGCGCGGCGCGCTTCGGGTCATCGTCACCTAGGAGGTCGATGCCCTTCCGGACCTCGCCGATGGTGATGACGCTCAGGTACATGAGCGTCTCGGCCGTGCTCTCAGCCCAGCTGATCACCTTGCGGCTGGGCCGAGGCTTCATCAGCTCGGATACGATGTTCGTGTCGAGCAGGAACCCCGCCACCGGCTCACCACTTCAAGGTGCGCGTGGTGTCACGCTTTCGCGTGAGATCGAGCTCCTTGCCTCCCGTCGGCGCCGATCGGAAGAACTCGATGAGCGACTCGGGCTGCTTCGTGCGCTCCACCATGCGGTCGAATTCCTCGGCCGGGACCATCACCACGGCTTCACCACCATGCCGCACCACTCGTTGCGGACCATCATCGCGCGTCCGCCGGAACAGCTCGCTGAATCGAGCTTTGGCCTCGTGGAGCTGCCAGACGGCGGCGGATTTGGAGCGCATTGGTAGAACCTAACTTTCCCCCACCTGCCGGTGGGTTTGAGCAAGGACCCCTTTCAAACCGTGCATGCGGATTTCCCGCACACGGCTTACGGGCGGTCGTAGATGGACGTGATGAGGCATTACGCAGCCCCCGGA
>DATMCI010000284.1:0-5540 GCA_035558535.1 Kofleriaceae bacterium
CGCGCGCCGGCTCGTCCACGCGCGCGCGTGGGCCGAGCCCGCGCAGATCGTGGGCTACGCCTACCGCGACACCGACGGGCGCGACCTCATGGTCGCGCAGAGCGACATCGCCTCGGCGCACCTCGAGATCTACACGCGCCGCGCGCCCGGGGCGCCGTGGCACGCCGTCGACGAGCGGCGCGCCGACGGCGGCGTCGCCGTCGAGATCCACCAGCACGCGCCCCTGCCCGACGTCCAGTACATCCCGTGGGACGCCACGGTGATCGACGCCCCGAACCGGCGCATCGAGGAGCCGCTGCGGCCCGATCTCGTCGAGTGGCCGGAGGTCGGCGGCATCGTCGCGCTCGGCCTGACCTACGGCGATCACGTCCGCGAGACCGGCCAGAAGCTCCAGCCCGGCGAGCCGCCCACGTCGTTCACGAAGCTGCCCCGCACGTTCCACCCCGGCGACGGCCACGTGCGCGTGCCCACCGGCGCCGAGGTCCTCGCGGCGCTCGACGAGGTCGAGCCCGGGCTCGGCGTCACGCTGCGCGGGCGGATCGGCGTGGTGCCCGCGGTGATGGACTACGAGGGCGAGCTCGCGCTCGTCGCGCTCGACGCCATCGACGACGATCGGGTCGTCGCGCGCGCGCCGCTGCCCCTGGGGCTCGCCGCGGCGAACGACCTGACGTCGCGGTTCTGCCAGATCCTCGGCGAGACGATGGAGCGCCCGCTGCCGTACTGGGCGTGCGCGAAGTCGTTCCCCGGCTTTCTGCCCGTCGCGCGCCGCGTGTGGGCGCCGCCCGGCGGGATCGCGCAGCTGCCCGATCTGACGCTCGAGACGCGCGTGAACGGCGAGGTCCGGCAGTCCGCGTCGACGAAGCTCCTCGTCTACGATCTGCACGCGATGGTGCGCGCCGCCCGCGCGCACCTCGGGCGCCCGCTCGCGCGCGGCGACGTGATCCTCACCGGCACGCCCTCCGGCGTCGGGCTGCGGCTGTCGCCCCTCCGGCGCCGCGTCGCCGCGCTCGTCAAGGATCGGTTCCGCAAGGCCGAGCTGCTCATCTCGATGTTCGCGACGTCGACGGCGCTGCTCCGGCCCGGCGACGTGATCGAGGTGGACGCCGGCCCTGCCGGCCGCGTCCGCACGCGCCTGACCTTGTGACCGCCCCGCGGCACCGGCGGCTCGCCGCGATCGAGTAGGATCCGGCGCATGTCGTCAGACGGGGAAGGCCCCGGGCAGAAGCCCAAGCACCCGGTGTCGGGGACGCTCGCCGGGATGCCGCCGCCGAAGGAGGGCGGGTCCGGGCCGGCGCGCGCGCCGCTGCCACCGCCGAAGGCGCCGCCCGGCGGGCGCCAGCACGCGCCGTCCACCGCGCCGCCGCTGCGGCGCGACGGCCAGACGCCCGCGCCGCAGCTCACCGGCGCACCCGCGCCTGCCAGCGGGCCGCACGCCGCGCCTGCGCCTGCCAGCGGGCCGCACGCCGCGCCTGCCAGCGGGCCGCCCGCCGCGCCCGCGCCTGCGCCGGCCAGCGGGCCGCACGCCGCGCCCGCGCCCGCGCCTGCCAGCGGGCCGCACGCCATGCCCGCGCCTGGCGCCGGGCCGCACGCCGGCTCGCACGCCGGGCCCACGGCGACCAGCGATCTGTTCGCCGCCTCCGGCTCTTTCGGCGCGCCCGCGCCCGCGCAGCCGCCCGCAGCCGCGCCGTTCGCGCCGCCGCTGCAGACGCCGCCGCTCGGGTTCCCGCCGTCGCCGTCCGGAGGCCCGCACACCGCGCCGCCGTTCGCGGCGCACGCTGCTGCGCAGCACCAGCCCGCGTTCATGGCCGGGCCCTCGCCCGCGACCACGACGCAGCACGGGGTCGGCGCGTTCGCGCACCAGGCGCCCGCGCACGCGAGCCCGACCGAGGAGGTCCCTGGCGCGCAGTTCGTCGCGTTCCTGAAGCTCTCGACGCGGCGCGCGTTCCGGCTGCGCATCGAGCCCAGCGAGGTCTTGCCCACGGAGCGCGCGTCGCTCGAGCGCGCGTCGCCGCCGATCCTCGATTCGAACCTGCAGGCGTTCCTCGCCTGGCGGCGCTCGGTGCTGTTCCTCGTCGCCGTGGCGCTCGTGCCACTCAGCATCATCGGCATCGTCGACGCGGTGGCCGGCTCGATGCCGATGCCGATCCGCCTCGTCAAGCTCGGCCCGGCGCTCGCCGAGGGTCTGTTCTGCTGGATCTGCTGGACGCAGCTCAAGCGCTGGTCGCACTGGCGCGAGCAGCGCCGCCTCTTGTTCTTCGGCTGGATCCTGTTCATGGCCATGCCGTTTCTGGTGTTCCTCTATCCGCTGCGCACGGTGCTGATCGACACCGTCGGGCAACCACTCAGCACCATCACGAACCCGCTCGGCGTCGTCGCCAACGTCGGCCAGTACCAGCGGGCCGTGATGCCGTTCGTGTTCGCGATGGTCGCGATGCTGCAACTCGCGCCCAAGGCCATCTCGCTGATGCCCGGCCTGATCCGCGCGTCGCTCGTCATCAAGCTCCTGTTCCCCGGCTCGACCGCGCCCGGCTGGCTGATCGTGATCGGCGCGCCGCTCTACGCCCTGCTCGCGTACGTCATCCTGATCATCCCGTACCAGTTCACCGGCAGCGGCTGGTTCATCGGCGGCGTGCTCGGCCTGATCCTCGGCCAGATCCTGCTCGCGCGGGCCGGCTTCTCGCTCGCGCAGCCGCTCCTCGAGGACGAGGCCCTGAAGCGCATCAAGCGCGTCCGCGCCTACTACCTCACCGTGATGATCCTCTCGGCGATCCTGATCGTGATCGCGCTCGGCAGCCTGGTCCGGCAGCTCAGCATGCGCGTGACCGACATCATCACGGCCGTGATGAAGTTCGAGACCAACGTCCTGACGCTGACGATGATCGGCGCCGACCTCGTGATCACGAACCTCGACCGCGCGCGCCGCCACACCGTCGGCAAGGGCCAGATCGAGGAGCAGTCCGAGGTGAAGATCGCCACGTTCGTCAGCCTGCAGGCGCCCTCGACCCCGCCGCCCTCCGGCCCCGCCCCGTAGCCGCCGCCAGGGCGCCCGATTCAGTCGGCCAACAGCTCAGTGAGCGTGGCGGCAGACCACACACGCTCGATCCAGGTATCGATCTGCTCAGTGGACGCCTTCGCGATGCGCTGCTCAATGGCGGTGTCCACTGCATCACCGAAGCGCCGCCGCAGCTGGCGCAGCAGCACCGCGCATTCACCCTCCCGGCGGCCCTGCTCGAGGCCCTGCTCGAGGCCCTGCTCGAGGCCCTGCTTGAGGCCCTGCTCGATGAGTTGCTGTCCAGCTGTCACGATGGCTTCCTTGGCTTCGGGTCCGATCTCGCGCTCGAGGAGCGCCTGCAGCGTCTCGCGTTTGACGCTGTCGTTGACTTCCAGAATGTAGCACAGCACCTGCGCCAGCGACTTCAGCCCGTTCGGAGCCCTGGCCACCTCACGGGCGGCGTCCATCCAGCGGGCGAAGATCTTGATGAAATCCGCGCTCGTCCGCGCGTGCTTCAAGCAGATCGCGGTCAGCCTGGCCAGGGCGGTCATCGCGCCGCTGCGTAGCTCGTCGTCGGAAATCTCCGAGAGGTCGTTGAGCAGGAACGCGAACTGCACCAGGTACGGCGTGACCGTTGGTCGCACGCTGGCCGGCACGTCGAGCAGAGCGTCAAACAGCCGGGGCTCCGACCACGGCGTCGCGCCGTGATACATCACGATCGGGAGGATCATCGGAAGCGACTTCGCATCCTGATGGTTGGCGAGCCAGTCCTCCCAGATCTGGACCTGGTACCGAAGGAGGCGAAAGGCGAGCAGGCTGTCCTTCTTGGGAGGCGCGCTGAGGTGCTCGAACAGGAAGTAGACGAGCACTTCGCCGCCGTCGTGCCACCTCATCGAGTACAGCAGATCACTGTGCTGCTCTTTCAGCGCCAGATCAACGAAGCTGCCGGGACGGAGCGTGAGTGTCGACCAGTCGAGCGTCTCGGCCAGCGCCGCCGGTAGGACCGCTCGCAGCATGCCGCCGGCGTGCTCGGGCTTGCCGAACACGGTCTTGACTAATGCATCGTGCGGGTTGGGGATCATCCGCAGTGCCAGCCTAGGAACCTCGTACGATAGGGGCAAGCGCTCGCGCGTTAGGATTGCGTATTGGGCGGCGACATCTCAGATCGGGATCGCGCAACAGATCAAGCTCCGCGCAACCGCGCGACCTCTTGCTCCGCCTCACTCGTGGCGCCGGTCCGCCTCCTCGCGAAGCCGGGCCTCCTCCGGTTGCCTGACGCTCACGATGATCGACGCCGACCTCGTGCGCCCTCGACCCCGCCACCCCCGGCCCCGCGCCGTGGCAAGCTCTCCGCCCGCGGCTCGCGCCGAGGGCTATACTCGGGGCATCGGGATGACGACCAGAGCCACCACGGAGCCCAGCGATGCAGCGCTCGAGCGGCTGGTCCGGCACGTCGTCGAGATCATGTATCCACTCCAGATCTGGCTCTTCGGCAGCCGCGCCGAAGGCCGCGCCCGCGAGACGAGCGACTACGATCTCCTCGTGGTCATGCCCGATGGCACGCCCGAGCACGAGCTCGATCCGGTGCACGCGTGGCGACTCGGCTGGGAGGTCCGTGTGACGGCGGACATCATTCCTTGCACGCACAGCGAGTTCGAGGAAGAGAAGCACGAGATTGACTCACTGCCCCGCATCGCGACGCTGCGCGGACGCAAGCTCTATGAGCGTTGAGTAGCGCATCTCCGCTTATCTCGAGCTCGCGACCAAGGACGCCGAGGCTGCCGACTGGCTCGTCGCAGGCGGCAACCGGTACGCCGCATATCACGCGCAGCAAGCCGTGGAGAAGCTGACGAAGGCCGTGCTGCTCGCCAAAGGGATCGAGGCGGGGATCGAGCATCGCCTCGAGGAGCTGCTGAAGCGGTTCCCCACGGGGACCCATGGCCGGAACGCCTGCACCCGCTGGCGCGCTACTCTGCATATGCGACCGCCTTTCGATATCCAACGCCGGGCGGACGCATTCCGAACGACCCTCGTGCTGACACGGCTCGGCGAGATCTGCAGACATCCGCGAGCTGATCGCCACGGCTCGAACCGAGCTACTCCCCAGAGCCTGAGTACCGGCGAGCCCGCGGCAGTGCTGTCCTGACCGCGGAGTCCGCGCCCGGCGCGAGGGCATTGGGCTGTGCCGCACCGAGCACCGCGGCAGTGCTGTCCTGACCGCGGAGTCCGCGCCCGTACGCCCACCGCGCCCTCCGCTCAATCGCCAGGCACCTCGTACACCGAGATCAAGGGGTGATGCTCCTGCCAGCCGTGCGCGAGCAGCCAGGTCCGCGGGCGAAACACGATGAGCGGGTGGTACGTCGCGCGCAGCGGCCACAGGACCGGAGAGTCCTCGAGCTCCTTCCACCCGACAGGGACTTCGGCCCTGGGGAAATAAAGAATTTATCGTCGGGTAGATGATGGGCGATGAAACGATCCGATGCGAAGTCGGTTGACACGCAGATCCCGTCCGTGATCTATGGCTGAAATGGACTACGAGCTGACGTCA
>DATMCI010000285.1:0-6236 GCA_035558535.1 Kofleriaceae bacterium
CTCGTCATCATGGGCGACCTCGGCCTGGCGCCGCGCGCCTACGCCGACGCGTGCAACGCGACGCCGGCACCGGCGACGCCGCCGCCCCGGCCGGGCCAGGCGCCTGCCGCCGCCCCGGCGTGCGATGGGAACCGGATGGAGATCGTGCAGGGCCGCGATCAGGTCGTGCGCGCGCTCAAGCGGCCCAACCGCGTGTTCGCGGTCGCGCCGCAGGGCGAGCTGTGCTCGCTCCACCGCGAGATCGGCGAGCAGCCCTACTTCGTGCTCGAGGAGCGCAACCTGCGCAACCTCCTGCTCTCGAACCGCCTCGACGGCGCCACCGACAAGAACCCCTTATCAGAGATGATCGTGCACGCCGAGCCCAAGCGGATCCCCAGCCGGCCGAAGGGGCGCGTCGTGTTCGATGGCAAGATCGAGCTGCTCGGCTGGGACCTGCCGGCCGCGGTCGGCCGCAGCGAACCGTTCGGAGTCACCCTTTACTACAAGATCCTCCAACCTGTCGGCTCGGCCTGGAAGTCCTTCATGCACTTCGACGGCGCCGCCGGGCGCGCCGGTAATGCCGATCACGAGCCGATCGACGGTCGTTGCTCGACGGCGACGTGGCAGCCCGGTGACTTCATCATCGATCGATTCAACGCTTCGGCCGGAAGTGGCGCTTATCCCGCCGGGCGCATCGACGTGTGGATCGGGTTCTTCACCGGCAGCAACCCAAGCTTTCGGAACATGTCGCTCAGTGAGGCTCCGGCCGAGATCCGGGACCAGCACGATCGCGTAAAGATCACGAGCCTCCTCCTCGATTGATTTCGTTGACGCCCGTCGCGCGCCCGGGCTATGACGGCCGCGATGGCACTGAAGGCCCAGGGAGGCGTGATCGCGGACGCGCTTCCAGGCGAAGCCGAAAGGCGAAGCTCGCCTCGCGTGCTCCTCGATCTCGAGGTCGATTACGCGAGCGAGGACAACTACCTCTTCGCGTACATCACGGACCTGAGCGTCACTGGCATCTTCATCCGCACCACCAGCCCCGAGGCGCCCGGCACGCAGCTAAACCTCCGCTTCAAGCCCGACGACTCCGGCCCGATCGAGCTCGAGGGCGAGGTCATCTGGGTGAACCCGTTCCGGCCCGGCACGCCCGACAACCTGCACCCCGGCATGGGGATCCGGTTCGCCGGGCTCGATGACGATATCCGCGCCCGGCTGCTCGGGCTGATGCGCCGGTTCGCGTATCTCTAGGCCGGGGTTCTAGGGCCTCCGCGCCCGCGATGATAGGGTCCGGGTCCAGGTCGCCCATGTCGATCATCTGCGGTACGGATCTCTCAGCGGCGAGCGCCGGCGCGCTCGACGTCGCCATCGCCCTCGCCAAGCTCTACGGGCACCGCGAGGTGGTGCTCGCCCACATCATCGATCCCGAGCTCGGCGGCTCGGCCGCCGCCCGCGAGCGCGCGCTCGAGGACGCGCGCACCGCGCTCGACGCGCAGGCGGCCGCCTTGCGCCCCGGCGATCCCGCCGTGCGCACCGAGCTCATCGTCGGCCCGCCGGACGCCTCGCTCGTCGAGCTGGCGGAGGCCGAGGGCAGCGAGCTCATCGTCATCCGGGCGCGCTCCACGTCGAGCTCGCTCCTGCGCCTCGGCACCACCACGGCGAAGGTCATCGCGCGCACGTCGGTGCCCGTGCTGGTCATCCGGGAACCGGACCCGTGGCTCAAGTTCGCCTCCGGCGAGCGGCCGCTGCGCCTCCTGCTCGGCATCGACGACTCGGCCGTCTGCGATCTCGGCATCCAGTGGACGCAGGGGCTCGCCGCGCGCGGCCCCGTCGAGATCGTGCTCGGCGCGATCTATTACCCGGACGACGCGGCCGCGCACTACGGCGTCGGGCTGCGCGGCATGGTCGACAGCGATCCGGACATCGAGCGCCTCATGGCGCGCGACCTCGCGCGGCGCTTCGGCACCCTGGGCGGCGGCGGCGGCGGCGCCAGCAGCAGCGGCAGCGACGCCAGCCGGTCGACGATCACGACGCGGCCGCGCCGCGGCCTCGGGCGGATCGGCGATCACGTCGTCGAGCTCGCGAACGAGGAGAAGGTGGACGCGATCATCGTCGGCACCGGGCAGAAGACCGGGCTCGGCCGGCTCGGCTCGGTGTCGTCGATCATCGTCAACGACGCGCCGCAGTCCGTCGTGTGCGTGCCGCCGCAGGCGAACATCCCGACCATGTCCTTGCCGGAGATCCGGTCGGCGCTCGTGGCCACGGACCTGTCGCCGTTCTCGAACCGCGCTGTGCCGTACGCGTTCGCGCTCGTCGCGAACGCCGGTGCCGCCGGTGCCGCCGAGCCCGCCGAGGTCCACATCGTCCACGTCGTGAAGGACGACGACGACGCGGAGGTCGACGAGGCCGCGATCACCGCCCAGCTCTACGCGCTCGCGCCGAAGGGCGCGCGGCCGCGCGTGCACGCGCACCTCGTGCGCGGCGAGGACGCCGCCATCGCGCTGGCCCAGTGCGCGGCGCACCTCGGCGTGGACGTCATCTGCATCGCCTCGCACGGCCGCTCCGGCATCACTCGCGCGCTCGTCGGCTCGGTCGCCGATCGGCTGCTGCGCGCGACGCGCCGGCCCGTGCTCGTGCTGCGCCCTGCCTGAGATAAGCTCCGGCCGCGCCGTTCGAAATACACAGCTCCGGGCGCGCGGGCCATCACCTCGAGGTTCGCACCAGTCAACTACGCGTGCTGAGCACCTCGTCGAGCGAGGTGGCGCGGCTGGCCTTTTTCAGCCAGCGCTCCAGTTGCTTCTGATTTTTCTCGCCCATGATGCGCTTCCGGGCGGCTCCCGACACGGGAATGCCGCGCACCTGCAGCACCGTGAGCACAGCCTTCGCCTGCGTTGCGGCGCTGCCCTCAGCACGGCCCTTGGCGATGCCCTTGGCGATGCCCTTGGTAATGCCTTCAGCGAGGCCCTCGGCTCGCGCATCCTCCCAAGTCTTGTACATGGCCTTGATGAACTCCTGTTCCTGGGGGGCCCGGTTCGCCTTCTTCCTGAGGAACCGCTGGAAGCGTACCAAGATCCTCGGGTGGAACCTGTCTCTGAGCACCGACGACGAACCGGCCCAGGTCCGGTCCATCATGTCTCGGCTGCTTGGACGTCAGGCCGAGCTAGATTCACAAGAATCCAGATTCAGATCACATCAAGAAACGTACAACTTACGAGAGGGCGCAGAACATGCCATTGAGGGAGGGGGGGCCCCGGGCCTAACTCGCCTCGGCGCCGGTAGGCCGGCCCTCGCCGTGCGCTATCCCGATCAAGTAAGGATCTCGGTCCGCGCTCCTTCCAGAAGCTTCAAAGGTCGCGCGCTGCGGGCAGCTTGAATTCGCCGAGAGTCGCGCTCAGCGCCAAGCGCACGGTGAAGGTCGCGTGCAAGTGCTTGGGTGTTGCACTGGCTCGTCGATCTCGAAGGCCGTGCGATCACCGCGCAACGGCTCGAGTCCGGACGTTGGGTCACCATCGGCGTATATGGAGATGAGACCGAAGCGCGGATCGAGCCGTTCGACGTCGTTCCGCTCGATGTCGCCAGCTGGTGGCCACCGGAGATCCAGCCGCGTTAGTTCGACCGGCGACGCACTGCTCACATCCGATAAGCGATGCCGAGCTGAAGCTCGAGCTGCCTGAGCGAGCGCGTCACCAGCTCATCGGAGGCCAGGAGGAATGACAGCCCGATCGAGGGGATCGTCGCGCGCACCCGAGGCGTGATCGCGTACTCGACGTCGGCACCGATCCGGAGCGAGGGCATCGTGAACGTTCCGGCATTCCGCGAAGCCGTGAACGGGTTGTAGGCCACAAGCCCGCCGAGCCTGGCCAGGCCAGCGCCCAGCTCCGCCCGCACCGCGAGCCCGTGGCTCACGGCGTAGGCCGTGCTTACCGTGGCGTTCGCGCTCAGGAGCGAAGCCCACGAGCGTGAGTCCATCACGTCGTATCGGATGGGAGTGAACGTGCCCCGCGCGCCGACCTCCACGATCATGGGCCCTGCATGCAGCGAGTAACGCCCACCGATCACGAATGACGGCTGGGTCGGTATGTCGAGCGCGCCGCCAGTGTCGAACCAAGCAGTCCCACCGGCGACATATACCGAGATAGGTCGCGAGGCATCGACACGGGCGCTCGCAACGGCGTCGCCGGTGATCATCGGGGCAGGCTGGGCGACCGGAGCGGCGTCCGAGGGCGGTGATGCCGAAGGTGCCGGGGAGCTCTCACTCGCGACACACGCAGCGGATTCCCTGATGAAGCGCTCGATGTCCGCTCGCTCCTGCACGGTGAGCGGAGCCTCCTGGGGCTGCTCCTTGAGCGACAGGTAGCGCTGATACGCAGCCAATGCCTGCTTGCAATCGCCGTCTCGCCGGTGCGATTGCGCGATGTTGTAGAGGAGATCGGTCGCAGGCCATGCATCGTACGATTTCGCGAACCAGCTCGCCGCCGCGTTGAAATTACCGAGGCTGTAAGCGGCATCGCCCCTCTCGTAATACGATCTCGCGAGCTCCAGCTTCGCGTCATCGGCAGCGGCCTCGAAGGGAGCCACCACCAGCCCTCTCAGCACGAGCGCGATCATCACCGCTCGCGCGGATCTCGTCGATCTCGTCGGCCTCGTCATGGCCGGACCTGCCGCTGGGAGCCTGCGAACGGGTTCTTGATGCGATCCCGTCTCCCAGGCTCAGGCTCGCTTCGGTCGATCTCCTGTCCCTGCCACTGCGGCTGGAGCACGAAGGTGTGCGTGCCATCCGACCGCTGCGCCAGTCGCTGGGACATCGGCTTGTAACCGGCGAGCATGAGCCCGAACTCGAGCGGTGTATTCCCGCTCTCGATCTCACCACGATAAGGGGTCACCCCTCGCACGACACCGTCGAGCCACACGGTCGCGCCCGGGGGTGTGGAATGGATCTCGATCCGGGCCCGCCTCGGCTCGACCAGAGAGGCGGATGGCTCCTGGCCAACACCAGGCTCCGGCCGGCGGACCGGCTTCGCGGCGGGGCCGGCGCTGCGCGGGGACGGAGCGCCGCGGCCGTGGCCCTGATCGCGCGAAGGGGCGAGACTCGGCGCAGGCTCGCGCTCGACCACCGGCGCCATCTCGATGGCGGAATCACCGTCGCTCGCTGGAACAGCGGGCGGCACCGCGGCGGAGCGTGGTACGGAGGCCGGAGCCAGCTGCGCCGTGGCATCCGGTTCCGCGCTCGCCGCCGGATGACCGGTCCCGGCGCGCAGCAGCAGGCTGGCCGCGATGCTCGCGCCGGCGACCACACCCATGGCAACCACGAGCCCGCCGCGGCGCCTCGGCGCCAGCGCCCCGCCGAGCTGCGCCACCGATCCGGAGAGCGTCGTGGTCGCGCTGACTGGCAGCGGGCTCGCGCTTCGCTTCCCGACCGCCACGCCGACGCTCGACTGTGCGGGGTCTCGCAGGATCGGCGTTCGCAGGAATCCACCTGCCCCGCCGTGCGCTCTCACGTACGACGCAGGATCCTGGAGCGCGGTGATCATGTCATCCATGATCTGGTAACGATCGGAGGCACGCTTCTCCAGCGCCTTGAGCACGACCAGCTCGAGCTGCGCCGGGATCCGCGGGTTCAGCACCGTCGGCGCCAGCGGCGGCATCGCCATCTGCTGGACGAGGAGGTCACCGAGCCCCTCACCATCGAACGGCACCTCCCCGGTGAGCATCTGGTAGAGCACGATGCCCAGCGAGTAGATATCCGCGCGCGGATCGACATGGCCACGTCCCTGGCACTGCTCTGGGGACATGTACCTCGGAGTGCCGATCACGGCCCCTGCATGCGTCCGGGAACCATCCGCCGCTCGATCAACCTGCTTCGCGATCCCGAAATCGAGGACCTTGACAAAGTCTCGCGCCCGCCCGCGCTGGATCAACATCACGTTGTCGGGCTTGAGATCCCGATGCACGATCCTCGCTCGATGCGCAGCGCCGAGCGCGTCGGCGATCTGGATCGCGATCCGGATCGCCCGCTCCAGCGGCAGCGGCGCGTCGCGTTCGATCACCGCGCTGAGGCTCGCGCCCTCGAGGAGCTCCATGACGAGGTACGCCTCTGGTGGCTGATCGGGGCCGGGCGGCGGCAGCATCCCGAAATCGAGAACATCGACGATGTTCTCGTGCCTGATGTCATTCACGGCCTTCGCTTCTCTGAAGAACCGATCGACGATGACGCGCTGGGACGCCAACTCTCGGTGCAGGAGCTTGATGGCCACCTG
>DATMCI010000286.1:0-42383 GCA_035558535.1 Kofleriaceae bacterium
CGCGGCCAGAACGTCGGCCCACGCGACCTCCAGGATCACCGTCGCGTCGAAGCCCTCGATCAGGCATGCGCACCGTTCGATCGCATTTGCGAGGCGCGCTTCGGGCGACGGGGCCTCCATGACAAGGAGCGTCCGCTGTTCGGCTCGAGCAGCTGCGTGGTAGAGCACGGCCGCTTCATACCGAGCGGTCGCTCCTCCCTCGGCGAGCCGAGCCTTGGCCGCGAGCTTGAGCTTACCGGCCTCGAGGAGGGCAAGGCGACGCGGCTCGGCGATCATGGCTTCACCTGAAGCAGCAACGAGACCGGGGGCGCGATGCACGAGAGAGAACGTGCCCATCGTCGCCGGAGGTTCGTGCGCTCACGACAACGGCCGCAGCGCGCGCATGAACTGCTCGAACGAAGTGGCGAGCTTCCGCATGTCGCGCCGATCGTGCCAGAGAACGCGCGGGTTCGCATCGTCGGGGCGCGCGTCGTCGCCCGTGAGCATGTACCACACCTCACCGCGATGTTCGCCAGCGAGCGCGAGCAGGAGCGTGTTGCCTCCGTCATCATGCCCGATGACCAGGAGATCGGGGCTGGGCAACCACGCACGCTCGCGGTCTGCCTGCGTCGCGAGATCGCGCGAGTCGTCCTCGGTATCCTCGAGGCTGAACAGGCGATTGACGACTCCCAGATCGAACTCGCGGTTCGCCCTGTCGAGGCGCCCGCCGTTCACGTCGAGGAGAAACTGCCTGTAATCGTCGGGCAGCGAGTGACCGAACGACTGCTCGAATGCCCGGATCTGGGCGTCGGTCACCCGGGGACCGCGTCGCACCATGGGTGGCCAGCTAATCGCCATATTTCGGAGTTCCCGTTCCCGCGCGCTCCTAGAGAGCGCGGGTAGACGCGACGATCGAATCCGGCCGAGCGACAAGACGGGCCGAGGGCTACATGGCCTTGATCACCACATGAGCCGATGTCGCGTCGGTCAGGATGACAGAATCGCGGGGTCGTTCGACGATCACGTGATATGTGCCAGATGGCAGAACGTCCTCTGGCTCGGCATCGAGGACACCCATCGCACTGATTGCCTTCAGGTAATGGTACTTGCCCCCCAAGAACTTGCCCCGTGCATGTTTGTACTCGTCGAAGTCGGATGTAGTCATCAAGATGACGTTCACACGCTTCGGTCTCGCGTGAAGCGAGACGTGGATCCGGCGGCTCGACGAGATCGTGAACGAGTACGAACGAGCGTCTCCTTCATCCAAACGCACTGTTTGCTCGAAGATCGTTTCTGGACCCGAGACGGCGGTCTTCACCGACGACCCGGTGCTGATCTTGTAGCCGATGTAGATGAGGGTTCCCAAGACCACCAACCCGATGAGCGACCTCAACGTCGAGACGTTCTTCCTCTGCGGCGCTGGCCGAGCTCGAACCTGAGAGACGGCCACAACTTGATCGCCGGGCTGTAGGCCCGTCAGCATAGAGTTGCAGAATCGGCACTTGATCGCGTCGGCGTGGATCGTTTCTCGGCAGAACGGACACGGCTTCGTGGGCGCGGCGGCGAACGGCGCACGACAGTTCGGGCAAAAACGCGCGCCATCCTCGGCCGCGAACCCACAACTCGAACACGTCAGCATCACGTCCAGCGTAAACGAAATTGAGAAGCAGTACCACGGTCCCTACGCGAGTGTTCGGGCCTGCGAGCCGGCGACACGCGAGCCCCGCGGCTGGTGCCCGCACGCGATGCTAAATCTCGAGTTGGCGATCGGGCCGAGCCGACCGCAGGCTGCGTGGTTCGCAAGCACAAGGTTGGCGCGAACGCGCGTTCACTGTACCTAGCCTTGCGAATAGGTACGGCGACCAGATTGTCTCCGCAGATAGGAAGCAGTTGGAGGCGCGCTGTGGACGCGGGGGCGGCGAGAAGAACCTTCGAAGGATGACCCCTGTTCGCCATGGTCTTCTCCGACCGAGATTGTCGCGACACTGTCGCGACAATTGGGTGGCCCACTTCATCGCTCTCATCCCGAGAGAGGCTCCGCTCAAGTGCGAGCTCTACGCCGAGATGTGCCGGATCGAGCGAAGCCCAAGCGCAAGCGGCGGAGGTGACCGGCGCGACCCGCGCGATCAGTAGCCGTACTTGCGCAGCGAGACGTTCGCGACGAGGCCCATCGCCGAGAAGAAGATCACGAGCGAGCTGCCGCCGTAGCTGATGAACGGTAGCGTCACGCCGACGACCGGGGCCAGGCCCAGGACCATCGCGACGTTGACGAAGACGTGCCAGAACGTCATCGCCGCGATGCCCAGGCAGATCACGGCGCCGGAGCGGTCGCGCGCCGAGAGCGCCACGTTCAGGATCCAGACCAGCAAGAACCCGAAGATCGCGATCAGGACGACCGAGCCCACGAAGCCCCACTCCTCGGCCCACACCGAGTACGGGAAGTCGGTCCAGTGCTCCGGCAGGAAGTCGAACTGGTTCTGCGTGCCCTCGCCGTAGCCCTTGCCCCAGATCTTGCCGGAGCCCACCGCGAAGATCGATTGCCGCGTGTGCCAGCCGTTGCCCGTCGGATCCGAGCTCGGATCGAGGAACGCGAGGATCCGGTTCTTCTGGTAGTCGTGCATCGTCTCCCAGAGGATCGGGATCGTCAGCAGCGCCCCGAGCGTCACGTGCACCATCGGCCAGACCGACGGCAGCGCGAGGAACCCGACGGTGAGCACGACGAGGCCGAGCAAGACGGCCGTGCCGAGGTCCGGCTGCACCGCGATGAGGCCGATCGGCGCCACGATCGCGACGATCCGGATCCCGAGCTGCTCGAGCGAGTAGCGCGACAGCTCGTTGTCCTGGAACATCCGCGCGAGCGCGAGGATCACCATCGGCTTCGCCAGCTCGGAGGGCTGGATGCCCATGCCGAAGATGTTGAGCCAGCGGTAGCTGCCCTTGCCGTGCGCCGCGTCGCCGATCAGGCGCACCACCACGAGCAAGAAGATCGCGGTGCCGAGCCCGAACCACGCGAGCCGGACCAGCGCGCGGTAGTCGATGATCGTCGCGACCGCGAACGCGATGACGCCCACGATCATCCACTGGACCTGGGTGTCGAACTTCGCGTGGTGGCGCGTGCCGCGCGTCGCCGAGTACAGGTTCAGAAGGCCGATCCCCGCGAGCACGAGGACCGTGATCACCAGCGGCCAGTCGACCGCGGCGCGGAACCGGCGCCACCGGCTGACGCCGATCGCGCGGTGCGGCAGCGCGAGCCCGGTGCCCTTCACCGCGGACCTCCCTCGGGCGCCCGGGCGATCTTCGTGTAATAGCCCTCGATGATCTGCTTGGCGATCGGCCACGCCACGCGGCCGCCGGAGCCGCCGTGCTCGACGAACACGACGATCACGAACTCGGGATCCTCGGCGGGCGCCCAGCCCGCGAACCACGCGTGCGAGCGCGTCGGCTGGTAGCCCTCGATGTCGCGCTCGTCGTCCTTCTTGCGCTTGCGGGTCGTCAGGATCTCGGCGGTGCCCGTCTTGCCCATCACCGGCACGACCGACACGCGGCCGTGATCGAACGCCGTGCCGCCCGCCTCGTTGGTGACCTTCCACATGCCGCGGCGCCACACGTCGAGCGCGGCGGGCGACGGCCGGAGCTCGCGCGCCACCGTCGGCTCGTACGAGACGATCCGCCGGCCGTCGTGGCCCTCGACGCGCTCGACGACCTGCGGGACGTAGAGCGTGCCGCCGTTCGCCAGCGCGACGTACGCCATCGCCATCTGGAGCACGCTGACCTCGACGTCGCCCTGCCCGGTCGACGCGTTCGTCGCGAAGCCGATGTGGTAGCGCCCGAGCTGCTCGTACCACGCCTTCGTCGGGATCCGGCCACCCGCGTCGCCGTTGAGGCCCAGGTTCGTCGGCGTGCCGAAGCCGAACTGCCGCGCGACCTCCGCGATCCGATCGAGGCCGATGCGCTCGGCGAGCTCCCAGAAGTAGATGTTGCACGACTTCTGGATCGCGCCGAGCAGGTTGACCTTGCCGTGCACGGCGTTGCACTTGAACGTCGTGCCGGACAGCTCGTAGGCGCCGTGGCACGTCACCGACTCGTCCTCGGCGGCCTGGCCGTCCTCGAGCGCGGCGAGCGCGGTGACGAACTTGAACACCGAGCCCGGCGGGTACGTCATGCGCAGCGCCTTGTCGACGAACGGCTTCCGGGGATCCGACTTCAGCATCGTCTCCTCCTGCCGCGTCAGGTGGCCGGTCATGATGTTCGGATCGAACGACGGCTTGGAGACGACCACGCGCAGCTTGCCGGTCCGCGGCTCGACGATCACGACCGCCGCGGCCTGCGAGCCGACGGCGCGCTCGGCGAGGCGCTGCAGCTCGACGTCGATCGTGAGCACGAGGTTCGCACCGGGGATCGCGCCGCTCACGCGCTGGCCGGAGATCAAGGTCGCGGCGGTCTTGTCGTCGAGCCGCTGGCCGCGCGCGTCCACCGCGTAGCGCTCGATGCCCTTCTTGCCGCGCAGGTAGTTCTCCCACGCCGCCTCGAGGCCGTAGCGCCCGACGAGCTCGCTCGTCTGGTAGCCCTGGTTCGTCAGCCGCTCGGCCTCGGCGGCCGTCATCTGGGACATGTAGCCGACGAGGTGCGCCGACAGGCTGCCCTGCGGGTAGTAGCGGTACGGCTCGTGGTGGACCTCGACGCCCGGCAGCCGCGCGAGCGCCTGCTCGACGAGCGACGCGCGATCGCGGCCCTGGTCCTCGAGCACGACGATCGGCTGCTTGGGATCGCGCTTCTTGCCGATCTCGAGCCGGTCGTCGATCTTGCCGAGCTCGTCGTCGGACAGGCCGAGGAGGCGCGCGAGCTCCATGCGGGTCTCCGGCTTCCACTGCCGGGGCGTCACGTAGAGGTTGAACGCGGGCCGGTTGTCGGCGAGCGGCACGCCGTTGCGATCGAGGATCTTGCCGCGCACCGACGGCAGGTAGCGCTCCTTGACGACGTTCGAGACGGTGCGCTCGTAGTAGCCCTCGCCGCGCATCACCTGGAGCTGCCACAGCCGCCCGGCGAGCATGACCAGCGCCACGATGCAGCACAGCGCGACCCACTTGAGCCGCTTGTGCAGCTCGGGGAGCGCCGGGCCGTTCCCGGTGCCCGGGCCCGTCTGCGATCTCAGGAGCACGGGTCGCCCCTCACGGCATGAGCCCCTCGAGCGCCGCCTCGCGCTCGCGGTGGGTGCGCGCGAACGCCGCGTCGATGCGGCGGAACACGCGCCAGACGAGCGGGCCGATCAGCGCGGTGGCCAGGGTGACGAGCGCCAGGTGCTGCAGCTCGACGACGATCGACGCGACCGGGATGCCCGCGGCGCCCCGCACGAGGAGGCCGAGGACGCTGGCCACGAGCGCGACGAACGCCGAGAAGCCGATCGTCATCGCCGCGCCGCGCACGAGGATGCGCTGCTGCGCGCTGCGCGTGACGAGGCAGGTCACGCCGAGCACGAACGCCGCGAGCCCGGCGGGCGCGCCGGAGACCACGTCGACGAGGTAGCCGATCACGACCGAGCCGCCGATCGCGGGGGAGAGATCCCGGCGCGCCGTGAGGCCGAGGTACGCCGCGGTCAGCGCGCCGAGCTCGGGGACCGCGTCGCGGAGGAGCCCGATCGGCAGGAGGCGCCAGCACGCGCCGAGGACGACGCACAGGCCGTACGCCACGAGCACGAGCGTCGCGGTCCTCACGGGCTCCCTCTCACAGGGCCCTCAGGCCGAACGCCGGCTCGCTCTTCTTCTTCGTCTTGGCGTCGGGATCGGGCGGCGGCGGGTTCGCGAGCAGGACCATCACGGCGCGCACCCGCGACACATCGACGGCGGGCCGGACCTCCACCTTCTGGAACATGCCGTCGTCACCGAGCAGCGACTCGATCTTGCCGACGACGAGGCCGGGCGGGAACACCGAGCCGACGCCGGAGGTGACGAGCTCGTCGCCGGCGCGCGCGCGCTGCTCGGCCTGCGGCGAGAGCTCGAGCGCGCTGATCGTGCAGGCGTACGAGTCGGTGCGGCCCAAGCCGATGAGCCACCCGCGCGCGCCCGTGCGCTTCACGACGACCTCGATCTTCGAGCGCGTGTCGCTGACGAGCATGACGTCGGCGTAGTCGCCGTAGACCTTGTCGATCTTGCCGACCGGCCCGGTCCCGGCGATCACCGCCATGTTGGGCTGGACGTCGCGCTGGCCGCGGTCGAGCCGGAGGCGCAGCACGCGGAACTGCGGCGACAGCGGCGCGGCGATCACGCGCGCGCCGATCGTGTCCGTGGGCGTGTGCTTCTTGAGGACGGCGAGCTCCTCGAGCGCGGCGACGTCGTAGGCGCGCCGGGTCATCTCGGCGAGCTCCTTGCGCAGCCGGTCGTTGTCCTCGCGCAGCTCGCGGTTCTCCGCCTCGATGTCGATGAGCGCGACGTAGCGCGACCACAGGCCGCCGAGGCCCTCGGCGATCCACGTGACGCCGGCCTCGAGTGGCGCCGTGATCCGCAGGATCGCCGCATCGAACGCCGACGGCGTGCCGCGCTGGAGGCTCGCGCGGAGGACCAGCGCCGGCACGAGGATGAGCAGCCCCGTGAGCGACCAGTCGACGAGCCGGCGGCGGAGCGTCATGGCTCCTACCGCAGCGCGATCTCGCGGAGGAGCGACAGCTCGTCGAGGACCTTGCCGGTCCCGAGCACCACGGCGAGCTGCGGGTTCTCGCACACCATGACGGGGAGGCCGGTCTCCTCGCGGAGGAGGACGTCGAGGTTCTTGAGCTGCGCGCCGCCGCCGGACAGGACGACGCCCTTGTCGACGATGTCGGCCGACAGCTCGGGCGGCGTGCGCTCGAGCACCGAGCGCACCGCGTCGACGATCGCGTTGACCGGCTCCTGCAGCGCCTCGCGGATCTCGTCGGAGTTGACCATCAGCGTCTTCGGCACGCCGGCCACGAGATCGCGGCCCTTGACCTCGACGGTGAGCGGCTCCTCGAGCGGGTACGCCGAGCCGATCTCCTTCTTGATGATCTCGGCGGTGCGCTCGCCGATCAGGAGGTTGTACTTGCGCTTGATGTACTGGACGATCGCCTCGTCCATCTTGTCGCCGGCGACGCGGATCGACTTCGAGAGCACCACGCCGGCGAGCGCGATCACCGCGACCTCCGTGGTGCCGCCGCCGATGTCCACGATCATGTTGCCGGTCGGCTCGGTGATCGGCAGGCCGCCGCCGATCGCCGCCGCCATCGGCTCCTCGATCAGGTAGACCTCGCGCGCCGCGGCGGCGAGCGCGGAGTCGCGCACGGCGCGCTTCTCGACCTCGGTGATGCCCGACGGCACGCTGACGATCACGCGCGGCCGGACGAGCGTGCGGCGCTGGTGCGCCTTCTGGATGAAGTAGCGGAGCATCGCCTCGGTGACCTCGAAGTCCGCGATCACGCCGTCCTTCATGGGGCGGATCGCGACGATGTTGCCGGGCGTCCGGCCGAGCATCTCCTTGGCTTCCTTGCCGACGGCGAGCACCTTCTTGGGGCCTTGCGACGCCGCCTGCACCGCGACGACGGAAGGCTCGTTCGCGACGATCCCGCGGCCCTTCACGAACGTGAGCGTGGTGGCCGTCCCGAGATCGATGGCCAGGTCGTTGGAAAACATTCCGTAGACCCAATCGAAGAGCATGTGTGTTGGTCCCCTGAGAGGCGAGCGAGACGCACCGCATCAGCGCCGGCGCGTGGATGATCGAAGTGGAGGCTCCCTGACTCCATCCGACATGGAGGACGGCAGGCGCGGGGCGGAGTTATCACGCGGGTGAAACCCCATGCAAGACAATCTTATCCCACCACCGAACCGCCCTCAGCGACGGGGCCGCAACCGGGCTCCCCGCGCGCTTGTGCCTCGATCCCCCGGTAGCTAGGATGCGCCGCTCGATCTAGAACCTAGAACAGCGAGCGGCCCGCCATGCTTGACCAAATGCGCCAAAAAGGCGCGTCCGTCTTTATCTACCTGATCTTCGGCTTCTTGATCGTGCTCTTCGTGATCAACATTGCGCCGTCAGGGAACCAGGGGAGCGGTGGGTGCCGCGGGACGAGCAACGTGATCGTCGACGTGGATGGCGAGCGCGCCCCGGAGAACGCGTTCAAGATCGCCTACTCGAGCCCGTGGAACCAGTACCAGGGCAAGGGCAAGATCTACCACGCGCTCGACACGCTGATCCGGCGCGAGCTGCTCGCCGCCGAGGCGCGGGAGCGCGGCATCCGCGTGAACCGCGAGATGGTCGATGAGGAGGTCAAGAAGGGCTACTTCTTCGTCGGCGGCGAGCGCAAGCCGCTCGACCAGATGATCTTCGAGGTCCACGAGGACGGGGATCGGACGTGGAGCCTCAAGAAGTTCCGGGGCCTGGTCCAGTCGCTGGACGTCTCGCAGAACGCGTACCTCGAGGAGCAGGTGCGCGGCCTGCAGGCGACGCTGGTGGCCGAGCTCATGGCCAGCGGCGCGCAGGTGTCGCGCGACGAGGCGCTGACCGACTACCTGTTCGATCGCAACACCGTGACGTACGACTACGTCTCGTTCCAGCCGGCGGAGTACCGCAAGGCGATGCTCCTGACCGAGGCGGACATCGAGCGCTTCCTGGGCGCGCACGAGGATCAGGTGAAGGCGCGCCACAAGGAGCGGGAGCGCGAGTTCCTCGATCGGAAGCCGGAGCTGAAGCTGCGGCAGATCTTGATCGAGAAGGCCGAGCCCGCCGCCAAGCCCGCGGACAAGCCGGAGGAGAAGAAGCCGGACGACAAGGCGGACGACAAGAAGGCGGACGACAAGAAGGCCGACGACAAGGCGGTCGACGCCAAGGCCGCGGACGCCAAGAAGCCTGCGGACGCCAAGAAGCCCGCCGACGCCAAGAAGCCCGCCGACAAGAAGGCCGCGCCCAAGGCCGCCGATGCCAAGAAGCCTGCCGACGCCAAGAAGCCCGACGACAAGCAGGCCGGGGCCCCCGAGCCGCCCAAGCCGGCCGGCATGCCGGCCGCCGAGGCGAAGGCCAAGCTCGAGGCGCTGCGCGCCACGATCGGCTCCGACAAGCAGAAGTTCATCGACGCGGCCAAGCAGCTGAACACCGATCCCGTGAGCCGGGCGAGCGGCGGCGACGTCGGCTGGAAGACCGCCGAGAACGCGGGCCTGGGCGAGAAGGTCGTGAGCGACGCGGTGAAGGACCTAAAGCCCGGCGAGATGACGCAGGTCATCACCGGCGAGCGCGGCGTCTACCTCGTCTTCGCCGAGGCCCGGCGCGAGAAGAACCTGACCTACGATCAGGTGAAGCACGAGATCGCCGCCGATCTCGCGCGCGAGGTGTGGAGCAAGGAGGCCGCGAAGCGAGCCGCGATCAAGGCCCTCGCCGACGCACGCGCGAGCGGCAAGAAGCTCGAGGAGCTGTACACGCGCGAGGCCAAGCCGGGCATGGACCTGCAGGAGCTCCAGCGCCGCATGAACGATCCGAACCTCGATCCGCAGATCCGGCAGATCCTCCGGCAGCAGTTCGAGCAGCAGATCCAGCAGCAGTTCAAGCTGCAGATACCGGGCGGCAGCGAGCAAGGATCGATCGTGATCGAGTCGCCCGATGTGCCCGCCGCGTGGAAGGCCGGGGACGGCCAGCCGGCCGCGCCAGCCCCCGCCGCCGGAACGCCCGCCACCCCCGCGCCCGCGCCGGCAGCCGGTGCCCCCACGGCCGGCAGCGCCGCGCCCGCCGCCCCTGCTCCCGCCGCCGGGACGCCCGCCACCCCCGCGCCCGCCGCCCCGCCCGCCCCGGTCGTGGCGTCGGACGACGTCCTGCCCGCCTTCCAGGAGGTGCCGGCGCCCAAGGTCCGCAATGAGGGTCCCCACCCGCGGCGGAAGCGCCTGCCGGGCCTCGACACCGACGGCGTCAAGGCGCTGTTCGACGAATTCAGCAAGGGCGCCCTCGCGAGCCGCGTGTTCGAGGCCGACGGCAACTACACGCTGGTCCAGGTCACCGACAAGACCGAGCCGGACGACAAGGAGTTCGAGAAGGACGCCCCCCGGATCATCGAGGAGATGCGCAAGCAGCGCGGCGAGCAGCTCGTGCGCGACTGGATCAAGTCCCGCTGCGAGGAGCTCACCACCGCCGGCAAGATCAAGCCGCGGGCCGACAAGACGGCCGAGTACGACGACAAGGGCAAGCCGGTACCGACCACCTACCGGCCCTGCATCACGCTGCACTAGCCCGGACGAGCCCGCACGAGCCAGGATGACTCACCACGACGTCCGGCGAGGATCTCGCCGCCCGTGAGCCCCCCGCGGCAGCCATGCCCGGTCCGGCGGCGGATCTCCGCCCGGCGCCTGGCCTCGTCCGACCCCGCGTGGACGCTGCCCCGGGATCGCGCGCGCGCGGCCGTTTTTGGGTACCTTCGATCGCGTGCTCGCCGGGGGTAGCTCCAGCCCGAGGCGCTTGCCGTTCCGCTTCCAGGCGCACGGCAACGTCGGCCGCCTCGCGCTGTCCGAGCTAGGCCTCGGCCCGCTCGTCGTCGATCGGCTCGAGCTCGAGGTGACCGAGCTCTCCACCGTCCCGGGCACCGCCGTGGCCGAGCGCTTCCAGCGCCGGCGCACGCACCTCCGCGCGCTCGCCGTCCGGATCACCGGCGAGGCGCTCGACGCGCGCGTCGAGGAGATCCGCAAGCAGCTCGCCGGCCTCGGCATCACCCAGCTCTCGGCGAAGCTGAACGACGGCTTCGTCTCGGTCCGCGCGCGCGCCGCCGACGGGCTCGCCGCCGCCGACCTCAGCTTCCGCATCCTGCTCGTCCACACCGGCGTCCACGTGCGCGCGCTCGCGAGCACCGTGCGCGTCCACGGCCACCTGCCGACGCCCGGCCCGGTGATCGCCGACCGCATCCAGTCGGCGCTGCTCGGCGTGTTCGTCCCCGTCGAGCCCGAGCGCACCGGCCGGATGGCCGCCATCGAGTCCGAGCGCACCGGCCGCGTCCACACGAGCGATGTCGAGCGCAGCAGCGCGTTGATCCCGCTCACCGAAGCCGCCGCCGCCGCGCTGCGGCGCGAGCCCACGGAGCGGCCGTTCGCGCGCGGCCTGTGCGACGTCGAGGTCGATCTGGTCGGCGGCGTCCTGTGGCACCTCCTGCCGCCGAGCGGCTGGCGCCTGCCCGCCGTGGGCGAGCTCGAGCTCGTCACGCTCCGGGTCGGCCGCGCCGGGATCGAGATCGCGTTCGGCCCCGCCGGCACGCGCACCGGCGAGCTCGGCGTGCGCCCCGCCGCGCACCAGCTCGCCGCCGCGCACGACCTCATGCACTCGGTCGATCAGCACCTGCGCGAGGGCCTGCTCGAGGACGGCATGCGCGGCTACCGCGCGCTGCTCGCCGCCGGCGGCCCCGATCAGCCGCTCCTCCTCGAGCGGATCCTCGCGCTCGCCGCGGCGCGCTCGGCGTGGTTCTTCGATGGCATCGAGCTGGCCCGCCAGGCGCTCGGGCGGTGGCCGGGCTTCCCGTCCGCGCACGCGGCGCTCGCGTCGATCATGCTCGCCCAGGGCGACGCGCGCGAGGCCGCCGGCCACCTCACGCACCTCGCGCAGCTCGCGAGCGCCGAGGGCGACGACGATCAGGCCGCGCTCGCCGCGCTCGCCGGCGCGCGCCTCCTGCGCGTCCTCGAGCCCAAGGCCTCCACGCAGCTCTTCCAGCTCGCGCTCGAGCACGATCCGGACTCCGCCGAGGCGGCAGACTCGCTCGCGGACCGCTACGCCGACGAGCAGCGGTGGTCCGAGCTCGTGCGGCTGGTCCGCGGGCGCGCCCAGTCCGCCACCGACCCGGCGCGCGCGGTGCAGCTGCGGCTCCGCCTCGCCGACGTGCTCGTGCACAGCCTCGGCGATCCAACCGGCGCGCAGCAGGAGCTCGCGGCCGCCCGCACGCTCGCGCCCGAGGATCCCGCGGTCCACGAGATGGCCGCGGCGATCCTCATGTCGCGCGATCGCGACGCCGCCGCCGTCGAGTGGCGCGCCGTCGCCCGCCTCGCCGAGGCGCGCGGCGATCACCGCACCGCCGCGCGCGCGTGGGCCCAGCTCGGCGAGCTCGTCGCGGCCGGCGCGCCGGGCAGCGGCGAGACCGCGAGCGCGGCGTGGCAGCGCGCGCTCGAGCTCGATCCGCTGCAGTCCGACGCGCTGGCCGGGCTCGCCGCCGTGGCCGCCCAGGGCGGCGATCATACGACCGCCGCCGAGTCGTACGAGCGGCTGCGCGGGCTCGGGCTCGCCCAGAGCGTCGCCGCGCGCCACGAGCTCGCGCTCACCCGCTCGCTGATCGCGCTCGGCCGCACCGACGAGGCCCGCTCGAGCCTGCGCCGCGCGGCCCTGGCCGGCGGCGAGACCGCGGCCGAGGCGCACGCGATCCTCGCCGAGCTCGCCGAGGTCACCGGCGACGCCGAGCTCGCCGCGACCGAGCTCGACACCGCGATCGGCGCGTACGCGCAGCTCGCCGCCAGCGACCGCGACGGCAGCCCGCGGCTGCTCGCACGCGCCGCGGAGCTCGCGATCGCGCGCGCCCGGCTGCTCGATCGCCTGCGCGATCTGCTCCCGGATCGCGAGCGCGCGACGGCGGACTGGCAGCGCGCGCACCACCTCGCGCAGCCGCACGCGCCGGAGCTGGCGCGGACCGCGGCCCGCACGCTGCTCGAGCGCGCCACCGATCCCGCCGAGGAGCGGCGCTGGATCGACGCCCTGCTCGCGACGCGGCCCCCCGCGGAGGAGCACGCCGAGCTGCTCGTCCGGCGCGCGGACGCCCGGCGCCGCGAGCGCGCGCCGGAGCTGCCCGCCGCGATCGCCGACCTGCACGAGGCGCTGCGGCTGTCCCGCGATCTGCCCGGCGAGCGCGCGCTCGAGGCCCGGCGGCGCGCGTTCCAGCTCGAGGCGGAGCTGCGCGCGCAGAGCGGCGATCAGCGGGCGCGCGCGGAGGCCCTGGCGGAGCTCGCGCGCATGGTCGATCGCGCGCCCGGCGACGCGCCCGGCGACGCGCCCGGCGACGCACCCGCCGCCGCGCCCGGCGATGCGACCGCCAACGCGCCCGGCGACGCACCCGCCGCCGCGCCTGAGGCCGCGACCGGGGCCGCGACCGCCGACGCGCAGAAGCCCGCGACCGCCGCGACCGAGGCCGCGACCGAGGCCGCGACCGCCGAGGCCGCGACCGCCGAGCGGCCCTCGCGGACGCAGACGATCGATCGGGTGCAGGTGGAGACCGCCGCCGCGGCCGCGTGGCTCGCCGCCGATGAGCCCGCCGCTGCCCTGCCCCACAGCGTGCGCGCCCACGCGGCGCTCACGCCCAGCGTGCCGGAGGCGCTGCGCCGCGAGACGCTGGTCACGCTCGGCGAGGCCGCCTGGCGCCAGCGCTCGTGGCCCGACGTCCTCCGCGCGTACCAGGAGCTCACCGAGGACGCGAGCATCGATCCCGCGCGCGCCGGCGTGTTCCGCTACCGCCTCGCCGTGGCCGGTGACCGCACCGGCGAGAGCGCGCGCGCGCTCACCGCGCTGCGGCCGCTCGTCGAGGACTCCGAGGCCGCCCGCGCGCTCTTGCCCGAGCTCCGGGGCCTCGCCCTGCGCCTGTACGCCGACCTCGCCGAGCGCGCCGGCGAGCTCTCGAACGCCGCGGCCGCGCTCGAGAGCTTCGCCGCGCTCGCCGTCGAGAGCTCGACCACCGCGCGCGCCGACGCGATCTACCGCGCCGGCGAGCTGTTCCGGCGCGCCGATCGCCCCGACGACGCGATCCGCTGCCTCGAGGCGACCCTGCGGATCTCCGAGACGCACCTGCCCGCGCTCGACTCGCTCGAGACGATGTGGCGCGAGCGCGGCGATCTCGAGCGCGTCGCGGCGATCCTCGGGCGCAAGGTCGCCGCCACCGCGCGCCACCCATCGCGCCAGAAGCCGCTCCTGTCGCGGCTCGGCGATCTGCAGGCGCAGCTCGGCCGCCCCGACGTCGCGCTCGCCACGCACCAGCGCGCGCTCGAGATCGATCCGTCGTGGCGGCCGTCCCTGCGCTACGTGACGCTCGGCCTGCGCGACGCAGGCCAGGTCGTGGCCGCGGCGGGCGGGCTCGCGCAGCTCGCCGGTGAGCTGCCCGGCGACCCGGGCGGCGACCTCGCCGTCGTCACGCGCGAGCGCCACCTGGCCGCCGCCGAGCTCGCGAAGCTCGTCACCGGGCTGGACGACGCGCAGATCGATGCCGTGCGCAGCGTCGCGCTGCCGGCGCTCGAGCGGGCCGCGCTCGAGGCCGCCCCGCGCGGGACCGACGCCGCGGCGCCCGGCAGCAGCGGGCCCACCGACGCGGCGCTCGCCGCCGCGCTCGCGCGGCTGCACGGCGAGCCGCTGCCGAGGCCGCAGGGCGCCGACGAGGAGACCCCGGGCCAGCGGCGAGCCAACACGGCCAGGACCGCGCGGTCCCTGCGCGACGTCGCCGACCGCGAGCGCGCCGAGGGCAAGCTCGAGGACGCGCTCGCCTCGCTCGAGACCGCGAACCACGTCCACCCCGGCGACCCGGATCTCCTGCGCGACCTCGTCGACGTGGCCGTGCAGCTCGGCGATCACAACGCCACCGCGCGCCACCTCGCCGAGCTGACCCGACTGCTCACCGGAGGGCGCCGAGGCGACGCGCTGCTCGAGCTCGCCGACGTCTACTACGACCACCTCGACGACGTCGAGCGCGGCCGCGCCGCGATGCGCGACGCCGCCGCCGCGTTCGGCTCCGGCGCCCGCCGCGACGCCGCGCTGCGCATGCTCGCCGCCGAGGCCGCCGCGAACCTGGCGTGGGACGTCGCCGTCGAGGCGCTGTCGGCGATCGCGTCGCCGCGCCGCGGCAAGGCCGACCTCGCGGCGCTCGCGAACGCGCTCCGCCGCGCCGGCCACGACGCCGACGCGATCGCGCTCGTCCGCGAGGCCACCGCCGCCGGCCGCTTCGACGACGGCGGCGAGCTGCTCGGCCAGCTCGAGGCCGAGGCCACGCGCAAGGCCGCGCTCGCGCGCTCGCTCGAGGACCGCGCCCGCGTCGCCTCGCCCGAGGACGCGTCAGAGCTGCGCGCCGAGGCCCGCGAGCTGCGCCACGCGCTCGGCGCCCCGCCGCTCGATCGCATCACCATCGACGACCCGGACGCGAACCGCCTGCGCACGAAGACCGATCGCGGCCTCGGCACGCGCGAGAAGGCGCCGGCCTCGGTCGAGGCGCGCGACGCGCGCCCCGATACGCGCACCGAGCCGCCTGCGCGCCCGTCCGGGACCGCGATCGGCCGGATCAAGCTGGTCACGATGCCCGCGCGCGTGGTCACCGAGCGCAACGCCGCGTTGCCCGCGCCAGCCGTGACGCCCGCGCCCGCGGCCCGGCCCGCGACCCCCGCGTCGATCCCGCCGCCCCCGCCAGCCCGGCCAGACCGGCCCGCGGCGGCAACAGCAGACGAAGCCAACGAGTGGGCGACGGCCGCCACCCAGCCGCAGATGCAGCCGCCGCGGCCCCCCGCCGCCGACAGCGATGACGCGGCCGCCGAGTACACGCAAGGGCAGGTCACGAAGCCCTCGGTCGTCATCTCCGGCAGCGCCGCCGAGACCGCGATGGCGCTCGCGCTCGCCGCCGCCGCCGCCGATCGCAACCAGCTGATCGCCGCGTGGCGCGGCAGCCCCGACGATCCCGCCGTCCTGCTCGCCCTGCTCGCCCACCTGGGCGACCGCGAGCCCGCGCTCCGGCGCGAGCTCCTCGAAGAGGCGAGCCGCACGAGCCATGGCCGCGCGCTCGCGATCGCGCTGCACGAGCTGGCGCTCCTCGCCCGCGAGGCCCGCGAGCCGTCGCGCGCCGCCGCGCTGTGGACGCGCGCGTACGACATCGACCTCACCTACGCGCCCGTCTGGATGATGCTCGCCGACGCGCTCGCCGGCGCCGACGACATCGAGCCCGCGCGCGAGCTCTACGAGAAGATCGCCGCCTCCACCGAGTACGACGCCGCCGGGCGCGCGCTCGCCAGCGAGCGCGCCGAGGCGCTGGGCCGCGACGAGGCCAGCGGCGTCGTCTCCGGCGAGATCCGGCCGCGCGCCGCCGTCGAGCTCGAGCGCGCGAAGGAGCTCGCCCGGGCCGAGGACTGGCTCGGCGCGATCGCGGCCGCCGAGCGCGCCGCCGAGCACGCGCCGCCCGGCGACACCCGCGCGCTCGAGCTGCTCGAGGAGCTGTTCCTCGAGAACGGCGACGTCACGGCCGCCTCCGAGTCGATCGGCCGCCAGCTCGTCGTCGTCACCGAGGCCGACCGCCGCGCCGCGCTGTGGCGCCGGCGCGCCCGCCTCTACCGTGACGCGCTCGGCCGTGACGCCGAGGCGTACCGCTGCCTCAAGGAGGCGCAGGCGTGCTCGCCCGCCGATCCCGAGATCGCCTACCAGCTGCGCGTCGCCGCGATGGTGCGCGGCGAGTGGGCGCTCGCCGCGTCGCTGCTCTACCGCGAGATCGCGGCCGCCGCGAACCCGCGCGACCGCGGCGCGCTCCACCTCGAGCTCGCGCTCATCTACGAGGAGCGCCTCGCCGATCCCGCGCAGGCGCAGGTCAACTACGAGCAGGCGCTCGCGTTCGACCCGGCGATCCCAGCCGCGAAGCTGCCGCTCGCGCGCCGCTACGACGCCAGCGGCCGCCATGAGGAGGCCGCCCGCCTGTACGAGGAGTCCGCGGCCACCGCGCGCCCCGCCGACCGCGCCGCGCTCCTCGAGTCCGCCGCGCGCGCCCGCGCCGCGGCGGCCGGCACACCGCAGCCCGATGTCGCCGCCCAGCTCGAGCGCGCCCTCACCTCCGGCGACGTCGATGCCGCGCAGGGGCTCGCGCAGCTCCTGTGGCGCGAGCAGGCCGGCCACCCCGTCGCGTTCCGCGTGCTCGCCGACCTGCACCGCGCCGCGGGCGATCTCCCGGCGCTCACGCAGCTCGTGTCGGTGCGCGCGCGCCGCGCCGCCACCACCGACGAGCGCGCCGCCGCGTGGCTCGAGGTCGCGCGGCTCGCCGAGGAGCTCGGCGTGGACGATCAGGCCGCCCGCGCCTACGACCTCGCGCTGATCGAGGATCCCGGCCTCGCCGTGGCGCTCGACGCGCGCGGCGCGCTCGCGTTCCGCACCGGCGACTACGCCGCCGCGGACCTCATCTACCGCGATCTCACCGTCGGCGAGTCCTCGCTCGCCGAGGACGAGCTCGAGCTCCGCCGCTCGATCATCTGCGAGCAGCTCGGCCGCGACACCGAGGCGCTCGCGCACGCGCAGGCCGCCGCGCACGCCGCGCCCGCCCGGCGCGAGCTCCTGGCGCGCGTCCAGGAGCTCGCCACCCGCGCCGACGACCTCGCGACCGCGATCGAGGCCGCGCGCAGCGTCGTCGAGCTGGTCGCGCTCGATGACGACGAAGGACAGCTCGCCGCCCGGCTCGCGCTCGTCGAGCTGTTGCGCCAGGCCGCGGACACCAGCGGCGCCATCGCGGAGCTCGAGCGCCTGCTCCGCGATCACCCGATCCACGCGGGCGCGCTCGAGGCGCTCGCCGAGCTGCACGTCGAGCGCGACGACTGGTCCGCCGCCACGCGCTGCCTCTATCAGCTCGTCCCGCTCGCGCCGACCGCCGCGCAGCGCGCCGACCGCCTGTACCGGCTCGGCGACGCCGTGCTCGTCCACCTCGGCGACACCGATCGCGCCGACGACGCGTTCCTCCGCGCGTCGGACCTCGATCCCAGCCACGTCCCGACGCTGCGCCGGCTGATCGACGTCTACTGGCGCGCCGACGATCCGAACGCGCTCGTCGAGGTCGCGGCCGAGCTCGCCGACAAGGGCGCGCTCGGCGCGAGCGCCACGCCCGGCCCCTCGCTCGCGCACGCGCTCGTGGCCGCCGCGCTCGTCGGCGACGCGCAGCTCGCCGGGCGGATCGGCGCCGTGCTCGGCGAGGACGCGCCGCGCCGCGTCGCCGAGGCGCTCGGCGAGCTCGACGGCCGCCGCGGCAAGCTCCAGCTCGCGGCCGCCGGCGCGGCCATGGCCGACCTCGGCCGCCGGGGCCTCCTCGATCTCGGCAAGCTCCGCGCCGCCGCCTCCGGCACCCCGGCCGCCGCCGCGCTCCCCGGCGCTGGCTGAGCGCCCGCGCGCCTGAGCGCCCGCGCGCCGCCTGCGACTGCCCTCGTGACTCTCACCCTGGGAGCGCCGCTCAGCGCGCACCACGCGATACGCGATCGACTGGCACTTGGCACTCTGCCGCAGCGGTGCGCCCGCCCTCTGTATCCGCTGCACGGCCTGTTTGGGACCGTGCAGCGGATACGTCCCGCCGTCCACGTCCTGGCTTACGCAACCGGTGTGCCCGGTCCGAGCGGGGCCCAACTCCAGGAAATCGCTTCCAGCGAGCGCGCGACAATCCGCGCGATGCTGTTGCGGGTTGCACTGCGGTTGCACGCGCCGGTTGCGCGCGGCGCTACCTACAGGCGATCTGGCCTGCGAGGCCGCATCGCATCGACATCGATCTGGAGCCGCTTGCACCACTTCTGGACCTGCTGCCGGTGCTTGCCCATCTCCCGCGCGACCTCGGCGACGTTGCCGCCATGCTTGTGGAGGCGCTCCAGGAGCTCGCGCCGCAGGGCCTGCTCCGGCGCGGCGGGCGCGCGAAGCACCGTCGGCGGAAGGGCATCGATGCCGATCTCGCTGGTCGCCGACAGCGCCAGCGCGTACTCGATCACCTTGTCCAGCTCGCGGATGTTGAACGGCCACTCGTGGGTGAACAGCGCCGCAGCGGCCTCCCGCGACAGCGGGCGCAGCGCGCGGGGGCCGCGGCGGAGCAGCAGGCTGCTCAGGAGGAGGCCCATGTCCTCACGCCGGTTGCGCAGCGCGGGGAGCTGCAGCGTGAAGCCGTTCAGCCGGGCCCACAGGTCATCACGGAACTCCCCCTTGGCGACCATCGCAGGGAGATCGCGATTCGTCGCGACGACGACCCGCAGATCGAGCCGACGCGAGCGCGTCGCCCCCAGCGGCCGGACCTCGCCGCTCTCGAGGACGCGCAGGAGCGATGCCTGCATCGTGAGCGGCAGCTCGCCGATCTCGTCGAGGAACAGCGTGCCGTGCTCGGCCGCGGCGATGAGCCCCTCGCGATCGTGGGTCGCGCCCGTGAACGCGCCCTTGGCGTGCCCGAACAGCTCGCCCTCGATCAGGCTCGCCGGGATACTGGCGCAGTTGATGGCCACGAACGGCCCCTCACGGCGCTCGGACAGCTCGTGAACCGCCTGGGCCACGCGCTCCTTGCCGGTGCCCGTCTGACCGAGGATCACGATCGAGGACACCGAGCGCGCCGCGCTCGCCAGATCCGCGAAGCGACACTCGAGCTCCGGCGACATCGTCCGGATCCCTTCGGGCCTCCGCGCGAGGTCGTCGAGCCCGCTCGGCTCGAGCCGCTTCGGCAGCGCCACGTCGCGGAAGACGAGGAAGGTCCCGCCGATGGCGATCACGTCGCCGTCGGCGAGCACGGCGCGCTCGACCGCGGCGCCGTTGACGAGCGTCCCGTTCGTGGAGCGCTGGTCCTCGATCGCCCAGGCACCACCCTCACGGCGCACCGCCGCGTGCCGCGCGGACACCAGCGCGTCTGGCAAGCGCAGCCGCAGCCGCAGGCGCGCCTGGTAGATCTGATGCTCCGCGCTCAGCGTCCGATCGCTGCGCCCGATCGAGACCTCGTCGGCGTCGTTCAGCCAGTACCGGCTCGGCGCGTCGAGCGGCCGCGCCCCGTCGAGCGCGACGATCAGGCACGGAGCACGGATACTGCCGCTTCGTGCCTCCAACCTCGCCGGCAACGTCCCCCCAGGCTCGAGCGTGTGCTCCACCGCGCGAGCATAGCCCATCGCTCGAGACCCTCGAGCGCACGCAGCAGGCCCGACCAGGATGCGCTCGGCCGCCCGCGCGCGCGCGCGCGATGCACTTTTGGAAATCGCCGCGCCGGATCGCCGCCGGCGGACTCCCCCCCCGGCACGCGACTGCGCATCTGGATTATCCGCAGGGAGCGGGCCCTCCCCTTGCGAGGACCTCTCAGTGAGCCCACTCTTGCGCGCGCGCAGTAACTGCGCCCTGCGACTGAAGGATTGACGCTGTTGTAAGCGTAGTTACGTTGGCCGCCGCCATGAAGCTCGACAAGCTGACCGTGAAAGCGCAAGAGGCCGTCGCCGCCGCCGAGGACGCGGCCGTCCAGCGTCACCACGCCGAGATCAGCCCGGAGCACCTGCTCCTGGCGCTGATCGATCAGAACGAAGGCGTGGTGCCGCGGATCCTCGCGAAGCTCGGTGCCGACCCGCGCGTGGTCCGGACCGATCTCGAGCAGGCGCTGCAGAAGCTGCCGCGCGCGCACGGCAGCGCGCTCGACGTCGGGATCGGCCGGGCGTTCAAGGACGTCTGGGAGGCCGCGATCAAGGAAGCCGCGGCGATGAAGGACGAGTTCATCTCCACGGAGCACTTCCTGATCGCGCTCGCGGGCGCCAAGTCCCCCGCGGGTGACGCGCTCCGCCGGGCCGGCGCCACCAAGGAGCAGATCCTGGAGGCGCTCGTCGCGGTGCGCGGCAACCAGCGCGTCACCGATCAGGATCCCGAGGCCAAGTACGAGGCGCTCGAGCGCTACACGCGCGACCTCACGCGGCTCGCCCAGCAGGGCAAGCTCGATCCCGTGATCGGCCGCGACGAGGAGATCCGCCGCACCATCCAGATCCTGTCGCGCCGCACCAAGAACAACCCCGTGCTCGTCGGCGAGGCCGGCGTCGGCAAGACCGCCGTCGTCGAGGGCATCGCGCAGCGCGTCGCGCAGAACGACGTGCCCGAGTCCCTGCGCGACAAGCGCATCTGCTCGCTCGACCTCGGCGCCCTGATCGCGGGCGCCAAGTACCGCGGCGAGTTCGAGGAGCGGCTGAAGGCCGTGCTCAAGGAGGTCGCGACCGCCGAGGGCGCCGTCATCATGTTCATCGACGAGCTGCACACGCTCGTCGGCGCCGGCGCCGCCGAGGGCGCGACCGACGCGGCCAACCTCCTGAAGCCGGCGCTCGCGCGCGGCGAGCTGCGCTGCATCGGCGCGACCACGCTCGACGAGTACAGGAAGCACATCGAGAAGGACAAGGCGCTCGAGCGCCGCTTCCAGCCCGTCCTGGTCGAGGAGCCGTCGGTCGACGACACGATCGCGATCCTCCGCGGCCTCAAGGACAAGTACGTCGTCCACCACGGCATCCGGATCCGCGACGCCGCGCTCGTCGCGGCCGCGAAGCTCTCGCACCGCTACATCACGTCGCGCCAGCTCCCCGACAAGGCGATCGACCTCGTCGACGAGGCCGCCTCCCGCCTCAAGATGGAGATCGAGAGCGTGCCGACGCCGATCGACAACCTCGAGCGGCGGCTCGTCACCCTCGAGGTCGAGCGCGCCGCGCTCGAGCGCGAGAACGACCGGCGCGCCAAGCAGCGCCTGCCGCAGGTCGAGCGCGAGATCGCCGAGCTCAAGGAGCAGAGCTCCGCCATGAAGGCGCAGTGGCAGCGCGAGCGCGAGCTGATCGCCGGGCTGCGCGCGAAGCAGGAGAAGCTCGAGGCGCAGAAGGCCGACGCCGATCGGCTGCAGCGCCAGGCCGACTTCGCGCGCGCGTCCGAGCTCCGGTTCGGCGCCATCCCGGCGCTCGAGCGGGAGATCGCCGAGTCCACCGCGCAGGTCGAGGAGCTGCGCGCCAAGGGGAGCTTCTTGCGCGAGGAGGTCACCGAGGACGACATCGCCACCGTCGTCGCGAAGTGGACCGGCATCCCCGTCGAGCGCATGCTCGAGAGCGAGGTCGAGCGGCTCACCAGGATGGAGTACCGGCTCCAGAATCGCGTGGTCGGCCAGGACGCCGCCGTCACCGCCGTGGCCGCCGCCGTCCGCCGCGCGCGCGCCGGCCTCAAGGACCCGAACCGGCCGATCGGCAGCTTCCTGTTCCTGGGGCCCACCGGCGTCGGCAAGACCGAGCTCGCTCGCGCGCTCGCCGAGTTCCTGTTCGACGACGAGCAGGCCATGATCCGGATCGACATGTCCGAGTACCAGGAGAAGCACACCGTGTCGCGCCTGGTCGGCGCGCCTCCCGGCTACGTCGGCTACGACCAGGGCGGCCAGCTCACCGAGGCCGTCCGCCGCCGGCCCTACTCCGTCGTCCTCATGGACGAGATGGAGAAGGCGCACCCGGACGTGTGGAGCGTGCTCCTCCAGGTGCTCGACGACGGCCGCCTCACCGACGGCCAGGGCCGCACCGTCGACTTCCGCAACACCGTCGTCATCATGACGTCGAACGTCGGCTCGCAGCACCTCCTGCGCCTGACCCGCGAGAACCGGGGCGAGATCGAGCGGCTCACCATGCGGGAGCTGCAGGGCACGTTCCGGCCCGAGTTCCTGAACCGGATCGACGAGACCATCTTCTTCGAGCCCCTGGGGGAGCAAGAGCTCGGCCAGATCGTGCGGATCCAGCTGCACCGGTTCGAGAAGCTGCTCGCGGAGCGCCAGCTCACGCTGCACCTCTCCGACCAGGCGGTCGCCCGCGTGGCCGAGGCGGGCTACGATCCCGTGTACGGCGCGCGCCCGCTCAAGCGCGCCCTGCAGAAGCTCGTGATCGATCCCCTCGCGACCCACCTCCTGGCTGGCGAGTTCTCGCCAGGCGACCACATCGAGGGGGACCTCGCGGGTGACAATATCGTGTTCCGCAAAGCCGTCAGGGGAGCCGCCGCATAACCATGCCGCCGCAACAGATCGACTTCGATCCCAAGGCCGACTACTACAAGTCGCTCGGCGTCGAGCCGAAGGCCACCGCCGACGAGATCAAGCGCGCCTACCGGAAGCTGGCCAAGCAGTACCATCCGGACTCGACCGGCGGTGACAAGGCCAAGGAGTCGCGCTTCAAGGACATCTCGAACGCGTACGACGTGCTCGGAGATGCCAAGAAGCGCGCCCTCTACGACCAGATCCGAGCGGGCGGTGGCGCACAGTCTGGGTTTCCCGGAGGCGGCTTCCCCGGAGGCGGCTTCACCTACACGACCTCGTCGGGGGGCGGGCCCGGGATCTTCGATCTGGGCGATCTGTTCAGCCAGGTCTTCAGCCGCGGCGGCGCCGCCGGTGGAGGCCGCGGCCGCGCGCGCGTCGAGCACCACGACGCGCGCGACGAGGCGGTCGAAAGCAAGGCCCGTGCGAGCGACGGGTCGTGGCTGCGCGTCGAGGGCAGCGACGTCCACTCCGACGTGCGGATCTCGTTCGATCGCGCGATCCTCGGCACCGTGGCGACGGTGGCCACGATGGACGGCAAGGCCGAGGTCAAGGTGCCTCCCGGCACGTCGAGCGGCAAGAAGCTCCGGCTCCGCGGAAAGGGCCTGACCGATCGTGCGGGCAAGAACGGTGACCACTACGTCACGATCCACATCGACGTGCCAGGTGAGCTCGACGACGACGCGAAGAAACAGCTCGTGCAGCTGGTAACTCGCTTGCGCAAACGCGGGCACGACGACTGAAAAGTCGTAGACTGCCCAGAGCGATGGCGAAGCACACCGAGACCGCTGGTCAGTACCCCGTCATCCCGCTGCGCACCGAGGTCCAGCTGCCCGGCCACGTCGGGCCGCTGGAGATCGGCCGGGAAGCATCCGTGCGCGCCATCGAGGCCGCGACGCGGGACGACAATCTGATCGTCATCATCCCGCAGAAGAACCCGGCCGTCCGCGATCCCGGCCAGCGCGATCTGCACGAGGTCGGCGTGCGCGCCGAGATCGTGCAGGTCGTGAAGCACTCGCCGGGCCGCTTCACGTGCGTGATGCGCTTCCTCGAGCGCGTGCGGATCGACGCGCTCGTCGCCACCGAGCCGTTCCTCGTCGCGAGCGTCACGCCGCTCACGTCGACCACGCGCGCCGCGCCGGAGCAGCTCGTCGCCACCACGACGAAGGTGCGCGACTACCTCGTGGCCGTGGTCACGGACGCCCAGGCCAAGGAGGCCAAGGGCGAGCCCAGCAAGGAGGGCTCCAAGGAGCCCAGGAGCGAGCTGACGCGCGCGCAGGTCCAGGCGATCGTCGATCCCGACAAGCTGGTCGACGCCGCCGCGCCGTTCCTCGAACTCGAGCGCGACGACCTGACAGCGCTCCTCATCGAGACCGACACGATGAAGCGCCTCGAGCGGATCATCCCGTCGCTCGAGCGGCAGGCCACCGTGCTCCGGCTCAAGGCCGACATCGGCGCCGAGCTCGAGGGCGAGTCGAGCCGCAACCACCGCGAGCGCGTGCTGCGCGACCGGATGCGGCAGATCCAGGAGGAGCTCGGCGAGCAGGACGACAACGCCGAGATCGACGAGCTGCGCAAGAAGATCGAAGACTCGAAGATGAACGACGAGGTCCGGGCCGTCGCGAAGAAGCAGCTCTCGCGCATGAGCCAGATGGCGTCGTCGTCACCCGAGTACAACATCGCGCGCACCTACGTCGAGAACCTGCTCGAGATCCCGTGGAACCAGTTCACGGACGACCGACTGGACGTCTCGGCCGCGCGCGCGATCCTCGAGGCCGAGCACTCGGGCCTCGAGAAGGTGAAGCGCCGCATCCTCGAGTTCCTCGCGGTGCGCAAGCTCGCGCCAAACAAGCACGGGCCGATCCTCCTGCTCGTCGGGCCGCCCGGCGTCGGCAAGACATCACTCGGCAAATCGATCGCGAGCTCGCTCGGCCGCAAGTACGTGCGCATCTCGCTCGGCGGCGTGCGCGACGAGGCCGAGGTCCGCGGCCACCGGCGCACGTACATCGGCGCGCTGCCCGGCCGCATCGTCGCAGGCCTCAAGAAGGCCGGCTCGATGAACCCGGTGTTCGTGCTCGACGAGATCGACAAGCTCGCGGCCGACATGCGCGGCGATCCGGCGGCGGCGATGCTCGAGGTGCTCGATCCCGAGCAGAACAAGGACTTCGTCGATCACTACGTCGAGGTGTCGGTCGACCTGTCGAAGGTGATGTTCATCTGCACCGCGAACACCACCGAGACGATCAGCCAACCGCTGCTCGATCGCATGGAGATGGTGGAGCTCTCGGGCTACACCACCGTCGAGAAGCTCGCGATCGCCAAGGACCACCTGGTGCCCAAGCAGCTCGGCGAGCACGGCATCACGCGCGAGCAGCTCGAGATCGCCGACGAGGCGCTCCAGGAGATCATCCACAGCTACACGCGCGAGGCCGGCGTGCGCAACCTCGAGCGCGAGATCGCCGCGGTCTGCCGCGGCGCGGCCGTGAAGGTCGCCGAGGGCCACACGGCCGTGAAGTTCGGCAAGGTGCAGCTCGAGGAGCTGCTCGGGCCGCCGCGGCACGTCTCCGACTCGGCCGAGCGCAAGCCAGAGGTCGGCCTCGTCACCGGCCTCGCGTGGACGCCGGTCGGCGGCGACATCATGTTCATCGAGACCCGCACGTACCCCGGCAAGGGCGACGTGAAGCTGACGGGCCAGCTCGGCGACGTCATGAAGGAGAGCGCCCAGGCGGCGTTCTCCTGGGCGCGCTCGAACGCGGCGCGGCTGGGCATCGATCAGGATCAGTTCTCGTCGCGGGACCTCCACATCCACCTGCCGCAGGGCGCGATCAAGAAGGACGGCCCGTCGGCGGGCGTCGCGCTGACGTGCGCGGTCGTGTCGGTGTTCACGAACCGGCCGATCCGCAACGACATCGCGATCACCGGCGAGATCGATCTGCGCGGCCACGCGCTGCCGGTCGGCGGGATCAAGGAGAAGGTGATCGCGGCCCACCGCGCCGGGATCAAGATCGTGTTCCTGCCGGAGCGCAACCGGAAGGACACGATCGATATCCCCACGGAGGTCACGAAGGAGCTCGAGCTCCGGTTCATGACGAAGATCGACGACGCGCTCGCCGTGGCGCTCGGCGACCTGCCGCCGACTCCGGATCCAGAGCCGGCGATCCCGCCGCCCACCGCGCCCACGGGCCGCGGCTCGGTCGGCGAGCGGCTGCCGTCGTAGCGGCTGTCGCCGCCGCCGGTTGCGGCCAGATGCGCTGCGGCCTGGCCAGAGAACGCGAGCGTGAGTGCTCGCGTGGAGACGCGCGGCTGCCATCGCGCGCGGGGTGTCCCGCGGCTTGCTCGCTCGGGTTGGTACATTCCTCTGCAGTAAGGTGGTTGCCCGCACGCCCGCCCACCGTTGGTGCTCGCACGACCGATCGCCGCCACTCGCTGCGCCGCGGGACACCCCTGGCGCGCGGGCGCGCCGCGCGTTCGCGTAGAGCGGAGCCCGCGCTCATAACGCAGGGTTCGCGCGAAGCAGCTCCCGAGCACGCCTCGCCACGGCTCGCATCAACGGGAGCCTCGCACGCCTTGGGCTTGTCGCGATTCCACGCGGCAACGGCGCCACGAGCGCTCATCGGGCCAGTCCATTCGCATGAGTAGCAGCGGGACTTCACAGACTCGACTGCTCCACATGGCAGACAGACCATCCATCGAGTGTGGGCTGAGACAGCCGCCCAGCCCCACCGACGGCGTGCGAAGGGTCCGCTTCACTGCGAGCCGACGGACGCGATTCCGGCGCCCACGTGGGCGCAAACGATCCGATACCCGCTTCCAGAGAACTCGACGCCGCGGATGCAACTGCCGAGCTTGCCCTGAGCACACTGCTCGAGACCATAAGCGCATTTAACGTGCCCGATCCAGACGCGGCAGCCGGGCTCGACTCCGGCGCTGCAGCCGCCCCCCACGCGCGCGCTGCCACCGACCTCGACTCCGGCGCGGCAGCCGACCTCGACTCGGGTGCTGCGGCCGCCCTCGGCGCGAGCGCTGCCACCAAGCTCACCTCTGACGCAGCCGCCGGCCTCGACTCAGGCGCGGCAGCCGGCCCCGACTCGGGCGCGGCAGCCGGCCCCGACTCTGGCGCGGCAGCCGGCCCCGACTCTGACGCAGCCGCCGGCCTCGACTCGGGCGCGGCAGCCGGCCTCGACTCGGGCGCGGCAGCCGGCCTCGACTCGGGCGCGGCAGCCGGCCTCGACTCAGTCGCTGCAGCCGGCCTCGACTCAGTCGCTGCAGCCGGCCTCGACTCAGTCGCTGCAGCCGGCCTCGACTCAGGCGCTGCGGCCCTCGGCGCGAGCGCTGCCACCGAGTTCGCCCCTGACGCTGCAGCTGGCTTCGACTCAGGCGCAGCGGCCGGCCTCGACTCAGGCGCTGTGGCCGGCCTCGACTCAGGCGCGGCAGCCGACTTCGACTCCGGCGCGGCAGCCGGCCTCGACTCAGGCGCGGCAGCCGGCCTCGACTCAGGCACTGCCGCCGACTTCGACTCCGGCGCGGCAGCCGACTTCGACTCAGGCGCGGCAGCCGGCCTCGACTCAGGCGCGGCAGCCGGCCTCGACTCAGGCGCGGCAGCCGGCCTCGACTCGGGTGCTGCGGCCGCCCTCGGCGCGAGCGCTGCCGAGTTCGCCCCTGACGCAGCAGCCGGCCTCGACTCAGGCGCTGCAGCCGCCCCACACGCGCGCGCTGTCACCGGCCTCGACTCAGGCGCTGCAGCCACCCCACACGCGCGCGCTGTCACCGACCTCGACTCAGGCGCTGCAGCCGGCCTCGACTCGGGTGCTGCGGCCGCCCTCGGCGCGAGCGCTGCCACCAAGCTCGCCCCTGACGCTGCCGCCGGCCTCGACTCCGGCGCGGCAGCCGGCCCAGACGCGGGCGCTGCCGCCGGCCTCGACTCAGGCGCGGCAGCCGGCCCAGACGCGGGCGCGGCCGCCGGCCTCGACTCCGGCGCGGCGGCCGACCCAGACACGAGCGCCGCGGCCGGCCCAGACGCGGGCGCTGTGGCCGGCCCAGATGCGGGCGCTGTGGCCGGCCTCGACTCAGACGCTGCGGCCGGCTTTGGACCGGGCGCTGCGGTTGAACTCGTCCCAGACGCAGCGGCCGGCCTCGTCTGGGGCGCAGTGGACGAGATCGACACGAGTGAGCGGCAGGAAACGGTGGATACAGGAGATGAAAGCGGGATAGGAGCAGAGGGCTCATCGTCGGTGACGTTGCGCCGATCTCGAGGCTTGCGAAACTCGAATATCAGCCGGTCGGGCGCGGTGCCGCGAATGATGAGCTTTCCATGGTGGACTGCCCGGTGGTGGAGATCGCAGATGGTCGTGAGGTTCCTCAGATCGTGGCCGCCGCCGCGGCTCTGGTATTCGATGTGGTGCAGATCCAGCCCGACGTTCCGGCGACATCCGGGCACCGTGCAGCCGTGGCCGTCCCGCGCGAGCACCTGCTCCCGCTTGCGAGCCGTGACTGTCGTGGTCGTCCGCTCCGGCACCGAAGCATCGAGCGAACCGAGATGCATGGCGTCGCAGGCGGCGCACTCGGCCACTGCGCGGTCGACTTCGATGTCTCTCCCGCCGCTGTACTGCCACGCACGCTTGCAGTCCGGACATTGCTTGAGCGCGATCTTGTAGGCGGGTGTGTCGCCGCGCGGACCGCGCCCCTCATCGCGACCGTTGCCGTATGCCCTGCGAAACAAGGCCGGGATCAGCTCGTCATCCGAGAGCCGCTGGCCGTGCTCCTCGGCAGCGAGCGCGTGCAGCTTGCGCCAGAGATCGTACGTCTCGGGCGAGACCTCGAGCGTGAGCGTCTTGCGGTGCAGACGCGGCTCGGTCTCGTCGGTGGGCAGGTTCCCGGGCCTGTGCCCGGACACCATCGCCTCGATCTCACGCAGGCTCTTGCCCCGCGCCGCCTCGAGCCACACGGCTTCAGTATCGGGCACGGCCACGCGCGACAGCTCGCGCACCGCCGAATGCGCGAGCTCGCCCTGCTCCAGCGCCTCCGCGATCAAGGGAAGCTCGGCTATCGCGCGGGCCACGCGAAGACGCTCGACCGCCGTGCGCGGCGCGTAGCCCAGCGCGCGCTCCAAATACTCGAGCAGACTCCCGAAACCGTACGCCCGCCACAGCTTCACTTCCTCGGCGTAACGCAGCAGGTTCGCCTCCTCGGCATCGAGCGCGGCTCGCCGCGCCGCAATGCTGCGGAGCTTTTGGTCTACTCTCGCCCACTCCGCCGCGTGCTGGCGCTCCCAGGCATCGTCTGCTGCCGCGTGATCTACCCACCAGCCAGCACCACGCGCCCACGCACCGCGACTCGTCACGCGATCTCCGTCAGGGCGATTGCCTGCATGAACCTGCTGATTAGACATATTGATCAACTCACTCCACGACACCGAGCTTCAATCAACCAATGATCTCCACTACACCGACGCATCGGTTCACAGAACCTGCGTCATGCACTACCACGCGCGACATCGAAGCTCACACGCACCAATAATCGCAACGTACCAGCTTAATCTCTAGCGTCAAGCAACTATCCAATCAAGAAATCAACAAGAAGAGGGCTTGTGGACCCGACTCTTCGTTTCGGGGGGGGTGACTCTCTTCCCGACTCACACGGCCACCCAGACCGATTTCGCAGCGGACGCCGGACGCAATGTGAGAGCCACTGCGCCCGCCAGAGGATCGCCGTGGCAAGCGCGCAAGAGCTTCAGCACGCGCCGCGCTCGCTCCGCCAGAGGTAATACCTCCACACGGCCGTCCCGGTGCGTCACGCTCTACTTCTGAACGACGCGAGCGCGAGCACACGGGCGGGGCGAGCGCGAGCACACGGGCGGGGCGAGCGCGAGCGCATGGGCGGGGCGTGCGCGAGCGCATGGATGGCTCCGGTGGCTCCGCTCTTGCTGCCGTCGCTCTCGCAGCAGACGCCGCGGGCGAGCGCGAGCGCATGGATGGCTCCGGCGGCTCCGCCGGGCTGGCGACCTGGTCGCCGGTGCATGGCCGTGGGTCATCGAGCCGACCAAGATGGCAGGCTCGGTCGCTGTCACGGTAGACGCGGCCCGATCATCTCGCGACCCATCATCCGCACCCGCGGCGCCCGACTTGCTCGGAACAAGGACGACGCGCTCACCGTCGAGGTCGGCGCCCACACGAGGTCAGCGCGCCCTGCCGGATCGACACCACGCAGGCAGGCCTGAGCGTGGCGTCCGGATCATTCAGCCGCGGCGTACGCGCCACCGCGGCTTCCGTCACGAGACGAGGCCCCGAGCCTCCGCGCGGTGAGCGGAGGCTTCGCCGGGACGCACCGGCACCGGCGCCGGCGCCGCCGGCGGCAGCGTCGCCAGCACCGCGGCCAGCGCCCGCGGCCACGTGATCACCGGCAGCGCCCAGGCTGGCGCCGGGCGGGTCCGCCAGTCGGCGCCGAACAGGTACAGGTGCGGCACCTAGTCCGCGCAGGTGCTCGAGGACGTCGACGCGGTCGTCGATGAAGTGGGTGATCGCCAGCTCGCGGCAGTGATCGGCCTTCTGCGGCCGCTTGAGGCAGAAGCGCAGGTGATCGGGCGCGATGCCGGTGACGTCCCAGAAGCGCCAGTGGGCGAGCCAGCGGCGGGTCTTGGCCTGGACTCCGGCGCCGCACTTGGAGACGAGCCAGACGTCGCCGCCGAAGGCGCGGGCGAGCTGGGCGATGCTATCGAGCGCGCCCGGGGCCGGCGGGGTCTGCATGGCGCGCTCGACCGTGCCCGACAAAAACGACGTGTCGGCGCGGCCGTGGTCGTCGACCGGGCCGATGATGACCCGGCCGATGTCGATGCCGAGGATGGGGCGAGGGGGCTGGGTCTTGGTCATGACAAGACCGTACGCGCTGATGAATACTTCGAGAACTATTAGATTTCGATAGTCTATAATCAAACGGCTATGAAGCTCGAATGGCTCGAGGCGTTCGTCGCGTTCGCGGAGCGGCTGAGCTTCACCGCCGCCGCCCGCGACCTGCACATCTCCCAGCCGGCGCTGCACGTGCAGATCGCCCGGCTCGCCGACTCGCTGGGCACCGCGCTGTACCGGCGCGAAGGACGCGCGCTGGTGCTGACGGCGCAGGGCCGCGAGACGCTGCGGTTTGCCCGCGAGCTGCGCGAGCGCGCCGCCGAGCTGCGCGACGTGGTCCGCACCGGCAGCAGCACCCAGCCGGTGATGCTGGCCGCCGGCGAGGGCGCGTACCTGTACCTGCTCGGCGAGGCGATCTCGACGTTCACCGCCAAGGGCAGCGCGCCGCTGCGGCTCTTGACCCGCGACGGACCCGGCACCGTCGCAGCGCTCGAGTCGGGCGAGGCCCACCTCGGCGTGGTCAGCCTGCCCGCCGCGCCCGCGGGCATCGACGCCGAGCGGCTCGTGGATGTGCCGCTGGTGCTCGCCATGCCGGCGCGCCACCCGCTCGCCCGGCAGCGGCGGATCGAGCTCGCCGCGCTCGCCGGAGCGCGGCTGATCGTCCCGCCGGCCGGGCGCCCGCTACGCACGATCCTCGACGGCGCGCTGCTGTCGGTCGGCGTCTCCTGGGAGCCCGCCGTCGAGGTCGGCGGCTGGCCGCTGATGCTGCACTTCGTCCGGCGCGGCGTCGGGCTGGCCATCGTCAACGCGTGCTGCGATCTGCCGCGCGGCGTGGTGGCGCGACCGGTGCCCGCGCTGCCGGCGGCGCGCTACTGGCTCTTGCGCCGACGGCGCGGCGGGGCCGCCGACGAGCTGGCCAAGATCATCCGCGCCAACGTCTGGCGGCCCTGAGCCGCGGACGCGCCGCTGGCGCGCCGCGCTGGGGTCACCCGCGCGGCACGAGCTGCAGGATCTCGCCGGTCAGCTTGACGATGTAGATCTCGCCGTCGTGATCGACGCCGAACGACGAGATCTGCGTCAGGAGCGCGCGGCGATCGATCGCCGCCTTCCAGTCCCAGTGCTCGCGGATCCAGCCGGGCGCCGTCGGCGACGCTGGATCGCGCGTCCACACGAAGCTGCGCAGGAGGCCCGTGCAGTAGTCGGCGTAGAAGTACCGCCCGTCGAGCACCGGCAGCACCTTGCCGCGGTACGTCACGCCGCCCGTGACCGAGCAGCCCTCGTCGTGCGAGTACTCGGCGACCGGCGGCGTGAAGCCCGCGCGATCGCAGGCGCGCGCGTTGTAGCAGTGAGTGCCCTCGACGATGTTCCAGCCGAAGTTGCGCCGGGCGCCATCGGTGCCGCTGACGGCGAAGACGTACTCCCACAGGTTCTGGCCGACGTCGCCGATGTAGAGCGTGCCGTCCTTGGCGTCGAACCAGAACCGCCACGGGTTGCGCAGCCCCATGTGCAGGATCTCCGGGGCCGGCGCCGCCGCGTCGACGTCGAACCGCAGCATCTTCGCGAGCAGCATCTTCGGGTTTTGCCCGGCGCGCTTCGGATCGCCGGCCGAGCCGCCATCGCCCATGCCGGCGTAGAGCTTGCCGTCGGGGCCAAACAGGATGCCGCCACCGTTGTGGTTGGAGTACGGCTGATCGATCTCGATGATCTCGCGCCGCGTCGCCAGATCCACCGCGTCGGGATCAGCGGCCGACACCTTGTACTCGACGATGTGGGTGTCCATGTCGTCGGCCGTGTAGTTCACGAACAGCCGGCCGTTCTCGGCGAACCGGGGGTGGAACGCGAGGCCGAGCAGGCCCTCCTCGTTGCCCTGGGACAGGCCACCGATCTTGAAGAACGGTTTTGGCAGGAGCTTGCCGTTCTCGAGGATCCGGATCCGCCCGACGTGCTGCTCGACGATGAACAGCCGCTTGCGCGGATCGCCCGGCGCGAACGTCAGGAGGACCGGCCGATCGAGACCACGCACGACCTCGCGGAGCTCGAGCTTCGCGGCGATGTCGGCGGGCACCGAGACGAGCTTGTCGGTGCCGGGCGGCGGATCGACGCGCGCGGGCGCCCCGCCGCCGGGTGGGCCGCCCCCACCCGCGCTGCCCACGCCCGCCCCGCCCCCGCCGGCAGCGCCCGCGCCACCCGAGCTGCCTGACCCAGCCGGCGCCGTGCCCGCGGCGCCCGGCTCGGCCGCGCCAGTCTGCGGCCCCGCTCCAGGCGCAGGCGCCCCGGGAGGAGCATGAGTCTGAGCGCGGTCGGGGCCGCGGCCATCACCGCGGCATCCGGCCAGCACCGCGATCGCGATCGTCGTGCGCAGCCACATCCAAGGCACGTCGTGCCACGGCTGCCTTCGTTCGCCAAGATGAAGGCGGCACCGATGAACTGACGATCGGCGGCCACAGCAGTGGCCAGCCGCCGCGCGCCGGCTCGTTCGCCACGATGAAGGCGGCGACTACTCCTGTAGCCGCGCTCGTCGCGCCCCGCGTCGCTCGCTCGATGGCCGGGCTCCCAAGTCATCGATCCGAAGCCGATTCGCCCTGGCCTGGCCGACGGCGCGTCCCTCATGCCTGCTGGCACGATGTCTGCTCGTCGCATCACGCACCGATGCTGGCCACCTCTGTGTCCCTCTCTGGCTACGCGACCGCCCGCAACAAGGCCGACCTCCGCCGCTACTTCGAGCACACGCTCGAGCACCCGGTCGGCAACATCGAGCTCGAAAGCGAGGGACGCAAGGCGATCCCGTTCGGCGAGTACCTCGTCGAGCAGGGGTTGATCGATCGCTGCCAGCTGCTCCTCGCGCTCCAGCTGCAGGACCAAAGGCCCGGCCTGCGGCTCGGCGAGGCCGCCACGGCGCTCGGCTTCGCGACCCGCGGCACGATCGAGCGGATGTTCGCTCGCTTCCGGGGGCTTGGGACCGTCGACTGAGCGGCTGGCTCAGGCCATCGCGCGGATCACCGCGTCGGTGTACCCGGCCGTGTTCCCCTTGCCGCCGAGGTCGCCGGTGCGCGTCGCCGGATCCGCGAGCGCGGCGTAGATGCCCTTGCGCAGGCGCGCCGCGGCCTCCTTCTGCTCGACGTGATCGAGCAGCATGCACGCCGACAGCATGAGCCCGGTCGGGTTCGAGATGCCCTTGCCGGCGATGTCGGGCGCCGTCCCGTGGACCGCCTCGAACATCGCCACGCCGCTCGTCTCGTCGAGCGAGCCGATGTTCGCCGCTGGCGCCACGCCGAGCCCGCCGACGAGCCCGGCCGTCAGATCGCTCAGGATGTCGCCGAACAGGTTCATCGTGACGATGACGTCGAAGCGCTCGGGCGCGATCACGAGCTTCATCGCGGTCGCGTCGACGATCATGTCCTCGAACTGGATCTCGGGGTACCGCTTGGCGATCTCCTTGCCAGTGTCGAGGAACAGCCCGTTCGACATCTTGAGGATGTTCGCCTTGTGAACGAGCGTGACCTTCTTGCGCCCGTGCCGCCGCGCGTACTCGAACGCGTAGATGATCACCCGCTCGCTGCCGAAGCGCGTGATGATCGCGATCGACTCGGCCGCCGTGCGCCGCGGATCGACGTAGTGCTCGACGCCCGCGTACAGATCCTCGGTGTTCTCGCGCACGATCACGAGGTCGACGCCCTCGTAGCGCGACGGCACGCCGGGGATCGTCTTCGCCGGCCGGACGTTCGCGTACATGTCGAACTGCTGGCGCAAGGTCACGTTCACCGAGCGGTAGCCGCCGCCGCTCGGCGTGGCGAGCGGCCCCTTGAGCGCGAGCCGGGTCCGCCGGATCGAGTCGATCGTCGCCTGCGGCAGCGGATCGCCGTGCTTCTGCACCGCGCCCATGCCGGCGTCGACGCGCTCCCAGTCCAGCGCGCCGCCAGCGGCCTCGATGGCCCGCACCGTCGCGGCCGCGATCTCGGGCCCGATGCCATCTCCTTCGATCAGACTCACGGTGGGGCGCTGGCTCGTCATGCGCTGGGCTCTCTTCCTTGCTCGGGGTGCGGCACCGGCCGCGGATCGACCTCGATCTGACCGTCCGCCACCCGGACGTTGTAGCTAACGAGGCAGTACTCCGATGCCTCGTCGTGGCAGCCGGTCGCGGTCGAGAACCGCCAGCCGTGCTGCGGGCACACCAGGTGGCCCCGCGCGATGATGCCCTCGGCGAGGTCACCGCGGCGGTGGGCGCACCGGCGCTGGAAGGCGAAGTAGCGATCGCCGTCCCGCCCCAGCGCGATCTCTTGCCCCTCGGCCACGACCGCGATCACGTCTCCCGGGCGGAGCTGCCCGACCCGGGCCACGGCGCACCAATGGTCTGCCATCGGCTCGACTCTACTCGACCGGCGGCGCCTCGTCTGCACCTGCCCATCGGCTCGACGCGGCGCGACGCCGCTCGGCCGTCAGCCCCTCGCCTGCACCTGCCACGGGCTCGGTGCTAATCGGACGTCGGCGTTCCGTCGGCACCGAGTCCGTACGCCTTCATCTTCGTATAAATGCTGGCGCGGCTGATGCCGAGCCGGCGGGCGGCGTGCGCGGGGTTGCGGTCGCGGCGCAGCGCGGCGGCGATCGCGGCTCGCTCCACCGCCCGGATCGCGCGATCGGTCAAATCCTTCAGGCCCTCGCCGTCTCCCAGCCGCTCGAGCTGGATCGCCGGCAGCTCGACCCGATCGATCTCCGCCGCGGCGGCGATCGCCGCCGGCGACGCCCCCGCCGGGTGATCGAGCCCGAGCAGGTCCAGATCGTGGCTGCGGATCGTCTCGCCGTCGCACAGGATCGCGGCGCGCGACAGCACGTTCTCGAGCTCGCGGATGTTGCCCGGCCAGCGGTACGCCTGCAGCCGCGCCAGCGCCTTCGCCGTGATCTGCGTCGGGTAGCGCGTCTCGCTGCCGCCGAAGCTCTTCGCGGCGCCGCGGCGGCGCGCCAGGATGTGCGCGGCGAGCTGCGGGATGTCCTCCTTGCGCTCGCGCAGCGGCGGCACCTGGATCGGCACCACGGCGAGCCGCCAGTAGAGGTCCTCGCGGAACTGGCCGCGCGCGACCAGGGACTTGAGGTCCTTGTTCGTCGCCGCGACGACGCGGACATCGATCGCGACCGGGCGATCGCCGCCGACCGGCTTGATCTCGCGCTCCTGCAGCACGCGCAGGAGCTTGTTCTGCACCGTCGCGTCGATGTCGCCGATCTCGTCGAGGAAGATCGTGCCGCCGTTCGCCTCGCGGAACAGCCCGCGGCGGGCGCGCGCGGCGCCGGTGAACGCGCCCTTCTCGTGGCCGAACAGCTCCGCCTCGATCAGGCTCGGCGCCAGGGCCGAGCAGTCGAACGCCACGAACGGGCCGTCGCGTCGCGGGCCGACGCGGTGGATCGTGCGCGCGAGCAGCTCCTTGCCCGTGCCGCTCTCGCCGACGATCAGCACCGTCGCGTCGGAGGCCGCCACGCGATCGATCATCGCGAGCAGGCCGCGCATCAGCGCCGACTCGCCGATCACCTCGCCCAGGCCCCGCGCCCGCTCGACCTCGCCGCGCAGGCGGCGCACCTCGCGCGCCAGGGCGCCGTGCGAGATCGCGCGCTCCACGACCGAGCGGATCTCCGCGACCTCCGCGGACTTCTTCAAGACGTCGAGCGCGCCCGACCGCATCGCGCGGACCGCGAACTCGACCGTCGGCTGCGAGCTCCATATGACGACCACCGGGTCCGGCGCGATCGTCCGGAGCCGATGGAGGAGCGCGAGGGCGCCGTCGTCCTCGTCGAGCAGCCCCGGATCGAGCAGCACGGCGTCGAACGCCGAGCCGACCACGCGCTCGAGCGCCGCGGCTGGCGTGGCCACCGCCTCGACCTCCATCCCGGCGAGCGCGCCGGTGCCGTACGCGACCGTCTGCGGATCGGCGTCGACGAGGAGCACGTGGCGGATGCCGTTCTGCATGCTCGGTCCAAGAGTCTAGACGGTGTCCAATGCTCTGGACAGTAGCGATGCCTGGATCAGGGTTAAGTATCCAGGATCCTTTGTCCCAGCGCGTGGACTGGGTTGGCCCAGCCGATGCGTATTGGGGTTTCCATCAGAACTTCGGACGGTTCTTCGGCGCATGGGTGTCGCCGGGGCCGCCCGAGGTCCACGAGGAGGGCTCGATGCAGCACCTGGCAACGGAAGGCGATCTCGATCGGACTCGGGCGTACGTGCGGTCGGTGGCGATGAAGTACATCCGCAACGAGCAGGATGCCGAGGACGTGACGCAAGACGCCATGTTGCTGGCCCACCGCTACCGCGACTCGTTCCGCGGGGAGTCGCGCTACTCGACGTGGCTCTACCGAGTGACGGCGACGGCGGCGCTCATGTTCCTGCGCAAGCAGCGCCGGCTCTCGCGGGAGATCCCGGCGAGCGGCAGCGTCGACGAGGACGGCACCGCGCTGCTCGATCGGCAGCCCGCGCCGTCGGACCTGCGCGGCGAGGTCATCGCGCGCGCGGACCTCAGCACCGTGTCCGAGGCCGTCGCGCGGCTCGGCGCGAAGTACCCGGCCGTCTTCTGGAAGCGCTATGGCGAGGGCCGCACCGAGACCGAGATCGCCAAGGAGCTCGGCCTCTCGGTCGCCGCGGTGAAGACGCGCGCGTTCCGGGCGCGCCAGGCCGCGCTCGCCGCCGCCGCCCGCTGACGGCGCCGCGCTGACGCCGCTGCGGCTGGCGCCGATGCAGCGCGGCGGTCGCGCGGCCCAACGATCCGAGGGCTTGCGCTGACAGCGCCGCGCTGACGGTGCCCGCTGAAGCTTCACAACGCTGCGCTGCTGCTTCGGCGCCGCTGCTGCCGCTGCCAGGCGCGGTCACGCGCTCAGATCTCCGTCAGACAACGCTGCGCTGCTGCTTCGGCGCCGCTGCTGCCGCTGCTGCCGCTGCTGCTGCCGCTGCCGCTGCCGATTCGCTCAGCGATCCACGCGCGCGGATCTCATGCGCCGATCCCTGTGCGGCGCTCGTGTGCGGACGAGCGTGTCCCGGCGCGCGGCTGCCGGCGTGGGCCCCCGCCCACGTCGGCTCGCAAGTGTCCGAGGCCGTGGCGGTTCCGAGCTGGTCCGCGAGTTGAATTACCTCCGGGCATGATGGCCTGGCTTCCCTTGATTGCGGTCGCGGCGGGCGCCTCGAGCGCGCCGTGCGAGGTGGTGACGCCAGCGCACGTCGCCCAGGCACGTCTCGCAGAGACGCTCGCCGACGCCGATGCGATCGAGTCGATCACCGTCTCGAGCGAGGAGCGAGGAGCACTGACGGTGACGTTCTCGGTCGTGCGCGACGGCGAGCAGCTGCTCGTCGCCGCGACGACGGCCGCCAGCGGCGAGGTCTCAGCGCTCACGATCGGCCGTGCCGGTCCGGCGGCTCCCGAGGGCCACGGGCTCACGTGGCTCTCCGTCGAGCTCGCAGACGCCTCGGCGGTCGTGCGGCTCACCGCTGCCGATCGCGGCGCGGTGCTGCTATCGACCCGCGACGGCCGGCGCTACCTCGTGAGCCCGGCGCGCGCGCCGCGCACCGGCAACGAGGCCGTCGAGGCGCGCTGGGGCGCGGCCTGGACCAAAGGCGCCTGACGCGCCCGGACGCGGCGCACGAGCGGCGCTACAGTGCGTCGCGTGGGCAAGCCGCCGCGCGATCCGCGCACCGATCCCGACGTCCCGCGCGGGATGTCGATCGAGCTGCTCCAGGACCTGCACCTCCTGACGCGCGAGGGGCAGCTCAACGCCGACGCGCGCCGCAAGCTGAAGCAGATCCGGCACCTCGTCGGGCTCCTGCGACCGGCGCTCGACGACGCGATGGCACGCAGCCCGGCGCCGCTCGTCGTGGACTGCGGCGCCGGCAAGAGCTACCTCGGCGCCCTGCTCTACGAGCTCGTGCTCGGCCCCGCCGGACGCGGCGAGCTGCTCGCGATCGAGGCGCGGCCCGAGCTGTCGGAGCAGGCGGCCGCCCGCGCCGCGCGGTTCGGCCAGGACCGGTTCCGCGTCGCGACGGGCGCGATCGCCGCCGCCGCCCTGCCCGGCCGGCCGCAGGTGGTGACGGCCCTGCACGCGTGCGACACCGCCACCGACGACGCGCTCGCGCTCGCGATCGCCGCGGGCGCCGATCACGTGGCCGTCGTGCCGTGCTGCCAGGCCGAGGTGGCGCGGCAGCTCGAGGGCAGCCGGCCCGCCGACCCGGCGGTGGCGACGCTGTTCGCGCACCCGCTACACCGCCGCGAGCTCGGCTCGCACCTGACGAACGTCGTGCGCGGGCTCGCGCTCGAGGCGCACGGCTACAAGGTCACGGTGACCGAGCTGGTCGGCTGGGAGCACTCGGCGAAGAACGAGCTGATCCTCGCGCGGCGCGTCCACCGGTTCGACGAGCCCGCGCGGGCGCGCCTGCGCGCCGTCCTCGAGCGGTTCGCGATCGAGCCGGCGATCATGCGCGAGCTCGCCGCGCGCGACCTCGATCCGCGCGCCCCGGCGCCCGCCGTTCGTTGACAGCGTCAACCAACTGGTAGACGCTGTCCACCATCGATGGAGCGCGAGCTCGTGCAGCGCGTCGCGAAGGTCCGGGCGTTCAACCGGTTCTACACGCGCCTGATCGGCGTGCTCCGCGAGGGCCACCTGGCGAGCCCGTTCTCGCTGGCGCAGGTGCGGGTGCTCTACGAGCTCGCGCACCAGGACGGGCCGACGGCGAGCGCGCTGTGCGAAGGGCTCGCGCTCGATCCCGGGTACCTGAGCCGGATGCTGCGCGATCTCGAGCGGCGCGGGCTCGTGACGGGGCGCAAGTCCGCCGACGACGCGCGCCGCCGCCGGCTCGCGCTGACCGCCAAGGGCAAGCGTACGGTCGAGAGCCTCGAGCGCAAGGCCGACGCGGCGATCGCGGCCGTCCTGGCGCCGGTGCCGCCCGGGCGCCAGGACGAGGTCATGCAAGCGATGCGGCGGATCCGCGCCGCGCTCGAGCCGGAGGCTGCGGCCGAGCCGGTGGCCGCGGGGGCCGCGCCGAGCGCGGAGGCCGCACCGAGCGCGAGGGCCGCGCCGGCTGCTGGCGGAGCGCGCTCGGCCTCTGCCGGATCCGCGGGCGCGCCGTTCCTCCTGCGCGCGCCCGTGCCCGGTGATCTGGGCTGGGTCGTTCACCGCCATGGCGTCCTCTACGCAGAGGAGCAGGGGTGGGACGCGCGGTTCGAGGCGATGGTGGCGCGGATCGCCGCGGACTTCGTCGAGCGCTTCGATCCGGCACGCGAGCGCTGCTGGATCGCCGAGCGCGCCGGCGCGATCGTCGGCTCGGTCTTCCTCGTGGCGAAGTCGCAGGCGGTCGCCCAGCTCCGGATGCTCTACGTCGAGCCGGACGCGCGCGGCCTCGGCCTCGGTCGCCACCTGGTCGCCGAGTGCACGCGGTTCGCCCGCCAGGCGGCCTACCGCAAGATCATCCTGTGGACGAACAGCGTCCTCGCCTCGGCGCGCCGGCTGTACGTCGCCGAGGGCTACCGGCTCGTCCGGGAGGAGCCAGACCCCGTGCTCAGCCCCGGGCGCGCGCAGATCTGGGAGCTCGCGCTCACTCGGGCGTCTCCACGCGCCAGCGTACGATCGACTCGTCCACGTCGATCCAAGCCGGCATGATCGAGCGGATCGGCTGTCCCGCCGTCCACGCGTAGACGCGGCCGGTATACACGCCGAGGTGCAGCACCTGCACCGAGAGCGTCCCCTGCGCGCACGGCGCCGACGACGAGGTCGGCACGCCCGCCTCGTCCGCGAGCTCAAGCGCGATCCGGTGCGGCGCGCCGCACGCGGCCGGCTCCCACAGAACGACGATGCGCGGGCGCTCCGACGCCTCGTATGCCGGTGGCTCGTCGAGGCACGCGGCCAGCGCGGCCGCGCAGACGATGGAGCGGAGGACGGCGGGGACGACGGAACGCGAGTGCGAGGGCGAAGGGTGCATGCAGACCCCACAGGCACGCGGCGTGCCCGCGCTAGCCACGCGAGATCACACGCACCCCCGCCCGCTTGTCCGGCGGACGTCCGACCCCACCTGTCCGGCATTCGGACAAGCTCGCCGGCGCCGCCCCGGGCGTTCGCGGCCTTGCGCGGCCGCCCTCGCCGGAACGCCGCTTGATTCCACGACCACCATGCCGCCGCTCGAGCACGGGGCCGCCCATTACGACGGCGAAGCCGCGGGCGCGCTGGCTCACGGCCGCCTCCCCGCCTCTTGTCGCCTACGTATCCGTTGGCGATTCCTCGGCCGGCAGCGCTGCGGCGCCGACTCGCGTGAGCTCGAGCGCCCGGCAGAGCGCAGCACAACCACGCAGGCGATCCACGCTCTCCGCAAAGGACTTCTTCACCTCGTACGCCTCGCTCGCCGGAAACCGGCTCGTCGCCAGCTCGAGGTTGAACACCTTCCCCAGGCACAGCTCCTCCTCCGGCGCCGACAACTCGTCGAGCTCCGCCCGTCGCTGCTCCCAGCTCTGCAGCTTGGTGACGTGCGCTCCCTGGTGCTCGCGATTGCAGATCTCCGTCGCCGCTCGAAGGTTCTGGTAAAGCCAGGCCTCGATGCTCCGGAACGGGCAGATCAAGAGTAGATGCTCGAGATGCAGCGGGCGGTGGCGCCGTCTGCGCGGTCGCTCGCCCACGCGATTTGCCGCCGGGGGCGTTCGCGCGACCGCGATCGGCCACCTGCGGCAGGACCGCCCGAACCATCCGCTCGAACTTCTCGGTGTTCTCGCTCGTGTGGCGCTCGCTCCAGACCCGATCTCCGTCGACGTGAAAAAGCACAAACGTATCCGGCAGTGAGAGCTGCCGAGCCATGTACCGGAGCAACCGCACGCGTTGCCCGTAATCCTGTGGATTCTTTCCATCAGTCTTCCAGATGCTTCCACGCATCCCTTCCTCCTCGCGCTCATCACGAGGCACGAAGCGGATGCGATGACTCCCGAAGCCAGAAACGACGAGATGAAGCATCTTTCGAATGAGCACCTCGACGGTAGGACGGCCATCCTCGCCGCTGTCCTCCGTCAGGATCACGATCGAGAGGATCGCGTTGTTCGCGATCACCACAGCCCTCGTGACTGCAGGATCTCGCTCACGTGCTCGATACCCACCCCGTAAGCGCTGAAGAGCTCCTTGGCGTCCTCCTCGCTCATGTTCTCCCAGATCCACCCAGGTCGACCCTCGCGTGGCTCCCCGCGGCAGAGCACAAAGCTTCGTCGCACTTCCTCCGCTGAGGTGATCGGAACATAATCGAGGAGAAGCGGGTTCTGACTGGTCAAGAACGCCTGCCGCTGTCCGATCGCCTCGATGGAGGCCGTGATCCAGCGGTGATGCAGGCCGTTCACGAGCTCATCGGCGATCACAACAATCGGGTTACAGGCGAGGTAATAGAAGAAGCTCACAAGGCGCTTCTGGCCATAGCTCAGCTGATTATGAGTAACGAATGTGTCATCTTTCCACCAAAAGCGGAACAATATGTTATTAACCTGCACGCTCTGAATTCGGCGCGATTGCACCGCCACGTCCATTCGAAGATCCGACGCGGAAAATCCCATCATCTCGTTGAGGGCAGCGAGAAAGCTCAAATCCGACTGCATCAGCGAATAGTCAGGTTTCTTGGGATCATACGCGTGTTCTAGTTTTTCCACGACGTGACCTGGGATAAACAGAGGTGCGAAAAAACTTCGGACCCACCTATCATCAGACAGGGACTTCGGCCCATCCAGTGGTAGAGGATCAGATCACTCGGACCGGCCGTGCCTCGGCGGCGGCGGCTCGACGACGAACCGGAGCTGTCGGCCATCGCGGCGCAGCTCCCGGCGGTTGATCCGGTCACAGGC
>DATMCI010000287.1:0-2738 GCA_035558535.1 Kofleriaceae bacterium
CGACGCCTGTGATCGGATCAACCGCCGGGAGCTGCGCCGCGATGGCCGACAGCTCCGGTTCGTCGTCGAGCCGCCGCCGCCGAGGCACGGCCGGTCCGAGTGATCTGATCCTCTACCACTGGATGGGCCGAAGTCCCTGTCTGATGTCGAGCGGCCCTGCCTTCGCGTGGAGCTCGGCGCCCGTTGCCTCGTTACGCAGCGCCACCGCCGTGGTCGCGTGCCTGAACACCGTCAATGGGCTCGCGAGCAGCAAGTCGCGAACGGTCTCATAGGGATGGTTGACGTAGTCATACGCGTGGAGCTCGTGCCGGCTCGACATGGGGCCTCCAGGAGAATCGGCCGTGACCGGCCTCGGGCCATCCAATGCAACGGCCGCACCATCATGCGCGAGCCCTCCGATGATACGAACGCGCACCGATTGCATGGTCTCGTCCCATACCCGCCGCCGTTGCGTGCCAGTCTACGCCGAGCTCCAGTCGCCAGACGGGCTGCGACTCGGCCTGTACGCGGAGGAGGCGTTCGGCCGCAACCTCGGCATCGTGTCCGAGGCATCTCCGCCGATCACGCGCACGGAGCTCTATCTTCAGTGCGACGAGCTGCACGCGGTCATCGAGCGAGCCGCGGCGGCCGGCGCGCTGTAGCTGCGACCATCAACACGCGCATCATCTGCGTTCATCGCAGGGGTCGCGCAGTGTTTGCGGGAAACGCGCGGCGATCCGGCCGGATACGCTGGCCGGAACTTTGCGAGCTGGTTCGGCTTCATGACCCCCGAGCAAGCCCGCCTCCAGCTCCTCGCTCAGCACGATCTGCTGCGTGCACTCCTCGAAACTTGCACGCGACTGGCAAGGATCGCCGGCCGCGAGGCCGAGCTCGATACGGCACTGGCGTCGCTGCGAGAAGCGCTCGCGGCGCACAACCAGGCTGAGACCGCGGTCATCGGTGAGCTGCTTCGCGGGTCGTCGTCATGGGGCAAGCTCTTGATCGATCGCATGCTCGAGGAGCATGTGGCCGAGCACGCGGCGTTCTGGGAGCTGCTGCCGGGAACCTCGGCTGAGGTCGCGTTGCGGATCGACGAGCTCGCCGATGAGCTCGGCGCGCACATGGCGGCCGAAGAGCGGACGTTTCTGGCGCAGGGGACCTTGCGCAAGAACGTGATCCACGCCCGGACGCAGGGCCCGCTCATCACTCGATCGAAATGATCGGGACCGTGTCTCCACTGGCGGAGGGTGCGCACGCCCTGTGGTGTCGTGATCGCGGGGCTGCTCCTCGTGATCGAGGTGTAGGTCAGTTGCCATGAGCTTCGGAGCGCTCGTCGTTCTCGCTCTCGGGCTCGCGATGGACGCGAGCGCGGTCACCGCCGCGCGCGGTGCGAACGCGCCGCGGGTTCGTACGCGGGACGTGGTGCTCGTCGCCTCGTTGTTCGGCGGACTCCACTTGCTGATGCCGCTCGTCGGCTCGCTCGCCGGCCTTCGCGCGCGGGCGCTCGTCGAACGCTGGGATCACTGGATCGCGTTCGTGCTCCTGATCGCGATCGGCTCCAAGACGACGTGGAGCGCTTGGCGTTCGCGCCGCGGCGCGATCGGTGCGTTCGGTCCGGACGTCCTCGATCCGCTCGCCCTGGCCGCCGTCGCGGTCGCGACGAGCATAGACGCGCTCGCCGTCGGTATCACGCTGCCGCTCCTCGATGTCTCGATCCTCGGAGCGGCCGCCACGATCGGCGCGGTGACCGCGCTTACGAGCATCGGCGGGCTGTTCGCCGGTCGTCAATTCGGTGTTCGCATAGGCCGGTGGTCCAGCGCCTTCGGCGGACTCGTACTGATCGCGCTCGGTATGAAGATGCTGATCGAGCACCTTGCGATGGGGCGCTGACGCCCGCACTGGCTAGCGATCCTCCCGCCCGGTGTTGCTCGCCTTGGCGGAGCTCGCCGTCACGCCGATCGGCGCTGGCTCGTCGCGCTCGTGCCTTCCGGGATTCGATCGAAGTGCGCGAACGGATCCTCGATCCATTGCCGCAGGATGCGCGCCATCTCAGCCGCGTGGGCACCGTCGAGGACGCGGTGATCGAACGTCGCGCACAGCTTCATCGTGTGCTCGCTCGTGATGCGCCCATCGTGCGCGACGGGCGTCTCGCGGACCGCCCCGAGCGCCAGCAGCAGCGGCACCCGGCTGTAGGGCACCAGCGGTACGTAGGCCTCCTCGAGGCCGAGCGAGCCGACGTTCGTGATCATCACCGAGCCAAACGCGTCGCGCGGAACGCCCGCCCAGGTCAGATCGAGGTTGAGCGTGTAGCTCACGAATGACGTCAGCTCGAGCAGCGCGGGGACCGCACGGAGCGGCAGGCGCGTGAACAGGCGGCGCACACCGTCCAGTGCTCCGCCGCGGCCGGCGCGAGCCGCGGCGAACTTCGCCTCGAGCTCGTCGCAGACCTCGGCCAGCGACTTGCGCTGCGGATCGTGGATCGTCGCGCCTGACAGGCGTTCGCGACGCTGAACTTCGTGTCGCTGCCGCTCGTCCTCTACAAGAGCTGACCGCTCAGGTCGGCGCGGCCGCCACTCCAAGGGTCGTCTCCGGCGCCACTGGCACTGGTCGACCGCACCACCAGCCCGAATCAGCGGGTCAGCGTCGCGCGCTGGACGACGCGGATCGGGAACGACTGCACCTCGGGGACGCCGTTCGCGCCGCCCGTCTTGTTCGGGGTCTTCCACGACACCATCAGGATCTCGAACTCGAGCGCCGCG
>DATMCI010000288.1:0-167889 GCA_035558535.1 Kofleriaceae bacterium
ATCCTGCTGCGCGTGCTACGTCTGCGTTTCGGCGGCGAGGTCGACGCTCACGTCGAGCAGCGCGTCGCAACGGCGTCCGCCGATCAGATCGAGACTTGGACCTCGCGCTTGCTGTCGGCCCCCACGCTCGCCGAGCTGCTGGCCGACTGATCCAGCGACCCCGTCGCCTTGCCGCCAGCGCCGCCAGCGCCGCCAGCGCGCAGGTCGCGGCGACGGCGTCGTCGACGAGCTCGATGTGCACGATGCGGGTCTCGAAGCCATCCTGGCGCGTGCGGTCGGCGACCGACCAGCGCGTGACCGCGCCCATCGCGGCGGCTCGGTTCGTCCATACGGCCGCGACCTGGGCGGGGTCGGCGCGCTGGCGGGATCGAAACGCCTTGTGACGGCGCACGGGGAGCCCATGTGACAGGCGTAGCGATCTGTTTGGTATCAAGAAACGATGTATTTGCTCCCGCTGCCCGCACATGCGAGTCCGCCGTGGGGGCTCGATGTTTGCCTGCTTGTGCGCTGCCCCGGCTGAGGCGTGACGACAAACCGCTGGTGGGAAGATCCCGACTGGCCGACGGCTTCGATTCTCCATTCAGTTATGTCACCTTGTGAAGGTTCATGCGCAATCGTTCCGATTTCATCGCCAAGGAGATCGGCAAAGCCGCCCTTCGTCCCTTCGGCACGACCATCGCGCAGGCCGGGATCAATACGGAGACTCAGTACGCTGACCTTCGTCATGAGCCCGATCCCGCACGTGACACCGAGCGCGCCGAGCTGGGCCTCCTCGGTCGGCTCGCCGCCCACGCCTGTCTGATCGAGGTCTACAGCGAGGCGCCAAGCTCCAGCGATTTTCGCGCCTGCCTGACCAAGCACCTCGCGTTCTGGCAGCAGCGCGTGCGCGATGCGCGGCGCAGCGAGCAGCCGCAGCTACCAGATGATGCCGTGGCCCCCTTCCTCTGGATCATCACGGCTGGCAAGCCGACTGCTCTCCTGAACACGTTCAACCCGGCAGCCGCGCCCGACGACTGGCCGCTCGGTGTCTCCTTCTTTTGCGGTGATGTCCTCCGTGTCGGCATCATCGTGGCCAGCGAGCTGCCCCGGGATCCCACCACCCTCCTCGTCCGCATCATGGCCGCGGGCCCCCTGCTGGCCCCCGCCGTCAAGGAGGTGGCTGCGTTGCCCGCCACCGCCACCGCGCGTGTCATCGCCGAGCCCGTGCTGCTACAGTTGCAGCGCATCCTCGGACAAGTACCGAACCCCGACCCCGACGAGCAGGAGTTCATCATGGCCATGATCAAGAGCTGGGAGGAAGGTCGCGCCGAGGCCCGCCAGGAGGGTCGCCAGGAGGGCCGACAGGAGGGCCGACAGGAGGGCCGACAGGAGATCCTGCTGCGCGTGCTACGTCTGCGTTTCGGCGGCGAGGTCGACGCTCACGTCGAGCAGCGCGTCGCAACGGCGTCCGCCGATCAGATCGAGACCTGGACTTCGCGCTTGCTGTCGGCCCCCACGCTCGCCGAGCTGCTGGCCGACTGAGCCGCCTCGTGCTGAAGCGCTGGAGCCCCTGATGCGGCGCAGCGCAAAGCTGGAATCTCAAGGACATCTCTCGGCTTCGTGCCTAGCGGCTGGCGGCAAGACGACGGGGTCGGTGAACGCCCACGTCGAGCGTCGCGTCGTCACGCTCGCTGAGCTACAAACCGGCTCATAGCATCGCCTATGAGCCTTCTACTAGCGTCGGCGGGTGCGACCGCCTCAACGCTGGGGCTACCACCACCTGTGCGCGCCGGTCCCGCGAAACAGCAACAGCCCGTCAGTGACAGGCAGTGCGTCACGGCCGACGCGATAGGCTTCGGGGAAGTACGCCGCGAGCTCGGAGCTCATGTAGAGCAGCACTGGATTGGACTGGTCCAGGAGGATTCCATCGAGGCCGAGCACCTTCGGGTATTGCGCGTCGAGGTACTCCGGCTCGACCTCATCGGGCCTGGTGTACAGCAGCGCTACCTCCGGCCGGAGCGCCTCGCACGCATCGCGGAACGCCTCGGCGACTGGCATCGACCTGTCCGCGTCATCGCCCATTCGATCGAGGAGATCGCCGAGGTGTGGAAACAGCCGCAAGCAGACATGCCAGTCCAGCGCCTGTCGCTCCGCGCGGACGTCTTCCATCACCCCCCAGTGCCCGCACAGCACCTCTCGCCCGCCCTCTTGCTCGTGATGAGTGCTCCGGAAGCCGATCCGTGAGACGAGCTCCTCCAGCGACGGCTGGGCGGCCCCGTCGACCTGCCGGAGGTAGAAGCTCGCCGCCATCCTGTGCTCGCTCATTGCTGCTCCTCCTGCTGCTGCTGCGGGAGCGGGACGGTCAGGGGCGGGTTCACCGGGTCGACGATCTGCCCCTCGACATGAATACTCCGGCCGTTGACGGTGATGGCCTCGAGCGCAGCCTTCACGCTCCGGGTCACGCCGCGCGGAAACTCCCAGACGACCTCGGGCGGATGCGGCGGGTTACCGACCGGGTTGGCCTCGGCGAGCTGGAGTGCCTGGCGCGCCTGCGCCTCCAGCTTCGGCATGTTCGCGCTCCCCGCGTCGAACGGCGCGTAGTTCTTGACGTCGACCCATGTCTCGCCGTTGTTGGTCACGCGATCGATCTCGATTTTCTTGCCATCGAGCTCGAACCGCGGCCCGAGCTCGGTGGCGTTCGGATCGCTCTGCGCGCCGCGGAGCTCGGCTTGAATGGACTCGATGTTGTTCCTGAGCCCCCGCACGTTCGGGCGCCCGGAGGCATCCATATCGGCCGGAATCTCGCCGGACTCCATGCGAGCCAGGATACGCTCCTCCTGAGCCAGGCGGCTCTGGAGCCGTTCGACTCCCTCCAGCGCGGGTCGCTCGGCTCGCAGCGCCTCCAGCTCGGCGCGGGTCTGGTTGACAGTCTCGCGGATGGCCGGCAGCTCCTGCACGGCGTCGCCGCTCGGGAGCCGGGGCTCCTCGGGTTGAGGGTGCGCCCGCTCCCAGTCCGCAGCTAGACTCTCGTCGAGGTTCGGGCCGCGGCTCCTCAGGTAGCCCCGGAACGACTCGAGCTGTTGTGTCGTCGGGTTCTCCGAACTCCGGGTGATCTGCTTGTACTTCGCGTCGAACTGGCGGACCGCGTCCTCGTTGGTGAGCGAGCTCCGGATGTTGCTCAGATCCTCGGGCATGCCCGTCGGTGCCGCGGGGCGCTCTTCGGGCTCCGTCGGCCGGACTGGCTCCTCCTCGAGCACCGACGGGCGGACCGGATCTTCCTCGGCCACCGTCGGCCGGACCGGCTCCTCCACGACGGGCCCTAGTGGTTCCTCCACGGGCGCCGTCGGCCGGCCCGGCTCCTCCACGGGCCCGCCCTTGCCGCCCTTCGGCAAGAACTTGCCGAGCCAGGCGAGGACGCCGACGAGGAACATGTTCGCGAGCAGCCCCTCGTCCCACGGACGACCGGTGACGAGGTTGGTGATTACAGTGAGCACGCCCGCCGTGCCGGCCAGGCCCAGATAGGTGGCGATGCCCGCGGGCAACAGCAACCCGACGCCGAACAACACGGCACCGAAGACGGCGCCGATCAGCATGTTAGTCCCGAGGCCCTGGTCCCACGGACGCCCGGCATGCACGTTCGACACGATGGTGCCCACGCCAGCGGAGACCGCGCCGATGACGGCCATCGCGCCGATGGCGAGCAGCACGACCCCGACCGTCAGCTCGGCAGGCAACAGGACAATGACCACCACCGCGAGCACGAGACCGACGACGAGCGCGGCCCAGAACCCCGGATCCGTGAGCATGTTCACGAGCGTGTCGAACTGGCGCTCGAGCCAGCTCTTCTGGGACTCCCGCGCTTCCGTGTCGATGCGTGAGTGCGCCTCGTCGATGCGCTGGCCGACCGTGTTGACCGGCTCGCTGGCCCGCTGCACCGCCGAGGAGGCCTGATCGTTCAGCTTCGCCTGGACGGTGGCGGCCTTGTCGCCGAGTCTCCGATCGACCGTGGTGATCTGTTGATCGAGTCCGTGGAAGAACGTGTCGATGCCTTGATCGCCCGAAGCCTTGAGCTGGCTCTCGATCCGGCCAAGCTGCGCGCTCACCTGCGCCGTCTGCTGGTGGAGGCTCGCCTGGGCCTGCGTCGCCAGATCGGCAAATGCCCGCGCGGCGCCCTGCCCCAGCGGCGTGAACGATTGCGTCGCGCCAGCCGCTGCTTGATCCAGGCCGCCACGCGCCTGCCGCGCGCCACCGTCGATCGATCCGTGAAGCGAGCCAAATCCGTGCTTCAGCTGCTCGACCAGGCGATCGCCGACGCTCTTCGCTTGCTTGTGACCGACCGAGATCTGGCGAGCCTTGTCGGTCATCTGCGCGACCGACTGATCACCGGCGGCCAGCGCCTTCTCGCCCTGGGCGCGCAGCGTGGTCACTGCCTGGCGGCCGGCATTCGCGATCTGCGCTGTCTGCGTGTCCTGCGCGGTCTGGAGGTGGTGAATGTGCTGCTGCTCGGAGGTCGTGATCTGCTGCTGGAGCTTTCCATGCGCCTGCGTGATCGCCTGGATCGCCTGCGCCTCAGACTGGGTGATCTGCTGGACCGCTTGCTCTTTCTGCGTACCGAGGTGCGCGGCGACCTGCGGCGTCGCGGTGCCAAGCTCGGCCGCGGCTCCGCTGGCGTCCTGCTTGAGCTGCGCGCCGGCGTCGCGGCCGGTCTGCCGGATATCGGAGACCGTGGTTCCGAGGCCGCCGGTAATCTTCGAGGCGGAGTCGTTGGAGATGTCGGCGGCGGCTTTGCGCTTCGCGTCAGTCGCCTCGGCCGTCGGTCCGGTGGCACCAGCCTTGGTCTGGCCGATGTCGCGGGCCTGCTGGGCCTTGGCGTTGACCTGGGTCTGGGCGCGCTGGGCGGCCGCGTCGGCCGCGGTGCTCAGGTTGGCGGCGTGCGTGTCGCCCAGGTGGCGGGTCCGCTCCTGCCGCGTGCGTACGCCGTCATGCAGACGCGCCGACGCCGCGGTGTGCCAGGTCTGGATCGCCTGCTGCTTCGCCTGCGCATCGGATCTGATCCGCGCGTGGGCCTGCGTCAACTCGCCGGTCAAGCGAGCTCGCGCCGCCTCCGCCGACGTGCGGACCTCTGCCATGTGCTGATGCGCGGCTGCGACGATCTCCTGGTGCTTGCGGGCGACGTGGGCATCAACATCGGCGCAGCTCTGCGCGAGCAGCGTCGAGAGCTTCGCGCGCTCCGCCTGCGCGGCGGCCTGGACCTGGTGCGCGATCGCCGTGGCTGCTTCCGGCGACGGCGGCTCGGCGGGGCCGGACTCGACGTCGGGATCCTCCATTTCCCGGGTCGTGATGGAGGCATTCTCGGCGGAGTGCGGCGCCGCTCCCCCGGCGGTCTGAGCGTGCGGGTGCGGCGCAGCCGGCGCGGAGGCTCCAAGGGCGCTCGCATGAGTCGAGCCCGCCTCGGTGCCAGCGTCCCCGGCTGCGCGGGGCGCGCCGCCGGGCGCCGGGGCGGCCTCTGCCTCGGCGCCCGCGCCCGCGGCTGCGCGGGGCACGCCGCCGGCCGCTGGGATTGCCTCTGCCTCGGCGCCCGCGCCCCCACCTGCGCGTGGCGTGCCGCCGGGCGCAGGGGCGGCCTCTGCCTCGGCGCCCGCGGCTGCGCGTGGCGTGCCGCCTGACGCCGGGGCGGCTGGCGCCGCCGCGGCGTCGTTGACGGTCGTCGCCGCGGGCAACTTCGCCGTCCCGGCAGCCGGGCCACTCGTGACCTGTCCCGCGGCATCCCCTGCTTCTGCGGCCTTGGCTGTCGGATCGCGCGGCGGATCGATCGCTGCAGGACCACCGAGCACCGCCGCTCCTGCAGCAGAGACGTGCATCGATGCTTCCTTTTGCTCCAGGTCCGGAGGGGCCACGCCATCGACGCCAGCGTCCATGTCCGCGAGCTGGCTCGGGCCGCTCGTTTCCGCTGCGCTCGTCGCGTCGTCCGGCCCGGGCCGCGCGGCGTCGAGCGCGGGCGACGCGGCGTCGAGCGCGGGCGACGCCGCGCCCGGATCCTCGCCGCGCTTCAGGGGCGCGCCGGGCCGCTCTCCACCGGGACCGGGCCGCGCGACCTTGGGGTCTCCCGGCGGCCGAACCGTCGAGACTTGCTCGGTGAGGGTACGCTTGCCCGGTACGAGTGAATCCGTGCGAGCAACCACCCGCTGGACGAGAGTGCCCCCGCCTGGCTTTCTATCGAAGCTCCCCATACCCGCTCCTCCGCTAGCTGTGCTCGCCGTGGAGTCTCGATCACTTGGAGTCTCGAGTCCAGCGCGAAACTGCTGTCAGTGCGGCCTACGAGCCGCTTCCGCTGGCCCGAATGTCCGTCGGGCGGGCGGGAACAGGCCCGCCCTGCGCTGGGACGAGCGCCGGCAGATGAACGCGGTCATGCGCGCGATGCACCCGGCGGTCTGCTTCGGACGAGCGTAGCGGCGCTGGAGGCCGCCGGCATCCCGCACATGGTCGTGGGGGCGTCCGCGAGCACGGCCCACGGAGAGCCGATGACCACGCGCGCGAATATCCGACGCTGTGACAGGCGTCGTGAATGACCTCCCGGTATCAAGAAACAATGCATTCGATTAGCTGCCGGCATGCGCGAGTCTGCCGTTGGCACTCGATGTTTCGCGTCGGCTGTGTGCTGTCCCGGCTGGGGCGTGACGACAAACCGCCGGTGGAAGATCTCGCCCTGGCCGACGACTCCGCTTCTCCCGTTTGCTTGTGGCACTCTCTGTCTGAACGTTCATGCGCATGCGCAATCGGTTCAATTACGTTGCGAAGAAGATCGGAGAAGCGGCCCCTTCGGCGCTCTGGCACGATCGTCTCGCAAGCAGAGATCAACGCGGAGACCCAGTACGCCGGCCTCCGTCATGAGCCTGATCCCGCGCGCGCGACCGAGCTCGCCGAGCTGGGCCTCCTGGGCCGGCTCGCAGCCCAAGCTTGCCTGATCGAGGTCTACAGCGACGCGCCCAGCCCCAGCGATTTTCGCGCGTGCCTGGCCAAGCACCTCGCGTTCTGGCGGCAGCGCGTGCGCGATACGAAGCGCAGCGCGCAGCAGCAGCTACCAGAAGATGCCGTGGCTCCCTTCCTCTGGATCATCACGACTGGCAAGCCCACCGCCCTCCTGACCACGCTCAAGCCGGAAGCCGCGCCTGACGACTGGCCGCTCGGCGTCTCCTTGTTCTGCGGCGACGTCCTCCGCGTCGGCATCATCGTCGCCAGCGAGCTGCCCCGTGATCCCACCACCCTCCTCGTCCGCATCATGGCCGCGGGCCCGCTGCTCGCGCCCGCCGTCAAGGAGGTGGCAGCCTTACCCGCGACTGCGCCCGCGCGTGTCATCGCCGAGCCCCTGCTGCTACAGTTGCAGCGCATCCTCGGACAGGTACCGAACCCAGACCCCAACGAGCAGGAGTTCATCATGGCCATGATCAAGAGCTGGGAGGAGAGCCGCGCCGAGGCCCGCCAGGAGGGTCGCCAGGAGGGTCACCAGGAGGTCCTCCTGCGCGTGCTACGTCTGCGGTTCGGCGGCGAGGTTGACGTCCGCGTCGAGCAGCGCGTCGCGGCGGCGTCCGTCGAGCAGGTCGAGACCTGGACCGCGTGCTTGCTGTCGGCCCCCACGCTCGCCGAGCTACTGGCCGACTGAGGGACGCAATCCGGCCGGCCTCAATCGGAGCCTCCTCAGGATCGAGGGCCGCTTGACTTGGTGGCGGAGATCTCTAACTCTGACCTATGGTCGGAAGAGAAGGTCCGCCGCCATTGGAGCACGAGCGGCTCTATCCGCTCGACGCGCCCCCCAAGGATCCGTCGGATCGGGAGCTCGTCTGGACTATCTTCAACAAGAACTTCTTGCTGCCCGAGGGCGAGATCCTCACAGAATCGCTTCGCAAGGAGCGTCGCAAGGTGATGGCCGCCTCGGAGCGCCACCGTTTCGGAATCTCCGGATGCACTACGGTCGACGGTGTCATCCAGGTCATCAAGCTTCGAGACAGCGAAGCCTCCTGTCTTCGCCACAAGATTCACTTGCTCGACTTGCGCCGCTTGGCGATCGGCACTCCCACGATTGAGACGGCTCAAGAGTGGGCGAAGATCTTTAATGAAATACGGAGTTACCGTATCAGGCTGATTGAGCTCGTCGGTGAAGCACCTGTAGGCTTACAGCGGAACCACGGGAACGGTGGTCGCCCAGCGACATGGCGTACAGCTCTCTTTACGAGGGTCAACGTGATCGCGGCTGCACTGGACGATAAGCCAGCGGAAGTGCTCCGTGAGTTATTTAGGCGCCTAGAGGACACCGTCCGTAGTCGGTCATTCGTGAAGCAGATGCTTACTGGATTTCGGGGGTGGCGGCATCGGCAGCAGGGTCGAGCAGGACGCTAGGAACAGGTTTCGTAACGTTCCTGGGCGAGGCTCCTCGTGATTTGGCAGAACGTCTCCATGGCGAACGCTAACCCAAAGAAGCCCGTTCGGTTGAGTCAGCGCGAACCGCAGATCTCTTTGAAGGCTCGGCGAGGTGACCTTGACGTCAGCGTGGCGGCGCATGGCAGGGTTGCGATCGCTGCCCTTGTGACTCTCGTCGCCCTGGGGGCCCTGAGCGTCCTGGGCCTGTTGCTGCATTAGGGGGACGCGCGCACCTGCTCGCACGGATGTTGTCCGCATCGATGCGGCTCGTCCGTCATCATGGGTGAACAAACCGGGAACGTCCATGAACTCGCTCGATGACCTTGCTCGACGTCTGGAAGCTGCCGGCCGCGACGGCTGGGAGGATGCGTACGCCTGCACGCCGGTCGAGCTATCTCGTGAACAGGTGTACGAGCTCGTGACGTCCGGCCGGCCGTGGTCGGACTGGTTGGCGTTCCGCTTTGATGCCGGCCCCCCGGGCGTGCCATTGCCGGCGCACGAGCAGGCTCTCACGGCCGTACTGGGTGGCAGGGACGGGACTCCACGCGACGCCTACCGCGTGGTGTTTGCGCCGCATCCGGTGTCTGACGAGGCGTCGCCCGAACTCATCCTCGCTGTCCTCGTGAACAGCGCGGCCTGCGCGTTGAAGGGCGGGACGACCTGGTTTGCAACCTGGCTGGCAGCGCGCGCGGGCGTGGCGGCGCTCGCGTTCGGCCAACCCGACTACGCGTGGCACATCCTCGATACGCTCACCACAGGGCGGGGGCACCCGCAGCTCGAGGTGCTCGCGATCTTCGAGGTGCTCCGCGGCAACCCGGCACTCGAGCGAGACCCGCACGTGCGCGCGGCGATCGGCTGGTTCTGGCCGCGATTCAGGCTGCCAGTCGTGCCACAGCTGCCGCTCCTGCTGCTCCTGCCGGCGTCGGCGCCGGATGGCGGCGCGCTGGCGGGCACGCTCGACGAGCTCAAGCGGATCGGCGCCGATCACGTGCACGATCTGGTTATGGCTTACATGGATGCTGCCGATCGCGCGGTGCTCGACGAGCACGCGGAGCACCCGCTGGTTCGGGCGCTGCAAGCTCGGGCGCTGGTGCCTGGAGCGGATGCCCCGGACTGCGGCGACCTTCCGCCGTGGTTCGAGGCGTGGGCTCGAGCCGTCTTCCGGACCGGCCAGTGGTACCTCGCGCGCCTGGCAGGCCTCGTCCTGCATCGCGCTGGGCACGCCGACGGCAGCTTCGTCGCGGTGTTGATCATGCGAACCGCGCGCGCGGCCGATCTGCCGTTGCTCGCCGCCGGCTTCGACCAGCCCGAGATGCAATCGATGCTCGATGAGCTGGTGGCTGCGGCGTGCACGCTACCTGCGGAGGCGGCCGACGCGCTGGTCGCCGAGGCGTGGCCTCGCCATGTCGATGCCGGCCGGGCGCTCGATGTGCTCGCTCGGCACGTCGACGCGCTCGAGCGCCTCGACGCGCGAGCTAGAGGCGTCGTCGAACACATCACCCGCATGATGCGGTCGATGGTCGTGGACCGGACCCGGGACCTTGCGGAGGCGGGCCCCGCCGACGAGCAGCTGCACACGGCCGCCCGGCGCGCGGCCGCCCGGTTGAGCAACGCGGGGCTGCTCGGCGCGCCGGACATCGAGCGGGCCGCCGCCACGATCGCCGTGCCGGACCTGACCCTCGGTCTCGTCGAGCGGACGGCCGAGACGTCTGCTGCGCTCGACCCGCTGGAGCAGCTCCTGCTCGCGCTCGCCCTGCGGCGGGCACTGACGGGCACTGAGCGCGAGGCACACTGGCGACCCGTGTTTGCGCAGATAGCCTCGGACGCGGTGTTTGAACTGAGCGCGCCAGAGCTGCTCGGGCTTCGCCTCGAGCTCCTCGACGAGCTTCTGGCTGCGCCGAACCCCTTGCAGTCCCGCGGCGAGCTGTACTTCCAGCGAGCGAACACTCGGCATGCGCGGTCGCGCAACGACAGCGACGAGTTCGCGCTCGCGCTCGCCGATTTGCGGGCTGCGGTGCGCTGGTCCCGGGTGGAGGGCGACGCCAGCCGCTTTGCAGTCGCGACGGCGGCCTGGGTCAGGCTGGTGGCGTGGCAGGACGCGTGTGGCGATGCTGCCCCCTCGGCATTCGACGAAGGGAGCGAGTTGCTTCACGAAGCGCTCGCGCTCGACCTCGACCCACACGATCAGGCGCTGTTGCACCAGGCTCACGCTCACCTGATCCGCCGCCGGTATCCAAAGGACGCCGTGCTGGCGCACGAGCGGGCGCTGGCGATCGCACCACGAGAGGAGTCCTACGCGACCGTGCTCGCCGCGGAGCTGGTGGGCGCGCTCGTGCGCGCGGGCCGGGTCGGCGAGGCCGTCGAACGCGGGCTCGCATTCCTCGATGCCGCGAGCTGCCGCACCAGGGCGACGGAGCTCGGGACGCTGCACCTCAGCGTCGGCGAAGCCCTCCAGGCGGCCGGTCGGTTCTCGGAGGCTCGTCAACAGTTCGAGGCCGGACTGCCACTGATCCGAGGACGCGAGCTACACAACGAGGATCTCGTCCACATCCACCTCGCCCGCGTGGGGCTAATCATGGCGGACGTCGCGCTGGCCGAGGAGCACCTGCGGCTGCTGAGAGACCGGGCTGACACGCTCGACGACTCGGCTCGCCAGGACTTCCACGCACTGGAGGCCGCCGCCGTCCGCGACGCGGGGCGCATCGAGGGCGTCGATCCCGGCGGGGGCCACGAGGATGACACGCCCGTCGCGCCCGAACTCCACGGCGGCGACGTGCTGCGATTCCTGGACCACCCGGCCGGCGAGGCCTTCATGCGGATCCGGACGGAGCGCATGCCGTCGGCGGCATGCGATGTGGACGTGCCGGGCTTCGCCGCTCGCTTCGAGCTCACCGTTCCGGTGGCCACCGAGCCGCCGGCTGCACGCGATCCGGTCCGCCTCGACAAGCTCGAGGCTCTCGAGGGCTCGATGCGCAGCCAGGCGACGGACCGGACGCGCCCGGGCGTGCTGGCGGCGGCGGTCGCGCTGGTAGCCCACCTGGCCCGCGCCGGACGCCGATCGATCGAGGACGTCCGGGCGGCCACCGCCGCGGCGTGCGATGCACTGCTCACGGTCGCGGACCTGGGCGTGCGTTCGATCCTGCTGCGTGAGATCGCCCTTGTCTGGTCACGCGACCGGCATCCCGAGGAGGCGGTTCGCGACCTCGCGCTCGCGATCGACTTGCTCCGCCAATGCATCGAGCTGGAAGGCGGCGAGGACCGGGCGGCCGGCGACACCGTGGCGCTGCTGGCTCGCGCGCTACGCGACTTGGCTGGGGGCCGGCGCGACCATCTGCGCGAGGCGAGGCGTCTCCACGAGCTCCGCTTCCGACGAGCGCGACGCGCCGGCGACCCCGACGCGATCGCGGCGACGCTATGCGACCTCGCCGAGGTCGAGATCGAGCAGGCGCCGGGCGACCGGCGCGAGCGCCAGCGCCAAGGTGAGCGCCGCCTGCGCGAAGCGGCAACGGCCGCACGCGCTCCTCGCCTGCAGGCCCGGGTAGCCGCCAACCTGGCGTCGGTGCAAACCCGGATCGCCAGTCTGCTCGACGGCGCCGAGCGCCTGCGCTCGCTGGACGCCGCGCACGCGGCCTTCGGCGAGGTCGCCTTCGCGCTGCTCGACGAGCACGAGCGCCGCGCTGCCGAGCTTCATCGGACGTTGTGCGAGGCGAGCCTGGCGCGGCTGCGCGGGGACCGCGACGGCGAGCTCGAACGATGGCGGCACCACCTCGACTCGCTCGGCGCGACGACGCCCGCGCACGTGGTCGCAGCAGCCAAGCACCAGTTGGCGCTCGCGCTGATGTCGGGCGAGGGGGCCACGGCCGAACAGCTCGCGGAGGGACTACGCCTCGCCAGTGAGGCGGCGGTGGTTCGGACGATTGAGCGCGATCCGAAAGGCTGTAGCGAGACGGCTGTCGAAGTGGGCCGGGCGCTGGTAGCCGCGCTGCGGACAAACTCCTCATTCCTGCTGGGTGCGCTCGCTGACCGTGCGGCCGCCGAAGCGCGGTCATGGCTCGAGCAGGCGATCGCGGCGGCACGCACTCTCGGGCCGGGCGAGGCGCTGGCCGATGCGGCGCTCGAGGTCTGCGAGCTCGAGCTCGTGACCGCAACTGACGCCACCGTCGTCGACCAGCTCGAGCAAGCCTGGGCCATCGTGGCCCAGGCCACTCCTTACTTGGTTCTTCACGTCGAGAGCCGCGAGCGGGAGGCCCGGACCGCGATGCGCATCGCCGCCGAGCTCTCCCATCGGCTCGCGGTGCACGCGACGCCGACCGCGGTGGTCGGCGTCGCCCACGTTCTCGATGGCGAGGCCGCCGAGGTCGTCGCTCGCTGGCTGCGCCGCGCCCAGGAGCCGGCGCGGCGGCCCCTGCGGGCCCGGCTGGCGCGACCGCCGGCGGTCTCGGCGCGGCTTTGGGAAGAGTGGGTATCAGCCCTCGCCGATCGCGACGGGCATCGCATCACCGATGCCCTCGACCGCGTGCGCGCCGCAGAGCCGCGCTTCCCCGACGATCCGGCGGCCGACGAGCCGACCTGGCGTTGGCTGCTGGCTCATCCCGACAGCGCGGCGATCTCGCTCGTCCTTACGGAGCCGAAGGCGCTCGCGGTGATCATGCAGATCGATCCCTCCGCGCTGCGGCGGACGTGGGTGCTCGGGCTCGATCTGCCGCCGCCTCCGCTCGCCTGCGACGCCCTGGCCAACCTCGTGAGCGGCAAGGTCCCAGGCCAGGAAGCGGACCGCGCGATCGAGTCTCTCGCCGGCTGGTTGCGCCAACATGTCGTCGCGCCGCTGGAGCGGTTCCTCGGCCGCGCGCCGGCCGCGGTGCTGTGGTGCCCGGATCCCCGGCTTCGCCAGATCGCGCCCGGCGCGATCTGGCCGGGTCTGCCGGTGGCGACGACCGCGAGCCTCGCGCTGCCCAACCTGGGCGCGTCGCCGTCGCGTCGTCGCTCGACGCTGATAGTCCTCGCCGATCCGGGCGACCAGGCGCCGGAGCCGGGCCTCGATCTCCACGGACACGGTCTACCAGCGCTCGAGTCACTGGCGCGGGTCGCCGCGGAGCTCGGGACGGTCCGGTTGCTCGGCAGCGTGGGTCGCTCGTCCGGGCGGACGCTCCTCGGCAACCGGACCGAGGTACGTAACACGCCCGCGAGCGCAGAGAACCTGCTCGCCGAGGCAGGCGAGCACGACGTGATCGTCGTCCTCGCCCATGGCCGGGTCGACGCGATCGAGGACGCAGCGCTGCTGTGCCTCGATGAGGACGGCGAGCTCGAGCGTCTCGATGTGACCACGCTCGCGCGTAGGCCCGATCGCTTTGCCGGCGCGACGGTGCTGCTGCTATCGTGCGAGACCGGACGCACGAGCGACTCGCTGGCCGAGCCGGGCGGCGTTGCCGGGACGCTGGTATCGGCGGGGGCGCGCCACGTCATCGCGCCGCTATGGCCGGTCCAGCTCGACGTCGCCGTTCAGGTCGGGGAGGCCGTGCTCCGCGGCACCCAGCGCGGCGCCGCACCGTGGGAGGTCCTCGCAGCGTTGCGCGTCGACAGCGCCAACGACGCGCCCACTTTGGGTGGTCCACCGCCACCGCGGGCGACGCGGCGGACGGAACGTCGGCTGCAGGGCCTTGCCTTCGTCACCTGGGTGGGCTGAGCTCCTTCGTCCCGACGAAGACGTCGTCTCGCCGCCCAGCCTCGGTGAGGACCGACTCGAGGTCGCCATCTCCGATCGGCGCCGAGCTCGCGACCAGGACGATCAGCGCAGCTTCATCGCCGGGCTCGATGAGCCACAGCTTGTCGCCGGCCGGATCGAAGTGCTCGGTGACGTCGTGACCTTCCGGGTTCGCCTCGTCGACGACGAACATCTTGAAGCAGGGAGCCTCTGGGGCCGGCCGGCCGAGCACGTCCCATGAACCGGGTGGCGTTCCAGCCGCGCCCATCACGGGGACGGGCCGGGCGACGTGAATGCCGTCGAGACTGCGCCGGACCCACTCGGCGACGGCGGCAGAAGCCCCCAGTGCCAGCAGGGCCACGCGCGCGTCCCATCGCCGCCACGGCGGCCTGGCCGCAAGCACCGCGTCGGCGAGCCGCGCGACGGGGCGGGTGGCCGGGGGCAACTCGCGCATTGCCGCACCGGTCGCCGCGTCCTCGACCGCCGACCACAATCGACACACCGGGTGATCTGGCGATCCCAACGCCTCGCGCCGAGACGCGGCTCGATCGAGCAGGTGGCTCCACTCCGCCGGCAGCCACGCGATCAACGCCTCGGCCTCGGCGCAGAAGGCGTCGGCCCGCGTCTCGGTTGCGACCACGCTTGCAGCGACGAGCAGCTCCTCGGCGTAAGCGAGGACCGCCTCGGTCTCCTCGGAGCGGCTGTCCTTCAGCGCGCCAGCGAGGCGGCGCAGGCAACCGTCCCAGTTCAGCGCTCGCGTGAGATCGGCCACCACCTCGTTGAGGACTTCGCCGAGGACGGTCTCGGCAGCGGCGAGCGCGTTCGCGACCTCCGAGTGATGGGCTAGCAGTCGCCCGTACCCCACCGCCGACGCCAACCACCATAGCTCCTGCGCGGATAGGGGCACCATGGTCGAGGCCCGTTGCAGGTTCTCGGCTGTGGTTCGCGCCAAATTGTCGACGTGCATGCCAGTCTCTCTCTGGAAGTATCCGGCCGCATAGCGGCGGATGTTGACCTCGTCCCAGTCGAGCCCCCGGATGGGCGGAAGCGGACGGAATGCCGTCACCACCCAGTTCCAGCCGTCGACCTGCACGACGGCGAAGACCGCGTTGGGGGTCAGAACCCGGTGGCGGTGCTGGGCGTCCTGGGTCGGGGTCCACAGCGCGTCAGGGGAGGACATCTCCGCCTGGTATGCCGGTGCGTAGGCTGCGTCGTGGTGGCGTCCGAGCAGGTCATGAGCTCGATCCCGGCGCTCGCGATTCATGGGTGGCAACGTTTCGCGGTCGTCTCGCTGGATCCCGACGACGGTCTCGGTTTCGTGCCGCATTGACGCAATGTCTCGTCCGCAGAGCCTCTCCCAGTGCTGCGACCGGTCGTAGAAGTGCTTCCAGACCTTTGCGGGCCGCATTCCCCGGGGGAGCGGCTCGATCGGGCCAATCGTTGGATGCTTCCAGGACGACATCACTCGCCCTCCTGCAGCAGCGCGCGCAGCTTGTCGCGCGCCCTCGCTCGTCGGCGGCGGAAGCGCTCCATGCGCCTTCGGCGCTCCTGCGGATCGTCTGGGTTGTCGTCTGCCGGGTCGAAGACGCGGGTAAGGTCGTGGACGTCCTCAGCCGACGCGACCGCTTGTCGGATCGCCGCGGGCTCCATTCCTGCGCGATCGGCGAGCCAGCGAACCTCGTCGTCGTCGAGAAGCTCGGGTGCGTGGTCGAGCTTCAGGACGATGCGGTCGGCGATTTCGAGGCGCTGCAGTGCCGCGCGGAGCTGCTGGCCTCTCTCCGCGTCGAGCGCAAGGGTGGCCGGTGACACACCGTCCTCGCTCGGTGGCTCCCATCCGCCCGCGGCGTCGTCGGCCGGCGTCTCTCTCCGTCGGCTCCGAGCCTCGTGGACGTCGATGCAGTGGTTGCGGAAGGCCCGGCCGACATAGCGGCGGAGATCGTCGATCCCCGGGGGCAGCGGAACTTCGATTACCTTGACGAGGAAGTCGCGCAGCGCGTCCTCGATGACGTCGCGGGACCATGTCCGGCGAGCAAGCACCGGCACCATTCGCCGGAGTTCCGACTCGAGGAACGCGAGCGCTGAGCGCCCAGCTTCCCGGTTACCCGACGCGTGCCAGCACCGCAACTCGTCGCCGATCACGTCCCAGGACATAGGTTCGATCATACAGTCGGCCAGCGCCAGGCGGGGCTGGCACGCATGATCGCAAGCTGGCCACTACGCTCCGGCGCGGTGTAGGCGCGGCACGTGGGCAGGTGCGCCTAGTACCGCCTAGTACCGCGTCTCAGAAGTTCTGACCGGTTGCCGAGCGCTCAAATCTCGACGGGTTTCGGGCCGGTACCCGATCGGTCAAAACTTCTGAGACGCGGTACTAGTGAGGCCCGACAGCCTGCATACGCTTCTGTTGAGCATGCCCCCCCAGGGCCGGCGGTGCCCACGGCGTTCACGAACTCGTGGAGGCGGTGCGGCTCACGTTTGCGAGCGTGAGCTACGCGGCAGATACCTGCTTCCTTGAGCTGCTTCTTTCTGGCAGTCTTCTTCATCGGCGGCTCCTTCGGTTTTGTCACTCCGAGAATCCTCTCGGGGCCGATGGAACCGCGCTCCGGACCTACGACGTCATGGCCATGCCTCTCGTCAGCAACGATGGCAAGTCTCTACTGGGTCCTTTTGACCGGGAACCTCGAGATGAATATGTATGATGTAAAGCGCTTCAAGGAAGACTTCGAATTCGATTTAGTGACTGCTCGAAACAGTGTGGCCGAGCTCGAGAGCATGATTTTTCGTGGCATCCCCTACACGGACCCCGACTACAGCTCAGAGGAGGAGCGCCTCGAAAGCCTGCTCGATCAAATGTATCTTAAGCTGTGTTTTGCACTTGAGATAGCTGGCGCAAACCAGGCACTGGAGGAGCTTCGCCGTCGCTGGAGGAAGCAACTCAAATTGGGGCTGACGCATATGCGGGTAAACTCATCGGGGGATTATGCATATTCGACTGGATTAGACGTGCTCGAAAAAATCTCGCAGGCGCTTTTTGCCGCGACTGGCATAGGTGATATCGAACGCGCTAAGCATGATCTGCTCGTCCAATTACTTGAGCAGACGGCAGCGATCGTTGAATTTCAGAAGATCGCGCCCGCCAATGAAGCAGACGTGAAACGGACGATCCACTCTCATCTCCGCTTCGTTTTTCCAGATATAGGTCGCGAGATTCCGATCAGTAAGCCGTCTAAGACGTACAAACCCGACTTCGGGGTTCGTAGTCTCAAGGCTGCGATTGAGTACAAGTTCGCAGATTCCGAAGCGGAAGCTAAAAAGACCCTAGGGGAGGTTTACGAAGACATCCATGGTTATAGTGGATCGCTCGATTGGACCGAGTTCTACTTTGTCATGTATCAGACTGGAAACTACATTACGAAGCACGTGATCGAAGCAGAATGGAAACTCTCGGATCCTCATAAGCGGTGGCATCCAATTGTTGTGGTTGGAACCGGCACGCGAAAGGGGCTTCCAGTATCTAAGGGCGAAGTCGGTATACGAAAGAAGCTTCCAGCATCGAAGAAGCGGCCGTAACGGCGTGAGAGGTGAGGGGCACCGAGGGCAGTCGCACGAACGATCGCCATGGCCTTAGCCCGCCTCTTCGGTCGAAACGAGGGCGCTCCCACGCTATTCCCACTCAGATCGTTGCCGTCGACGCGGCCGGCAATCAGCGCAGCTTGATCCTGCGCTTGCGGCCGGCCCCCGAGCCTCGGTGTTGAGCTTCAGCTCAGCGTGGGGCTCGACGAAGATGACGAGGGGCGGTCAGCCGATGTATTCCTGGTATCCCTCCTGGCGCGTCAGCGTCGGGATCAGCGACGGCGGATGAACGCGATCGTGCGGGCGACCACGCGATCGTCGACGTGGCCGGGGAGCTTGTACTCGGCGGGGCCGGGAGTGTTATTGCCGCGGATGAACAGGTGGTTGTCGCCAGGCAGCGTCGCAAATTCGACGTTGCGGACGCGGGCGAGGCCCTGCTTCCAGACGGCGCGATCCTCGGCGGTGACCTGGTAGTCGCGGTCGCCGTGTAGCACGAGCACGGGCTTGCCAAGGGAGGCTGCCTCCGCGACGCCGTCACGGCTCTCCAGATCGGTCCAGTACGCGTGCGGCATCCCGAGCATGCCGGTGGTGCCGCCGAACGTGTTCTCGATCATCGCGCGCTCGATGGAGGCCCGGGTCTCGCGCGGCGCGTGCAAGTAGCGCAGCTGCGCGCGGAGGATGTTCCAGGGCGAGCGGCCAGGCGGGGCGAGCAGGACGGCGCCAGCGACGCTGCCGGCGCGCGCGGCGATCTCGGGCGCGAGCAGGCCGCCGAGGCTGTGGCCGATCACGAACAGCCGGCGGGCGTCGATCTCGGGGCGCGCCGCGAGCGCGCGGGTCGCGGCGACGGCGTCGTCGACGACCTCCTCGTCGATCGTGATCGCGTTGGTGAGCTGATCGCCGTACTGGAACGTGCGCTTGTCGTAGCGCAGGACGGCGATCCCGGCGGACGCGAGGCCCTGGGCGAGATCCTTGAAGATCTTGTTCGAGCCGACGGTCGAGTCGCGATCGTTGGGGCCGGAGCCGTGCACGAGCACGGTGGCGGGGAACGGCCCGGGACCGGCCGGCAGGGTGAGCGTGCCGGAGAGCAGGTACGGTGCGGCACCGACGGTGATGGGCTCCTCGCGGAACCGTGCAGGCACGATGTAGCGCGGCGGCGGCGTGGGCTTTGCGAGGAACAGGCTCGCGAGCCGGTCGGTCTCGGGCGTGATCACGAGCAAGCCCTGGAGCTGGCCGCGCTCGAGCTCGATGCGCACGATGCGGGTCTCGAAGCCATCCTGGCGCGTGCGGTCGGCGATCGACCAGCGCGTGACCGCGCCCATCGCGCCGGCTCGGTTCGCCCATACGGCCGCGACCTGGGCGGGCGTCGGCGCGCTGGCGGGAGCAAATGCTCGGGTGACGGCGGCGAAGTCGCGCGCGGCGAGGGCGTCGAGCGCGGCCCGCGTGGCCGCGTCGGCGAGCTCGGCGGACGTCGGCGCGGGCGGCGCGGGCCGCGCGGACGACGCAGACGGCGCGGACGACGCGGAGACCGCGGGGACCGCGGGGACCGCGACGGTGCGCGACGCGGCGGGCGCAGCGGGCGCCACGGGCGCGCGCGGCACCGCGGGAGCTCCGCAGGCCGCGATGGCCGCGATGGCCGCGATGGCCGCTATCGCGAGGAGGCGCACGGGGGTGGGACACGCGGACAGCGGCGCAGTTGCACGCCGGGGACGGCTGGGTGAGTTATCGGCCCGCACCGACGAGGTCGCGGCTCCGGTCAGGCGCGCTCCCGCGCGTGCTCCCTCACGCCGCTCCGCCGAGGAAGGGCGCCACCTCGGCAGGGATGAACACGCCGTACTCGACGCGCGCCGACACCGCGTGCGGCCCCCAGTGCTCCTCGAGCGAGCGCACGCGGTGAAACGCGCCGCGCTCCAGCGCCTCCGGATGGACGACCCGGTCGGCGATCCCGAGAGCCGCGAGGACGGCGGAGAGCGGATACGTGCCTGACGCGGCGAGCTCGACCTTGATCGTGTCGATGATCGCCGCATCTTCTAGCTCGAGGTGAAACTCCTCGTCGACGTGCGGGACGATCACGCCGCCGTCCACCGCGCGCCCCTGCTTGCGGGGATAGGCCGACAGCTCGAGCAGCTCGCCGCTTTGCGCGAGCGCGAGGACCTTGTCGCGCTGGGGGCTGCGCAGCACCGTCCACCCTGCTGGCTCGGCGATGGGCTCGAATCGCCGCATGTCGCGGTAGCTGCGGAGCCGGGCCGCGTACCACGCGGGGGCGGCGGCGGAGCCGGCGAGGCAGCGCGCGTGCCACCACCCGGCGGTCTCGGGCGGCGGCGCGCCCTGCTGGATGAAGAACGAGTCGAGCTTGGTGAACTGACCCTCGAGCTCGAGGACCGGCAAGTCGCAGGCGACGCAACGCGACAGGTTCATGGCGCTCTCATTCCTCGGCAGGCAGGCTACCTGGCTTCGGCTACTCGCGCACCACGACGCGCGTGCCGGTGGGCTCTTCGATGACGTCGATGCGCGCGAACCCGACGATGTTGCCGGCGTCGTCCATGAACGCAGCCTGGTAGTCGCGCATCGGCTCGACGGTGCCGTCGGACCGGATCGGGTTCAGGAGCCCGCCGGTGCCGCGCGCGTGGTCCTTCTGCGTGAAGTACGTGATCTGGCCGGCCCAGTCGATCACCGCCTCGACGTGCTTGCCGGCATTCGGCAGATCAGTCCCGAAGTGATCTTTCTGACTCACCATCACAGGGTGCGTGTGGACAATGAATGTCTCGCCAGGCGCGATCTGCCGCTTGAGGACGCCATTCTCGGTCCCGAGGATCACGCGCAGCTGACCGATGGGCGACTGCACCACACCGATCTCCTTTCCGAACCACTTGGAGATCGCGATTAGATCATCAGCGTGGAGCTGGTCGACTCGCACGGAGCCCTTCGCCTCGAGCTGGCGGATCACGTGGCGCGCCTCGGGCGACACCTTCCGGATGTCGTTCTGGAAGCTGTGGCCATCCAGCGAGTAGGTCTGGGTCTCCATGCGCGGCTTGCCGTCGGACCCGATGCCCCCGTCCTCGGGGGCGAGCGTGGAGACACCGCGGATCGCGCGCGCGCGCGGGTCGGCGGCGGACTCGTGATGGCTGGCAAGGCCGTCCGCGGCGAGCTGCCGCTGCTCGGGAGATAGCTCGGCCTGCCGGTTCGCTACCTCCGCGTGCTCGACGACCCGCACGGGCATGCCGAGCTCCGCGGCGATCTGCGCGGGCGACAGGGTGCCGTCTGCGAGCAGCGCGCGCGCCATGAGGTAGCGCTGCTCGGCCTGGCGGGCCTCGTGCAGCGCCGTGCCGACGAGGTCGGTCATGGCGTCGAGATCGATGGCCTGGCCCTCCAGCACGCCCTGCTGGACGTGGATCGCCCACCGGTCCGCATAGAACTTGCCCTTGTCGGTGCCGAGATCGGTCGCGTGCAGCACGAGCTCCGGCAGACCGTGCGCGCGGAGCGCCGCGTTGATCGCGTCCCCGATCCGCTCCTCGCGCCCCTTCGGCGACAGGCTGGCCCAGTCCTGCTCGACGGACTTCATCCGGTCGGCGAACGACTCCATGGTCTTCGGGTCGGCGAGGCCCTGGGCGGGCTCGCCGGACACCTGCTTGCCGCGCAGCTCGTCGAGGGCGGCGTCGCGCAGCTTGTGCGCCGCGGGGTCCTCGCCGCCGTGCGGCTGCCACGGCGTGAGCGGCGCGTCCTCGGTGGCGTGCCCGGGCACGCTGAAGTCGCCGGCGAGCGCGCGGCGGTGCGCCTCGGGATCGTGCGCCGCGAGCGTGGCGAGCTCGGCGTCGAGACGGCGCTGGGCCCACGCGCGATCCTCCTGCGAGAGCCCGTACCGGTCCGCCTCGCGCAGCATGTAGCTGTACGCCTCGGCCTCGTTGATCGCGGTGCCGACGTCGACGTGGCCCTCGGGGGCGATCTTGCTGTAGCGCCCGCCGCGGAGCTGCTCGACGTGCGCCTCGATCTCGTGCCCGAGCGCGGCGGCGATGAACGCGGCGCTGCGCGGCTCGCCGGTCCGCGGATCGACGAACAGCGCGTGGCCGTCGTTCTTGGCGATGACGCGCCCGTCGGGGAGCGCCTCCGCCACGGAGCCGCCGCCGGAGGACGACGTGCCGATCGCGCCGCGCGGCAGGCCGTAGCCCATCGCGTCGGTCGCCTTGCGCTGCGTGACCTGGCTGTCGTCGATGCCGTACGCGTCGACGATGGCGTCGAGGGCGGCCTGCCGCGCGCGGGCCCACTCCTTCTGCGCGGCGAGCTCGGCGGCGGGATCGCCGGAGGCCCGGGCGCGATCGAAGCTCTCGCGCGCCGCGTGCTGGGCGGCGAGGAGCTGCTCGGCCGCGGCGACCTGCGCGGGGTTGGCGCGCAGCGCGGCGAGGTGCGCGTCGATCTGCGCGCGGTGCTCGGGCGGGAGCTTGCCGAGGAGCTCGTGCAGCGGCGCGTCACCGTTGGCGCGGCGGAGCTCCTGGATCAGCGCGCGGCGCTGCGAGAGATCGGTGATCCCGCCGAGCGCCGCGACGGCGGTGGCGCCGTCGCCGGTGCGGACCGCGTCGCGGAAGCCCTGCGCGGCCCGCGCGACGGGGCCGGCCTCGGCGTCCGAGATCTCGTGGAGCAGCTCGCTGCGCGCGCGGCGCTCGGCCTCGCGCGGCGACAGCGCCGGATCGGCGTCGAGCAGCTTCTGCTTGCGCTCGTCGACGCGGGCGAGGTGCTCACGCTCGGCGTGCGGCAGCTCGGCGCCGTCGCCGGGGCGCTGCCACGCGCCGTCCTTGGGCGCGCTGTGCGCGGTGGGCGCGGCGAGGCCGAGATCGTCGTTGAGGGAGCTCCCGAAGTCGTCCATCTCCCCGGACGCCTCCCCGGAGATCTTCTTGCCGCGCGGGTGCGGCTCGTCGCCGAACGCGTGCGTCGCGATCACCTCGGGCAGCTTCTGCTTCTTGAGGGGGCCCTCGAACACCGCGGCGCCGTCCTTGTCGACGACGACGTGCGTGTGCTTGTCCTCGCCGCCCTTGTCGACGACCCGGACGCCAACGTCGGGGCCGAGCTGCTGGCCGAGCTCGCCCGCGGAGGTGATCTGCGGGCCGTGGTCGGACTTGCCGGGCACCACGGTGACCTCGAGTCCGGTGACGCCGAGCCCGCGCATCATGCCGAGGTCCTCGTTCAGGCGCGCGAGGTGCCCCTGCGTGTCCTGCTGGAAGACGTGGCCGAGGAGGATGACGGTGTTGCCGTCCTTGTCGACGCCGCGGATGATCGTGGCGCCACACCCGGCGTAGTCCGTCGAGACGAGCTTGGGATCCTGGCCGGGCCGCACGGTGACGATGGCGCTCTCGCCGGTCGCGACGCGGATGATCGGCGACGTGGGCGTCTCGCCGAAGTGGCGGTCGCTCTCGAGGCCGGGGCCCTCGTACCGGCGAACCTGCCCCTCGTTGCCGGGGAACACGAACTTAGAGCGCTCCATGGCGGCCGCGATCGTGTGCGGATCGGTGACGCCGTTCTTGCGCAGGGTGGCCTCGAGCTCGGCGGGCGAGGACAAGCGGTTCGCGGGCTCGGGGTACTTGTTCGCGACAGACCGCGCGTCGTCGAGGATGGCGTACAGCTGCTCCTGCGCCTCGGCGCGCGTCTTGCCGGTCAGCTGGTTCTCCGCGGGCGCGTCGGCGGCGATCTGCTTGCCGCGCGGCTCGTCGGCGGTGCCTCGCGTGGCGGGCGCGGGGGCATCGTGCGGCGCGGGCGCGGGCGCGTCGTGCGGCGCGGGCGCGGGGCCGTCATGCAGCGCGGGCGCGGGCGCATCCTGCGACGCGGGGCGCGGGCGGGCCGGGTCGGCCGGATCGTGCTTGCCCTGCGCCACGGCGGCGATCTGCTGCTTGACGTCGTCGGCGTGGACCGTCTGCCCGCCAGTGGTGGCGGGCGCGGGCGCATCCGAAACCGGGGCCGGATCGTTGTCCGCCGGTGCGGGCTCCTTCTGCCGCCGCTGCTCGATCTCGTCGGGCGTGCTCGGCGGCGGCTCCTGCTCCTTGGGCGGCGCGGCCGCGGCCTCGCGGTCCATGCCGCGCGACATCACCTCGGCGAACGCCTGCTGCTGCTCCTCGAGCGAGCCGCCCGCGGCCTTGACGGCCTTCGCCGCGTCGGTGGCCTCGCGCAGCGTCTGCTTCGCCGCGCGGCGCTGATCGCCGTACGCCTCGGCGGTCTCCGAGATCGCGTTCGTGAGCCCGCCCTCGATCGTGGTCCGCAGCACCTGCGCGAAGATCGCGTCCCAGTTGCCCGACAGCATCTCGGGGTTCGCGGCGGCCTCGACGAACATGCTCGCCACCGACGAGCCGGCGCCGGTCACGAAGCCCTTGAAGAACGTCGCGCCGAGCGTGGCGCCATCGCCGAACAGGTTCTTGCCGTACGCCCGGAGCGAGAGCTTCTCCATCGCCTTGCCGAGCCCGAACGTCGCCGCCGAGCTGGCCGCACCGGACAGGAAGCCGACGAGCCCGGCCTTCGACGCCTGCGCGAGCAGCCCGAGCAGATCGTGCGCGTCCTTGCTCGTGATCGCGGTCTGCACGAACGACGACGCGGCGTTGCCGATCGCGCCGGTCAGCACCTGGCCGAGGAAGCTCTTGGCGCCGACGCCAGCGCCGATGCCGGCGGTCGCGACCTGCACGGCCATCATGGCGAGGTCCACGCCCATCTCGTTGCGCCCGTACGCCTGGCCGAGCATCGCGACCTTGACGGCCATCGTCGACAGCCCGGTCGCGAGCGCCGCGAGGATCGCGCCGGCGACGCCGCCGGTGAGCACGGTGACGACCGCGCCGACCACGGCGCCGACGGCGGTCGCGATCGCGCCGGTGACCTCCTCGCGCGCGGCGATGAAGTTCGTCGACGCCTGGTTCATCACCGCGAGCGAGACGTCGAGCCGCTGCTGCTGCTCGGGCGTCAGCTGGCCGCCGGACTGGAGGAGCGCGAGCTGCTCGCGCAGCTGCTTGGCCTCCACGTCCATGAGCCCGCCGGACGGCGAGACCAGGTCGACGATCGCGTTCGAGAACTTCTCGGTGCCGGGGAACCACGCGCCGGCGCTGCCGCGGTCGAACTCGTAGAGCTTGAGCTGCCGCTTGATCTTCTCCTCGGGCGTCTGCGGCTCGCCCTCGTCGAGCATGAGCTTGACCTCGAACGCGTCGCGCCCGGACAGCGCGTACATGAGGTCCTTCTCGAGGTCGGGGTACTTCTTCTTGAGCTCGGCGATCTCGTCCTTGGACTTGCCCTTGAGCGTCTCCTTGATCGCGTCGTTGTCGACGCCCCAGCCGCGCATGAAGTACGCGGCGGTCTTCACGTCCTTGAGCCCGGGGACGGCGTACAGGATCGGGTACTTGTCGAAGATCTTCGTGTTCTCGTCGATGAACTTCGCGGTCCGGTTCCAGACGCTGTCCTGCGCGTAGCGGAGCACGAACTCGTCGGGCAGCTTGACGACGCCGGTCCGCGCGTCGTCCTTCATGGTCGCGAGCAGCTCGACCTTCTCCTTGTCGAGGCCGTCGAGCTGCGCGTTCATCATCGTGACGAACGCCTGCGGATCGCCGCCGTGCTTCTTGTTGTAGGCGTCGATGATCGCCTTGCGCTCCCACTCGCTCTTGCCCTCGAGCTGCTTGCACAGCGCCTTGGTGTCGTTCAGGCCGAACACGGCGTCGTCCATGCGGTGCGCGTGGTAATCGGCGGTCCGGCCCTCCATCAGCGCCTGGTACGCCTGGAACTTGTTGTCGTTGATGCCGGTGACGCCGCCGGCACCGAGGCTGTGCCGCATGTCGTCGTCGAGATCCTTGCCGGTCTTGGCCTTGTAGAGCGCCTTCAGGCGCTCGCGGTCGGCTGGGTTTGGGTTCTGCTCGAGGATCTCGAAGATCTTGTCGGAGTCGACCTTGTGGATGCTGCCGTTCTCGATCTCGAAGCCGCCGATCACGAGCTTGTCGCCGGTGATCGCGGAGTAGAGGCCGGCGGTGGTGGCGAGCGGGCCGAGCACGCCGTTGACCATGGCGCGCGTGAGCTGCTCGGTGGGCAGCCCGGTCCGCTCGGCGATGGCCTGGTGCAGCCCGTTCAGGAAGCCGCCGTGGGCGGCCTCGTCGAGCTCGACCATCTGCGCCTTCAGCGTGTCGCCCTCGGCGAGCGCGAGCGCGAGCTTCTCGTCGTTGCCGGTCATCTTCTCGGTGATGACGTCGGCGAGGTCGCGGCCGGTGCGCTTCTTGTACGCCTCGAGCACGGCGCGCCGCTCGGCGGGATCCTTGAGCTCGCGCAGCGCGTCCTGCAGCTTCTTGTCGTCGACGGTCATCGGCAGGAGGCTGCTCTCCTCGGCGCCGAGGATCTTGTTGACGGTCGCGGTGGTCTTGTCGTTGCGCAGGGTCGCCTTCGACTCGGCGAGCGCCGCGCCGGAGAGCTGCTTCTCGAGGTCGCGATCGAGGTCGCGGCCGGTCCGCGCCTTGTAGTCGGCCTTGAGGTACGCGAGCTCCTCGGGCGACAGGTCCTTCAGGTTGGCTTGCACCATGTCGGCGCGCGTGCCGTCGAGGTGGAAGCCGCCGAGCGCCTCGATCATGTTCGCGGTCTTGGGGCCGACCTTCTTCGGATCGATCTTCCCCTGGTTCTTGGGATCGGCGAGCAGCTTCTCGGATTCGGCGGTGGCCTGCTTCTGGATCTCCTCCTTCGTGCGGCTCTCGACCTCGGGCTTCGGTAGGCCCAGGGCGGCGGCCTGATCGGAGGTGCCGGTGCGCGCGAGGAAGTCGCCGATGGGGCGGCCGTAGACCTCCTCGAACTTCTTGATGAACTCGGGGTCGTTCTTGCGGCGCTCGAGGATCTCGCGGATCCGGTCCTTGTCCGCGCCGAGGTTGGAATCGCCGTTGATCGCGACGAACGCGAGCCCGGCGAGGCCGGTCGAGGCGATCAGGAGCTTCTGGTTGCCGGTGAGCTCGTGGCCGCTGGAGTTCTTGAGCGCGATGATGTCGCCCATCTCCGGATCGCCGGTGAGGCGCACGCGCGCCTCCTCGAGCTGCCCGGCCGAGCCCATGTGCTGCTGGACGAACTCGTCGAGGTTGATGCCGTCCTTCTTGAGCGCCTCGCGCATGGCCTCGAGCTGCGCGGGATCGGCGCCCTCGAGCGTCTTCAGGATCTCCTTCGGATCGGGGTCCTTCGTGCCGCCGTACCAGTTCTTCTTCTGCGTGGTCGCCTTGAGGTCCTCGGCGGCCTTGCGGCCGGCCTCCTCGGCCTTGCGCTGCTTGTCGGCCTGCTCGCCGAGCTTCTGGATGGCCTCGGGATCGCCGTCCTTGATCTTGTCGAGGTCGGCGACCTTGCCGCCGTAGAACTGCTGCATGCCCTCGGCGGTCGCCTTGCGCGCCGAGGCCATCTGCTGCTCGGCCGCGTCGGTCGCGCCGACGCTGGTGGCCTTCTGGCCCTCCTTGAGCTGCTGCTGGACCTTCGCCTCGATGCCCTCGGGGGACAGGTTCTTGGGATCGAGCAGCTTGGCCTGCGCCTCGGCGTCGGGATCGGCGGGCTTGGCGTCTTTCTTGTCGTCCTGCTTGGCGTCTTTCTTGGCGTCTTTCTTCGCGTCCTGCTTCTCGTCCTTCTTGGCGGCGTCGGCGCCCGACGGCGGCGTCGGCGGCGCGGTCTGGCCGTAGCCGGCCGGGATCTTCTGGCCGCGCTTGATGTACTCGGCGAGCTGCTGCTTGACGGCCTCGAGCCGCGAGCCCTCGCCGAGATCGTTGAGCAGCGTCGCGACGTGGACCTCGAGCTCGAGCATCTTGCCCTGCGCGAGCTCCTCCATCTGCTTGTGAGTGGCAAGGACGGCGTCGTCGAGCCGCTTCATCGCGTCGGCGAACGCCTGGTCGATCGCTTGCAGCGCGTGGTCGGCCTCCGTCTTGATCTTGCGGAGTTGCTCGACGATCACCGCCTGCGCCTGCTTCTCGGCGGTGGCGATCCGCGCGTCGAACTTCTGCTCGGCGGTGACGACGGCCTTGTCGATCGCGGCGACGGTCTGCTCGACCATCTTCTCGAGCGCCTTGAGGTTCTTCTCGTTGCCCGCGGCGAGCTGCTTGCGGGCGGCCTCGACGCGCGTGTCGATGGCCTTTAGCTGGGTGTCGTACTCCTTCTGGAGGTCCCGCTTCGCGTCGCCCTCGAGCTTGGCGAGCTTCTCCGCGCCCTGCTTCTCGAGCTCCTGGATCTTCTGCTCGGAGCCCTTGAGCTTCTCGGCGAGCTTCTTGTGCCCCTCGTCGAGCTGCTTCTTTAGATTCTCCTCGGTCTGCTTGATCTTCTGGTCGGCCAGGGGGGCGAGCGAATTCACCTTCTCGTCGATCGCGGCGACCTGCTTGTCGGCGGTGGCCTTCGCGTCGGCGATCGCCTTGGTGCACGCGTCCTTGAGCGAGTTGACCTGCTTCTCGGCGTCGGCGCGCACCGCCTTGGCGTCGAGCTTGGCCTTGACGTCGAGGTCGTCGGCGATCTTGTTGAGCTTGGCGAGCTCGGCGCTGGCCTGGCCCTCGGCCTCGTTCTTGATCCGCGTCTGCTCGTCGGGGGTGGCGGCCGCGTTTGCCTTGGTCGCGGCGGCGCTGCGGATCTGCGACGCCTTGGTCTGGCCTTCCTGGCGCTTGGCCTGCGCGAGCGCGTGCCCCTTGGCCTCGATGTCGGCGGCGTTCTTCTCGCCGGTCTCTTGCGCCTTCTTGACGTCGCGGTCGCGGTCGCGCTCGAGCTGCTCCTTGCGCTCGTTCGCCTTCACGAACAGCTTGTTCTTGTCCTTCTCGAGGCGGATCCGGTCCGACTCGACCTGCTTGCGGACCTGGGTCACGAGGTCGTCGCGCGACTTCTCGAGCTCGGCCTTCTTCGTCTTCCAGGCGCTCTCCGCCTCGGCCTGCTTCTTCTTGTCCTGCTCCTTCAGGTTGTCGATCTGCTTCTTGGTCTCGGCCTCGAGCGTCGCCTTCTTGGTCTCGAGCTTGATCTGGAGCTCGGCCTGCTTGCGCTCGAACGTGCTCTGGAGCTGCTGCTTGTCCTCGGCGGCCTTGGCCTCGAGCTTCTCCTTGAGCGATTCGAGCGTGACCGGGCCCTGCTGCTGCTGCTGCTCGGCGGCCTTCTGCGCGGCCTGCTGCTTCTCCTTCTCGGCCTCGGCGCGCAGCTTCGCGAGCGCCGCGTCCTGCTGCTGCTTGGCGAGCACCGGCACGGCGTTCACGTCGACGTTCACCTGCGCGCACTTCGCGAGCTGCTGCGCGCCGACCTGCGCGCGGGCGGCGTCGCGATCTTTGCGCGCCTTGTCGATGTACGCGTTGATCGCGCTCTGGTTCGCGCTCTGCGGCGGCGGCGGCAGCTCGGGCGACTTCGGCGGCTTCGCGAACCCGCCGCCACCGCCGTGCGCCTTCGGGGCCGGGATCGGCGCAGCACCGTGCGGATCGTACGCGGCCAGGCCCGGCGCGAGTGGCGCCGGGGTCGCCGGGGTCGCCGGGGTCGCCGGGGTCGCCGGGGTTCCCGGAGCCTCGGGCCGGTGCGCGAGGTGCTGCGGATCGAGCGCGAGGTCGTCGCGCCGCGCCTCGGGCTGCCGAACGGCGTCGAGCGCGCGCGCGCCAGCGGCGAGGCCGGGGTGCGCGTCGATCAGCCCGTCGCGGAGGTGGATCGGCGCGTGAGCCGCGTCGGGCTGGCGGGCGGTGATCTGCTCGAGGCCGGCGCGGTACCAATCCTCGGCGCGCGCGTGCTCCGCGTGCTTCTTCTCGTCGAGCTTCGCGCCCTCGTTGAGCGTCTTGTCGTGAGGCGCAGGCTGCGCGGGCTGCGCCGGCTGCGCCGGCTGCGCGAGCTGCGCGGGCTGCGTCGGCTGCGCGGGCTGCGCGAGCTGCGCCGGCTGCGTCGGCTGCGCCGGCTGCGCCGGCTGCGTCGGCTGCGCGAGCTGCGCCGGCTGCGCGGGCTGCGTCGACTGCGCGGGCTGCGCGGGCTGCGCGGGCTGCGCCGGTTGCGCGGGCTGCGCGAGCTGGCTCGCGCGCTCGAGCCGCTCGAGCTGGCTCGGCCACGCCTCGATCTTCGACGGCATCGCGGTCGCGAGCTGGACCGAAACGTCGAATTCGGGGCGTCGATCGACCGGCGTCTTCTGCTGCTCGGCAGCCGCCGGCTTCGGATCGGCAGCCGCCGACGTTGGATCGGCAGCCGCCGGCTTCGAGCCGCTCGCAGCCGCCTGCTTCGACGCCTGCTTCGACGCTTGCTTCGACGTCTGCTTCGACGTCGCTGGCGTCGCGGTCGCTGGCGTCGCGGCCTGGGCCTGCGCATCCACGGCCTGAGCCTGAGCGTTCGCATCCGCCGGCTTCGCGTCGGGCTGCGACGCCTGCGCTTGCGCCGCGTCGGGGAACGGGTACGCCTGCGCGTACTCGCGCAGGATCTCGGCGCCGGCCTCGATCGCGGGCTCGGCGCCCGACGAGCCGAGGGGGAGCCGCCCCGCGAGCTCCAGCGCGGCGCCGTCCGTGCGCTGGCCCAAGGCCGCGTCCACCAGCTCGTGCGCGAGCTGATAGCGGCCGCGCGCCGACTCCGGATCGTCGACCGCCGCGCCAGCGAGCGGAGCGAGCAGCGCCGCGCCGCCAGCGTCCATCTCCGCGAGCGTCGTGCGCAGGTGCTCGAGATCGCGATCGCGCTGGAGGCTCGCCGAGTGCTCCACCTCGGAGGTGGGCGCGCGCTTGCCCGGCCACGCCAGGAGCTCGAGGTCGAGCTCCTCCTCGGCGGCGCGATCGTGATCGCGCTCCCAGCTGTGCTGGCGTAAGGCTTCGCGCATCATCCTCGTTCGGGTGGAGATGCGGCGAGCCCTCGCTCGTCGCACCCCCGTCAGGTAGAGGCCGCGGCGCGCGCGATGTGACAGGGAAATCGCACGAGCGCGAAAGGCGCTCGCTCTCGCGTACTTATGCGGGAGTGGCGCGGTCGGTCAGCTCCGCCAACACTTCGGCGAGCGCTGGCGCCGGGCCGGCGAGCTGCGCGATCCCGGTCACGAGGAGGGTCCGCGCGTCGTCGTCGCGGCCCAGCGCGCGGTAGCGGCGAACCCCGAGCTGGATGCACAGCGCGTAGATCAGCGCGTCCCCGCGGGCGGCGGCATCGCGGAGCGCCTCGGCCAAAAGCGGGAGCGCGCGCTCGGCGGGCTCAGCGGTGGCGAGCAAGACCCGGGCGATCGGCTCGTCGGTGCGCGCGCCGAGCGACTCGCGCATCGCCGCGAGATCGCCCGCGGCGTAGTCGAGCAGCCCGCCCGCGAGGCGCGCGCGCGCCGCCTGCGCGCGCCGCCCATGCGCCTCCGCCACCAGCGCCGCCTTGCGCGCGCCGTCGCGGGCCGTCGCGAGATCGCGGCGCTCGACCGCCAGCTCGACGAGCCGGGACATCGCCGCGAGCCGCAGCGCCACTGGCCGCCCGGGGGCAGCGGCCGCCGTGTACCGCTGGTGGGCGACGCGGCGATCACCGGTCGCGCGCGCGATCTCGCCGAGCGCGAGGTCGGCCCACGCGTGCGCCGCGAGCGCGCGCGGCGCGTTGGGAGCCAGCTCCGCGAGCGCCTCGCCGAGCTGCGCGGCCGCGCGCTCGAGCGCGGCGACGTCGCGCGCCAGCGCCGCGGCCAGCGCCGCCGCGGCGGCGTGCACGACCGCGGCAGCCGGGTCCGCGGGAGGCGGCGGCAGCGCCGCGGGCTGCCCGCAGATCAGCCGGCACGCCGCGGCGAACAGCGCGAGCTCGGGGTCCGCGCCGCCGGCAGCGTCGAGCCGGGCGCGATCGTCCGCGTCGACCGCGCCGCCGGCAGCGTCGAGCCGGGCGCGATCGTCCGCGTCGACCCCGTCGCGCCACGCGGCCGCCACGAGCGCACCGGCCTCGGACATCGCGCAAGCCTACGAGGCGCGGATGCCAAGTCAACGCGGCCTGCGCGTATACTCGCCGCGGTGGGGCGCTCGATCGAGCTCGCGCGCGACGGCGAACGGATCCTCGTGCGCGACGCGAGCGGGCTCGGCGTCGTCGATCTGCGCGAGCGGTCCCCGCGCGTCGCGATCGCCGCGGCCGAGATCCACGCGTTCGCGGCCGTCGCCGACCAGATCTGGATCGTCGCGGGCGCGCCGGCCCGGCTCCACGCGTACGACGCCGCGGGCGTCGCGCTCGGCTCGGTCTCGGTGCCGGAGCCCGGCCCCGCGGGCCGCCTCCTGCGCGCGCCGGCCGCGCGGCTCGCGAGCTGGCTCGGCTCGCAGGTGGTGCTGATCTCGCACGAGCGCGCGCTCACCGCCGCGCCGCTCCCGCCCGAGATCGACTTCGCGCTGCCGCTGTCGTCGACGCGCACGCTCCTCGCGAGCCGCAACCGGCTCTCGCTGCGCGATCAGGAGACGACGCGGTGGTCGATCTCGCTCGCGCCGGCCGGCAGCGTTATCGATGGCGCGATCGTCCTCGACGGCAAGGCGGCCGCGGTCGTCGTCGCCGCCGCCGGGAGCCACACCATCGCGATCGTCGGGCTGCGCGACGGCGCGCTGCTCCACCGCATCACCGTCGGCAACGCCGAGGACATCCGGTTCGCGCCCGCGCGCGGCGTCGCGCTCGTCCACACGCGCGACTCGCGCCTCGTGCTGATCGATCTCCGCTTCGGGCGGGTGATCGTCGACTACCAGGAGTCGCGCGCGATCGCGGAGGTGGCGATCGACGACAGCGCGCGCCAGATCGCGCTGCGCCTCGTCGACGATCCGGCGGCGGTCGTCCACGTCGCCGTCCCCGACCTGATCGCGGCCGCAGCGGCCGCCCCGGCGCGTCCGCCGCCCGCCTCCGCAGCCCCGCCCCCCGCCGCCGAGCCGCCGCCCGCCGAGCCGCCGCCCGCCGACCCGCCGCCCGCCGATCCGGCGCCCGCCGCCGATCCCGCGCCCGCCGCCGATCCGTTCGCCGCGGCCGGGCTCTCGCTCGCCTCTGGCGCGTTGCCGGCGCGCGCGTCCCGCGAGCCGGTGACCGGGAGCCTGGCGGCGATGCTGCACGCGCGCCACCGCGACCTCGCGATCGCGATGCTCAACGTCGCGATCGCGCGCGCCTGGGACGAGGGCCGGCTCGCCTACCCGCAAGGCGTCGGCCTGCCGTTCGCGAGCGAGGTCAGCGGCGTCGCCGCGGGCCAGCGCGGCCTCGCGCTCGAGGAGGTCGCGGCGGCCCAGCACCGGCTCGACGAGGCCGCGCGCGCTGCCAACGAGGCGCGCCGCACCGCCGCGCCGCGGCTCTCGCCGCTCGACGCGCTCGGCGCGGAGCTGGGGCTGTCGGCGCTCGCGCGCGACATGCTGCTGCTCGTCGCCGCGCCGAGCCTGTGGGGCGAGACCGCGCGGCTCTATGGCATCCTCGCGAATGACGATGGGCGGCCGCTCGTCGACGAGCACCTGCTCACCGAGATCCTCGCCGACCGCGCGGACCTCGCGGACCGCGCGCAGATCGCGCTCGAGCTCGACGACGACGGCCCGCTGATCCGCCACGGCGTCGTGCGGATCCAGCCCGGGCGGATGCGGCCGTTCCTGCCGCTCCTCGCCGATCCCGTCGCGCAGAAGCTCCTGCGCGGCGCGGACGCCCTCGCCGAGCTCGCGCACGCGGTCACCGCGCGCGCCGCCGATCGCACGCTCGAGGAGCTGCGGATCCCCAGCGCCGTCAAGCACGCGCTCGTGGCCGACCTCGGCCGCGCCGCCGCGCCGCTGCGGATCGCGGTCCGCGGCCGCGTCGGCTCTGGCCGCCACACGCTGCTCGCCGCGATCGCGGCCGCGGCGAACCGGCGCCTCGGCGTGATCGACGCGACCCCGATCGTGCGCGACGCGCGCGCGCGCGCCGGGGAGCTCGCCGTCGCGCTCGACCGCACCCACCTCGCGGGGCTCCTGCCGTGCATCGACGGCCTCGAAGCGATCGCGAGCCACGACGTCGTCACGCGCGACCAGGTGCGCGACATCCTGCGCCGCCACGCGGGGCCGCTCGCGGTGCGGCTGCCGGGGGACGCGCAGGTGCTGCTCGATCCGGGCTACGTGCTCGTCGATCTGCCGCCGCTCTCGCTCACCGATCGGCTCACCAGCTGGGAGCGCACGCTGGCCGCGCACGGGCTCCGCGTCGGAGAGCTCGGCGAGCTGGCCGATCGCTACGCCGTCGCGCCCGGCGTGATCGAGCGCGTCGGCGCCGCGATCGCGCGCGCCGGCGACACCGCCTCCGACGCCGGCCCGCGCTTCGAGGCCGGCATCCGCCAGCACCTCGACACGCGCCTCGGCGCGATCGCGAACCGCGTCACGCGCCTCGCGAGCTGGGAGCAGGTGATCCTGCCCGCCGACATCCAGGACAGCCTCACCGAGCTGATCGCGCGCATCAAGCACCGCCGGATCGTGTTCGACGCGTGGGGCTTCGATCGCCTGCTGTCGACGTCGCGCGGCGTGACGGCGCTGTTCCAGGGCGGGCCCGGCACCGGCAAGACGCTCGTCGCGAGCGCGATCGCGAACGAGCTCGGCATGGACCTCTACCGCGTCGATCTCTCGCGCGTGATGTCGAAGTGGATCGGCGAGACCGAGCAGAACCTCGCGCGCCTGTTCGACGCCGCCGAGGACGGCAACACGATCATCCTGTTCGACGAGGCCGACTCGCTGTTCGGCAAGCGCACCGAGGTCCGGAGCTCGGTCGATCGCTACGCGAACCTCGAGGTCAACTACCTGCTCCAGCGCATCGACACGTTCGAGGGCATCGCGATCCTGACGACGAACTTCGGCACCGCGATCGACAGCGCGTTCAAGCGCCGGCTGTCCCTGCGCCTCACGTTCCCGTTCCCCGACGAGGAGATGCGCGAGAAGCTGTGGCGCTCGCACCTGCCGCCCGCGCTGCCGATCGCCGGGCCGTTCGATCTCGCCGAGATCGCGCGCCGCTACCAGATGTCGGGCGGCTACATCCGCAACGCGACGCTGCGCGCGGCGTTCCTCGCCGCCGAGGAGCACTCGCCGCTCACGCAGGAGCACATCGAGCGCGCGATCAAGGCGGAGTTCCGCGAGATCGGCAAGATCGGCGAGGGCGGCGTCCTCGAGTGATCACCGCGGCAGGTGCTCAGCGGCGAGCCGCCGCAGCTCGTCCTTGACGCGCTCGAACTGCTTGCGCAGCGCCGCCGCCTTGCGCGCCAGCGCCTCATCACCGGCGTCGCCGCCGAGCAGGACGAGCGCGATGTCGCGCCACGGCAGGTTCCGATCGACGCGCAGGACGAGCAGCGTCTGGTCGTCCTCGGGGAGCTGGCGGCGGATCCGCGCGTAGACGTCGTCGACGACGCTCGCGTGCTGGCGCGTCGTGCTCCAGACGTGCGTCGCCGCGTGGGCCACCGACGGCACCGACGGGACGAGGTCCTCGTGCCGGCGGCGCGGCTGCGCGCGCACCGCGGACGCCGACTGGCGCGCGAGCATGTAGCACCACGTGCGGACCGAGCACCGGCCCTCGAACGCGCGCAGGCTCTTCCACAGCTGCTCGGACAGCTGCGAGAACGCGTCGTAGGCGTCGGTCTCGCTCGCGAGGATCGCGCCCAGCCAGCCGATCAGCTCGGGCCCGTAGGCGCGCAGCGCCTGCTCGGTCGCGCGATCGATCTCGCCGCGGGCGACGAGCGCGCGGATCTCGGCGTCGTGTGGATCGGGGGCGGGCGGCGGGCTTGGCATCTCAGGGGGAGCTCAGGGGCACTGGGTCCGCTGTTTCACGCGCTCGACGAGCCCCGGCGGCGGGAGCGTGGTCGTGGACTTGCCGAACCAGTCCGAGAGCCAGCGCGCGCCGCGCTCGTGGCCGTACGTCCAGCGGCCCTCGAGCTGGATGCGGCTCGCGTTGCGCGCGAACCGGATCTCGAGCTTGCCGGCGTTGTCGGGGCCGCGGAACGTCGGCGCCTCGCACCACACGCCCAGGAACAGCCCGTCGTTGTAGTGGCCGATGAGGATGCCGTCGTCGTGCTGGTAGACGCCGTACGCCCGGCCCTCTGCGTCGACGGTGAACAGCATGACGCCGTAGTTCACGTCGTACGTGCCGGCGATCTCGGCCAGGCCCGGCGCCGGGGGCGGCGTCAGCGCGCGCCGCGCGACCTCCGCGCCGGGGTCCCGCGCCGGCGCGCCCCAGTACGTGGCCGCGCTGCCGGCCGCGGCGCCGAGCGCGAGCACGCCCGCGGCGACGATCAGCCGGCGCCGGGGCAGCTGCGGGGCCGCCGCGGCGGGCGGCCGCCCGCTGGCCTCGGCGAGCCCGTCGCGCAGCTCCTGGGCCGACCCCGGGCGCGCCGCGGGCTCGGCGGCGAGCGCGCGCTCGAGCACGCGGCGCAGCGCGCGCGTTGCGGGCGTGATATCGAGCTCGGCGAGCACCTTCGCCGCGGTCTGCTCGTCGGCGCGCCGGCCGGACAGGCACTCGACGAGGACCAGCGCCGCGGCCCACACGTCGGTGCGCACGTCCTGCGCGCCGCCGTCGCGCTGCTCGGGCGCCATGTAGCCGGGCGTGCCGGCTCCGCGCGTCACCGGGCCCGCGTCGGTGTCGAGCGTCAGCGCGATGCTGAAGTCGAGCACCTTGACGCGATCGTCGACGGTGAGGAACACGTTGTTCGGCTTCAGATCGCGGTGCAAGACGCCGCGCGCGTGCGCGAACGCGAGCGCGCCGAGCACGGCGTCGGCGATCGCGAGCGACTCGCTCACGGGCAGCCGCTTGCGCCGGGCGAGCCGGGCGGCGAGCGTCTCGCCCGTCAGGAGCTCGAGCACGAGGTACGGGTGCCCGTCGTGCTCGCCGACGTGGTGGAGCGTCACGATGTTCGGGTGCAGGAGCTGCGCGGTCGCCTGCGCCTCGCGATCGAACAGGCGGCGCAGGTGCTCGCCCTCCTCGCCATCGGCCGCCCGCAGCACCTTGACCGCGACGTCGCGGCCGAGCCGCCTGTCGCGCGCGCGGAACACGACGCCCATGCCGCCGCCGCCGATCCGATCCGTCAGCTCGTAGGTGCCGCCGAGCACCTGCCCGGGCACCAGCATGGCGGGCGCGTCGACGCGCGCGACCCGGCGGATCAGCTCGTCCATCGTGGTCGCAGGCTGGTCGCCGCCGTCGCTCTCGGCATCGCCAGCCACGCGTGGATCATAAGCCGTGATCCGGCCCCTCACCAGCGCGCGCTTCGGGCCGCGGCCGCGGTCCGGCCGCCGAACGCTTCGCCGCGGGCGGGCGCAGCGCCTGGCTGCGCGAGCGCTTCCCGGGCCACAGCGGCGGCTCGCGCGTCGGCGTCACCGCGGTCCGCTTGCCTGGCCACGGCGCCTGCGCGACCGCTCGGTCCTGCGCCAGCGGCGGCGGGCCCAGGTACGGCTTTGCGCTCACGGACCCGCGACAGTACCCGAAATCGGCCGGCGGCGGCTCTCGACCACGGGTGAGCGCTAGATCACGACCCCGGCCGCGGGCCGACGATGACGTGCGCGACGCCGGGGAGCTTCCCCGCGACGAGCTCGTATCGCGGCCACATCGCGGGCCGGCGAGCACGCCGGTGGCGGCGACCTGGTAGAACACGATGCGCTCGACGCCGACGATCGCGCGGGCGACGCTCACGACGACGAGGAACGCGAGCGGCGGCACGAACGCGGCCAGCTGCAGGCTAGACTCGCCGCGGATGACCAGGACGGCGCTCATCACCGGCGGCAACCGCGGGATCGGGCAGGAGGTCGCGCGCGCGCTGGCGAGCGACGGCTGGGACGTGCTGGTGGCCGCGCGCGATCGCGCCAAGGGGCAGGCCGCCGCGGCGCGGCTGCGCAAGGAGACCGGCGGGCGGCTCAAGGCCGTGGAGCTCGACGTCACGAGCGACGCGTCCGTGGCCGCCGCGGCGCAGAAGCTCCGCGACGGCGCGATCCGCATCGACGCGCTGGTCAACAACGCGGGCATCTACGGCGCCGCGCGCGGCCAGGGCGGCACCGCGCGGACGATCGAGACGAACTTCTTCGGCCCGCTGCGCGTGACGCTCGGCCTCCTGCCGCTCCTGCGAGACGGCGCGACCGTCACGAACGTGACGAGCGGGCTCGGCGCGCTCGCGCACCTGAGCGAGCCGCACCGCCAGCGGCTCGCGGATCCGGCGCTCACCCGCGAGGCGCTCGAGCGCCAGATGCGCGAGTTCGCGCAGGGCGACGAGGACTGGGGCACGGATGCCTACGGCGTGTCCAAGGCGGCGCTGAACGCGCTGACGCGGCTCCTCGCCGACGAGCTTGCGCCGCGCGGCATCCGCGTGAACGCGGCGTGCCCCGGCTGGGTGCGCACGGACATGGGCGGGCGCCACGCGCCGCGCTCCGTCGAGCAGGGCGCGGCGAGCGTCCGGTTCGGCGTGACGGCGCCCGGGACCGGCGGCATCTACCGCGACGGCGAGCAGATCGCGCCGTGACGCGGTCCGGGCGCTAGGCGCGCTCGAGGCGCGCCGGCACGTGCTTGTGCCACGGCGTGCCGACGAACGGATCGCGGTCCTCGCTCGCGGTGAGCTCGTTCGGCGCGACGCCGGTCGCGCCGCGGTCGGGGTAGCCGAGCCCGAGCCCGTTCGGCAGCGAGAGGTGGCCGCGCTGCATCGTGGCCGAGACCTCGACGGGTACGGTGACGGCGGCGCGCCGCGTGACGAGCCGGACGCGCTCGCCGGTCGCGACGCCGAGCGCGGCGGCGTCGTCGGGGCTGATGCGCAGCGCGCCGGCGGCGTCCTTCTTGCGCCAGTTCGGGTCGCGGATGATCGTGTTCGCGGTGAACGACCGCCGCTCGCCCGCGGAGAGCACGAACGGGAACGCCGGATCGGCGGCGGGCGCGGCGTCCAGGCGGGCGAGCTCCTCGAGCAGATCCGGCAGCGCGAGGTGGAGCGTCGCCCCCGCGCGCGGCCGGACGTCGGCCCACTCGTCGATCGCGAACACCACGCCGGACTCGGCGTCGAGGATGCGCTGGAACAGCGCGCACGCGACCTCGATCGGCGCGCCGCGAAACCCGGCCCGCGCGAGCGACGGCCCGTGCTGCATGACGGCGCGGGCGGCGAGCCCGAACACGACGGCGCCCTCGCGAAACTCCTCGGGCAGATCGAGCGTCCGGTAGAGGAGCACGGGCGCGAGGCCCGAGAGGCGCGGATCCGGCATCACGCGCGCGAGGAACGCCGCCGCGTACGCGGGGAGCCCCTGGCCGGCGGCCGCGCGGAGCGGCGCGAGGTCGGCCTCGGTGACGGCGCCCAGCGCCTCGCAGAGCCGCGCGTGGATCTCGGCCTCGGAGAGCGTGTTCGGCGCGGGCGGCACGAGGCGGCGCCGCAGGTGGAAGTAATTCTCGGGGAAGTCGAAGTTGAAGAACGTCGCCTCGGCCTTCTCGAACTGTGAGGACGCGGGCAAGACGTAGTGCGCGAGCTGCGCGGTCTCGCTCAGCGCGACGTCGATCACCACGAGCGTGTCGAGCGAGGCGAGCGCCTCCCGCATCCGCTGCGAGTCGGCGAGCGAGTGCGCGGGGTTCGCCGCCTCGACCAGCATCGCGCGGTAGCGCTTGGGGTGCTCGGTCAGGATCTCGTCGGCGATCACGTTGCACGGCACGAGCCCGCCGACGATGCGCGCGCCGACCACGGGGCTTTGGCGCTTGGCGTCGCCGGCCGTCAGATCGACCATCGTGGTGGGGATGAAGTGCGTCCCTGGCTTGCCGAAGCTGCCTGTCATGAGGATCAGCAGGCGGTGCAGGTAGCTGACGAGCGTCGAGTGGTGGTTCATCTGGACGCCGAGATCCTCGAAGCTCGCGAACGCGCGCGCGGTGCCGATCGCGCGCGCCGCGCGGCGCACGAGCGCGGGATCGAGCCCGGTGCGCGCGATGGCGCCCTCCAGCGAGCACTGCCCGAGCGCGGCGGTCACGCTCTCGAGCTCGCCGGGCGGGACGTGCGCGGCGAGGAACGCGCGATCGACGAGATCGTCCTCGAGGAGGAGCTTCAGCAGCGCGACCAGGAGCCACGCGTCGGTCCCGGGCCGCACGGCGAGGTGAATATCGGCGAGCTCGGCGGTCTCGGTGCGCCGCGGATCGACGACGATCAGCGTGCGCGCCGGGTCCGCGGCGAGCTCCTTCAGCGTCACACGCGCGCGCGGGATCGAGTGCGAGTGCCACGGGTTCTTGCCGAGGAACAGCGCGACGTCGCAGTGCTCGAAGTCCGCGCGGGTCGCGCTCCCCATCATGCGCGCGGCGACCCAGAACTCGCCGGTCTTCTCCTGCGCGAGCGCGCTCGAGCGGTAGCGCGATCCGAGCGCGCGCCGCGTCGCGGCCGAGTACGCGCCCGGCAGGTGGTTCCCCTGCCCGCCGCCGCCGTAATAGAAGATGCTGTCGCCGCCGTGCGTGTCGCGCACCGCCGCGAGCCGCGCCGCGACCTCGCGGATCGCGGTGTCCCAGTCGATCGCCTCGAACGTGCCGTCCGCGCGCCGGCGCAGCGGCGACGTCAGGCGATCTGCGCCGTGCTGGTAGTGATCGAGCCGGTGCGGCTTCTCGCACGCGTACCCGCGCGACGACGGGTGCGCCTTGTCGCCGCGCAGCTTCACGAGGTGCCGCCCGCCCTCGCCGCCGAGCATCACCTCGAGCCCGCAGTTGCACTCGCACAGGATGCAGGCGGTGCGCTTCCAGTCGCCATCGCTCGTCATGCGCCGAGTCTGCACGACGCCGCCGATCATCGCGTCGCGATCTCCTCCGCATCGACGAGTCACGCGCGCAGCGCGCGAGCCACCAATCGACACGCGCCCTCCCCATGGATGGCATGTGCGTAGGAGTCCCCGAGGCAGAACTCCCCCAGAACCCTGTTTGAATGTGACGGCGTGTCACGCCGCTGGCGACCGGCTTGTGTGGACTCGATTCGTGAACTGCTTGCCTGGGCGCCGCCGACCACGATCACCAGGGGCGTGAGGGGCGCGCTGGGCACCTTCCATGAATAGGAAACGCCTATGACGCAAGGCCGTACAGCGAAGAAGAAGTGGGTTCGTGGCGCACTGCTAGTCGCTGCGATCGCGGGCTGTCAGTCGCCTCCCGCCGATGACCTCGAGGACAGGCCCCGGGGAGCCACGGGAGCCACGGGAGCCACGGAATCCCAAGACGCCCAGGACATCACGAACGCGCTGGCCCAGCTGCCGGAGGCGGAGGTGCTCCAGTACTCCGCCGACGGCGTGCCGCAGTTCGTCGTCGGCGAGCTCGGCAAGATCGCGGCCGAGCCGGCTGCCGGCCTCACCGCCAGCGACGCGAGCCTGCGCGCTGCGTTGCCGGCCATCTTGAAAGTGTTCCGCCTCGAGAACAAAGATCTCCAGCTGCGCAAGGTGAACGTCGACGAGGTCGGCGGTCGCCACTATCGCTACGACCAGGTGTTCGGCGGCCTGCCCGTCGTCGGCGCCGATCTCGTGGTCCACGTCGACGCGAAGGGCGCGATCACCGGCATCAACGGCACGGCCCGCGGCGACCTCTCGCCGTCGCTCGGCGCCACCGCGGTCGCGCGCAGCACGGGGAACGTCAACATCGAGAACGACGCGCGGTGGGCCTTCATGATGGGCCGCACGATCCGCGACGCGCGCACGGTCTACCTCCAGACCCAGGCGGGCACGTTCCACAAGGCATACGAGCAGATCGTCGAGGGGCACCGCGGTCCGGATCCGGTCATCGACCGGGTCTACGTCGATGTGGAGACCGGCGCGGTCCTCGAGGTGCATCCGCAGATCCAGCACGCGCGCAACCGCCGCACGTACACCGCGAACTACGGCACCGCGCTGCCGGGCACGATGAAGCGCTCGGAGACGCAGAGCGCGACGGGCGACACCGCCGTCGACCAGGCGCACGACAGCGCCGGCCACACGTACGACATGTACAAGTATTTCTGGCAGCGCGACAGCCTCGACGGCGCGGGCCTGGCGCTGATCAGCTCGGCCCACTTCTCGACCAACTACTGCAACGCGTTCTGGAGCGGCACCCAGATGGTGTACGGCGACGGCAACGCGGCGCAGAAGTGCAGCAACCTGACCGCGATCGACGTCGCGGCGCACGAGCTGACCCACGGCGTCACCTCGAGCGAGTCGAAGCTGACGTACGCCGGCGAGTCCGGCGGCCTGAACGAGTCGCTGTCCGATATCTGGGGCAGCGGCGCCGAGGCGTTCGTCGACGGCGGCAAGAGTGGCAGCCTGCCGGCGACGGACCGGGTGTTCCTCATCGGCGACGCCACCCTGCCCCCGTTCATCCGCTCGATGTGCGATCCGGCCGCCGACGGCGTGTCGCGGGACATGTGGACCCCGGACCTCGGCAGCGTCGACGTGCACTACAGCTCGGGCCCGAACAACCTCGTGTTCTGCGGGCTCTGCAAGGGGTGCATGAAGCACCCGCGCGGCAAGACCAACATCATGGTCCCGGCGATCGGCATGGAGCGGGCGCTGCGCCTGTTCTACAAGGCGAACGTCGACCTCCTGACGGCGAGCGCGAGCTACATGACGATGCGCAACGCGATGATCACGGCCGCGCAGCAGCTCGGCTACGACAAGGCGACGCAGGACGCGGTCGCCTGCGCGTACGCGGCGATCGGCGTCGGCCCGGCTCCGCAGAGCTGCAGTGGCGGCGTGTCGCTGCCGCCGATCGACACCGCGCTCGCGAGCGGGGACCGCGCGGCCGACAGCCTCAAGCAGGGCGCGCCGTCGGGCTGCGCCACGGGGGACCCGGTCCTCACGAGCGGCGTGGGCCAGACCGTCTCGGCCGGGCCCAGCACCAGCGCGTACCGCTGCATCAAGGACGTCCCGGCCGGCACGACCTTGACGTTCACGCTCAGCGGCGGCACCGGCGACGCGGACCTCTACACGCAGTTTGGCGCGCGCCCGACGACGGCGAGCCACCTCTGCCGCCCGTACGAGAGCGGCAACCACGAGACGTGCACGCATACGATCACGACGTCGACGGCGGGTGACTGGTACGTGATGGTGCGCGGGTTCACGGCGTCCTCGAACGTCACGCTGACGGCCACGTACGGCAGCGACACGACGTCGCTCGCGTCGCCCGCTGGCGTGCTCACGAACGGCGTCCCGGTCACGCAGCTGGCCGGCGCCACCGGCAGCATGCGGCACTGGGTGCTCGACGTCCCTGCGGGTCAGTCGATGGTGACCTTCACGATTCAGGGCGGCACGGGCAACGCGGACCTCTACATGAGGTTCGGCGGGGCCGCGTCGGAGACGGCCTTCCACTGTCGCCCGTCGCTCGACGGCAACAGCGAGACCTGCTCGTGCCCGTTCGGGCTCAAGGGCGTGTACCACGTCGGCATCCGCGGCGCCGCGGCGTACGCGGGCGTCACGCTGACGGGTTCCTACGCGAGCGGCATCGACACGTGCGCCAGCGGCGGCCCGTGCCTCCTGAACGGGGTCCCGGTCGGCAACCTCTCGGGCAAGCAAGGCAGCAGCGCGTACTGGCAGATCCCCAACGTCCCGAGCGGGAAGATCCCGACGATCGAGATCAGCGGCGGCCGCGGCGCGGTGGACCTCTACACCCAGGTCGGCACGATCCCGACGCCGACGAGCTACCAGTGCCGCCAGCGCTTCACCGGCAACAGCGAGACGTGCGCCCACGCGACGGCGACCACCGGCACCTGGTACGTGATGCTGCACGGCGACACGGACTACAGCGACGTGACGCTGCGCGCCAGCTTCTAGCCCGGGGCGCCTCGGGGCGCCTAGGCACTGGAGATCAGGAGATCGAGATACTCGGTCGTCACGGGCCGATTGACGAAGTCGGTGTAGTCCCGCGCGATGTCGTAGTTGCGCGGGTTGTGCGGGCGGTGCGTGACGAGGACGTCGTGCAGGCACCAGCCGGCCCCCGAGGCGCAGCCGGTGCCGGGGACGGTGACCTCGAACGCGTCGCCATAGGCGGCGTACGTGGTGCCGAGCGCGCGCATCGCGCCGCTGTTCTGCGACAGGCCCGACGGGAGCAGCGGATCGCACGCGTACACGAACGCGATGCGCGAGAGGCTGGCCACGATCGGCGTGGTCAGCCCGGTGCCGCCGCCGTCGAGGTTGGCGTACGAGATGCGCGACAGGTGCGCCACGTCCGTCGCGGCGTGCATCTGCGTGAGGAGCTCGTGCGCGACGTACGAGCCGCTCGAGTGCGCGATGACGTAGATCGGCGCGATGTCGCCGGTGAGCTTGCCGAGGTGCGCGCGCAGGGCGGTGTTGGCGATCTCGCGCGCCGCGTATTTCGGATCGGCGGGGCCCTGCACGGCATACACGTGCCCGACGCCGGCCGCGGCGAGCTTCGCGTTCATGAGCGCGGTGGCCCACGCCGAGGTGTGGCTGAGCTGTGCGGAGTAGCCGCCGTACGCGATCAGGATCGCGGGCGCCGCGTTGACCCTGCGGTACGAGACGCCGCGGCCGATGCTGGTCCAGCTCGCGGCGGCGAGCTCACTGCCGGTGCCGCTCGCGGCGGCGAGCCGGACGCGCGCCGGGCGCCGGGCGCGCTCGACGCACGCGTGGCACGCGCCGGGGCGCTGGCCGCGCGTGCGCCGGGGATCGCCAGTGACGGACAAGATCACGAGATCAGAGTCGCGCCTCGTGCGGCGGTCGTGCAAGGCCGGAGATGGCCATCGCGCGCGGTCGCCCTGCCGGGCGGAGGCGCGGCCGGGCGGAGGCGCGGCCGGGCGGAGGCGCGGCCGCGCGGCGGTATGCTGCGCAGATGGAGCGCTTCGCACCGGTGGACATCGAGCGCGTGCCGCGGCCGGGCGGCGGCTTCGTGCTGCGGTCGCGCGCCGCGGCGCCGGTGCACGCGCGCTGCGTGGGCGACTGGCTGGTGCGCTGGGCCGCCGAGGCGCCAGAGCGGACGTTCCTGGCGGAGCGCGACGGCGCGGGCGCGGACGCGGGCTGGCGGCGGCTGTCCTACGCCGAGGTGCTCGCGGCGGTGCGGTCGATCGGCCAGGCGCTGCTCGAGCGCGGGCTGTCGTCGGCGCGGCCGCTCGCGATCCTGTCGGGCAACGGCATCGATCACGCGCTGGTCTCGCTCGCCGCGATGCACGTCGGCGTGCCGGTGGCGCCGCTGTCGCCCGCGTACGCGCTGCTCTCGCGCGACTTCGCGCGGCTGCGCGAGCTGGTGGCCGCGCTCGCGCCGGGCGCGGTGTTCGTCGCCGATCCGGGCCCGTTCGCGGCCGCGCTCGACGCGCTCGGGGCCTCGCGCGGCGAGCTGGCCATCTTGCCGAGCGCGGCGGAGCTCGCGCGCACGTCGGCCGGCGACGGGGTGGATCGCGCGTTCGCGGCGCTGGGCGGAGACACGGTCGCGAAGATCCTCTACACGTCGGGCTCGACGGGCGCGCCGCGCGGCATCGTCAACACGCACCGCATGCTGTGCGCGAACCAGGCGGCGCTCGCGCACGGCTGGCGGTTCCTCGCGCGGCGGCCGCCGGTGGTCGTCGACTGGCTGCCGTGGAGCCACACGTTCGGCGGCAACCACAACTTCCACCTCGTGCTCGCCCACGGCGGCACGCTGTACATCGACGCGGGGAAGCCGGCGCCGGGCGCGTTCGACGCGACGGTGCGCAACCTGCGCGAGGTCCCGTCGACGATCTACTTCAACGTGCCGCGCGGCTTCGACATGCTCGCCGGCCACCTCGAGGCCGACGCGGCGCTCTGCGCGGCGTTCTTCCGCGACCTCGACGTCGTCTTCTACGCCGCCGCGGCGCTGTCGCCCGCGACCTGGGCGCGCCTCGAGGCGTGCGCGCGGGCGGCGGGCGCGAGCGTCGCGATGACCTCGGCGTGGGGCTCCACCGAGACGGCGCCGCTCGTCACGCAGGTGCATTTTCCGATCGCGCGCGCGGGCGTGATCGGCGTGCCAGTGCCGGGCGTCGAGCTGGCGTTCGCCCCGGTGCCGGGCGGTGACGCGCACGAGCTGCGCGTCCGCGGCCCGAGCGTCACGCCGGGCACGTGGCGCGCGGGCGGCGGCATCGATCCGGTCCCGCTCGACGAGCTGGGCTTCTACGCGATGGGCGACGCGGGCGTGCTCGCCGACCCGGAGGAGCCGGCGCGCGGCGTCGTCTTCGACGGCCGCATCACCGAGAACTTCAAGCTGGCGACGGGCTCGTGGGTGCGCGTCGGCGAGCTGCGCATCGCCCTGCTGGCGGCGTGCTCGCCGCGCCTGGCCGACGCGGTGCTCACTGGCCACGACCGCGACGAGGTCGGCGCGCTCGTGTTCCCGGCGCCGGGCCAGGTCGTCGACGACGCGTTCCGCGCCGCGCTGCGCGCCGGGCTGGCCGCGCTGGAGGGCGGCGCCGCGCCGGGCGCCTCGAGCACGCGGATCGCGCGCCTGCTGGTCCTCGCCGAGCCGCCGAGCATCGACGCGGGCGAGATCACCGACAAGGGCTACCTGAACCAGCGCGCGATCCTCCGCCGCCGCGCGGCCGACGTGGCGCGCCTGTACTCGGCCGATCCGGCGGTGATCGCGCGGTGAGCGGTCGCGGCCCGCGGCCCGCGGCGCGATCGTGAGCGTCGCGCCGCCGCCGGGAGAATCGGCAGGCATTTCAGGCGTGTCCGGGGTGCCGTCCGGCAGCGGACTCCAAAATGGCGAAGTGACGCAACCATTGGCGCGGTGTGCCCGATAGGGCGCGTCGTGCATCACCCGTTCGACCACTTCGCGAAGAACATCCTGCGCGACGCCCTGAGCCGCGCCTGCACCGCCGAGACCGAGGTCGAGGTCCTGGCGGCGACGCAGAAGATCGACGTCTACACCACGCCTGATCCTGCCCGCGCCGCGGAGCGTGCCCGCATGGGGCTGCTCGGGGAGCTGGCGGAGCGGCCGTGCCTGTTCGAGCCGTTCCACGACACGCCGACGCTGCGCCAGGTCCGCCGGTGCCTGAACAAGCAGCACACGTGGCATCACGAGCTCGAGCGCCGCGCCCGCGCGACCACCGGCGTGTCCCCGCCGGAGGCCGACCGCGACAGGCTCGCCACGGACGAAGCGCCGTTCCCGACGCTCGTCGTGATCAGCCCTGGCAAGCCGGCGACTGTGCTCGACGCCTACGGCTGCCAGCAGATCTGTCCGGGCGTCCACCGGTCTGCGGTCTGGGGCCTGGCCCTGCGCGTCGTCGTGCTCGCGGAGCTGCCGCCGACACGCGAGACATTGCTGCTGCGCCTGCTGGGTAAGGGCCGCGTGTTCAGCCAGGCACTGGCCGATCTCGCACGATTGTCCGACGACGCCTGGGAGCGGAGCGTCGTCACACCGCTGTTGGTACACTTCCGGCTCGGTAGTCATGAGCACCCGACGAACAAGGAGGACGACGTGAGCGCCGAGATCCGGGCATGGTTCGAGGACTACGAGCGCAAGGTGCGCAGCGAGAGTCACGAGGCAGGCCACAAGGCAGGCCGCAAGGAAGGGGAGCGCAGCCTGCTGCTGCGACAGCTGCGCGCCCGGTTCGGCGAGCTGCCGGCAGCGACCGTCGCTCGCATCGAGGCGGCCGAGATCGCCGACCTCGAGCGCTGGGGCGATCGCGTCCTCGGCGCGCAGACGCTCGCCGAGGTGCTCGACGGCTCCGCCTGACCGGATCGGGGCTGGATCCACACGGCCCCCCGGAGCTCCTCGGAGACCCATGACCCAGGCTTCGGCTGATGACGAGCTGACGGAGATGCTGGTCGCGTTCGCGGCGGGCGACCTTCCGGCCGCGCTCGTCGCGGCCCGGCGCGGAGCTGCGCGCACGGCCGATCCGGTCGCGCGGGCGGCGGAGACGTACCTCGGGGGCGTCATCGCGCGCGGCGCGCGGCCGGTGTACGAGCAGGCCGAGGCGTTCGGCGCGTTCATCCGCGGCGGCGGCAACCAGCGCCTGTACCGCGCGACGAGCGAGGCGCTGCGGGCGATCTACCGCGAGCTGCCGCCGGGCGCGCGCGTCCTGGACGTGGGCGTCGGCGACGGGCTGGCGCTCGTGCCGGCGATCGAGGGAGTGATCGCCGAGCTCCGCGCCGAGCTGACGGTGCTCGAGCCGGCAGAGGAGCTCCTGTCTCGCACGACGCGCGCGCTCGACGGGCTCGGCGTGCGGTACGAGGCGTTCCCGGGGACGATCGAGGAGCTCATCCGCACGCACGGCGAGCGCCGCTTCGAGCTGATCGAGGCCACATTCTCGTTGCATGGCCTGCAGCCGGACGGCCGGCGCGACGTGCTCGCCTGGATGCGCGGGGCGGCAGGCCGCCTCGTGATCGCGGAGTTCGATGTGCCGCGGTTCGGGGGCGCGCTCGATCCGGCGCACATCGCGTACGTGATCGATCGCTACCGGCGCGGCCTGGCGGAGTACGCGGACGACGGCGACCTCGTCGCGCAAGGGTTCCTCATGCCGGTCATGTTCGGCTACTTCACGACCGGCCGGGCGCGCGTGACATATGAACAGCCGATGGCGGCCTGGATCGAAGACCTCCGCGCGGCGGGCTTCACCGAGATCGGCGCCCGCGTGATCGATCCGTACTGGTGGGCGCCCGCGTTCGTGCTCGACGCGCGCGGCCGCGGCGGCGGCGGCGACGGCGGCGGAGATCCGCGCGCCTGAGGCGTGGCGCGACCCGGCCCGGCGCTACCGAGCGCCGTGGCGGAGCACCACGATGGCGTTGGTGTCGCTGATGACGAGGGAGTCGCCCAGGATCGCCAGGCTCCTGGGGAACGCGAGCCGCGGGACCGCGCCGAGCAGGATCCCGACCATGCCGGCGGTCCCCGCGATCGTCGTGGTGACGCCCTCGGCTGTGATCTTGCGAATGATGGAGCTCTTCTGGTCGGCGACGTACACGTTACCGGCGCGGTCGACGGCGACGCCGGTGGGGTGGTCGAAGCGCGCGGCGGCGCCGGTGCCGTCGGTGCTGCCGGTCATGCCGGCGGTGCCGGCGAGCGTCGTCACGACGCCGCCGAGGGTGATCTTGCGGATCACGGAGTTGTCGCGGTCGGCGACATAGATGTTGCAGAACGCGTCGACCGCGAGGCCGACGGGGTAGTTGAAGCGCGCCGCGGCGCCGGTGCCGTCGGTGCTGCCGGTCATACCGGTGGCCCCGGCGACCGTCGTCACGACGCCGGCGGCGGTGACCCTGCGGATGCTGTGGGTGCTCGTGTCGCTGACGTAGAGCGTGCCGGCGCTGTCGATGGCCAGCCCCTCGGGACGCTCGAAGCGCGCGGCGGCGCCGGTGCCGTCGGTGCTGCCGGCCGTGCCCGCGGTGCCGGCGAACGTGGTCACGGCGCGGGCGGGGGTGATCTTGCGGATGGCGAAGTTGGCCAGGTCGGTGACGTAGACGTTGCCGGCGCCATCGACGGCCACGCCGCTGGGATAATTGAAGCGCGCCGCGGCGCCGGTGCCGTTCGCGGTCCCCTGCAGGCCCGCGGTGCCGGCGAGCGTCGTCACGACGCCAGCGGCGATCTTGCGGATGGTGTGGTTGGTCTGATCGGCGACGTAGACGGCGCCGGCCTCGTCGGCCGCCACGCCGCTGGGGTAGTTGAAGCGCGCCGCGGTGACGGTGCCGTCCATGCTGCTGCGCGCGTCTGCCGCGCCGGCGAGCGTCGTCACGACCCGGGCCGTGGTGATCTTGCGAAGGGTGGAGTTCACCGTGTCGGCGACATAGACGATGCCGGCGCTGTCGACGGCCACGCCTTGGGGATCGTAGAAGCGCGCCGCGGCGCCGGTGCCGTCGAGGCTGCCGGGCGTCCCGGCCGACCCGGCGAGCGTCGTCACGACGCCGGCCGGGGTGATCTTGCGGATGGTGTTGTTCGTCGCGTCGGCGACGTAGACGTTGCCGGCACCGTCGACGGTCACGCCTTGGGGGTTCCAGAAGCGCGCCGCGGCGCCGGTGCCGTCGGCGCTGCCCTCCATGACCGCGCTGCCGGCGAGCGTCGTCACGGCGCCGGCGGCGGTGATCTTGCGGATGGTCTGATTGTTCTGGTCGGCGACGTAGACGGTGCCGGCGCTGTCGGCGGCCACGTCCTCGGGCGTGTAGAAGCGCGCCGCGGCGCCGGTGCCGTCGGTGCTGCCGGACATGCCGGCGGTGCCGGCGAGCGTCGTCACGACCCCGGCGGCGGTGATCTTGCGGATGGTCTCGTTGCCCGTATCGGCGACGTAGACGGTGCCGGCGCCGTCGACGGCCACGCCGGAGGGGGACGCGAAGCGCGCCGCGGCGCCGGTGCCGTTCGCGCTGCCGATCATGCCGGCGGTGCCGGCGAGCGTGGTCACGACCCCGGCAGCGGTGATCTTGCGGATGGTCTGGTTGTTCAGGTCGGCGACGTAGATGTTGTCGGCACCGTCGACGGCGACGTCGGCAGGGTAGTCGAAGCGCGCCGCGGCGCCGGTGCCGTCGGCGCTCCCGGCCATGCCCGCGGCGCCGGCGAGCGTGGTCACGACGCCGGCGGGGGTGACCTTGCGGATGGTGTGGTTCTCGTGATCTGCGACGTAGAGGTTCTTGGCGCTATCGACGGCCACACCCGCGGGGCGGTTGAAGTGCGCCGTGGCGCCGGTGCCATCCAGGTTGCCGGGGCCGCCGATGTCGCCCGCGAGGAACTCGAGCTCGAGCGGCTCTGCGGGCACGTCCGTCGGCGGGGACGCGTCATGGGGCGAGTCCGCAGGCAGATCGAAGCGACACGCGGCGAGCGCGACGGAGAGCGAGCAGACGGCCCAGATCTCGAGATTCATCATGATGGATTGCCTCCAAGGGCCGACCGCGCCCGAACGACCCACCGCCTCCCTCCGGGGTCGCCGGCCGGTACAATGCACGGGAGTTCGCGAGCGGGGGAGACTTTCGGCGCCGTGGCCAGGGAGGAGCGGCGCGGCGCGCGCGTCACGCGCGTCACAGCAGGGGCGACATCAGGCGCGCGCCGGCCTGGCCGAAGCGGCGGAGCAGCGGCTGGCGATCGAACTCGGCGCGGACGATCTCGCGGCTGTCGCGCAGGTCCTCTTCGAACGCGGCCGCGAGCGCCGCGTTCGCCTGCGCGCTGTACACGATCGCCGCGACCTCGAAGTTCAGGCGGAAGCTGCGGTTGTCGAGGTTGGCGGTGCCGACGATCGCGACGTCGTCGTCGCACACCATCGTCTTGGCGTGGATGAAGCGCGCCTCGTACTCGAAGACGCGCACGCCGACCTCGAGGAGCTCCGGGAAATAGCTGCGGGCCGCGAGATCGACGAGCCGGCTGTCTCCGCGGCGCGGCACGATCAGCCGCACGTCGACGCCGCGCAGCGCCGCGGCGACGATCGCCATGAGCAGCGCCTCGTCGGGCACGAAGTACGGGCTCGTCATCCACAGCCGATCGGTCGACTGGTTGATCGCGGTGAAGAACGCCTTGTGGATCGCGAACGCGCTGGAGTCAGGCCCCGAGCCGACGATCTGCACGAGGTGCTCGCCGCCGCGCGTGGGCTGGGGGAACGTCGACTCGTTGATCGGGCAGAGCCGATCGGCGGCGAAGCTCCAGTCCTCCGTGAACAGCCGCTGGAGGGGCCACACGGCGGCGCCGGTCACGCGGAGGTGCGTGTCGCGCCAGAAGACCGTGCTGCGCGCGGCGCTGTGGAAGTCGGTGATGTTCATGCCGCCGGTGAACCCGACGCGGCCGTCGCAGACGACGATCTTGCGGTGCGTCCGGAAGTCGGGGCGGCGCGTGCGCACGATGCGCAGGCGGATCGGGTTGAACAGCGCGAGCTCGACCCCGGCGGCGCGGAGCGGGGCGAGCCACCGCCGCCCGAGGTTGCTCGAGCCGGTGCCGTCGACGATCATGCGCACCTGCACGCCGGCCTTCGCGCGCGCGATCAGCGCGTCGCGCAGCTCGGTCCCGATCTGGTCGGGCTCCCAGATGTAGTACTCGACGTGGACGTGGTGCTTCGCCGCGGCGACGGCCTCGAGGATCGCCGCGTAGGCGGTGTCGCCATCGAAGTACAGCTGGACGTCCTCGGCGAAGAGCGGCGACGACTCCCCGAGCCCGATGGCCACGAGCGCGAGCTGCTGGTGCTCGGCCTCGTGCTCGGCGAGCACGGCGTGCGCCGCGAGCACCTCCTGCACCGCGCGCCGGCTGAGGTTGCGCTTGAGCCGCTTGCGCTCGAGCCGCAGGGGCCCGATCACCCGGTAGACGAGGAGCCCGATGATCGGCAGGAACGCCAGGACGAGCAGCCACGCGAGCGTCGCGGCCGCCGAGCGTCGCTGCAGGACGATGACGACGGCGACGATCGCGCCCCACACGAACAGCCCGCCCGTGACGAGAGGGATCCACACATGCCACACGGGGAGAGTCTACGGCTACGCGCGGACGAACGGGTTCCCGCGCGCCTCGTCGCCGAGCTTCGTCGTCGGGCCGTGGCCAGGGATGACGAGCGTGTCGAGGTCGCGCGTGTAGAGCCGCTCCTGGATCGAGCGCCGGAGCGTCGCGCTGTCGCCGCCGGGCAGATCGGTGCGGCCGACGCTGCGCCGGAACAGCGTGTCGCCGGCGAACAGCACGCGGCCGTGGTCGGGGTCCGCGATCTCGAAGCAGACGGAGCCGGGCGTGTGGCCGGGCGTGTGGATCACGGACAGCTCGCGCTTGCCGAGCTCGACGCGGTCGCCGTCCTCGAGCCAGCGCTCGACGGGCATGGCGTCGCGCACCTTCCAGCCGAACATCGCCGCCTGCATCGCGATGCCGTCGTAGAGGAACGTGTCGCCGCGGTGGAGGCAGATCGTGCCGCCGTGGTGCTCCTTGACGTCGCGCGTGCCGAAGATGTGATCGAGGTGGGCGTGCGTGTGGACGATCGCGCGGACGGTGAGATCGTACTGCGCGACGATCTCGGCGATCCGCGGAAGCTCGCCGCCGGGATCGATCACGATGGCGTCCTTGGTGTCGCCGCACGCCAGGATCGTGCAGTTGCACTGGAGCGGGCCGGCGGGGAACGTCTCGCGGAGCAGCATGGGGGCGGTGTACCGCGTCCGCGCCGGTCTGTGCGAACGCGGCGCCGCAGCGGGGCGGCGGGCGACTGAGGGCGTTCGATCGCGCTCGCCCGCAGCGCAGCGAGGACGAGCGTCCTTGGCCCGAAGAAGTCCCGCGAAGCGGGGTTACTTCGCGCCGCAGCCGGCGCGCGCCTTCGCCGCGGCGAGGTCTGTGTCGGTGTCGGCGAGCCGCTGCACGAGCCCGCCGGCGAGCTGCGCGATGTCTGCCATCCGCGGGTAGTCGAGGCGATCGGCGGTGTCGCACTTCTCGTGGTAGCAGCGGCGATCGGGCGTCCAGAAGAAGACGTACGGGATGCCCTGCTGGCAGAAGCCGAGGTGATCGCCGCGCACGCTGTGCCCGCCGAGGCCGACGTTCAGCTTGGGGTACTTGCGGGCGAGCTCGGCGAGGATCGCGCGCGCGGGGAGCTTGGGGAACGTGCCGAACGCGGAGACGGCGTTCACCGAGGCGTGCGAGCCGACCATGTCGAGGTTGATGACCTCCACGATCCGATCGAGCGGCAGGGACGCGGGCGGGTGTGCGACGAGGTGCAGCGAGCCGACGAGCCCGCGCTCCTCGGCGCCGTAGGTCACGAACGCGATCGTGCGGCGCGGCGCGCCAGCGCGGCGGACGCCCTGCGCGACGGCGAGCAGCGCGGCCACGCCGGAGGCGTTGTCGTTCGCGCCGAGCATGCCGCCGCCGAGGTGATCGTGGTGCGCGCCGACGAGGACGATCTCGGCGCCGACCGCGGGGTCGCTGCCGGGGACGAGGCCGATCACGTTGGCGGTGTCGTCGAACGGCTGCTCGTAGGAGCCGCCCGCGCCGCCCGCGGTGAGGCCGAGGCAGCGGAACCGCTCGACGATGTGCGCGCGGGCGGCGCGATCGCCGTCGGTGCCGGGGGCGCGGCCGTCGAGCGCGGGCGCCGCGAGCAGCGCCACGCGGGCGCGCAGCTCGGCGACGCCGTACGGCGCGCCGTCGTCGACGCAGCTGGGCGGCGGCGGCGGCGGCGCGGGCGGCGGCGGCGGCGGGGTAGGCGCGGGCGGCGCGGGGGCCGCGGGCGCGGCGGGCTCCGTCGCTGCCGCCGCCGTCACCGCGGGCGCGCGGCGATCCGGCACGTCGACGGACGCGAGCCGCGCGGGCTTGCAGGCGGCGGTGGCCGCGCAGAGCGCGACCGCGGCGGCGGCGGCCATGGCGACGCACGGCTGGCAGGGGGCTGGGGCCATACGTAGAGGAGACGCGCGAGCGGCGCGCACGTTTCACCTGTTATCTTGCCCGACCTCGAGCCAAGCTCCGCGGGCGCCCGGTGTCGCGCGATCAGGTCCGCTTGCGCGCGGCGCGCGTGGCATCCTCGGCGCATGTCGAACCGGTGGCTCGCTGCCCTGGCCGTGCTCGCCGCCTGCGGCCCGTCGCGCCCCGACCGCGCCGAGATCGTCATCGAGGATCAGGTCCGCTGGCAGCCGCCGTCGCTGCCGCTTCCGCCGCCGCCGATGCAGCAGGACGATCCGCCGCCGCCGCCACCGCCGCCGCAGCAGCCGAAGGCGAAGCCGCCGAAGGCGTGCCTCGACGGCGGATCGCTCACCTCGTTCGAGGTCGGCCGCGTGCTGCGGGCGTGCTTCGACCAGGACAGCGACGGCACGGCCGATCGCTGCGTGCGCTGGAGCCTCGACGGCAGGCCGCTCGCCTACGACCCCGCCGTCGACGACGCGCAGGACGTCACGGAGGCCGACGAGGCGGAGGAGCCGGTCACGTTCCACAGCGACTCGCAGAACAACGACGACGGGCGGATCGAGCTCGAGGGCAACGCCGTCCAGATCTGCGCCTACGAGCGCGCGTGCGCGAAGCTCATGCCGCGCCTCGGCGACGACCTCTCGATGACCGAGATCTACACCGACGCCGAGTACCACCGCGCCGCGATCACGATGCCGAGCCACGACACCCGGCGCGGGCACGTCGAGCTGTGGGACCTCGATCGCGGGCGGGTGTACGCGCGGCTGCCGTTCCGCGGGCTCATGAGCGAGATCGACTACACGTTCTCGATCAAGCTCGGGCGCGGCGCGCTGATCGCGCTCGCGTCGAGCAACATCGAGAGCGCGGTCTCCGGCGCCATCTACGGGCTCGATGGCGGGTTCCGCGGCATGCTCGCTGGCGGCGCGCGGTCGCTCGAGCTGGGCGAGGCGATCGAGACGATCGGGCAGTTCGTCATCCTCGAGGAGCAGCCGGACAAGAAGCCCTACGTCCTGCACGCGGTCGATCTGGCGACGGGCGCCCAGGGCCGGTTCTCGATCGCGCGCGCCGACGAGGGCGCGGCGTGGATCGAGCTGCGCAAGCTCCGGCCGGGCGTCGTCTCCACCGTGCAGTGGGGCAAGCGGCTCCGCCTCGACGTCATCGATCTGCGCGCGCGCGCGCAGCGCACGCTTTGGGCGAAGGGCTGCTAGTTGCCCCAGGCGTAGCCGAGGCCCTTGACCGAGACGATGATGGCGGGCCGCTCCGGCGCGCGCTCGATCTTCTTGCGCAGCGTGGAGATCGCCATGTCCACCGAGCGCGACTCGATGTTCGGCGAGACGCGGAACACGTGCTCGAGGATCTCCTTGCGCTGCACGGTGCGCTCGCGGTGCTGGTGCAGCCAGCGCAGGAGCTCGGCCTCGCGCGGCGAGAGCGCGATGACCTTGCCGTCGCGCACCGCGAGGCAGCGCGTCAGGTCGAACATGCAGCCGTCGGCCTCGATGATCTCGGGCAGCGGCGGCATGAGGCGCGCGCGGCGCCCCAGCGCGTCGACGCGCGCCACCATCTGCGACGCCGCGAACGGCACCTCGACGCAGTCGTCGGCGCCCGCGCGCAGGCCGGCCACCCGGTCCTCGACGAGCCCGCGATCGGTGAGCAGGAGGAGCGGGAGCGACGGATCGCGCGCGCGCAGCACGGCGCACAGCGAGATCGCCGAGGCGCCGGCGAGCACCACGATCTCCGGGGCGCGGGCGAGCTTCTGCGGCGGCGACGCGGTGAGCTCCACCTCGTGGCCCGCTTCCTCGAGGACCACGCTGAGGTTCGGCCCGTGCCGGCCGTCCAGATCGAGGACGAGGATCCGCATGCGCTCGTTTTGCCACCGAAATGCGGCGCTGCAACGTCGCGCCGGCCGCGGCCGTGTCGGCCTGGCCCGATCAGGCTAGGATGCCGGCCCCAACCGGAGGTGAGGCGATGAAGAAGCTCCTGATCCTGGCCGTGGTCTCGATGTGTGCGTTCGCGGGCTGGCGCCTGCTCGGCGGCGGCGGCGCGACGAGCCCCGCGCAGGGCGGCGACGCGGACGTGCTCGATCGCGTCTGGGTCGATCACATGCCGCGGCACGAGCGCGATCAGTTCAGCATCTTCGTCGCGATCACCGACGAGCCGGTCGGCGTGTTCCAGACCCGGTCCGTCTGGAAGGGCCACTTCGAGATGTTCCGCCACGAGACGTACGGCGACGAGATCCGCATCCTGTACCCGCAGGATCAGCACCGCGAGCACGTGAAGGCGAAGGCGCGCAAGTGCAGCGAGGACGGCTTCGACTACTGCCTCGAGATCGATGGCGCGAGCCGCGGCGTGCGGCGCTACTACTCGCGCAAGGGCTGGGAGGTCGACGGCGCGGTGCGGCCGGAGCAGCTCGGCGCCCGCATCGAGGCGGCGCTGGCCGGCCGCTGAACGCGCCCGCGGGCGCCCGCATCGAGGCGGCGCTGGCCGGCCGCTGAACGCGCCCGCGGGTGCTTGCCCGCGGCACGGCTTCGGTGCGACACAGCGGCATGCTCGCAAGGATGCTCGCCGCTCTGCTCCTCCTCTCCGCCTGCCCGGCCCCGCAGGCCACGTCCACTCCGCCCACGACCGGCGGCGCCACCACTGGCTCTGGCACTGGGACCACGACGGGCTCCGGCGGGACGGTGGGCGAGGAGCCGCGCGGGCCGAAGATCGGCGAGAACTGCGGCGCGGGCGACGTCTGCGGCGAGGGCGCGTGCGTCTCGTACCGCGGCATCGCCGGTGCGCGCGGCCCCGAGTTCAAGACGTGCGAGCTCCGCTGCGACGCGGAGAAGCGCTGCGAGGGCGGCCGCCAGTGCACCACCATCGCCGACGGCCCCGGCGAGGTCTGCCGCTGAGCGGCCGCGTCCGAGCGGTGAGCGGCCGCGTCTGAGTGCTGAGCGGCCGCGTCCGAGCGGCCGCGTCTGAGCGGACTGATCCGATGCGCCACCGGCTGGTTCGTTGGCGGCGGGATGGGCCGCCGCCCGCCGATCGATTAGGGTTCGCTCCGCGATGCTCGCCATGCGCGCGTTGTTGGTGCGCAACCCGGACTTCCGGCGCCTGTTCCTGTCGAGCGTCGTGTCGCTCGCGGGCGACTGGTTCTCGTTCGTCGCGATCGCCGGGCTCGTCACCGAGCTGACCGGCAGCGCCGGTGCCGCGGCCTTCATCTACGCGGCCACCGTGCTGCCGGTGTTCCTCGCGTCGCCGATCGCCGGCGCGATCGCCGATCGCTTCGATCGCCGCCGCGTCCTCATGATCGCGGATCTGGCGCGCGTGCCGATCGCGCTCCTCTTGTGCGCGGCCGCGTGGTGGAGCAGCGTGCCGCTCGCGGTCGGCGCGATCATCGCGCTCGGCGTCGGCGCGAGCTTCTACGATCCGATCGCGAGCGCGGCGACGCCGAACCTCGTCGCGCCCGAGGATCTGTCGTCGGCGCAGTCCCTGATGGGCGCGGTGTGGGGCTCGATGCTGATGGTCGGCGCCGGCCTCGGCGGGCTCGTGGCCGAGCTCCTCGGCCGCCAGGCCGCGTTCATCATCGACGCGACGTCGTTCCTCGTCTCGGCGCTCCTCGTGGCGGGCATCCGGACGCCGATGCAGGAGGCGGCCCGGCCGCGGGAGGATCGCGGCGCGCTCGGCGACGCGATCCGCTACATCCGGCAAACACCGATCGTGTCGCGGCTCCTGACCGCGAAGGTCGGCGTCTGCGCCTCGAACGGCATCGTCGGCCTGCTCCCCGCGTTCGCGCTCGGCCGGTTCGCCGGCACCGGCATCGCGACGGGCCTATTGTTCGCGGCGCGTGGCTTCGGCGCGCTCGTCGGCCCGGTCCTCGCGCGCGGCGTCACCGGCGAGACGCCGACGCGCCGCGGGATCATCCTCGTGTGCGGGATCTCGACGCTCTGCTACTGCGCCGTCTACGCCGTATTCCCGTTCGCCGAGGCGTTCGCCGTCGCGATGGTGCTGGTCGTGCTCGCGCACCTGGGCGGCGGCGCACAGTGGTCGCTCTCGACGTACGGCCTGCAGCGGGAGACTCCGGATCACCTGCGCGGCCGCGTCATGGCGATCGACTACGGCGTCGCGACCCTGTTCATCGGCCTGTCCTCCATCGTCGCAGGGCTGCTCGCCGACAGGTTCGGCGCCGCCCGCGCGACGTGGTGGCTCGTCGGCGTCGGCGGGGTGTACGGGACGGCCTGGCTCGCGTGGAGCCTCGCGGCCGTGCGCGCGCGCCGCTGATCGGCTACACCCCATCTATGGTCGATATCCGAGCGCTGCGCGACGATGAGCTCGGCTGGGCCGACGAGCGGTACCGTGAGATCAAGTTCATGCCGTCCCCGCCGGGAGCGCGCGGCTTCGTCGCCGAGCTCGAGGGCGGGCGCGTCGGCCTCGGGCGCTTGATCGAGCACGCGCCCGAGGTCCTCGAGCTCGGCGGCATCTGGACCGATGATCACGCGCGGGGCCGCGGTGTCGCGCGCGACATGGTGACGGCGCTGCTCGCGGCGGCGCCGCCGGGCCCCGTCTGGTGCATCCCGTTCGCGCACCTCGCCGGGTTCTACGAGACGTTCGGCTTCGAGGTGGCGCGGCCGCCGTGGCCGGCCTCGATCGCGTCGAAGGTCGCGCTCTGCCACGAGCAGCACCTGCCGTCGGTGGTCGTGCTCGTGCGCTCGTCGGCGCGGGCGTAGCTGGCGCGGCGCGGTCAGTCCTGGACGATGCGGCCGGTGTCGAACAGCGCCTTCCAGGTGCCGTCGCCCTGCTTGCGCCAGATCGTGACGTAGCTCGTGAGGCGGCGCTCGCCGCCGGCCGTGGCGGTGAACGTCGCCTTGCCGACGGTGAACCCCAGCTTGTCGTTGCCGCCGCTCGCGATCGGGGCCCACTCGAGCCGGCCCGACGTCAGGATCGGCCGCATCTGCTCGGCGAGCGCCTCGCGCGCGATCTGCTCGCCGTCGCCCCGCATCATGAAGCCCTCGGGATCGAACGCGTCCACCCAGCCGTCGACGCCGCGCTTGGCGGTGTCCGCCGCGAACGCGCGGTCGGCGGCCAAGAGCTCGGGCGCGCCCGCCGCCGCGAGCTTCTGGAACCGGATGTCGACCTTGCGCTCGTCATCGCCGGCCAGGCTGGCGCCGAGCGCGGCGCCCTCGCGAAAGTAGCGGATCGTCTTCGGGAAGTCGTGATCGTCGTTGGCGAACAGCGCGCTCTGCTCGGCGATCGTGCGCTGGCGGAACTCGACGGAGCGCTGGCCGCCGGGCATCGCGATGAAGCGCAGGATGCCGTCGGGCTTGCCGCGGTCCTCGCCGTCGTCGACGATCATGACCTCGAACGTGTCCTGCCCCTGCAGCGACACGCCGTAGATCGCCCCCGCCACGGCGGTCCAGTGCTCGACGCTCGAGCCATCCTCGGCCTTCCAGTCGCCGAGCCACCACGCGAGCGGGGCCAGCGCGGGCGACAGCTCCTGCTCCGCGGAGCCCCCGGCCTTGCCGCTCGGCTTGCCGCCGCACGCGGCGGCGAGGATCGAGATCGAGAGTGCCAGCGCGATCGTACGCATCGGCGGCATCCTGCCACGCGCGCGGGCGGCGCGCCTGCGCCTGGCCGGCCGCGTCACGCCCGCTGGGGCGACGCCACCGCGCCATCGCCCGCGCGCGCGCCCGCGCGGTCCCACAGCACGGCGATCCCCACGCCCGCGATGTACGCGACGAAGTCCCAGCCGTCGAACGTGCTCCCGATCGTCAGCTCGGCCATCATGCCCTCGCCGCGCCACACCGTCTGGCCGCACTCGATGAGCGTCGCGATAGCGAGCGCCGCCACCGCGCGCACCGCCGGCCGCGCCTGCCAGAGCATGCCGATCACCGCGTAGACGAGCATCGTCGCGGCCACGTCGCCGACGTGCCCGCGGATCACGCCGCGGAGCGGCCCCCGGTACACGAGCACGGCCGCCCCGATCGCGAGCGCCGCCGCGGCGAGCCACATCATCCGTCGCTTCATGCGGATCCAACACCGGCCCCCGGCCGTCGATTCCCGCCTCGCAGCCGCCGCGGATCCGGGTGATCTCACCGTGCTACCCTGTCGCCCATGGGACGGGTCGCGGCTCGCACGAAGCTCCCCGGCGACTGAGCCAGCGCTGGCCGCGCAGCGCGGCGGCGGGCGTGGGGAGCCGTCAGGTCGGCTTCGGCGAGGGTGGGATCAGCGGGAGCTTGACCACGTGCTGAGGCTGGGTGGCCTCGGCCTGCTTGCTGATGGTGGCCTCGGTCTGCTTGACGATGGTGGCCAGGTCGCCGGCGATGACGCCGGCGTCGGCGGCGGTCACGCCCTCGGTGAGCGACGCGTAGACCTCGGTGGCGCGCCGGTCGAGCTGGTGCGCGTCCGACGGCGTCGGGGCCTCACCGGGGAGCGCGAAGTGGAGCTCGCGGAGCACCATCTGCAGGCCGGCCGCGATCGGCAGGGCGAGGAGCGCGCCGAGGATGCCGGCGAGCGTGCCGCCGACGAGCAGCGCGACGAGGACGATCGCGGGCGGCAGGCGCAGCACGTGGCCGTAGACGCGCGGCACGAGGAGGCGGCTCTCGAACTCCTGGTAGATGATCATGATCCCGACGACGATCAGCGTGACCGAGGTGCCCTGCGGCGTCACCGCCATGACCACCGGCGTGCTCGCGATGTAGCCGCCGACGAACGGGATGATGTCGGTGAGCGCGGCGAACAGCGCGATCGCGAGCGCGTTCTCGGTGCCGAGGACCGTGAGCAGCACGAACACGAACACGCCGATCGACAGCGACGTGATCAGCTGGCCGCGCATGTAGCCGCCGACGATCTTCTTGAGCTCGAGGAGGATCTTCGCGAGCTTGATGTGGTGGCGGCGCGGGACGATCGAGTAGAGGAAGCCCTTCGAGCGCACCGGATCGGCGAGCAGGTAGATCGCGAGGAACAGCGTCGACAGGCCGTAGCCGATCGCGATCACGAGCTTCGTCGAGTAGCCGATCATCGCCGTGCCGGCGCGCGCGCCCATGTCCTCGAGCGGGAGGTCCTGCAGGGCCTTGCTCACCGGCTTGGCCCAGCTGTAGCCCTCGAGGGCGGCGATGATCCGCGCGCGCTCGCGCGGCGCGTTCTCGATCAGATCGACGAACTGCGCGACCAGCGGCGGCACCATCAGGAACACGACCGCCGTCAGCCCGAGCGCCGCGACCACGAAGACCAGGACGAGCGCCCGACCGCGCGGCAGGCCGCGCCGCTCCATCCACGTGACCATCGGATCGAACGTGCCCACGAGGACGAGCGCCACCGTGACGACGGCGAGCACCCCCGTGAGCTGGCCGAGGATCCAGATCCCGGCGAGCACGCTGAGGATGAGCACGATCGTCTTCGGCGCGATCTCCACGCGCAGGCGGTTCACGCGCGGCTCATCGGCGGACGCGCTCACAGGGCACCGCGCCGCGGCGAAGGGGCTTGTGCGTCAGTCACCCCAGGTTCGGATAGCAAGCACCGGGCCACGGGGTTTCGAGGGGGTTCGGGGCCCGTACGGCGCGGGTCGGGGCGCGAGCTGTGACGCGCCGGCTCGGAGACGTGTGCGGCGCCGGATCTGGCGCGCGATCGCGCGGCGGCGATGATCTCGGCCGCTCCTGAATTGGGACTTGACTCTTCGCCCGCGAAGCCTCATTTCATGGGCCACCCTGCTCTGCGCGGGAGGCTCCCATGCGTGTCGCTACCTCAGCCTCTGCTCCGACTCTGTCCTGATCGGCTGAATCCTCATCCGGCGTGACCTCTCACGCCTCACAGGAGCGACATGCAACGAGATCGACGTGGCCGCAGCGGCCACAAGGATCTGCAGGTGTGTCGACAGGTCTTCGATGCCCTGACCTACGCGCTCGCCGAGCTCGACGATCCGATGATCGACGAGCTCTCGCTCGCGTCGGTGATCCCAGCCCCGAACGCCGCCCGCGTGCTCGTGACCATGGTGCCCTCTCGCGACGGGATCGATCCCGCCGCCGCCCTCGCGCGGCTGCGGGACTCGATGACCGATCTGCGCGAGGAGGTCGCCGCGGAGCTCACGCGCAAGCGGGTCCCGGAGCTGGTGTTTCGCATCGGATACCTCGAAGACGCGACCGTTTGATCCGCCCGACGCGCGCACGCCGGGGCGCGCGCTCGGATCACGCAAGCTCTCCACCCGGCCCCTTTTCTTTCGGTGACGCCTCGCCGTGACGGCTTGTCATGGCGGCTTGTCATGACGCCTCGCTGTGACGCCCTGCCGTGACGCCCTGCTGTGACGTTTGACCCGCGGCGGGCCAGCATCGTACACGAGGCCATGGCCCGAAGCCGACGCGAGTTCCTCCGCGACGCGTCCATCGCCGTCGCGCTCCTCCCCACCGCGGCGCGTGCGCAGTCCAAGGCGCCAGTTTCGGCTCCGGCTCCGGCTCCGGCGCCGCCGCCAGCCAAGCCGGCGCCGAAGCCGCCGGATCTGCCACTCGTCATTGCCACATGGGACTACGGCACGCTGCTCTGCGCGCGCGCGCAGCAGGTGTTCGCCCGGGGCGGCGATCTGCTCGACGCGCTCGAGCAGGGCGTGAACGCCGTCGAGGACGATCCGAGCGTGTCGTCGGTCGGCTTCAACGGCCTGCCGAACGCGGACGGCGTCGTGCAGCTCGACGCGTCGATCATGGACGGCCGCACGCACCAGTCCGGCTCGGTCGCGGCGCTCGAGCGGATCAAGAACCCGATCTCGGTCGCGCGCAAGGTGATGGAGAAGACGCGGCACGTGCTGCTCGTCGGCGCGGGCGCGAACGCGTTCGCCAGGAAGCTCGGCTTCAAGGAGCAGGACCTGATGTCGCCGGAGGCGCGGCGCGCGTGGGAGCAGCGGGCCAAGGATCCGAAGGCCAGCTTCTGGCGCGACGGCAGCGTGCACGACACGGTGTGCGCGATCGCGATGAACGGCAAGGGCGACCTCGCGTCGGCGGTGTCGACGAGCGGGCTCGCCGGCAAGCTCGCGGGCCGCGTCGGCGACTCGCCGATCATCGGCGCGGGCAACTACTGCGACAACGACGTCGGCGCCGCGTGCGCGACGGGCATCGGCGAGCTCGCGATCCGCAACGCGGCGTCGTTCGCGATCGTCGAGCGCATGCGCGCCGGCGTGGATCCGACGCGCGCCTGCCAGGAGATCCTCGAGCGCATGCTGAAGAAGAGCCCCGAGGTCCGGACCGATCCGGCCGCGCAGCTCGCGTTCATCGCGATGAACAAGGCCGGTGAGGTCGGCGCCGCGGCGCTGCGGCTCACGAAGAAGCCGTTCCGCTACGCGCTCGCGCGCGGCACCAAGCAGGCGCCCGCGCTGGTCGACGTGAAGCCGATGCTGTGAAAGGCGCGCGCGCGCAGGCGTCCGCTAGGCCGAGGCCAGATCGGGCTCCTCGTCGGCGAGAGCGCGGAGCACCTCCTCGAGCGTCTGTCCGATCGCGGCCGGGCGCCGCGTGGTGTGCGCGAGCACGGCCGTGGTCAGCGGGTCGGACAACGTGGTGGTCCGCGCCGAGATGGGCAGCGCATGGGGCTGGGTCCCCCGCGCGAGAGGTACGTGCTGGTAGCCGACTGCCCCGCCCTCATCCCACTCTCTGAACGCCTCTTCAAACCCATCCCTCATGTCGTCTGCAGTACGCATCTGTGGATGACAGTACACGAAAAACCCCTGCAGGGGATGATTTTTGGGGCTGAGCAGAAGTCGTAACGATCCCTGATAGTTGAGAAGCTACTTCTTGCGGGGGAGCTCGGGCGGCGCGATCCCGTGGCGCGTGGTGCGACTCCTCGGCACAGCGATCTCCTCGGACGCGCGCGGCTGCGTGTGAGGCGATGCCGGATCCGTCGGCTCAACGGCATCTGTGTCGGGTGAATGCGCAGGTCCGATCTCGCGGGTCGGCTTCTCCAGCGCCGGGATGGATGCCGAGAGGATCTTGGGCGGCGCGACATTCACGCCGACGTCGCGCGTGCGGGCGCGCTGCGGCAGTGGCCCGCGCTGGCCGCGCGGGTTCTCGGCCCCCTCGGGGGTCGCCTCGTTCTCGTCGCTGCGCGCGATCTCGGCGAGCACGCGCGTGGTCAGCGGATCGTCGACGGTGCGCGCGCGGGAGAGGACGATGTCGCGCATCGCGACGGGATCGACGAGCGCGTCGGCAGGGACCGGTCCGGTCTTGGGATCGACGCGCGGCCGCGCCACAGCCGGCGCGTCCGGCATCTGTGCGGGGTCCGGCTCGTGCGCGCCAGCGTCGGCCACGTCCCACGCGCTGAACACGTCGTCGATCTCACGGTCGAAGGCTTCGTGCGCTTGCTTCGCGCTCTCTGCCTTGGCCTTCTCGGCGGCCACGCGCTTGGAGTGTCGATCTCCAACACCCATGGCACTCACCCTAACAGGTGCGGGTTCCTCGGACGAGCGATGCCCCGCGGCAGCGTCGCGGGACGCGAGATTTTCTCAGCGCGCAGCCCGGGGCCAGGGAGGAGGCGCGGCCGCCCCGGCTGGACACGCCGCCGGGCGTGCCTATCCTGACCGGGTGGTCGCGCGGCTCCTGGTCCTCCTCTCGCTGATGCTGCTCGTCGCAGCACCGGTGCCGGAGCGGGCCGGGGCCGCGCTGGCTGCGCCGGCCGCGCAGCTCGAGCTCGCGGACGAGCCGGCGCCGCTCGCCGATGACGACGCGGTCGCGCTGCCCGCTGCCGCCCCCGGGGCGTGGCGCGCGCCCGCGGTGCGCCCGGCCGCAGGCACCGCCGCCTCACTGCCTTCGCGCGCGCACACCCAGATCTTCCGACCTCCACGGCCCGCGCTCGGCTAGCCCCGAGCCCGCGGGGCGATCTCGCGCAGGCGCCGCCAGCACCCGTCGCTGGTGAGCTCTCGACGCGGCCCGTCCGGCGCACGCCGACGCGGGCGCGGCCTGCGCGCTCGCAACGATTCTTGCATCTGGAGGTTTCATGTCTGCTCTTGCCGTGCCGGTCTGGGCCTGGGCCCTGCTGGCCGTCATCGTCTGTGTTTCGGTCTCGATCGATCTGTTCGCGCACCGCGGCGATCACGTCGACTCGCGCGGTCGCGCGCTCGCGTGGAGCATCGGCTGGGTCACGCTGGCGCTCGGCTTCAACGGCTTCGTCGCGTACCGGTTCGGCCTCGAGGCGGGCGAGCAGTTCCTCGCCGCGTACCTGCTCGAGAAGAGCCTGTCCGTCGACAACCTGTTCGTGTTCCTGCTCGTGTTCTCGGCGCTGCGCATCCCGACCACCGAGCAGCGGCGCGTGCTCACCTGGGGCATCGCGGGCGCGATCGTGACGCGCGGCGTCTTGATCTTCGTCGGCGCCGCGGCGGTCCACCGGTGGCACTCGCTGCTCTGGGTGTTCGGCGCGCTGCTCGTCATCGCGGCGCTGAAGCTCCTGCACGAGCCAGCGCCGAGCTCGGAGAATCGGCTCCTGCGCTGGCTCGAGCGGCACGTGCCGTGGACGCCGCGGCTCGACGGCCACCACTTCGTGACGCGCGTCCGCGGCCGGCGCGTCGCCACGCCGCTCCTGCTCGCGCTGGTCGCGATCGAGCTGACCGACGTCGTGTTCGCGATCGACTCGGTGCCGGCGGCGTTCGCCGTCACCGAGGAGCCGTTCCTCATCTACAGCTCGAACCTCTTCGCGATCCTCGGGCTGCGCGCGCTCTACGTCGTGCTCGCGGGCGCGCTCGCCGATCTGCGCTACCTGCGCTTCGGCCTGGCGGCCGTGCTCGCGTTCGCGGGGAGCAAGCTCCTTCTCGGGAGCTGGATCAAGGTGCCGCCGCTCGTGTCGGTGGGCATCATCGCGGCGTGCATCGGCGTCGCGGTGGTCGCGAGCGTGTACCGAAACCGCCGAGATCGGCGGAACTTGCGGATCCCGGCTGCGAGATCCGCAGGCGAGCGCGAGTGTCCAGCGCCTCCCTGAGGAGTTGCGCGCTGGCCCATCCCTTGCTGTAACCAGGGGGACGATGCTGAAGTCCTTCGCGCTGGCCCTCGTCCTCCTCGTCCCCGCGGCCGCCTGCAAGACCGACGACGCGCCCGCGAAGTCGTCCGCCGCTGGCGGTGGTGAGCCGGCTGCGGCGCCGGGCGCGCCGCACGCGCCGAAGCCGCGCTCGGGCAAGATCGATCTGCCCGGGCGCGCGCCGAGCTTGCCGGGGCCCCAGGCCGAGGGCGGCGAGGGCAAGACGGCCGGCGAAGGTGAGCGTGGCGCGCGCGCCGCGCGGCGCCGCGAGCGCATGATGACGCTCGACACCGACGGCGACGGCGTGATCAGCGACGAGGAGCGCGACGCGGCGCAGAAGCGGTTCGAGGCCGAGCGGCTCGCGCGGCTCGACGCTGACGGCGACGGCAAGGTGAGCGAGGCGGAGCGCGAGGCGGGCTTCCGCGCGCGCGCGTCCGACATGCGGACGCGGCTCGACGCCAACGGCGATGGCAAGGTGACGGCCGACGAGCTCGCGGGCGGCCGGCGCGCCCGCGGCCTCGACATGCAGGCGACCGACGCCAACGGCGACGGCGACGTCTCCGTCGAGGAGCTCGAGGCCGCGATGAAGATCCGCGGCGCCGAGCGCGCCCGCCGCTTCCGCAGCGGCAGCGCCGAAGAGTAGCTGGGAGCTAGCTGCCGATCGCCGCGACGATCTGCTTGCGCTGCGCCTCGGTCGGCACCGGCCCGCGCAGCGCGCCGAGGTTGTCCTCGACGTGCGCGACCTTCGAGGTGGCCGGGATCGGGCACGTCACGGCCGGGTGGCCGACGATGAACTTGAGCAGGAGCTGCGCCCAGCTCGCGCAGCCGAGGTCGCGCGCCACCGCGGGGAGCGGCCGCCCCTTCGTGGCCCGAAACAGCGCGCCCGACGCGAACGGCTCCATCACGAGGACGGCGACACCGCGATCGGCGGCGGCGGGGAGCAGGCGCGCCTCCGCGGCGCGGTCGGCGGCGTTGTACGGCAGCTGGATCACGTCGATCGCCTCGGTGCGGACGATCTGCTCGAGCTCGCCGAAGGCCGCGTGGGCGTAGTGCGTGATGCCGAGGTAGCGGATCGTGCCGGCGGCCTTCCACTCGCGCAGCGTGGCGAGCTGCGTCTTCCAGTCGACGAGGTTGTGCACCTGCATCAGGTCGAGCTTCGCCGCGCCGAGCCGGGCGAGCGAGCGCTTCATCTGCTCGATGCCCTCGCGCTTGCCTTTCGTCCACACCTTCGTCGCGAGCCAGGCGGCGGGCGATGCAGGGCCGCGATCCACCTTGCGGATCGCGGCCTGCATCGCGCCGATCGCCGCCTCCGCGCGGCCGTACATCGGCGACGAGTCGACGACGCGCCCGCCGAGCGCGAGGAAGCGGGCGAGCACCGGCGCGACGGTCTGCGGATCCGCGACGTCGAACGTCTGCCACGAGCCGAGCCCGATCGCGGGGAGCGGCTCGCCGGTCGACGGGATCGGGCGCGTGAGCATGGCTGCCTCCGCGGGCTCCTTGGCGCGCGCGGCGCGCGCCGGCCACGCGAGCGCGGCGAGCGCGGCGCCCCGCAGTACATCACGTCTGGGCCACATGGCACCAAGGATAGCGCGCGCTGGTGCCGCGACTCGGCGGCAGGCGTAGGATGCTCGCTGTGCGGGAGGACGTGTGATGGCCGACCCAGAGACGCCAGCAACTGATCCCTCGGGTTCCTCGGGCTCCTCGGGCTCCTCGATCCCGCCAGCTGCCAAGGTCCCGCCAGCGACCTACGTGCCCCTCGTCCCGATCTCGTGGTTCCTCGGCGTCGAGACCATCCACAAGCTGCGGGACATCGCGCTCAATTATCTGAGCCACGACTTCAACGTCCGCGACTGGATGGATCCGGGCAGCCCCGTTGATCTGCGGACCGGGCGGAGCCAGATCTGGTTCGATTACATCGCGGACATCGGCGACGGCGGCGCGGCGATGACCGCGCTCGTGTACCAGATGCAGCACGCGTCGCTGCGCCTCGCCGACCTCGAGCCGGGGCGCGTGGGTGCCGACGCGCGCGGGCTCGCGCCGGAGCTCCCCGCAGGCGCGTTCCTCTTCATCGGCGGCGACTTCGCGTACCCCGCGTCGGATCGCGACACGCTGGAGACCCGGGTGATCGAGCCGTTCCGGGCGGCGCGCGAGCGGCTCGGCGCGGACGCCATCGCCCCGCGGCCCGTGTACGGGATCCCCGGCAACCACGACTATTACGCGTACCTGCACGGATTCAACTGCGTGATCCGCACGCACGATCCTCCCGATCCGCCGTTCCAGATCCCGGGGCACCACGCCGCGCAGGCCGCGTCCTACGTCAAGCTGCGGCTGCCTCACGACTGGGAGCTGTGGGGGCTGGATCTCGGCAAGAACGGCATCGACTTCCGGCAGGGCCGCTACTTCACGCGGCCCGACGAGCACGGCCGCACGCTCCCGCGGCGGATGATCCTCTGCACGCCGAACCCGCCGATCGTGTTCGGCAAGTCAGCCCCCGATGAGGAGCATCGCTGCGCGCTCCAGGACAAGCTCGAGCTGCGCGCCGACTTCGAGGCGCTGGCCGCGGGCGATCCGCAGGACCGATCCGGCGGCGCGCCCGCTCGGCACGACCTCGAGTGCCGGCTGGACCTGGCCGGTGACACCCACCATTACGCGCGCTACGGCCACGTGGACGCGGTGCACGACGCGGTGCCGGCGCACTCGTTCGCCAGCGTGGTCAGCGGCGGCGGCAGCGCCTTCCTCCACCCGACGCACACGTCGATCGGCCCGATCCCGCCGCGGCGGCTTTACCCCGCCGCGTGGCAGAGCCGGGTCCGGGTCACGGAGCGGCTCGTGTCGCTGTGGCGGATGCTCCGCGCCGGCCAGGCGTGGGCGTTCGCGGCGCTCCTCACGATCGGCGTCTACCGCGGCGCGTTCGTCGCGGACTTTGAGGGCGTGGCCGCGGGGCTCGGGTGGCTCTTGCATGTCATCGCCGGGGGTCCCGCGCCCGCGCGGGTGCCGTCGCCGCTGGCGAGCCTGGCCGCCGCCGGATCGATCGTCAGCTTCGTGGTCGGGCTGCTCCTCCTCTTGCGGCTGCGCCTGTACGTCAAGATGCGGAGCAGCCGCAAGCGGCGCGAGCAGTCTCGCGGACCCGCGGCCGCGCCGCCCGCGCCGCCCGCCTATGGTGAGCCGGACCGGACCCAGCCGGTCCTGAGCCGCGGCTCGATCTATCGGAGCTACTGGCGGGGGCTCGTCTGGGTCACCGCGCAGCTATTCGTGATCTCGGGCGGGCTCTGGGCGTGCGCGCAGCTCTGGTGGCCGGAGGCGAGCCTCGCCGGCGCGCTCGCGATGCTGTCCACCCTGTTCTGGTTCGGCGCTGGCGTCGCGCTCGCGAGGGTGGGGATCGAGTACCGCCGGGCCAGCTCGGAGCCCCGGCTCCTGGGGCTCGGCCTCGTCGCGGGCTTCATGCAGGCGACGCTGCCGCTCGCGATCATGCTCTACGCGACCTGGCCGGCGATCGGGATGATCGTTGCGCTGTGGGTGGCGTGCTGGCTGATCGTGCGCGCGCTCGAGTGGCGGCGCGCGACGCTCGCCGCGAGGCGCGAGCCGCCGGCCCGCGGCGACGAGGTGCAGCGCGTCTACACGAACCGCTGGCTGGATCTCGCCATCACGCTCTTGTGGCTCGTGCGCTACGCGGCGGCGATGTACCTGCTCGCGCACTTCGCGGCCTCGCGCGCGCCGCTATTCCACGGCCTGAGCGTGGGCTCGGTGATCACGTGCGGGGTGCTCGGCGTCGTGATGTGCGCGCACGAGCTCGGCTGGTACTTCCTGGTCGCGATGCTCTGGAACGGCCACAACAACGAAGCGGGCGCGTCCGCGCGCCTCGAGGACTTCAAGCAGTGGATCCGCTTCCACATCGGCGAGGACGGGGTGCTGACCGGCTACGTCATCGGGATCGACAGCCCGCGGGACGTCTTCGCGTGCAAGCCCCGGCTCGTCGACGTGTTCCAGGTGCGGCCGAAACCGCCGGGGCCCAGCTGACACGGCGGGCCCCGGCGGACGGCCCAGGCCCATCGGGCAGGTGCGCGGACGCGCGCGGGCGGGCAGGAGGCGCGGGGCGCGGCTGGAAGGTCTGTTCCGGGGCGCCGCGTGGGACGCGGGCGCGGCGGTGGCTATGGTGGCGCGCCATGAGCGACATCATCGAGACGCACCGGCTGGGCTTCCCGTGGACGACCGCGGATCCGTTCCTGTTCTGCGTCCACCATGTCGACGCCTATCCGGCGGGCAACGAGCAGATGGGGCCGGCCGCGTCCCTCGCGGGCCGCCCGCTCGGCATGGACTTCGAGGGGATCGACGGCTGGCGCATGTACCACGGCGAGACGGTGCCGGGCTTCCCGGGCCACCCGCACCGCGGCTTCGAGACGGTCACGATCGCGCGGCGCGGGCTGATCGATCACGCGGACTCGCTCGGCGCGGCGGCGCGCTTCGGGCGCGGCGACGTGCAGTGGCTGACGGCGGGCCGGGGCATCGTGCACTCCGAGATGTTCCCGCTGCTCGATCGCAGCGGGCCGAACACGGCCGAGCTGTTCCAGATCTGGCTCAACCTGCCGCGCGCCGACAAGCTCGTCGAGCCGCACTTCTCGATGCTGTGGGCGGACTCGATCCCGGTGCACGTCGCGCGCGACGCGGCGGGCCGCGCCACAGAGGTCACCGTGATCGCCGGCGCGCTCGGCGACGCGGTGCCGCCGCCGCCGCCGCCGCACTCGTGGGCGGCGCGCCCCGAGTCGGGCGTCGCGATCTGGTCGATCCGCATGGAGCCGCGCGCCGCATGGACGCTGCCGCCCGCGCCGCGCGGCACGAGCCGCACGCTCTACGTGTTCGGCGGCGGGCTGCGCATCGCCGGGCGGGCGATCGCGGTGGGAACGGGCGCGCGGCTCCGGCCCGAGGCGGCGATCTCGCTCGAGGCCGGCGACGCGCCCGCGGAGGCGCTGCTCCTGCAGGGCCGCCCGATCGGCGAGCCGGTCGTGCAGCACGGGCCGTTCGTCATGAACACGGCCGCCGAGATCCAGCAGGCGTTCAGCGACTACCAGCGCACGCGGTTCGGTGGCTGGCCGTGGCCGACGCCCGCGCCGGTGCACCCGCGCGGCGAGGGCCGCTTCGCGCGCCACGCCGACGGGCGGATCGAGCGGCCCGCGGAGCGGCCCGCGGAGCGAGCGATCGACCGGCCCGCGGAGCGATCGATCGACCGCGCGAGCTGACGCCTCAGAACCGGCCGGCGAGCCCGACGCCGGTCGGCGTGGCGTACGGCTGCGCCTGCGCCGGGCCGATGTCGATGCGCGGCCGCGAGCGGAGGATCAGATCGATCGAGAGGTAGAGCGCGGCGGCGCTCACGCCGCCGGTGATGAGGCCGGCGGTGCACATGCTGCGGCGATCGGTGGCGCAGCCGACCGCCGTCAGCGTGATGCCGGTGGCGAGCCCCATGCCGGAGAGCGCCGTGAACGTGACGCCCGCGGCGAACGGGCCCTGCGCGCGGGGCTTCGCTCGCACCACGACGTCGCCGGGCGGCAGGTAGCCGACGGCGAGCCGGGTCGGCGCGTTCTCCTGCGAGTGCATCGTGACGAAGTGCATCGGGTGAATGAGCAGCGCGCACGGCGTCGAGCAGACGGCGTCGTTGTTGACCCGCACGTCCCAGCGGGCCTCGCCGGTGGAGACGAACGTCGCGCGCGTCTGGCCGGGCTGCGGCTGCACGGGCTGGCCGTCGGGCGGCGGCTGGCTATACGGCGGCGGTTGGCCATATGGCGGCGGCTGCGGCTCGTACGGGGGCGGCGGCTGCGGCTGGCCGTACGGCGGCGGCTGCTGCGGCGGCTGCGGCTGGCCGTACGGCGGCGGCTGCGGCGGCTGCGGCGGCTGCGGCTGGCCATAAGGCTGCGGCGGCGGCGGTTGTGGCGGCGGCTGCGAGGGGTAGACCGGCGTCTGGCCTGGCTGCGCGGCGGCGGTGACCGCGAGCGAGCCGAGCAAGCCGAGCGAGCCGAGCACGATCGAGCAGATGGACTTCCGCATACCCTCCTCGAGCCGACGGACTGCGGCCACAGTATCACCCGCGGCGGCCACGCGGCCGATCTGGCGCATCGCATCGCCGCGCGCGCGGGCCCGCGCCGGCTGCGAGGTCGATCACACCGCCCGCGCGCGCCGGTCGGCCGGCCCGCCGCTCGCGCGACGCGATGCGATGCGATGCGATGCGACGCGATGCGACGCGATGCGAGAGAACCGCAACATCACCGCGCTCGCTCCTGCTCCTGCGATCGTTCCAACGTCTCGTCGATCCTCGTCGGCACGTGATCGTTTCGGTTCGCGTCGAGCACGCGCCTGCGAGCTCCCGCGTAAGAAATAGATGCAAATAGGTTGCCGTTGCCGCTGGTTGGGCACGAGCGTACAGTGCGCGCTCATGGCGAAGAACCTCGACGAGGAGCTGTGCGCCGTCGTCCGGTCTCGCGGCTTGCGCGCGACGCCCTCGCGCATCGCCGTCCTCGAGCTCCTGCGCGCCAGCGGTGCACCGGTCTCGCATAAAGACGTCGCTGATCGGCTCGCCAACCAGCAATGGGATCGCGCCACGATCTACCGCAACCTCACCGATCTCGCGGAGGCCGGCCTGCTCCGCCGCACCGACGTCGGCGATCACATCTGGCGGTTCGAGGCCGTCACCGACGAGCGCGACGCCGCTCACCCGCACTTCGTCTGCACCGAGTGCGGCACCGTCGAGTGCCTGCCGGAGCTCGAGCTCGCCGTTCACCGGACGAAGGGACCGCGCGCGCTGCGCCGACGCCAGGTCGAGGTCCACGTCCGCGGCCTGTGCGACGCCTGCATCTGATCGGCGCGGCGCCCGCGGCGCCGCTGGGTCGCGGCTCGCGCGATCAGGGCGTCGCGTTCGGATCCGCGTCCGCCTGATGGAAGATGAACGGGTAATTCACGATCACCACGCCGCCGCCGGTCGGCTTCGGGAACGCGATCGCGGCGATCACGTTCGCGACGCACGCATCGACGGGCGGCATGCCGGAGCCGATCGACTGCGTCACGTTCCCATCGCCGCCGATCGAGAAGCGGACGCTCACGCGGCCCTCGAGCCCTGGCGTGCTCAAGAGCTCCTTCTCGTAGCAGTACTGGATCTTGGGGAAGTTTCGCTTGATGTAGCGGCGGATGATCGCCGGATCGAGCGCCTGCGACGGCCCGACGCTCGGCTCGCCGATCGATACCGACGGAGGCGTGGGCGACCCTCCGCTCAGGCGAGCGGGCACGCCGCTGCCCGTTGGAGCGCGGCCCGCACCGCCGGAGCGGCCTGTACCGCCGGTGCCGCTCGATCCACCGCTCGATCCGCCGCTCGATCTGCCGCTCGAGCCGCCGCTCGAGCCGCCGCTCGAGCCGGACAGGAGCGCGTCGTCGATGTCGTCGCCCCGGCGGGAGCCGTCGCCGCGCGAGGAGCCCGCTCCGGCGTGGCGCGTGCCGGTCCCCGCGCGGAGCCCGCCGTACGTCGCGCCGCCGGTGCTCGCGTCCCCCTCGGCCGGCCTGGGCTCGCTGGCCGACGTCGACGACGAGGTCCAGCACCCGCCGGAGCCGGCGAGACCGGCGAGGCCGGCGAGGCCGACGAGCAAGATCGTGCGCATAGGCCCGTTGATGGCATCGCCGCCGCGGCCAATCAAGCAGGATCGCGGCGCCACGCGGGCACCGCGGCGCCGCGCGGGCGCTACGGCACCACGCGCACGCAGCTCTCATACCACGCGGCGCCGAGGCGCTCGTCGCGCTGGATGATCCACAGCGAGACGTCGGTCGGCCCGCTCAGATCCTCGGCCTTCGGCGCCCGGTAGTCGGTGAACAGCGGCGCGGGGTTGCCGGCCAAGTCGCGCGGCCCGCCCGTCGAGCCGCTCGAGAAGCTGCCCACGCTCGCGAGCCACTGGTACGTGAGGCTCTCGGTGAACGTCTGCTGCTCGCCGTCGAGCCGCGGCACGACGTAGACCTCGCGCGCGCCGGGCGGCTCGATCGGCGTGATCCGCATCTTCTGCGCCGGCCGGAGCTCGATCGGCGCCGCCTGCTCGATGCAGCGGCCGGGCGGCAGCACGACCGGCTCGCCGCCCGCGACGGAGACCTCGAGCTGCGCGAGCGACGGGTTCGTGTTCGCGCTGCGCGCCGCCGGGATCCGCGGCACCACGCGCATGCGCTTGCCCGCGAACTGATCGAGCGCCGGATCGTCGCCCTCGCCGCCGGCGGCGAACGAGATCCCGTACTCGATGCCGCCGAGCGCGGCGAGCGGATCGCCCTCGGCCGCCTCGAGCAAGATCGCGAGCAGGCCGCCGTCGGGCTGGACCGTCCCGCACATCCGCGGCGCCGGCTGCGCCGTGTCCGGATCATCGGCGATCCCCGACGCCAGCTTCACCGTGGCGTCGGAGTCGCAGCGCTGATCGGAGTCGAGGATGCACAGGGTCATCGACCAGCGGATCCGCTGATCGCGCGACGGGTCGGCGACGAGCGCGCACATCTCCGCCGGCACGAGCTGCGCGAGCAGGTCCAAGGGCTGCGGCGGACTGCCGAGATCGACGTCGACGACCTGCTCCGGCGCGCTCGCGCGCATCGCGAGCACGCGCAGATCGAGGACGATGTCCTCGTCCTGGAACGAGCTGCACGCCCCGAGCCCCCCGAGCCCCCCGAGCCCGGCGACCGCCGCTGCCGCTGCCGTAACCGCCGCTGCCGCTGCCGCCCTCATGGCTCCACCCGGATGCAGGTCTCGGTCACGCTCGCGCCGTAGCGCGCGTCGCGCTGGATCAGCCAGATCGGCACGTCGGTCGGCGCGGACACGCGCGGCGCCGTCCAGTCGGTGCCGAGCAGCGTCTCGTTGCCGAAGATGTCGGGCGGCCCGCCGGTGATCGGATCCTGGAACGCGCCCGCGCCGGCGAGCCACTGGTACGTCAGGATCTCGGTGAACGTCTCGAAGCCGCCGTCGAGCGTCGGCACCGTGAACTCCTCGCGCGCCGGCTCGTCCGTGCCCTGGCCGGGCTCCACCGGGAACAAGGTCACGCGGACGCCGGAGCGGACGACGAAGTCGTCGTCGCCACCGCGCCAGGCGCAGCGCCGCCGCGGCGCGGACTCGCCGCGGACCTGGTTCACCGAGAGCTGCAGGTCCGCGACCACCGGGTTGTGGTTCGCCACCTTCGTCGCCGGCAGGCGCGCGGAGACCCGCGCCTGCTTGACGCCGAACACGTCCGCTCCGACGGGCGCGGCCGGATCGCCGATGCGGACCTCGATCGCGTAGTCGAGGCCGGCGAGGCCGCGCGTCGGATCGCGCCGGAGCGCGGCCGCAAACAGCGCGATCCAGTCGGCCGGCGCGGCGTCGTACTCGATCAGCGCGCACGCCCGGCCGCCGTCGGGGACAACCTCCGGATCGCCGAGCCGGGCCTCGGCCAAGACGACCTGCGGCAGCGCCGGATCGCAGCGCAGGTCGTCGCTCGGCAGGCACGCCGTCATCGACCACGAAAGCTCGCGCGCCGCGCCCGGATCGGCCACGTACGCGCAGACGCGCGTCGGCGCGAGCTGCGCGAGCAGCGCCGCGGGCGACGGCGGCTCGCGCCCCGACAGATCGATGTCGACGACCTGCTCCGGTGGCTCCGCCGTCATCCCGACGACGCGCAGATCGAGGACGATCGTCGGATCCTCGAACGTGGCGCAGCCGCCGGCCGCCCCGGCGGCCCCGGCCAGCCCGGCCAGCCCGGCGAGCCCGGCGAGCAGCCGCGCGGACCTCACCACGTCCCCCGGATCCCGAGCGTCGGGAAGATCGGGAAGCTCGTGACCGGCGCCGACTCGCGGAAGCGGTAGTCGTACTCGGTCGCCTCCACGTTCTCGAAGTTCGCGACGTTGATGACGTCCAGGTAGAGCCCGAGGCTCCACCGCTCGTAGAGCCACTGCTTCTCGACGCGAAAATCGATCTGGCGGAACATCGGCACGCGCTCCGAGCGGAGCGGGCCGCGCACCGCCTCGTACTCGCCGGTGTCGGCGTTGTACGTCGCGCCGATCACGGGCGTCTCGGGGCGTCCGCTCGCGAGCTGGAACCGCAGGCCGAGCTCCCAGCCCTTGCCGAGCTTGTAGCTGCCGACGGCGTTCAGGACGTGCGGCTGATCGAACGACGTCGGCGCCCACCGCGTGTAGCTCGGGTTCCGCTGCCGCGCGACACTGAACGTGTACGACAGCCAGCCGAACGCGCGCTCGCTGATCTCGCGCTTGATCATGATCTCGGCGCCGTACGTCTGGCGCCGGCCGGCGTTGATGAAGTTGACGAAGCTGTACGTCCCGTCGTCGTTCACGACGAGGTCGTCGGAGAAGATCACGAGATCGCGGCGCCGCACGAAGTAGATCTCGCTGTCGACCGACCACAGCCGATCGGGCTTCCACTCGTAGCCAAAGCCGACGTGCGTCGCGTGCTCCGAGCCGACGCGCGGGTTGCCGAACCGCGAGTCCACCGCCTCGGGCTGCGGCGGCTGGCTGAACTCGCCGAGGTACGCCTTGAGCGTCAGATCCTTGCGGACCCGGTACTTCGCGACGATGCGCGGATCGACCGTGAGGACGTCTTGCCCCTCGATGATGTACGAGTCGAGGCGCACGCTCGGGATCAGCTTCCAGCGCTCGCTCACGTCGATGCCGGCGTCGATGTACGCGCCGAGCCCGAGCAGCGCCGCGCCGCGGAACACCTCCGACGGCGGGATGTCCACGCCGTCCGACTGGATCAGGCCGTTGTCGACGGGCACGAGCGCCTCGTAGCTCGTCACGCGCGACAGCATGTCGAGCCCGACGTCGAGCGCGAGCCGCGGGATCGGCCGGCCGTGCACGCGCATCCGGTACGACAGCGAGTGGTTGATGAGGCCGACGCTCGTGAACGGCCCGGCGGCCTCGGCCTGCGCGCCCGAGAACGTGATCGTGTCGCGGCCCCACGCGGGCGACAGGGTCAGCTTCATGTCGCCGCCGAGCGAGCGCGTGTAGTTGCCGATGACGCGCAAGAACTTCACCGCGCTGTTCAGGTTCGTCGAGACGCGCGAGTCCGGATCCGAGTCGAGGACGTGCAGCGTGTCCGACGAGCCGATCACGAACAGGCCGACCCGGCCCTGCTCGTGCAGATCGTAGTCGACCCGGCCGGCGTAGTCGTAGTAGACGGGCGTCACGATGCGCTGCGCGCCGGGGCCGGGATCGGGGAGCACGAAGCCGAGGAACGCGTCGACGTACGAGCGGCGGCCGGCGAACGCGATCGACAGATCCTTCGTGATCGGCGCGCGCAGGTAGCCGCCGGAGTCGAGGAAGTCGACCTTCGCCGAGCCGTGGATGCCGTCGGACTTCGTGGGCCGGAGCTCGAGCGCGATCGCGCCGCCGTGGTGGCGGCCGAACCGCGCCGGGAAGCCGCCCGGGTAGAGATCGATCGAGTCGAGCATCTCGGCGTTGAAAATCGAGGGCCCGCCCAGGAAGTGGAACAGGGACGGCACCTCGTGGCCGTCGACGTAGATGCCGGTGTCGTCGGGGTTGCTACCGCGCACGAGCACGAGGCCGAGCCCGAACGGCGTGCGCTGGACGCCGGGCAGGGTCTGGAGCACGCGCAGCGGATCGCCGAACGTGCCGGGCACGCTCTGCAGCTGCTGGCGCCGCAGGGTCCGCCGCGTCACCTCGAGCACCTCGCGCTCGCCCTCGACGATCGTCTCGTAGGGGTTGCCGCCGCGCGGGCGCAGCCACAGCCGGACCTCGACCGACTCGCGCTTCTCGAACGCGATCGGCCGGAGCAGCCGATCGTACTTCGGGTCGACCGCGAGCACCTGGTACTTCCCCGGCGGGACGCCGTGAAAGTAGAACGAGCCGTCGGCGCCGGTGACGGCGTCGAGGCCCAGCTCGACGATCGAGACGATCACGCCGCTGAGCCGCTTGCGCGTGCCGCGCTCGATCGCCTCGCCGGAGAGCGTGACCGGCGCGTCCATCGCGCCCGCGTGGTTCGGCGGCCCGGTCCGCGTCTTGGGCGGCGGCGGCGCGTCCGGCTCCTCCACCTCCTGCGCTTCGATCACGAAGTTGATCGCCGTCTCGACGGCGATCGGGCCAGGTTTGCCGTCGATCTCGGCGGGCTCGAACGCGTACTGCTTCGCCGCGGCGACGGCGGCCTCGTCGAAGCCGTCGCCGACCGGCGCGAGCACGTCGACCTTCGTCACGGCGCCGGTCGCGTCGATGTAGAGCTTGACCTTGACCTTGGCGGTCTTGCCGGCCGCGAGCGCCGCGGGCGGGTAGTCGGGCGCGGCGGCGCGCAGGAGGCGCGGCACCTTCGTGACGACGCCGGTCTTGACCTCTTTGGTGTCCGGTGGGCGGACGTCGGGCTGCGCGGCCGCGTGGCCGGCGGCGATCGCGATGCACGCGATCGCGAGGGACGTACGCCGCATGCGCCAGAGGTTAGCGCAGCTTGCCGCGCCGATCAGCTCGTCGCGCGCTGGTCGCGGAGGTGCGTGACCAGCTTGTCGAACATCCCGCGCACCGCGTTCTCGAGCGCCTCGCGGCGCAGCCGCGGCAAGTGACGCGGGTCAAACCGGCCCTTGGGCACCTGGACCTTCGCGCCGCCCGAGAGGAACGACAGCATCTTGCCCCGACCGTCGGAGATCGCGAGCCGCAGCTGCGCGTCCACCTCGACGAGGGCGCCGACCGTGGCGACGTCCATCTTCACGACTGACAGATCGATGTGGCGCGGGTCGAGCCCGAGGCGCTTGGCGTCGGCGGCCGTGGTCGTGACGACCGGGTTCGTGTTGCAGTGCGAGACGAGCGTCTGGCGCAGGATGTCGGCGTGCTCCTTGCGCGTGGCCTTGTCGGCCTTGCCGGGCGAGTCGTCGTTCGTCGAGTTGACGAGCACGTAGAGGTCCGGCGACGGCTGGATCGTGCGCGGCTGCTTGCCGAAGCCGGGCTTCGTCGGCCGGGGGCCCGCCGCGGTCGCGGCTTGCGCCGCCGGCGCGGCCGCCTGGGTTGCCTGGGTCGCCTGGATCGCCTGGGGGGGCGTCGGCTCCGGCCACGGCGACGGCAGCTGGTTCGCCTTGGCGACCGCGAGCGCCGCCTCGCGCGCGGCCTTGCGCACCGTCTCGTCGGCGTCGTCGTTGGCGGTGTTCTTGAGCGCGGGCAGCGCCGCCTTGTGGGCGAGCTGGCCGAGCGCCGTCGCCGCGACGGTGCGAACCTGCGGGCTCGGATCGGCGAGGGCGCTGACCAGCGGCCGGAGCGCGCGCTTGTCGCCCAGGTTGCCGAGCGCGACCGTCGCGGACAGCCGCGCCTTCTCGCTCGCGCTCGCCATGGTCTGCGTCAGCTCGGCCACGCGATCCTGCGCGTGCGCGAGGCGCGCGTCACCGAGCGTCAACACCGCGATCACCAACGCGATCAGGCCGGCGAGCCGCGGCCGGTCAAACGACCGACCACGCGCCACTGGCGCTGCGCGATCCTCCTCCAGAGATCCGCCGTACATCGAGCTGGGGCTGATTAGGCGCCGAGTGGTAGGACGAGTCAATCTTTTCTCATCGCGTGGGGCCGTCGCGCACGGTGTCGCGTGGAGGGCCGTGCTGATCTCCGACGAGCGGCTCCGCGCGATCGCGATCGCGGGAGGAACCGCGCCCGCGACAGCTTTCGGGAGGTGCCCAGATCCGCTGTCGCGCGACGCGGCGGCCGCGAGCTCGCCGAGGCTCATGATCGAGGAGAGGTCGCGCAAGCTTCCGGGCCGCATGGCTGAAGTCGTCACCTGCGCGAAGTGGGCCAGCGTGAAGCGGGCCCGCGTTCGATCGCGCGATACGACGCGCGCATGCCGCGCAGGCCGCGGGTGCCGCGCGTGCTCGTGGCGCGCTCGCAGCGCGCTCGCGGAGGCCGGCCCGCGCGCGCTGCCGTCGAGCGTCCCGCTGGGAAGGAGCGCCGCCTGGGAGCGGCGAAATCGCTTACCGAGATCTCGCCGACTTCGGCGCCAGTCGCGCAGCCAGAGTCCGTTTTTTTATTTTAGATTCCGGAATGTTACGTAAATTGGGCTGCGACAGAGGTCCAGGAGGGCTCGAGGCGGCCCGGGGCGGCTGATCGAGATTCCGCGACGTTATACTTGCTATTCGCACGCGGGGTTGCGTAGCCTATCTCTAGTTACGCGGAGTTACGGGTGACCAAGTCCGAGCTCATCGAGAAAATCTCCGAGACGTTGAAGCTGCCGGCTGGTAAGGCGGAGGCCATCGTCAACACGATCTTCGACTCCATGGTGAAGGCGCTCGAGCGGGGAGAAGGTATCGAGATCCGCGGCTTTGGTAGCTTCACCGTGCGCAAGTACAAGGCGTATGAAGGAAGGAACCCGCGCACCGGCGAGACTGTCCACGTCGCCGAGAAGCGGCTTCCTTTCTTCAAGGTCGGCAAAGACTTGCGAGAGCGCGTGAACGCTGGCCTCGGGACGCCGCTCCCCGCGGACAAGCCCGACGAGCCCGATGACACCGATCCGAACGAGCCGGATCTCGACGACGACGACGAGTCGTAGCTAACTTCCGTCGGCCACTACGATTCCCGCGTCACCATCGACGGTGACGATCGCGCCGTCCTCGAGCAGCGACCAGGCGTCGCGGCAGCCGACCACGCAGGGAATGCCGAGCTCGCGGGCGAGCGAGGCGCCGTGATCGAGCAAGCCGCCGGTCTCGCTCACGAGCGCGGCGCAACCCGTGACGAATACAGCGAGCGCCGGCGTCACCGCGCGTGTGACGACCACGTCGGCCCGACTGACCGCGATGCTCGTGGCCAGCGAGATCACCTTTTTAACGCGGCCAGTGACGCGCCCTCCAGTACCGGCGCCCCGCAGCGGCGCGCTGGGCGCGGGAGCAGCCTCGCTCGCCACGACGAATGGCATCGACCACCGGGCGGCGCGTGCGGCGGCGGCGCGTGCGGCGGCGGCGCGGCGCCGGGCATCGTCGATCGAGAGCGCCGTGGGGGGCGCGGCGGGAGCGGCCGCGACATCGGCGGGAGCGAGGGCCGTTCGGGAGTCCGCGGCGCCGGCAGCTGCGCTTGGCACGATGGCAGCTGCGGTGGCCGCAGCGGCAGCTGCGGTGGCCGTGGCGGTGGCTGCCGCGGTGGCCGCGGCGGCGAGCTCCTCGGGCGGGAGCCAGAACGCGTCCTCCGCGGGCAAGCCGAGCGCGGCGGCCGCTCGCAGCAGCGCGCGGCGGACGAGCCACTGCGCGCGGGCGAACCAGAGATCATCGCGCTCGGCCAGATCGGCGCCAGCGCGCGCGAGGTCATCCTCCGCGGGCGGCGGCGGCACGGGCGCGCGCTCGCCGAGCAGGCGCGCGCGGGCGATCGCGTCGCGCAGCACGGCCGGGCGCTCGCCGAACGTCGGCACCGCCACGTCCCACGCCGGTGACATCGCCGCGAACCGCGCGACGACCGCGGCCTCGGCGAGCTCGCCGCGCGCGGCCGCGAGGAGCGCCGCCTCGATCGACGACGGGCGCGCGCCGCGCAGCGAGCCGGCCGGCGCGCGGGCGCGCGCGGCCGCGATCAGCGGGACCACCTCGCGCGCCCAGAGGGCGTAGAACGCGAGGTACCGCGCGAGCGCGTCGTCGAGCGTGAGCTCGGCGCCGGCCTCGGGGTCGGCCTCGGCCGGCGCGAGCACCGCCTCGATCCGCGCCTCGAGCGCGCGCACCCGCGCGTCGAGCTCCGCGCGGCTCCCGAGCGCCGGGCGCGGCAGCTCCTCGCGCGGCGCCGTGTACAGGTAGCCGGCGCACACGCGCATCGACCACGGCGCGACGCCCGCGCGCTCGACGCGCTCGACGAGCGCGGCCTGCGCGACCGACAGCGGATCGGGGTTGTGCGCCGCGTCCCAGGTCCAGCGCCGGCCGTCGGCGACCAGCGGCGCGAGCACCACCGGCGGCGGCGGCACCTGCGCGCGCCGCGCCGGGTGCACGATCGGCCGGGCCTGCACGATCCACGCGCGCCCGTCGCCGGCGATCACCACCTCGACGTCCGCGCCACGCGGCGCGCCGATCGCGCGCTCGGCGGCGAGCGCCAGCTGGGCGAGCGGATCCGCGTCGCCGCGCGGCCGCTTCTCGAGCCGATCGCCGCGCTGGATCCAGACCTCGCCGCCCTCGGGCGCGCCCGGCGGCCGCGTGTAGATCGTGGCGCGCTCGCCGTCGACGTGCCGCTGCAAGATCGCGGCGATCGCGATCCCGCCCGCGCCCACGCCCGCAGCGCCGTCGCGCAGCCGCGCGTAGCTCACCGCGAGCGGCGTGAGCGCGCTCGCCCAGACGGCGCGCACCGCCGGCCAGACCTCGCCGGGCGGCACCGCGACGCGCGACGAGAAGACGCCCGCCGCGGCGCCCGCTGCGCCGTCCTCGATCGTCGCCGACGACCGCACGGCGAGCCGCCCGAGCTCCGCGGCGCGCGCGGCGACCTCGGCGACCAGCTCCGGCGGGAGCTCCGCCTCCTCGATGCGCGCCGCCGCGGCCGCCAGCGTATGCCCGAGCTCGTCGAGCCCAGGCGCCGCGGCGCCCGGCCCAGGCCCTGGCGCGAGCGCGCCGGCCGCCGCGCGGAACGCCCGATCGTCGAGCACCCAGCCTTCGGGCACCGGGAGCCCGGCCGCGATCAGCCGCGCGAGCGCGACCGCCTTGCCGCCGCACGCGGCGGTGCTCTCGGCGAGCGGCACGAGCCACATGCGCCGGTTGTACCAGGGTCGGGCCGCGGCTACGCTCCGGCCCGTGCGCGCCGCCGTCTCCTCTGCGGTCGCCGCGGTCGCCGCGGTCGCCGCGATCGCCGCGCTGGCCGTGCTCGCCGCGCTGCCGACCGCCGCGCGCGCCGACACGAGCAAGCTCGCCAAGGAGGGCGTCGCGATCCAGCCGCGCGCGGTGCTCCGCGGCAAGGACAAGACGTGCTGCGGCTACCCGCTCGTCGGAGAGCTCGGCTGGAACCTCACGTTCTACTGGCTCGCGTTCCAGGACGACTTCATGGGGCCGGTCGGCAGCGTCCCCGCGGGCAGCCCGAAGTCACCCGTCGGCCAGCGCACGTGGGTCGAGCTGTACACGCGCGACGGCTACTTCCTGGCGCGCGTCCCCGAGCGGTTCGCCTGGTCGCTCCGCATGGAGGGCTCGGGCGTGATGCAGGACGGCCGCATCTTCAATTACAGCGGCCCGTGCAGCTACGGCTACGGCACCTGCTTCCAGCAGATCGACGTCATCGCCGCCCCGTTCGGGCGCGGCGCCGGCCAGCGCCCGCTGATCCCGTTCAAGTCGGTGGCCGTCGATGCGCGCGTGATCGCGCTCGGCGAGCCGCTCTACCTGCCCGAGCTCGACGGCATCCCGCTCCCCGACGGCTCGATCCACGACGGCTGCGTGCGCGCCGACGACACCGGCGGCGCGATCAAGAAGCACCGGATGGACTTCTTCGTCGTGACGTTCGCGAATTACCGCTTCGTGATCGATCAGCTGCTCGGGGTCGGCTGGGTCACGCCGCACATCGAGGCGCCGCGCTGCGAGTACCTGCGCGTCCCGTGATAGCGTGCGCGTGTGCTCGAGGGCCTGTTCGTCACCCCGGCGGCCACCGCGATCGCCGAGGCGCTGGCCTCCGCGGGCGTGACGACGGCGGGCGGGCCGATCGCCGTCGTCGGTAACGCGCGCCTCGCGGCCGCGCTCGCCGAGGGCCGCGACGTGCTCCCCGTCGGGATGCCGCCGCGCGCGGCCAAAAAGCTCGCGCGCCACCTCGCCGACACCTCGTCGCTCACGCCCGGCTCGCTCGCCGCCGTGGTCGGCGTGGACGTCGCCACCTTGGCCGCGTGGGAGGACACGCTGCGCGCGTGGGTGCGCGTCGTGCGCGACGGCGGCGCGATCGTCTTCGTCGATCGCGGGCACGCCCAGGAGGCGAGCCGCCGCGCGCTGTGCGCCGGCCTCTGCGAGCTCGAGCAGCGCCGCGCCGGCCGCGCCGTCATCACGAGCGGCCTCGTGACGCACCTCGATCCCGCGGGGATTCCCGCGGGGTAGGGAGGCGCGTCATCGCTGCGCTGCGGGCGCGCGAGATCGTCTCCCCTCGGTCATCCCGCGGGGATTCCCTCGGGTAGGGAGGCGCGTCCTCGCTGCGCTGCGGGCGCGCGCGATCGTTCCCCCTCGGTCAAATCGGCGGGCGGCCGTCGGCGTCCTCGGGCTTCTCCGGGATCTTCCAGATCAGGTTCATCTGCGGGACGCGCTCGCCCTTCGTGTGATCGCCGCGATCGCTCGCCTTGAGGCCCGGCGGCACCGCCCACGGGATCGCCGGGTTCGGGTAGTTACGCGCCGCCTCGTACATGTACCGCGACCACAGCGGCACGACCGTGATGTACGCGGCGTCGTGGCGGCCGAGCGCGCGCTCCTTCTTGTCGTCGCCCATCCAGACGAGCGTCGTCCACTGCGGCGTGTACGCGACGAACAGCGTGTCGTGCGTGGCGCTCGACGTGCCCGTCTTGCCGGCGGCGTTGAGCTTCGTCTCGCGCAGGACGTTCGCGAAGCCGTAGGTGACCTCGTTCGCGAGCAGCTTCGACATGAGGAACGCCGCGCGCGGCGGGATCGCGTTCGGCGCGGCGACCCCGGCGAGCGCGGCCACGCGATCGAGGCGCTCCGCGGCGGACAGCCGCGGATCCTCGGGCACCGTGTCGTCCTCGAGCGTGTTGCCGTCGCGGTCGAGGATCCGCCGCACGTAGACCCAGCTCTTCTCGCGGCCGTCGGGGCGCGGCCACCACGCGCCGTTGCGCGCGAACACGGTGAACGCGCGCGCCAGCTCGTCGAGCTTGCTGCACGAGGCGCCGAGCGCGAGCGCCTCATCGGCGTAGATCTTCGTCGAGAACCCGAGCCGCCGCGCCCACGCCTCGACGTTCGGCGCCTTGAGGCGCATGAACAGATCGAGCGAGGGCACGTTCTTCGAGAACACGAGCGCGAACTCGAGCGTGACGTCGCTGTCGAGCGTGTCGTCGAGGTTCACCGGCGTCCACTTCTCGCCCGTCTCCGGATCGACGATCGTCACCGGGATGTCGTTGAGCCGCGTGTCGAAGCCGTAGCCCTGATCGAGCGCGAGCGAGTAGTAGATCGGCTTGTACGTCGAGCCCGGCTGGCGGCACGCCTGCACGGCGCGGTTGAACACCGAGCGGTCGTAGTCGTGGCCGCCGACCATCGCCGCGACGTACGCCGTGCGGTGATCCGCGGTGAAGATCGCCGTCTGCGGGTGCGGCACCTGCTCGAGGCGCACCACGTCGTCGTGCGACTCGTCCCACTTGCGCTGATCGTCGGGCGCGATCCACACCGGGTTCTTGCCCGCCGAGGAGTAGCTGCGGAACGGGGTCACCGTGCGCTCCTCGCGCCGCACCCACACGACGTAGCCCGGCCGCAGCGCCACGGTCGCGCTGTCGATGCGGACGTCGTTCTCCATGTTGCCCGGCTGCCACTTCGACGCCCACTGCAGGTTCTTGAGCGGCAGCTGCAGGCGGCGCTCGCCGATCAGGACCTCGGCGCCCCCCGGCGTGACCTTGTCGACGAGCGCGAGGTAGCGCTTGCCCGGGAGCAGCGGGCCTTGGCCGTAGAGCTGCTGCTGCCGCTCGAGGAACAGCTCGCGCGCCGGCCCCTCGACGCGCCACTCGGGGCCGCGCCAGCCCTGGCGCTTGTCCTGGTTGCGCGCGCCGTAGTCGGCGTTCTCGTAGGCCGCGGCCTCCCACGTCGGCTCGGCGGCGGTCTCGATCCGGAGGCCGCGCTCGGCGAGCTGCTCCTCGCCGAGCCTCCGCCGCAGCTCGGCGACCTGCGCGGGCGGGGCCGGCAGGCGGCGCTCGGCGAGCGCCTGATCGCCGAGCTTGCCGGCGAGCTGGTTGCGAACGAACGTGCCGTAGTACGGCATGCGATCGGCGTACGTGTTGTGGTGCAGATCGAGCGCGATCGGCTCGGCCTTCGCCGCGGCCACCTCCTCGGCCGTCGCGAAGCCGAACGCCGCCATCTTGTCGAGCACGACGTTGCGGCGCTCGAGCGCGAGCTTCGGCTGGTTCTGCGGCGAGAACCGCGTCGGCGCCTTCGCGAGCCCGGCGATCAGCGCGGACTCGGCGAGCGAGAGCTCGGAGAGCTCCTTGCCGAAGTACCGCTTGGCCGCCGCCGACACGCCCCACGCGCCCGCGCCCAGGTAGATGTGGTTCAAGTACACCGAGAGGATCGCGCGCTTGGAGTAGCGCGCCTCGAGGCGCCGCGCGACGACGGCCTCCTTGCCCTTGCGCGATAGCGACTTCTCGCTGCCGAGGAACTGCTTGGCGACCTGCTGCGTGATCGTGGAGCCGCCCTGCGTGAAGTCACCGGCGGTGACGTTGCGCCACACCGCGCGCAGGATGCCCTTGAAGTAGATCCCCTTGTGCTCGAAGAAGTCGTGATCCTCGACGGCGAGGAACGCGTTCACGAGCCGCGGCGGGATCCGCTCGAACGGCACGAGCTGGCGCCACTCCTTCGCGAACTGGCCGATGACGGTGCCGTCGGCCGCGTAGATCCGCGACACGCCCGGCGCGATGTTCGCGTAGCGCTCGAGGTCCGGCACGGCCGGCGCGTTGATCGAGAAGTAGCTGTAGACGCCGAAGCCCCCGACGAGGAGCAGCGCGATCAGGACGAGCGCCGTGAACGCGTACAGCCGGGCGAGCCAGCTCAGCACGCCGCCGCCGCGGCGGTTTCTGACGACGACGCGCGGCCGCGGCCCGCTCGGCGATCGCGCGTGCCGCTGCGCCGCGGGCAGCTCCACGGCGCGCAGCGGCGACGGCGGGGTCTCGCGCGCGCTCGGCTCCGCGGTCAGCGAGCCCAGCTCGCTCAGCACGTCGTTCAGGTCCGGCTCGGGCTCGGGCTCGGGCGGGGGCTGCGCGATCGATGGCACCGGCACCGGCGGGGTCTGCGCGGCCGCGCGCACCGGCGTCGGCGGAGTCGGCGGCAGCTTCGCGGCGAGCGCGTCGTCGTCGCTCCACTCCGTCCACTCCGTCCTCGGCGGCTGCGCCAGGGTCGGCACCACCGCCGTCTGGATCTCGCGCCGGCTCAGCCCCGGCGGCGGTGCCACCGGCGCCCCTACCGGCGGGGTCGCGCGCCGCTCTGTCCGCCCGACGCCGAGCAGCGTCTGCGCGCGCCGCGCGTGCGAATCGGACGCGTCTGCCGCCGCGGTGGGCGGCCCCTCCGAGGGTGCGTCACCGGACGGAGCCGGTCCCGTGACGACCGTGTGCTGCCCCGTCGCGCGCGCCAGCTCCAGGTACGACGCGCCCGCCACCACCGTCCGCTCGTCGCCGTCGTCGTCGTCACCGCCCTGGGGCCAGCGCGCGGCTGCGCGCGGGACGCCGCTGAGCCCGCGGGCGCGCGCGAGCTCGGCGTACGACGCGCTCGCCGGCAGCGTCTCACCGTCGCTGCCGGTCTTGGGCTCGCCGCTCGGGCGGCCGGTCTTGGGCTCGCCGACCGGGCGGCCCGCCTTGGGCTCGCCGATCGGGCGGCCGATCTTGGGCTCGCCGATCGGGCGGCCGGTCTTGGGCTCGCCGATCGGGCGGCCCGCCTTGGGCTCGCCGGCCGGGCTGCTCGCCTTGGGCTCACCGGCCGGGCTGCTCGCCTTGGGCTCGCCGGCCGGGCTGCTCGCCTTGTGCTCGCCGGTCGAGCGGCCAGGCAGGCGCGCCGCCATGCGGCGGCTGGCGGGATCGGGCGCGCCGCCGCGCGGCGGCGTGACCGCCGGGGTCGCCGCCATCGTGTCGCGCTGGCCGACGGCGAGGACCGTGTCTGCCTCGGTGTCAGAGCGCGCGGGCGCGCGCGGCTCGGCGCCGCCTTCGGGCGACGCGCCGACTCCGGGCGACGCGCCGACTCCGGGCGCCCTCGGCGGCCTGGCTCCTGGATCGCTCACGCGGGCTCATCTAGCCACGTGAGCGGCGGACCGGCAAGAGTCAGCCCTCCTCGCCACCGTGACCGACCGAACACGGCGCGGCGCGCGCGGTTTTAGGCCCCACCTCGGCGCACCGCGGGCGCGAATCAAAAGTGCTGGACTCAGGCAGCGGCGGCGGCGGTGGCGAGATCGGCGATCGGGCTGTCGCCGGCGATGTTCTGCAGGCAGCGGACGAGGTGCGCGCGGATCTTGTGCTTCTTCGAGTAGACCGTCTTGAGGCTGATCTGCATCTCGACGGCGATCTCGTCGGCCTCGAGGCCCTTCTGATAGTACAGCTCGACGAACGTGCGGTCCTTGTCCGTGAAGTCCGAGAGCAAGCTGTTCAGGTGATCCCAGCGCTCCTTCTCGATCAGCTGATCGAGCGGCGTGCGGTCGCACTCCTCGTGCGGATCGAGGTTGCCGTCGACCTTGTCGAGCAGCGGGCGGCGGCCGGCGCTACGGAGGAAGTCGTACGCGGCGTTCACCGAGATCATCCCGATCCATGAGCCGAGCTTCGTGCCGCGCGCGGGGTTGTAGATGCGCAGCTTGTGCATGTCATCGCGGACGAGCTGCATCATCACGTCGGCGTAGATCTCGTCGAGATCGGCGCTCGAGAGGCTCGGCGCGTACTTGAGGGTGACCTTCGTGATGCAGCGATAGATGAGCGGGCGGTAGCGGCGGACCAGCTCGGTCCAGCCGCGCGCATCATTTCGGAGGACGCACCTCAGGAGCTCGCGATCGGTCCAATCTGCCGCATTCCGAGAACCCCGCGTTGCGAGTAGCGCCATGTGCATCCCCTCCGTAGGTGGCCAGCAACAAAGCAACGGCGGTGCCACCATCCAACTCCCTGAAATCTCGGGCGGGACCGCGATTGTCACCGGTGGGAGACACCACTTCTTGGTGAAAACGACCAACCTCGGCGCTCCGCGGGGGAAGGTCGGGATCTCCCCTCGCGTAGTAGCCACTCCCGCCGGCGGCGGGGTCGCGTCGGAGACCCGCAGCCCCGATCGCGCAGGCGATCCCCGGGTCTCCTGACCTCGGCGGACCTCGCGCTGACCTCGGGCGGACCTCGGGCGATCGCTTCGGGGGATCGCCTCGGGCGATCGCTTTGGCCGATCGCTTTGGCCGGCGCCTCGGTGATCGCTGCAGCGGCGTGCGTGGCCGACCTCTTGGGCCGACCTGCGGCCGGTGGACCGGCGGACCCGCGGACCCGCGGACCCGCGGACCCGCGGAAGCTTCTCCCGCCGCGGTAGGTTACGCCCCATGTTCGGTCTGGGTCCCCACGACGGGCGGCGCGTCACCGTCCATCCGTATCGCCGCATGATGGCGTTCCTCATGCGCGGCCGGAACGAGTCGGCCGTGTACTTCGAGCAGCACCTCGATCTATCGCGGACCTTGCCCTGGCTCGCGGCGCGCAACGCGCGCGAGCCGACGCGGGCGACGCTGTTCCACCTGCTCCTGCACGGGCTCGCGGGCGTCTTGCACGAGCGCGAGCGGCTGAACCGCTTCACGATCGGTCACCGGACGTACCAGCGGACCGCCGTGTGCCTGTCGTTCGCCGCCAAGAAGGGCATGTCCGACGACGCGCCGCTCGCCACGATCAAGCGGCGCTTCCCGCCCGGCGAGGCGTTCGACGCGCTCGTCCGCGAGCTCACCGCCGAGGTCGGCGGCGCCCGGAGCGACGCGCCCTCGGCCATGGACAAGGAGCTCGCGATCGTGCTCGCGCTGCCCGGCTTCTTGCTCGCGCCGTCGCTCGCGCTCCTGCGCTGGCTCTACAGCCTCGGCCTCGCGCCGCGCGCGCTCATCGACACCGATCCGCTCTACACGAGCGCGTTCGTCGCGAACCTCGGCAGCCTCGGCCTCGACGCCGCCTTCCACCACCTCTACGAGCACGGCAACTGCCCCCTGTTCGTGACGCTCGGCCAGATCACGCACGTCGCGGCGCCCGACGCAGGGCCCGCCGCCTCGCGGCCCCAGGTCACGATCCGCTACACGTTCGACGAGCGCATCGAGGATGGCCTCTACTGCGCCCGCTCGCTGCAGCTCCTCAAGCAGCGCCTCGAGGACCCCGCCGCCTGGCTCGGCCCCGCGGAGCGCGTCGCCGCGCCCTAGCACTTCGCGACGGCGGCGTCCCAGCGCGCGAGGTGCGCCTCGACCGCGCCGCGGTCGGCGGTCGGCCGGAAGCGGCGCTCCTCGCGCCAGGTCTGCCGGACCTGGTCCTGGTCGCGCCACACGCCGGTGCCCAGGCCCGCCAGGAACGCGGCGCCCAGGGCGGTCGTCTCGACGAGCGCGGGCCGGACGATCTCGACGCCGAGGACGTCGCTCTGGAACTGCATCAGGAGGTTATTGGCCGCCGCGCCGCCGTCCACCTTGAGCTGCGTCAGCGCGCGCCCGCTGTCGCGCTCCATCGCGCGCAGGATGTCCACGTTCTGGAGCGCGATGCCCTCGAGCGTCGCGCGCGCGACGTGCGCCCGCGTCGTGCCGCGCGTCAGGCCCGTGATCGAGCCGCGCGCGTCCGGGCGCCAGTGCGGCGCGCCCAGGCCCGCGAACGCCGGCACGACGATCACGCCGCCCGAGTCGGGCACCGTGAGCGCGAGCGACTCGATCTCGGCCGCCGACGCGAAGAACTGCAGGCCGTCGCGCAGCCACTGCACCGCGGCGCCGGCGATGAACGCCGAGCCCTCGAGCGCGTAGCGCAGCTCGCCGGAGCCGAGCTGCCACGCGATCGTCGTGAGCAGGCCAGACCGCGACGCGACCGGCCGATCGCCCGTGTTCATCAGGATGAACGCGCCCGTGCCGTACGTGCACTTCGCGTCGCCCGGCGCGAAGCACGCCTGGCCGAACAGCGCCGACTGCTGATCGCCCGCGAGCCCCGCGATCGGGATCCCGTCCGGAAGGCCCGGGACGCCCTGCGTGGTGCCCGCGATCCCCGACGACGCGACCACCTCCGGCAGGATCGCGCGCGGCACGGCGAGGAGCTCCAGGAGCTCGTCGCTCCACGCGCGCGTGTGCAGATCGAACAGCAGCGTGCGCGAGGCGTTCGTGACGTCGGTCGCGTGCACGGCGCCGCCCGTCAGCCGCCACAGGAGGTACGAGTCGATCGTGCCGAACGCGAGCCGGCCGGCGCGGGCCGGCGCGGCGACCTCGCTGATGTGCGAGAGCATCCAGCTGATCTTCGTGCCGGAGAAGTACGGATCGAGCGTGAGCCCCGTCAGCTGCCGCACGCGCGCCTCGTGGCCCGCGGCGCGCAGCTCGGCGCACCGATCAGCGGTGCGGCGGTCCTGCCAGACGATCGCGTGGTGCACGGCCTTGCCCGTCTGCCGGTCCCAGAGGACGGACGTCTCGCGCTGGTTCGTGATGCCGATGGCCGCGATCGACCCCGGATCGATCCCTCCGGGATCGCTCTTGTCATGCGGTTGCTTCGCGGCTCCGCCGCCCGCGGGCCCGGCGAGCGCCTGGCGCAGCGCCGAGAGCACCGATGCCCAGATGTCCTCGGGATCGTGCTCGACCCAGCCCGGCGTCGGGTAGATCTGGCGGAACTCCTGGTAGCCGCGGCCGCGCACGGCGAGTGCTTCGTCGAGGACGAGCACGGTGGTCCCGGTGGTGCCCTGGTCGATCGCGATCACGTGGCGCATGGCGGTCAGCTCCTCGGTGAGCTACGGGTTGGCGGGGGGCGATGCCGGCGCGGCGCGCTCGCGCGCGGCCTGCCGGACGAAGCTTGCGACCTCGGCGGCGACGATGTCGCGCTCGACGTCGACGGCGATCAGGTGATAGCTGCGCGGCAGGATCCGCAGGCGCCGCGCGCGGGCGCGATCGGCGATCCGCGGCGCGCACGCCACCGGCGCCGTGTGGTCCTGGGCGCCGTGCAGGACGAGCACGGGCGGCGTGACGCGCGGCAGCGCCTCGTCGACGATCCGCATGAACGCGAGGAGCTGGCCGAGCGCGCGCGTGGGGAACGCGTCGTAGCACGGGTTCTCGGCCCGCACGCGCCGATCGCGGACGTCGGAGCCGCCGAGCTTGGGCAGCACGCGCACGCGGCGCAGGAGGCCGCCTTGCGTGGACGCGGCGACGCGCGCCGCGAACCACGGCAGCCAGAGCGGCGCCGCGAGCGAGCCGACCGCCGCGAGCTCCGGCCGCTGACTGCCGAGGTAGAGCGCGAGCAGCCCGCCGAGCGACTGGCCGACCACGGCGACCTGGGCGCAGCGGCCGCGCAGGTCGTCCACGGCTCCCTCGACGGCGTCCACCCAGTCGCGCCAGGTCGTGCGATCGAGTGCCTTCACCGACACCCCGTGCCCCGGGAGGAGCGGCGCCCGGACGGTGAACCCGTCGCGCGCCAGCTGCTCGCCGAGATAACGCACCTCGTACGGCGTGCCCGTGAAGCCGTGGACCAGAACGATCCCGACGGACTGGCTCGCACCCGCGCCTTCGGGATCCGCGCCGTCACCCGGAAGCTCGAACGGTGCACCGACGTCCACGTCGCGGCTTTATCACACCGCCGCACACATTGCAGATTCGCGAGATGCTGCTCGACTGATGTCACGCTTCTCCGGACCGGCTCGGACATTGACAGGTCGCAAGCGTTGCGCTCTGATCGAAAGCAGTAGGATCACGACGGGTTGGCAACTCGTCGGTGGGAGCACCGGCGAGCCGGCACTGGGAGCCGTACCGGAGGTCCGTGCCAGCACCGTACGAGACGTCACATGAGTGAGTGGAAAACACGCATCACCAAGGTCCAGGTCGTCAAGCCGGCCAGGGAATCGGGCGAAGCGTGCTTGGTGCTGATCTACCCGCCAGGTCCGGACATGGGGAAGCGCTTCCCGCTCCAGCGCAGCGAGGTCGTGCTCGGCCGCGGCGGTGACTGTGATGTGCAAGTCGATCGCGATTCAGTCTCGCGCCGCCACGCGCGCGTGTACCGCTCGGGCGAGAGCTGGTCCGTCGAGGATCTGCAATCGACGAACGGCTCGTACGTCAACGACGTGCCAGTGACGAAGTCACCGCTGCGCGACGGTGACTTCGTGAAGATCGGCGCCGCGATCTTCAAGTTCCTCATGGGGACGGGGATCGAGGCGAGCTACCACGAAGAGATCTACAAGATGACGATCGTGGACGCCCTGACGGGCGCCCACAACAAGCGCTACTTCCTCGAGTTCCTCGAGCGCGAGATCGCGCGCTGCGCGCGCTACCACCGGCCGCTCTCGTTGCTCATGTTCGACATCGATCACTTCAAGGCGATCAACGACAAGCACGGCCACCTCACCGGCGACTACGTGCTGCGCGAGATGTCGCGCCGGCTGCTCCACCGCGTGCGGCGCGAGGAGCTGCTCGCGCGGTACGGCGGCGAGGAGTTCGCGGCGGTCTTGCCCGAGACGGACCTGAACGGCGCGCGCAAGTTCGGCGAGCAGATCCGCCGGCTCGTCTCGGATCAGCCATTCGAGTACGAGGGCGACACGTTCCCGGTCACGGTGTCGGTCGGCATCGCGTGCGTCGAGGGCCAAGACACCGACGTCCCGACGTTCATCAAGATCGCCGACGAGAACCTGTACCGGGCCAAGCGCGAGGGCAGGAACCGCGTCATCAGCTAGAGAACCTTGTTGCGCTTCATCAGCCAGAGCAGGCCCACGACGATCGCGACCACGGCGATCCAGAAGTAGAGATAGCCGTACTCCCACTCCTTCTCGGGGAGCACGTTGAAGTTCATGCCGTAGACGCCGCACAGGAACGTGAGCGGCAGGAAGATGATGCTGACCACGGTCAGCCGGCTCATCGTGCGGTTCGTCTTGTGCGCGACGAGGGACATGTAGTTGTTGAGCGAGCCAGACAGGATGTCGCGATCGACGAGCACGTCCTGCAGCACGCGCTCGATGGTGCCGACCATGTTGCCGAGGTACGGTTGCGTCGCCTCGCTGACGAACGGCGACTTGCGCGTCGAGAGATCCGCGAGCACCGCGCGCGCGGGGAGCACGACCTTGCGCAGGTGCAAGAGATCGGCGCCGAGCTCGGACGCCTCGGCGAACACGGTGTCGTCGACGTTGCCGCTGAGCCGCGCCTGGACCTCCTCGACGCGCTCCTCGAACCGCTTGTGGACCGAGAGGTAGTTCTCGATCAGGTGATCCCACAGCTCGTAGAGGAGGAAGCTCGGGCTCTGCGCGAACCGGCGGAAGTCGGCGAGGTACGACTTCCGGACGGCCTCGAGGAAGACGGGCTGGCCCTTGTGCAGCGTGAGGAGGAAGCGCTCGCCCAGGATCGCGTCGACGCGCTCGAGATCGAACTTGTGCCCGATGAGCCGGCAGCCGGACAGCACGAGGTGCACGTAGTCCTCGTAGCGGGCCACCTGCGTCGCGGGCTCGCGGGTCAGCGCGTCCTCGACGATCTCCGCAAGGCACAGGTCGAGGCGGCCGAGCAGCGCGCGGGCCTCGTCGCGCTGCGCGACGTCGACGTCGATCCAGACGAAGCGGCCGGCGTCCAGCGACGCGCGGAGGTCGCCGATGCAGATCTTGCAGTGGGCCTTCGTCTTGAAGTCGAGCTCGACGAGGCTGATCAGCGGATCGTCGCCGTCCATCCGCAGCGAGGGCCGCAGCGAGGCCGCGGCGGCCGCGGCGGCCGGATCGTCCTCCCTGGGCATCGGCTCCGCGCTCACGCCGTCAATCGTACTACCGCGGGGCGCTCGTGGCACCCCGCTGATCACCCGGGGGGGCTTTTGGCCTCGGGCGGGGCGGCCTCGGGCGGGGCGGCCTCGCGCAGCGCCTTGTCCCGGATCCGCTTGTCGAGGAAGTAGTCCCGGCCGCGCAAGAACTCGCCGGCGACCCCGACGAGCGACACCGCCGCCGCCAGGATCGAGAGCGCGGCGGCGTGCTCCGGCAGGGCGAGGGCGGCGCCGAGCAGCGCGCTGATCCCGAGGACGCGGCTGCCCCAGGCGAGCGCCAGGGTGGCCTTCTTGTGGTGCGAGAGGAGGTTGTCGAGCCCGCCGACGGCGAGCTCGAGCGAGAGGATCAAAAAGATCGGCCACGCGGGCGCGGGCGTCTTCACGAGCACGGCGAACAGGAGCAGCGGCATCGCGAGCGCGCCGAGGATGCGGACGGCGTCGGCGCGCGAGAAGTCGCCCCGCGCGCGCAGCTTCGGCCAGCCGATCACGACGTAGTCGATGCCGCTGATCCACGTGATCGCGACGACGCCGATCATGATCGCCTCGACGGTCAGCCGGATGTCGCCGTGGAGGTGCAGCGCGAGGATCGGCGCGAACGAGGCCGACATCACGAGCGCGCCGCGCCAGAACCGGCGCCGCACGACCCACAGGACGAGCGCGAGCGCGATCGGCGCCGCGACGCCAGCGACGAGCAGCCACAGCAGGAACTGGCTGCCGGCCCCGAGCAGCGGGAACAGGAGCATGACGCCGATGCCCTGCATCTGCGTCCACGTCTTGGCCTTCGCGATGTAGCTGGTCTTCATCGTGATGCCGCGCTGCTCGTAGGCCGAGCGCAGCGCCGTGATGAAGAACTCGCGGACGAACATGAGCGCGCACGCCCACCACGGCACGAGGCTATGGCCGAGGATGTCGTCGGCGAACGGGGTGTAGGCGAAGGCGACGAAGACCTTGTCGGCGATCGGATCGAGCAGGCCGCCGAGCACGGTCGGGCCGTACTTCCGGGCCAAGAGGCCATCGACCCAGTCGGTGCAGCCGATGAGCGTGCCGGCGATCAGCGCGCTCCACATGTAGATGTTGTCCTCGTAGCCGTGCTCGGCGCCCTGGTAGATCAGCCAGCTGAGGAGCGGCATGGGGACCAGCCGCGCCAGGGTGACCTGGTTCGCGGTGATCAGCGGGCGGGCCGGGCTCGGCACGCCGGGAAGCTACCACGCCGCTCGACGCGCGGGCCTCGAAGCGGCTAGCCGCGCGTCGCGCAGCGGACGCGGACGCTCGTGCCAGGGGCGGGCGGGGTGGCGCGCTCGACGTGGAGCTCGAGGTGAGTCGCCGTGGTGCTGCACGCGGCGGGGTTGGGCTTGGCCCACCAGCACGTGCCGCCGCCGGTCGCCGGCTGGTCGGGGCCCGTCATCTGGCAGGGCGAGATCGGGGCCTCGAGCTCCTCCGGCTCGAGCACGACGTCGGAGACGTTGCACTCGAGCTGGGTGCCGGGCTCGTCGGCATCGAGGTCGGCGCTGGAGAGCTCGCCCTCGAGGCAGGGCGAGACGGCCGTGCTCACGAGCGCGCCGATGTCGGCGAGCGTCTGGCTGTAGTCGGGCTGGCAGACCGAGCGGATCAGGCCGTGATCGCCGAACCGCGACGTGAAGTCGGCGAGCCGGATCGCGGGGCGGCCGATCGCCGCGCTGCCGTTGATCGTCGCCGAGCACGTGGGCTGCAGCGCGAGCGGCTGGACGCGGCCGCCCTGGTCGAGCGCGCCGGTCGTGATGCTCGCCTTCGGATCGCCGCCGATCAGCGCGACGACGGTGCGGCCCGCCGGCTTGAGCGTCGAGAGGAACTCGTGGTAGCGGCCGGGATCGGTCAGGAACGAGTCGGTGCGCGCGCGGCAGTTCGTGTAGCTGCCGCCGCTCGTCGCGCTGATCGGCTGATCGCACTGGTACGCGTACAGCGGCTGGGCGCGGAAGTCGCTGGTGGGCGACTCGCCGGTGAAGAACGCGCGATCGGCGATCGACGCGTCGTCCTCGTCGACGAGGAACACGACGACGAGGAACGCGTTCTTGCGCAAGAAGCCGGCGTTCTCGGGGCGCGTGCCGTCGAGCGCGCGCTTCATGGCCTCGAGCGGCGCCTCGAAGCCGCAGCCCTCGGCGCCGAGCTGCGCGATGCAGGACAGGGTGCTCGAGAGCTCGCCGGTGTAGTTCGTGCGCCGCCCGCTGCCGCCGTCGGAGATGTCGACGATGAAGCGGTCGCTCGGCCCCGTGCACATCGTGGAGGACGGCTCGTTGTGGAGCAGGCCGTTGTCGGCGGGCGCGGGGTGCGGGCAGCCGCCGATGTTGGCGACGCCGAGGTCGACGCTCGTCGAGACCACGCCGATGTGGAGGTTCGGTCGGCCCTTCTCGAAGGCGTCGAGCGCTTGCACGAACCGCGGGAAGTTCGCGGCGAACACCGTCTGCTTGTCCCGCGTCGAGCCGGAGTCATCGATCACGAACAGCAGATCGATGTCCGCGCTGACGGGGATGTCCTTCAGGATCTCGCCCACCTGCTCCGGCTCGAGCGACGCGATCGAGCGATCGGGGCAGCCGGGGAGCGCGGCGAGGCAGAGCGCGGCGAGGAGCGCGAGGCGCGCGGTGGATGCAGAGGATGCAGAGGATGCAGAGGTTCGCATGACAGCCCGTTCGTGCATGCGCCCCTCGCGATCCGTCACGCGCGCCCAAAACAAAACTCGGAGCGCGGTGCTCCGAGCGAGATCACTTCAGCGGGTGCTGGCTCTGCAATGCCGAAAACAAAAACGGGCGAGGGAGATCCTCGCCCGCTGTGCGCGTCACCCGAGGTGGCGCCAGATCAGATCAGAGTCAGATCGCTTCGGTCACGCAGTTCGCGAAGACGATCGTCTCCGGAGGCGGCGCCACGGTGCGCTCGATCTTGAGGATGTGGTTCGGCGCCTTCGTGCAGTTCACCGGATCGGTCGCGATGCGCCAGCACGGCTTGTTGCTGATCGCCTCGTCGCACGCCGGCAGGACCGTCTCCATCTGGCCCGGCTTGCGCGCGTTCGTCACGTCCGAGACCGAGCAGTCGAACTGATCGCCCGCCGTGCCCGGATCGACGTCGGCGAGCTTGCCCTCGATGCACGGGTCGCCGATGGCCGCCTTGAGGAGCTGCGCGATCAGCTGGAGGCCGCCGGACAGGTCCTGCTGGCAGATCGTCGTGAACGTGCTGCGGTTGGGGAACTGATCGAGGAAGAACTTGATGCGCGTGGGCGGATCCGCGACCTCGTCCATGCCGGTCGCGCCCTTGTACGAGCACGAGTGCGCGACGGACGGGATCGGCGAGCCGCCGCCGGGCGGAGCGCGGAGCTCGACCTGGTACGGCGAGATCTCGCCCATGATGCCGGCGACGACGACCTTGTTCACGTCGCCCTTGAGGCCCTTCACGAAGTCGACGAACGACTGGACCTTCTCGAGGTACTGCGAGCTCTCGTTCGGCGAGCACTGATCCTTCGTGCCGGTCTGGTTCATCTCCGCATCGGTGCGGCCGCCGATCGCGCAGGTGTGGCCGAAGCGGTTGCAGCGGAACGACTGCAGGGGCCCGAGCGACGGGCTCTCGGGCCCGAGGATCGAGGACTTCGCGAACGTGCAGTCGTCCTCGTCGGCCAGGAAGATGACCGCGAGGAACGCGTCGGGGCGGAGGAACGTCGCGTTCGCCGGGTTGTTCTCGAGCGCGCGGCGCATCGCGAGCAGGTGCTGCTCGAAGCCGCAGCCGCCGGCGCCGAGGCTGGCGAGCTTGCCGAACGTCGTCGAGAGATCGCCGTTGTAGTTCTTGAGCCGCGAGCCGTCGCTCTGCTTGATGTCGCTGATGTACACGGAGCCGTTCTGCAGATCGCCGGCCGCGGTGCCGACCTGCAGGTTGCCGTTCTTACCGGTGCCCGAGCAGCCGCCCTGGCCGATCTGGCCGATCGCCGAGCCGGCCACCGAGTCCTGCGTGCCCTTGGTGCCCATGTCCGAGGACACGGCGCCGATGTGCACGTCCGGTAGGCCGCCCTGGATCGTGTTCAGGACCTCGATGAATTTCGGGAAGTTGTTCTTGATGTTGGTCTGCTTGTCGAGCATCGACGGCGAGTCATCGATGACGAACAAGATGTCGACGTTGCGGTTCAACGTGACCGGGATTTCTTTGTACTCGACACGACCTTGCTGAGGATTGACCTCCGAGATCGTGCGATCGGGACAGCCCGCCAGCAGGCTTCCGCATGCGGCGATCGCCAAGAAAGAAGCAACAGTAACGCGCATGGTGCGGCCTCCGTTAGCCCGGCAGAATAGAGCAAGTGGGCGGCCATGTTGAGCCGCCAGCAGTTTCAAACGCTTACTTTTGCGGGCCGCGCCACGGAGCGCCAACTTAGTTGGCGGTCAGGGGGGATCGTTGGCAGCGCCAGTTTGCGCTGAAACTTTCGTGAGAAGCGTTCCGGATTGGAAAGATCCTGGTGAGCGCCCTGGACACAGGCAGTGCCAACGGGGTTGGCGTGGTCGAGCCCGGTGGACATGCGTGGTAAGTTGGGTCTTCGTGACGAGCGGGCTTGTGTCGGTGCAGCGGGTCTTGTTGCTCGGTCCCGACGACGACGCCCGCCGCGCGCTCCACCTGATGCTCGATCGGGCGGGCAAGCAGGTCGCCGCGATGTCAGAGCTGGACGCGGCGCGCCGCTACCTGGCGGGCAGCGGCTGCGACGCGGTCATCGCCGCGCCGGGGCCGGCAGCCGAGCTCGCGGCCGAGCCGGGGACGCCGCCGATCGTGGCGCTGCTCCGCTCGCGCGAGCCGGCGGGCGCGTGGGCGCTGCTCGACGCGGGCGTCGACGAGATCCTGGCCGAGCCGCTCGACGAGCTGGCGGTCTCGCTCGCGCTCCGGCACGCGGCGGCGCGGCCGGCGCGGCGCGGCGCGGCGGGCCCGGGCGCCGGCGCGCCGCCGCTCGTCGGCGACGGCGCTGCGATGCAGCGGGTGCGCGCGGCGATCCAGCAGATCGGCGCCACGCGCTCGACGGCGCTGATCCTCGGCGAGAGCGGCACGGGCAAGGAGCTGGTCGCGCGGGCGATCCACGACGCGTCGCCGCGCCGCGATCGGCGCTTCGTCGCCGTCAACTGCGCCGCGATCCCGGCGGCCCTGCTCGAGTCCGAGCTGTTCGGGCACGCGCGCGGCGCCTTCACCGACGCGGTGCGCGACAAGGCGGGGCTGTTCGAGGAGGCCCACGGCGGGACCCTGTTCCTCGACGAGGTCGCCGAGCTGCCGGTCGCGCTGCAGGCCAAGCTCCTGCGCGTGCTCCAGGAGGGCGAGCTCCGGCGCGTCGGCGACACGGCCACGATCAAGGTGGACGTCCGGCTGATCGCGGCGACCCTGCGCGATCTCGCCGAGGAGGTCGCCGCCGGGCGGTTCCGCGAGGACCTCTACTACCGGCTCAACGTGCTGCCTATCTGGCTCCCGCCGCTGCGCGAGCGGACCGAGGACATCCCGCAGCTCGCGCGGTTCTTCGCGCGGCGCCTCGCGGCGCGGCACGGGCTCGGCGAGGTCGTGCTGCCGGACGCCGTCATCGACGCGCTCGTGGCGCAGCCGTGGCCGGGCAACGTGCGCGAGCTCGAGAACGTGCTCGAGCGGGCGCTGGTCCTCGCCGAGGGGCCGGTGATCGATCTCGCGTACCTGTCGACGGTCATGAACGTGCGGGCCCCGGCGACGAACGGCCACGGCGACGATCTGTCGATCGAGCTGTCGATCAAGAAGGCGACGCGCGAGCTCGAGCAGGAGCTGATCCGGCGCGCGCTCGGCGTGACCCAGGGCAACCGCACCAACGCGGCGAAGCTCCTGGAGATCAGCCACCGCGCGCTGCTCTACAAGATGAAGGAGTACGGGATCACCTGAGCCGGCCGGGTTGCGCCCGGCCCGCCGCCTGGCCGTCGCCTGGCCTTGGGCCGGGGCTTTTTGGAAAAAGTCCCGCGGCAGCCTACAATTATCCGCTGCATCCAGCGGGCGCCGCGCGCCTGGGTGGCCAGAGGCTTCATGGCGAAGCAGTGCATCGGGCTCGATATCGGCTCCAGCAGCGTCAAGGCGGTGCAGCTGCGCCGCAAGGGCGGCGGCTGGGCGCTGCACGCGTTCGGGATGCAGCCGCTGGTGCCGCAGACGATCGTCGACGGCACGATCATGGACCAGGGCGCGGTCTCGGAGTCGGTGCGCCAGCTGTGGAGCCGGCTCCGGCTCCGGCAGAAGGACGTCGCGATCGCGATCGCCGGCCACTCGGTGATCATCAAGAAGATCGCGGTGCCGCAGATGGCGCCCGAGACGCTGGCCGCCAACATCCGCGGCGAGGCCGAGCACCACATCCCGTTCGGCCGCGACGACGTCGAGATCGACTATCACGTGACGAACCCGTCGAGCCCGAGCGGACAGACGGAGCTCCTCCTCGTCGCGGCGAAGAAGGAGGTCGTCGCCGACTACGTCCAGGTCGTGCGCGACGCCGGGCTGTCGCCGCTCGTCGTCGACGTGGCGGCGTTCGCGGGCCAGAACGGCTTCGAGCTCAATTACCCGCTCGATCCGCGCGAGACGATCGTGCTCATCAACATCGGCGCGGCGATCTCGAACATCAACATCGTGCGCAGCGGCGTGTCGCTGTTCACGCGCGACGTGACGATCGGCGGCAACGCGTACACCGAGGAGATCCAGAAGCAGCTGGCGATCGCCGCCGACGAGGCCGAGGCGTACAAGGTCGGCGGCAACCCGACCGAGGACGGCGTGGTGCCGCAGGACGTCCTGCGCATCATGGACGGCGTCTCCGAGGTGATGGCGGGCGAGTTCCAGCGCTCGCTCGACTTCTTCCTGGCGACCACCGCCGACGCGAACGTCACGCGGATCATGGTCGCGGGCGGCAGCTCGAAGATCGCCTCGCTCCACCGCGCCATCGAGCGCCGGTCGCGGCTCGCCGTCGAGGTGGTCGACGCGTGGCGGCGCATCGAGATCGATCCGTCGCTCGATCGCGCCTACCTCGCGGCGCACTCGCCGGAGGCGCTGATCGGCGTGGGCCTGGCGATGCGGGCGGGCGGGGACAAGTGAGCGCGCCATGATCCGCATCAACCTCTTGCCCACGCGCCGCGTGAAGCGGGGGGGCCGCCGCGCGGGGGACGAGACCGGGACGCGGCACTTCCTGTACGGCGTGCTCGCGCTGGGGCTCGGGGCGCTCGCCGTGGTGGCCGCGGTCGATCTGCCGGTGCGCTTCGAGCTCGAGCGGTACCGGAGCGGCGAGGCGCGGCTGCGCCGGGAGCTGCGGCAACGGAGCGAGCAGCTGGCCGGCTTCACCGATCTGCAGAAGCAGCAGGCCGACGCCGAGGCGCGCAAGCAGTCGATCGAGCGGCTCATGCGGGCGAAGGTCGTGCCCGCGCACGTGCTGCACGAGCTGGGCGAGATCCTGACGAGCAACCGGCTGCCGACGATGACGTCGGAGATGCTCAAGCGGACGGGCAGCGATCCGAACAAGCGGTTCCAGCAGGACTGGGACCCGACGCACGTGTGGCTGTCCGGCTACTCCGACAACAACGGCGTGTTCAAGCTCGAGGGCGGCGCGCAGTCGGAGTCCGACGTCACGCAGCTCTCCAAGCGCCTCGCCGCGTCGGTCCACTTCATGGACGTCACGCCGGCGGGCGGCGAGCGCGTGGCGGACCAGGCGAGCGGCGTCAACTACTACAAGTTCACGATCACGGGGCGGGTGGCATACTGATGGCGAGCCCCGTCTTCATCGCCGACTTCGGGCGGCAACCGATGAGCCGCAAGGTCGTGTCGTTCCTGCTGCCGGGCCTCTTGCTCGGCCTCCTGTACTACCGGTTCGTCTACCAGCCGCTCGCGGAGGAGCGGGACCTGGCGCGCGCCTCGTACGAGAGCGCCCTGAAGACGCACACCGCGAGCGAGGCGAGCATGCGGCGGTACGGCGAGCTCCGCCCGGAGATGGACAAGCTCCGCGAGCAGCTCGCGCGCAACCAGGCCGCGCTGCCGACCGAGGCCGAGGTGCCGGCGTTCTTCGAGACGCTCGAGCGCAAGGTGAAGGAGTCCGGCGTCGAGATCATGAAGTGGACCAAGCGGCCCGAGGAGCCGATCGAGAGCTTCGTGAAGGTGCCGGTCGAGATCGAGATCTCCGGCACGTTCATGCAGATCAAGCGGTTCTTCGCGTCGCTCGTGCAGAAGAACATCGGCGCGGGCGAGGGGGCGAGCGCGGGGGGGAGCACCGGGGCGAGCGCGGGGGGGAGCGCGGGGGCGACAACCGGGGCGACAGACGAGCGAGAGCGCGAGCGGATCGTCTCGATCGAGTCGCTCGTGATCTCGCAGCCGCAGGTGCGGAGCCGCGAGATCTACCTGGTCGCGAAGTTCGTCGCGGTGACGTTCCGCCAGGACGAGAAGGCGGCCGCGGGCGGCAAGCCGGGCGCCCCGGCGGCCCCGCCGCCGCTCCGGCCGCGAGGCGCCGATCCAGCGGCGGGCGCGGCGGGCGCGGCAGGCTCGGCGGGCTCGGCCGCGGGCGATCCGCTGAGGAGGGGCATGTAGTGCCCAGCGCCGGGCGGACGATCCTGCTCGCGATCCTGTGCTGGATCGCGCCCGCGTGCGGCGCGGACGACGGTCCGACGGCGGTGACGGGGCAGGCCCGGCCCGCGCCAGCGGCGGGCGCGGCGGGGACGGGGAGCGCGGCGGCCCCGGGGGCAGGCACGGGCTCAGCCAAGCAGCTCGTGCCGCAGCTCTCGATCGAGGATCGCGTGGTCTGCCTCGTCGAGAGCAACGCGAGCAAGAAGTGCGATCCGAAGAGCCCCCGGTGCGCGAAGCAGGGCGAGTACTGCATCACGAACACCGACGGGTCGTTCTGCGGCCCATGCAGAGAGCGCGACGCGATCCGCCGCACGTTCCGGCCGCGCGACTTCGTCGCGACGATCGAGACGCGCGATCCGTTCCAGTCGTTCATCGTCGCGCAGCCCGGCCTCGGCGCGGGGAGCGACGACAAGGTACCGCTCGATCCGGCGCGGAACTGCACGCGCGAGGACCAGATGGTCGCGCAGAACTACAGCTACCAGGACCTGAAGCTCGTCGGGATCGTGACGCAGGGGGCGCAGCGGAAGGTCCTCATGCTCGACAGCACGAACCTCGGCCACATCATCAAGCGCGGCGACTGCGTCGGGAAGGAGAATGCGGTCGTCAAGGAGATCGGCAAGGAGTTCATCACGTTCGAGGTGCAGCAGGAGGTGGGCGGCGCCGGGCAGCGCCGCGAGCCCGAGCAGCGCTCGGTGCAGCTCTACCCCAAACAGCTCCCGGTCTCGTCGCTGCCGAGCGAGCAGCAGCGGGGGGCGTCGATCTCGCCGTCCATCGCGCCGCCGCCGGGGCCGGGCGCGGGGAGCAGCGCGCCGGCCGCGCCGCCGGGCACGCGCATCCAGGTGGTGGCGCCGCCGCCCGCCTCGGCGCCCGCCGTGCCACCGCCCGCGCCGACCACGCTGCGCCCGTAGCGCCCGTAGCCGCGGGGCGGTCGGCACGCGTGAAAATTTGTGGTCGTGCACCGGTAGGGGCGAAAATTTTTTTTGTCGAGGTGTGCACATGATCCGACCCATGATGGTGGTCATCGCAGCCGTCGCGCTCGCCGCGGCGGTGATCGGTCGGCCGCCGGTGTTCGCCGACCCCGAGCCGCGCGCGAAGGCGCGGGCCCGGGCGCCAGTCGCGCCCGCGTCGGCGAACGCGCGCATCGACGACATCCGGTTCCAGGGCGCCGACGAGCGCGCCGAGGTCGTCATCTCGCTGGCGCCGCCAGCAGGCGCCGTGGCCGCGCGCCTCGGCCCGGCCACCGCCACGCGCGTCGAGCTGATCGTCGATCACGCGGAGCTCGCCGCCGCGCTCGAGCGCAAGCTCGACGTCACCCGGTTCGGCAGCCCCGTGCGCGCGGTCTCCTCGTTCCGCGATCGCCAGGTGCCGGATCGCGTCCGCTTGATCGCCGAGCTGTCCCGCCCGGTCACGGCGGCCCTCGAGCGCGACGGCGGCGTCCTGCGCTGGCGCCTCGCCGCTGGCGGGAGCCGCCCGCCGACGGCCTCCGCCCCTGCGCCCACGCCCGCGCCTGCACCCGTAGCGGCCCCCGCAGCGGCCCCCACAGCAGCGCCCACAGCGGCCCCCATGGCGGCCATCGGCGGCTTCGGCGCCACGTCGACGCCGATCGCCCAGCAGTCCGTGGCCCAGGTGCCGGCGCAGCCCGCGCGGCGCCGGGTCTACCGCGGCGCGACGATCAACCTCGAGGTCAAGGACGCGCCGATCCACGACCTCATGCGGCTGATCGCCGACACCGGCCGCGTCAACATCGTCGTCCCCGACACGATCAACCCGCGCGTCACCGTGCGGCTCCAGCGCGTGCCGTGGGACCAGGCGCTCGAGGTCATCCTCGCGTCGCACGGCCTGTGGTACCGGCGCGACGGCAACCTCTACCGCATCGCCACCCGCAAGGAGCTCGACGCCGAGGACGAGGCCGAGGCGGCGCGCCGCGAGGCCGCGATCAAGTCGGAGGTGCCGCGCCCCGAGGTCGTCCAGCTCAACTACGCGTCGGCCGCCGATCTCAAGAACAAGCTCGAGGGCATGCTCTCCGGGCGGCCCGGCTCGAAGATCGAGGTCGACGAGCGCTCGAACTCGCTCATCCTCAACGACCTCGCCGGCAACCGCGCGCAGATCGCCAAGCTCGCGCTGTCCCTCGACACGCAGACGCCGCAGATCTCGATCGAGGCGCGCATCGTGGAGGCCCGCTCGACGTTCCTCCGCCAGCTCGGCGTCCAGTGGGGCGGCCGCGCGCTGGCCGGCGCGAACGGCGGCAACGCGACCGGCCTCATCTGGCCGTCCTCGATCAGCCTGCTCGGCGGCAACGAGGACTCGCAGACCGTGCGAGGCGGCGTCGCGTCACCGTCGGACTTCGCCGTCAACCTCCCGGCCGCGACCGGCTCCGGCGAGGGCGGCGCGATCGGCCTCTCGCTCGGCTCGGTCGGCGGCAACTTCAACATCAACCTCCGGCTGTCGGCGCTCGAGGACACCGGCACCGTGCGCATCATCTCGGCGCCGAAGATCACCGTCCTCAACAACAAGCTCGCGAAGATCAGCCAGGGCGTGTCGATCCCGATCTCGGTGATCTCCGCCGCGGGCACGCAGACGCAGTTCGTGCAGGCCGACCTCTCGCTCGAGGTCACGCCGTACGTCTCGCAGCGCGACTGCGCGATCGCGATGACCCTCCGGGTCACGAAGAACGAGCCCGACTTCGTCAACGTCGGCGCGCGCGGCGATCCCTCGATCCTCCGCAAGGAGGCGACCACGTCGATGCTCGTGAACGACGGCGAGACGTCCGTCCTCGGCGGGATCTACACGCGCAACAGCGGCCTCGCCTACAAGAAGGTCCCGTTCCTCGGGGACCTGCCGGTGCTCGGCTGGCTGTTCAAGAACCGCCGCGAGAACGACGACCGCACCGAGATCCTCGTCTTCATCACGCCCAAGATCACGAACCGCGCGCTGCTCCGCTGCCAGTAGACCCCATGCCGGCGCCGCTCTTCCTCATCGGGTTCATGGCCGCCGGCAAGACGTCGGTCGGCCGCGCGATCGCCGCCGCCACCGGGCGCCGCTTCGTCGACCTCGACGACGCGGTCGCCGCCCTCGGCGAGCCGCCAGCGTCGCTCGCCGCGCGCGACCTCGCCGAATTTCGGCGCCGCGAGGCGGCGGCGCTCGGCGCGCTGATCGGCGAGACCACCGGCGAGGCCGCCAGCGCCAGCGCCGGCACCGTGATCGCCACCGGCGGCGGCGCGGCCGCGTTCGGCGACAACCTCGCGCGCATGCGCGCCGCCGGCTTCGTCGTCGCGCTCGGCGTCGACGTCGCCGAGGCCCGCCGGCGCGCCGCCGGCGACACCGCTGTCCGGCCGCTGCTCGCGCAGGCGGAGCAGCTCGCCGCGCTCCGGGCGCCGTTCTACCGCCGCGCGCACGCCGTCGTCGACACCGCCGGCCGTGACATCGCCCAGGTCGCCGCGCACGTCCGCGCCGTCCTGGCCGTCTGGACGGACCTGCCCGCCGCGCACCGCGGCGCGGCGATCCTCGCGCTCGGCGAGCGCAGCTACCCCGTCACCGTCGCGGACGCGCTCGACGCCGAGCTCCTGCGCAGCGCCATAGGCGGCGCGACCCGCCTCGCCGTGATCACCGACGAGAACGTGGCGCGCCACCACCTGGCGCCGCTCTCCCGCCTCCTGCCCGACGCCGAGCGCGCCGAGCGCGCCGAGCGCGCCTGTGTCGTCACGCTCGCCCCCGGCGAGGCCAGCAAGTCGTTCGCGACGTACGAGCGGGTCTGCGCCGAGCTCGTCGAGCGCGGGCTCGACCGCGGCTCGGCCGTCGTCGCGCTCGGCGGCGGCGTCGTCGGCGATCTCGCCGGCTTCGTCGCCGCGACGCTCTACCGCGGCGTCCCCGTCGTGCAGCTGCCGACGACGCTCGTCGCGATGACCGACGCCGCGATCGGCGGCAAGACCGCGATCGATCTGCCCGCCGGCAAGAACCTCGTCGGCGCGTTCTGGCAGCCGCGGCTCGTCGCGTGCGCGACGGAGACGCTCGCCACGCTCCCCGAGCGCGAGCGGCGCGCCGGCTTCGGCGAGCTGTGGAAGTACGCGCTCCTCGATGGCGCCGAGCTGTGGCGGGCCGTCGCCGCGTGCGCGCCCTGGGCCGCCGCGCCCGGCGAGCTCCCGCCGCCGCCGGAGCTCCGGCCGGTGATCGATCGATCGATCGCCTACAAGGCCGAGATCGTCGGCCGCGACGAGCGCGAGCTGACCGGCTCGCGCCTCCTGCTCAACCTCGGTCACACCGTCGGCCACGCGATCGAGACCGCGTCGGGGATGCTGCACGGCGAGGCCGTGGCGCTCGGCCTCCTCGCCGCGTGCCGCGTCTCCGCCGCCGTCCTCGGCACGCCGCGGGAGCTCGAGCGCGAGCTCGCTGCGGCGCTCGCCGCCTCGGGGCTGTCCACCGATCTCGATCGCTGGCTCGGCGAGGACGTCCTCGCGCGCGTGCGCGTCGACAAGAAGCGGCTCGGCGCGAACCTGCGCTTCGTCGCCGTGCGCGAGGTGGGCTCGTGTGAGCCCGTCGAGATCGCCGTCACCGAGCTCCGAAGAATTTTGCGCCCCGATCTGGGCGCTTGATAGGCTTTTGCCCGGAGCGCCGATGCCTCGCCTCTGCTCGATCCGCCTCGGCCCATCCGGCCGCCTCGCCTTCGCCGTGGCCCTCGCGCTCGCCGGGTGTGTCGCGGACGGCAGCGACGCCGGGTTCCTCATCCGCAACAACCTCGCGCCGGATGAAGACGCCTGCACGTTCATGCCGAGCGCCAACGCGCCGTTCCTCGCGCGCGGCACGATCCACACGCGCGCGTCCTCGCCGTACCTCCTGGCGCCGCTGATCGAGAGCCGGATCACCGCGGCGATGGGGCAGGAGAGCGTGCGCACCGTGGCGCTGCAGGGCGCCAAGATCGACCTCGCGATCGGCCCGATCACCGTCGAGGACGCGCAGGGCGCCCTCAAGTTCTCGTGCGCCGCCGAGGGCGCGAACGCCTGCTTCGGCGAGTCCGAGCTCGCCGAGCTCGCCGCGGCCGGCACCACGAAGTTCCGCTCGCTGTTCTCGGCCCCGCTCGCACCGAACGGCGGGCTCACGACCGCGGCGTTCGACCTGGTCCCGACGGCGGCGATCCGCGAGATCGAGCGCAAGACCGGGCTCGGGACGATCCCGGACGGCGCGCGCCTGCACGCCCAGGTCGTGGCGACCGCGACCCTCTACGGCCAGCTCGGCAACAGCGAGGTCTCCGGCCTGCCGTTCGTCTACCCGGTGGCGGTGTGTAGCGACTGTGTCGTGAACGTCGTCGGCACGTGCGCCGACACGCCGCAGAGCTTCGACCCCCGGCCGGGTAACCCGTGCAACCCGTACCAGGACGGTACCCTCGACTGCTGCACGGGTCCGACCGGGCTCGTCTGTCCCGCCGTGGGCCAGAAGTAGTCGCCGCGCCGCTCCCATCCCGAGCGAGTGCAGGCGAGCGCGGGCGAAGACTGGCGAGAGCGGGCGAGAATATCCGGCTCAGAACTGGCACCGCCCGGCCGCCCTTAGTAACGTCTTCGCAAGGTGGCCCTTGTTCGCTGACACGCTCAAGAAAGTCGTCGACAACGTCGACGGCGGCATCGCCGCCGTGATCATGGGGCTCGACGGCATCCCCGTCGAGACCTACGTCAGGCTCAACGATCGAGTCGACGTCAACACGGTCGCGATGGAGTTCAGCTTCATCCTGAGCCAGGTCCGCAAGGCCGGCGACAGCCTGCAGGTCGGCAGTCTCGAGGAGCTGTCGGTCAAGGCGCAGCGGCTGATGCTCGTGTGCCGGATGCTGTCGCCGCAGTACTTCGTCGCGATCGCGATGGCCCCCGATGGCAACTTCGGCAAGGCCCGCTACCTCGTGCGGCTCGCGACCCCGGCGCTCGTCGCCCAGCTGTGACCCAGCGGTGACCGAGGGCGATCGATCTCGCTCGCCCGCAGCGAAGCGAGGACGAGCGGCCATCCACATCTGCGTCCTGCACGGGCCGAACCTCAACCTGCTCGGCACGCGCGATCCGGCGATCTACGGCCGCACCACGCTCGCCGAGATCGACGCCGAGCTCGTCCGCCGCGGCGGCGCGCGCGGCGCCCTCGTGCGCTGCGCGCAGTCCAACCTCGAGGGCGAGCTCGTCGATCGGATCCAGCAGGCCAAGAGCTGGGCGCACGCGCTCGTGATCAACCCCGGCGGCTACACGCACACGTCCGTCGCGATCCGCGACGCGATCGACGCCGTCTCGCTGCCCACCGTCGAGGTCCACTTGTCGAACCTCCACGCGCGCGAGTCGTTCCGCCAGGCGTCGATCACCGCCGCCGTATGCATCGGCCAGATCTGCGGCTTCGGCGCACAAAGCTATTATCTGGGACTGGACGCGGCGCTCGCGCATGTGGATGCTTCCTCCCGCGATGCCACCCCGCGAAAAGCCCGGAAAGAACGATAGATCCGCGAGATCCGAGTCGGCCGGCGCGCCGGAGGGCGGCCGGCTCGTCGCGATGGCGCGCGGCCTCGCCGAGATCGTCGCCGAGCACGGGCTGTCCGAGCTGATCCTCGACACGAAGGAGGTCACGCTCACCGTGCGCCGCGGCGGCACCCCCATCGCCGTCGCCGCCGCCCCGCTGCCCGTGGCGGCGCCCGTGGTGCACGTGCCGGCCGCGCTGCCGCCCGCGCCCGCGACGGCTGCGCCCGCGGCGGCGGCTGCGCCCGCGGCGCGCGTCGACGAGCGCGTGCACGTCGTGACCTCGCCGTTCGTCGGCACGTTCTACCGAAAGCCCAACCCCGACTCGCCGCCCTACGTCTCGCTGAACGATCGCGTCCAGAAGGGCCAGGTGCTCTGCATCGTCGAGGCGATGAAGCTGATGAACGAGATCGAGGCCGACGCGGCCGGGACGATCGTCGCGATCCTCGTCGAGGACAACCAGCCCGTCGAGTACGGGCAGCAACTCTTCAAGATCGCGCCCTGATGTTCAAGAAGGTCCTGATCGCCAACCGGGGCGAGATCGCGCTCCGCGTGATCCGCGCCTGCCGCGAGATCGGCCTGTCCTCCGTCGCGGTGTACTCGACCGCCGACGCGGACTCGCTCCACGTGAAGTTCGCCGACCAGGCCGTGTGCATCGGGCCGCCGCCGTCGCGCCAGAGCTACCTGAACGTCCCGATGATCATCTCGGCCGCCGAGGTCACCGGCGCCGACGCGATCCACCCCGGCTACGGCTTTCTGTCCGAGAACGCCGAGTTCGCCGAGGTGTGCCGCAAGTGCAAGCTGACCTGGATCGGCCCGCCGCCCGACGCCATGCGGCTCATGGGCGACAAGATCCGCGCGCGCCGCGCGATGGAGGAGGCCGGCGTGCCGACGCTGCCCGGCTCGACGGGGCTCGGCACCGAGTCGGACGTGTTCGAGGCCGCCGAGCGCATCGGGCTCCCCGTGATCCTCAAGGCGTCCGCCGGCGGCGGCGGGCGCGGCATGAAGATCGTCTGGGACAAGGAGAAGCTGATCGAGGCGTGGGCGATGGGGCGCACCGAGGCGCAGGCCGCGTTCGGCAACCCCGAGATGTACATGGAGCGGTACTGCCAGCGGCCGCGCCACATCGAGATCCAGGTCGTCGCCGACAAGCACGGCCACTACGCGCACCTCGGCGAGCGCGAGTGCTCGATCCAGCGCCGCCACCAGAAGGTCGTCGAGGAGGCCCCGTCGGCGGCGCTCCCCGAGGCCACGCGCCAGCAGCTCACCGCCGCGGCCGTGCGCGCCATCGAGGCGATCGGCTACACGAACGTCGGCACCCTCGAGTTCCTGCTCGACTCCGAGGGCCGCTTCTACTTCATGGAGATGAACACGCGCCTGCAGGTCGAGCACCCCGTGACCGAGCTCGTCACCGGGATCGATCTCGTGCGCGAGCAGATCCGCATCGCCGCGGGCGAGCCGCTGTCGTTCGGGGATCCCGCTGGAGGATACGAGCGCAAGCACCGCGGGCACGCGATCGAGCTGCGCGTGAACGCCGAAGATCCGACCACCTTCGCGCCGTGGCCCGGCAAGATCACCGCGCTGCACATGCCCGGCGGCCTCGGGGTGCGCGTAGATACGCACGTGTACGCGGGCTACGTGGTCCCCCCTAACTACGACTCGCTGCTCGCCAAAGTGATCGTCCACGACGTCGATCGCCCCGCCGCGCTCCGGCGCGCACGCCGCGCGCTCGACGAGATGGTCATCGAGGGTATCCGCACCAACATCCCGTTCTTGCGCCGGATCATCAGCCACCATGCGTTCGTCGCGGGCGACTTCGATACCGGCTTCGTCGCGAGGCTCCTCGCAGAGCAAGCGTCAGCCGCCTGACACTCTCCGTTCGGAGCGAGACGGCGCGGATCATCCTCGCCCAGAAGGGTGATCTGATGTGAGCTGAGGGAACCCCGGGGCTGGCGTTAACGCTCGGGATTCCTTCGTTGTTTTCCTTGACCCTCCGAGGGGCAAAAACGTACCCTTTTCATGATGTGCGGGGCATACTGCCGCTTCCCGCGAGATGTGATGTCTCGCACCCGGAGGCAGTAAAACACTCGTGGCCTTCAACAAAGAAAAGGTCATGGATGCGGCCCGTAAGTTTGTCGATAAGGGACAGATCGACAAAGCGGTCAAGGAGTACCTACGGATCGTCCACGAGGATCCGAAGGACGTCCGCGTCTGGCTGAAGATCGGCGATCTCTACGCCAAGAAGGGCTCCAAGCAGGACGCGATCGAGACGTACGGCAAGGTCGCGCGCTTCTATCACGAGCAGGGCTTCTTCCTCAAAGCCGTCGCCGTCTACAAGCAAATCCTCAAGCTCGATCCGCGCCTCGTCGACGTGATCCTCAAGCTCGCGGAGCTCTACCGCCAGCTCGGGCTCATGTCCGATGCGATGCAGCACTTCGAGTCGGTCGCGGCGCACTTCCACCGCGAGGGCAACACCAAGGAAGCGCTCGCCACCGTCCAGAAGCTCGTCGATCTGGACCCCGAGAACATCGCCACGCGCATCAAGCTCGCGGAGCTGTACTCGAAGGAGGGCCTCGTCGCGGAGGCCGCGACCGAGTTCTCCGTCGCGTGCGAGCAGCTGCGCCGCCAGGGCCGCCAGGACGACTTCATCAAGGTCGCCGAGCGGCTCCTCTGGCACAAGCCGGACAACCACGCGCTGAACCGCGAGCTCGCGGGGCTCTACCTGCGCCGCAACGATCCGCGGCGGGCGCTGCAGAAGCTGCAGGCGTGCTTCAAGGCCGATCCGCGCGACGTCGAGACGCTCGGCCTGCTCGCGCAGGCGTTCCAGGCGCTCGATCAGAAGGCCAAGACGGTCTCGGTGCTCAAGGAGCTCGCGCGCGTCCACATCGAGAACAAGCAGCGCGATCGGGCCTCGGAGGTCTACCGCAAGATCCTCGAGTTCGTCCCCAGCGACAACGACGCGCTGCAGTTCCTCGGGCCCGCGGCGGCCGCGGCGGCCGCCGCGCAGCGGCCTGCCCCGCCGAGCGCGCCGAGCGGGCCGCCCGCCTCGCGCTCGTCGACGCAGATCCCGCACCCGTCGGCGCAGATGCCGGCGCAGGTGCGCGCGTCGAGCGCCGACGCGAAGTTCGGCATCACTGGCGATCTGCCGTCGTTCAAGCCGTCGGGCCCGTCGATGACCGGCGCGATGCCGCTGCTCGATGATCAGAGCCTGTCGGGCGTCGACTTCGCGCTGCCCGATTACGTCGACGACGACGGCGACTTCTCCGCCGACATGGAGCCGGCGCCCGATCCGCGGCAGATGTCGGCGGCGGGCGAGCGCCACGCCGACGAGATCGCGAAGATCCTCGCCGAGACCGACGTGTACGTGAAGTACGGTCTGCACCAGAAGGCGATCGATCACCTCCAGCGCGTGTTCGCGCTCGATCCGGAGAACGTCGAGGCGCACGAGCGGATCAAGGACATCTTCGTCTCGCAGGGCCGCGAGCAGGACGCCGAGGTCGAGCTGCTCAAGCTCGCCGAGCTGGTCGCGTCGAGCGATCCGGATCGCGCCGAGAAGTACCTCCGGGATCTGCTCGCGATGAACAGCTCGCACACCGGCGCGTTCGATCTCGCGCGGCGGTTCCGGCTGCGCGTGGCGCGGATGTCGTCAGCGTCCGACGTCGAGTTCCAGATCTCGAGCTCGCCGACCACGGGCGTCGACGTCGACATCGACGATCTCGACCTCGTGCCGCAGCCGCGCGCGGTGGGCCGGACGCGCAAGCGCGACTCGATCGACGACTTCGATCCCGACGAGCTGATCGGCCCGAGCCGCGTCGCGGCCGGCAGCCCCGCGGCGCGCCTGCCGCAGCCGCCGCCGTACGAGCAGCCCAGCGACAGCTTCGATCTCGACTTCGGGCCGTCGACGGGGCAGATGTCGCCCGAGCAGGTCGACGCGCTGAACCAGATCCCCGATCTCGAGGACTCGATCGATCAGATCACCGAGGCCCCGGCGCACTGGAGCGGCCGGCCCGGCACGCGCAACGCGCACGCCGACCGCGCGCTCGGCGACGCGGTCGATCAGCAGCTCGACGACGACGACGAGCTCGACGGCGATCTCGCGGACGAGCTCGCGCAGCCGGCCGACGAGGACCTCCCGTTCGATCCCGACGACGCGCGCTCGTTCGACCGCGCGGTCGCGTCGCGGACGCCGCAGCCCGGGATGGAGCCGACGTTCGTCACCAACGTCACCGGCTTCGAGGACACGCGCACGGCCGGGAGCGCCACCTCGCAGGCCGCCTACGACGACGCGCTCCCCGTGGCGGGCAGCTACGACCCGTTCGGCACCGAGGCCGTGCAGCCGTCGGCGTACGATCCGTCCGTGCACAGCGTCGACACCAGCATCGGCGCCGTGGATCTCGCCAGCGCGCCGCCGCCGCGCGCCGAGAGCCTCGTCGAGGACGAGCTCGACGAGGCGGACTTCTACGCCGGCCAGGGCATGTACAGCGAGGCGATGGACATCCTGCGCGGCCTGCTCCAGCGCTACCCGCAGCACCGGCTGATCCAGACGAAGATCCGCGATCTCGAGTCGCTCGCCGCCGGCGAGTCGCCGCTCGACGAGGGCGCCGACTCGATCGACGCCGATGCCGCGGCCGAGTCCACCGGCACCGACGCGCTCGATCTCGACGAGATCGAGGAGTTCAACTCCGATGATCTCGAGGAGGAGGCCGACGGTGCCGGCGCGCCGAAGAAGCGCCGCCCGACGGTGATGCTCCAGAAGCCCGTCGACGAGAGCGACGCCGACACGCACTACGACCTCGGCCTCGCGTACAAGGAGATGGGCCTGCACGACGAGGCCATCAAGGCGTTCGAGAAGGTGCTGCGCAGCCCGCAGCGCGAGGTGCAGTGCCGCCTCATGATCGGCATGTGCCAGCGCGACATGAACAACCCGACCGAGGCGATCCAGCAGTTCAAGCAGGGCCTGCACGCCGGGGCGAGCGAGCGCGAGCGCCAGAGCCTGTACTACGAGATCGGCATCACCTACGAGGCGATCGGCGACTTCAACGAGGCGCTGTACTACTTCGAGATGGTGACGAAGCGCGACCCCAACTTCGCCGACGCGGGCGCGCGCGCGAGCGCGCTGCGCAACCGCGGCACGCGCTCCAGCGACGACGATCTTTGAGCCCCGACGCGCCGGCGCTCGAGCTCGTGACCCTGACGCCCGCGCCCGCGCACGAGCGGCTCATGGCCGCGTTCTACGCCGGCATCTACCTGGACGCGTTCGCGGCGCAGCGCGAGCCGCTCGACGTGTGGACGCGCGCGCTCGCCGGCGAGCTGCCGTACCGGCAGACGATCCGCCTCGCGCTCGCCGGCGAGCAGATCGTCGGCGGCATCAGCTACGAGCTGTACCCCGCGAGCCGCTGCGGCCTCGTCACGTACAACGTGGTCGCGCCCGGCGCGCGCCGCACCGGCCTCGGCCGGCAGCTGCTCGAGGGCGCCACGGCCGAGCTCTTCGCCGCGGGCGCCCGGGCCGTATTCGGCGAGGTCGTCGATCCGCGCGGGCCGGGCGGCGCGGCCGGGCCGGGCGATCCGCACGCCGAGCCGGCCGACGTCTCGTGGGCGCGCCTCGAGCGCAACCAGCGCTGGGGCGCGCGCGTGCTCGCGGCGCGCTACGTCCAGCCCGTGCTCGGCCCGGGCCTCGCCCGTGATCGCGGCCTCGTCCTGATCGCGCTCCCGGGCCCAGCGCCGCTGCCCGCGGCGATGGACGGCGCGATCCCGCGCGCGTTCGTCGAGGAGCTGTACGCCATCACCGAGGATGGCCCGCCCGATCCGGAGATCGCGTTCCCCGACGCCGTCCCCCTCGTCCTCTTGCGCCGCCCGGGGTAACTAGACGGAGATGGGCACGCGCACCGAGCAGGACAGCATGGGACCGATCGAGGTCGACGACGCGCGCTACTGGGGCGCGCAGACGCAGCGCTCGCTGCTGAACTTCCGGATCGGCGGCGATCGCATGCCGGACGAGCTGATCTACGCGCTCGCCATCATCAAGAAGGCGTCCGCGCTCGTCAACGCCGACCTGGGGCTCCTCCCCGCGGACACGGCGCGGCTCGTCGTGCAGGCCGCCGACGAGATCCTCCGCGGCGAGCACGACGGCGAGTTCCCGCTCGTCGTGTGGCAGACCGGCAGCGGCACGCAGACGAACATGAACGTCAACGAGGTGATCGCCGGGCGCGCGAACGAGCTCGCCGGGCGGCCGCGCGGCGGCAAGGCGCCGGTGCACCCGAACGACCACGTCAACCTGTCGCAGAGCTCGAACGACGTCTTCCCCGCCGCGATGCACGTCGCGGTGGCGGCCGGCATCGACGAGCTGCTCCTGCCCGCCGTCGCCGAGCTGCGCGCGACGCTCGCCGCGAAGGCCGAGGCGTTCGCCGACATCGTCAAGATCGGCCGCACGCACCTGCAGGACGCGACGCCGCTCACGCTCGGCCAGGAGATCAGCGGCTGGGTCGCGCAGCTCGACGCGGGCACCGCGGCGATCCGCGCCACGCTCGGCCCGCTCCACGAGCTCGCGCTCGGCGGCACCGCCGTCGGCACCGGCCTCAACACGCACCCCGAGTACGCCGTCCGCGTCGCGGGCGTGCTCGCCGAGCTCACCGGCCGGCCGTTCGTCACCGCGCCGAACAAGTTCGCCGCGCTCGCCGGCCACGACGCGATCGTCGCGGCGCACGGCGCGCTCAAGACGCTGGCGACCGCGCTCAACAAGATCGCCAACGACGTGCGCTGGCTCGCGAGCGGCCCGCGCTCGGGGATCGGCGAGCTCTCGATCCCCGAGAACGAGCCCGGCAGCTCGATCATGCCCGGCAAGGTCAACCCGACGCAGTGCGAGGCGCTGACGATGGTGTGCGCCCAGGTCCTGGGCAACGACGTCGCGATCTCGATCGGCGGCGCGAGCGGCAACTTCGAGCTCAACGTCTTCAAGCCGCTGATCGCGAACGCGGCGCTGCAGTCGATCCGGCTGATCGGCGACGCGTGCCGCTCGTTCGAGGAGCACCTCGCGCGCGGCATCGAGCCGAACCGCGCCGAGATCGAGCGCAAGCTGCACCAGAGCCTCATGCTCGTGACCGCGCTCGCGCCGCACATCGGCTACGACCGGGCGGCCGCCGTCGCCAAGCGCGCGCACGCCACCGGCGCGTCGCTGCGCGAGGCGGCGATCGAGCTGGGCTTTGTGACCGGCGAGGAGTTCGATCGCTGGGTGCGGCCCGAGGACATGGTGCGCCCGGGGGCGCCAGGATAGATGGCGCCCGGGGGCGCTATTCGTCGCCGCGGCGGCCCAGCTGCAGCGACAGGTTCGTCGCCGTCACGCGGTGGATGACGACCGTGACGCTCGTCGGCGAGAAGCCGTCGAACGTCACCTCGAGCTCCTCGAGCCCGTCGAAGTGCAGCCGGTCGGCGGTGATCTGCGCCGCGCCGAGCCGCACGTCCTTGAACGTCGTGTCCACGCTGCCGATCGTGCCGCGGAGCGCGCCCGGCCCGCGATCGCGGATCGATCCCGTGACGCGCATGTCGACCATGCCCGGGTGATCGTCGCCGCCGAACATGATGACGCCGCCGCCCGCCTCGAACGAGCGCGGCGCCATCAGCGACAGCGCGATGTCGATCCCGTCGAACGCCAGCGCCTGCAGCGTCTTGCGCCGGCGATCGCTCTGGCTCTCCCGCTCCCCGCCACGCCCGCCCGCGAAGCGGAAGTCGGCGAGCGAGCGCACCGGCACCCGCCCGAACGTCGCGCTCGCCGAGGCCTCGTCGTCGAGCTCCCACCAGATGAGGTCGCGCCCCGAACCGAAGATCGGCACCTTCCACGCCACCGCCAGCTTGCGGTCGTCGTGCCGGATGTCGAGGAACGCGCCCTCGAGCCAGTCGAGGCTGTCCTCGAGCTTGCGGAAGTCGAGGCTGCCCTCGTGGATCGGCACGCGGAGCTGCTGATCGAGCGTGCGCACGCCGAGCACCGGGAGATCGAGGACGACCTTGATCGTCAGGTTGATCCGGCCCGACAGGCTGTCGAGGAACCGCAGCTTGTCCTGGCGCAGGCCGCGCGCTTCGGTCGGCTTGGCCACAGGCTTGTCGCCGCCGCCGCCGCCGCCGCCGCGGCCGAACGGCCCCTTCACCGTCAGCTTCATCTCCGACAGCGTCGTGTGCGGCGCGACGATCTCCACGCCGTGCTCGCCGCGCGTCAGCATGATCCCGCGCGACATCTCGATCCGATCGACGGCGATGTCGAAGCGGCCCGCGTCGTCGCGCAGCCACGCGTGGCCGATCGAGACCGCCTCCGCCGTCCAGCGCAGCGTGTCGAGCCGGCCCTCGAGCGCGTCGAACAGCGCGTCGCGCCCGCCGTACGCGACCGAGCCGGAGCGCCCCTCGAGGAGGTGCGCCTCGGCGCGCGGGAACTGCAACCGCCGCCCGGTCTCATCGCCCGTGTACCCGAACCGCTGCACGGAAACGTCGGACTCGACTCGATTCGCCATCGGCGGGAGCGATGGTACGACGCTGACGACGCCGACGTCTCACCACCAGCGAGGATACGCGCGCGCGCCGGCAACTCTTCGTCGGCGCGATCCCCTGCGCGCATCAGCGCTTGGCGCGCGCAGGTAGGTGCCGCGAAATAAACCGCGGGCGAGGTGATCCGTTCTCGGCAGCGATCCGTACCTCGATACACAACGAGGGAGGGCCAACGATGGCCAAGACCGTCCTCGTCGCACTGACAGCGGCACCGCTCGCGCTGTTCGGCTGCGACTCGTCCGATGACCTACCGACTTCTCCACCCACCACCATCACCAAGATCGCGACCGGCGGCTTCACATCGCCCACCGACGCGGTCGCCAGCCCCGACGGCAAGACGTTCTACTTCGCCGCGCATGACGAGCAGAACGAGCCTGCGATCTTCCAGGTCTCGTCGGAGCCCGGCAGCGTCCCCGAGGTGATCGCCGTCGGCGCGCCGCTCGACATGCCGATCAACCTCGTCATGGCGTGCGACGGCAAGACCCTGTACATCGCCGACCTCGGCAGCGAGCTCGGCTCTGTGCTCAGCCTGCCGACGACGCTCGGCAGCGCCGTCTCGGATCTCGGCGCGACCGGCATCGATCGCCCGGGCGGCCTCGCGATGGCGAAGGACTGCAAGACGCTGTACGCGACCGGCCGCACCGACGTCGGCGAGCCCGCGCTGTTCTCGATGTCCATCGACGGCGGCGCCGCGAACGTCGTCTACAAGGGCGAGCCGCTCGTCGCGCCGTCCGGCCTCCACATCGACGACCAGAACGTCTCGTGGGTGATGGACAACCGCGCGCACGGCGACGCCGGCCAGGGCGTGCTGTTCGCGATCCCGAGCGACGGCAGCGCCGCGAACCCGGTCGCCAGCAACCTCCGCATGGGCACGCCCGGCGGCGTCTCGCTCACCGCGGGCGGCGGCACGGCCGTCATGCCCACGCGCGACGAGAACGGCGCCGGCCAGCTCACCTCCGTCAACATCGCCACCGGCGAGATGACCCAGCTCCCCGCCCCCGACATGATGGATCCAGCGGGCCTGCGCACCGCGCGCAAGGCCGGCGTGTTTGCAGTCGTCGACTCCGAAGGCGGCGCGATCTACCGCGCCGAGTAATGCAGAAAGGACACCCAGTCACCATGAACAAGCTCTACCCCGCCCTTGGTGCCCTCTCTGTCGGCGCCGCCCTCGTCGCCGGTGGTGGCGACACCGTCACCGCCTCCAGCCACCGCGAGGCGCCCGCCATCGCCGAGGACCAGTACGTCGACAACACCGACGTCTACGCGTTCATCAGCCCGGCGAGCTCCGACCGGATGGTGTTCGTCGCGAACTACGTCCCGCTCCTGCTCCCCGCCTCGGGCCCGAACTACTACCGGTTCTCGGAGGACGCGCACTACGAGATCCACATCGACAACACCGGCGACGCGAAGGAAGACATCACGTACCGCTGGGAGTTCAAGAACTCGCTCAAGAACGGCAACACGTTCCTCTACAACACCGGCACGATCGAGCTCCTGAACGACCCCGACCTGAACGTCACGCAGACCTACGACCTCTACCGCATCAACCACAAGACGGGCGCGAAGACCCGCATCATGGACGACGCGCCGGTCGCGCCGTGGAACGTCGGCAAGCGCTCGTTCCCGAGCGGCTACGAGCAGATCGCGCTCCAGGCCGTGACCACCAAGAGCGGCATCAGCTCGTTCGCCGGCCCGCGCGATGAGCCGTTCTTCGTCGACCTGCACGTGTTCGACCTGCTCGGCGTCGGCGGCGTGCCGACCACCGACGGCGTCAACGTGATGTCGCTCGTCCTCGAGGTGCCCATCACCGAGATCGCCAAGGACGGCAACCGCCCGGCCGCCGGTGACACCAGCCCGAGCTCGGTCGTCGGCGTCTACGCGTCGGCCTCGCGCCCGCAGGTCCGCGTCCTGCGCCGCAACCGCGCCTCGGACGACTACGGCAACATGATCCAGGTCTCGCGCCTCGCGTGGCCGCTCATCAACGAGGTCATCGTCCCGCTGCGCGACAAGGACAAGTTCAACCGCAGCGCGCCCGCCGACGACGTCAAGAACTTCGGCGCGTACATCCTCGACCCCGAGGTGCCGAAGCTCCTGAACGGCGTGCTCGGCGCCGGCTGCGCGCCGACGCCCGCGGGTGGTCGCGTCGACATCGTCGGCCTGCTCTCGCCAAACGGCACCGCGGCCGCTGACCTGCTCCGCATCAACATCACGGCCAACCAGACCAACGCGCAGTCGAAGTTCCCGAACGGCCGCGCGCTCGCCGACGACGTGACCGACACGCTGCTCACCGTCGCCTGCAACAACGGCGCGGCCATCCGTGACAACGTCAACCAGAACGACAAGGCATTCACGGCCACGTTCCCGTACCTCGCGAGCCCGGCGTCGGGTAACCCGTAAGCTACGCACCGCCGGCCGCGTTCGCACCGCACCCTGAGCCATAGGAGAACCCCGTGAGCCTCCGCCGCAGCACGCTGCTCCTGCTCGTCCTCGCCACCGCCGCCACCGCCTGTCGCTCCGAGGAGCAGCGCGCCGCGCCCCCCAAGGTCGAGCCGCTCCCCAAGCTCGCCAGCGCGACGCAGGCCGACCTGGCGCACGAGCTCGACCAGGCCGAGGAGCGCGGCACCTGGGCCGAGGTGAAGCGCCGCTGGCAAGGCCAGACGCTGCGGTGGACGGTGACGCGGCAGCGCGTGCTGTGCCAGACCGCCGAGGCGTGCAACGTGTCCGCCTTCCCGGTCCAGCGGCCCGCGCCCGTCGGGTGGCTCCCGACGCTCCGGTTCGCGCCGGGGCAGTTCGCGGCCCTCGAGTCGCGCTGCGCTGGCAAGGACGTGTGCGAGGTGACCATCGAAGGCAAGCTCGAGCGGCTGCAGGTGTCGGCCGAGCAGCCGACGAACCTCGAGCTGACCGGCGTCAAGATCGTCGGCGCGCAGGGCTAGGCGCCGCGCTGTAGCGAGCGAGCAACTCAAAGGCCCGAGGGCGCTCCCCTCGGGCCCGTCGTCGTTTTCGGGCCCGCTAGTCGAACACGACCGTCTTGCCCGCGTAGACGAGGATCCGGTCCTCGAGGTGCCAGCGCACCGCCGCCGCGAGCACGCGCTTCTCGACGTCGCGGCCCTTGCGCACGAGATCCTCGACCGTGTCGCGGTGCGAGCAGCCGATGACGCCCTGCTCGATGATCGGCCCCTGATCGAGCTCCGCGGTGACGTAGTGGCTCGTGGCGCCGATCAGCTTCACGCCGCGCGTGAACGCCTGGCGGTACGGGTTCGCGCCGATGAACGCCGGCAGGAACGAGTGGTGGATGTTGATGATGCGCGACGGGAACCGCGCCACCAGCTCCGGCGACAGGATCTGCATGTAGCGCGCGAGCACGATCAGATCGATGCGCTCGCGCTCGCACAGCTCGATCACGGCTGCCTCCTGCGCGGCCTTCGTCTCCGGCGTCACCGGCAGGTGGTGGAACGCGACGCCGAAGTGCTGCGCGATCGGCTCGGCGCCCTGGTGGTTCGACACCACCATCGCGATCTCGCACGGGAGCTCCTGGGCGCGGTAGCGGACCAGGAGGTCGTACAGGCAGTGCTCCTGCTTGGACACGAGCACCGCCACGCGCTTCGTCCGGTTTCCGTACTCGAGCCGCCAGTCCATCGAGAACCGCTGCGCGACCTCGCGGATCCCCGCCTCGAGCGTGTGCCGATCCGTGAGGAGCGACGACAGGTCGAACCGGATCCGCTGGAAGAACTGCCCCTCGACCGGATCGCTGTGCTGATCGCTGTCGAGGATGTTCGCGCCGTGCCCGTAGAGGAGCTGCGCGAGCGAGGCGACGATCCCCTTGCGGTCCGGACAGGCGACCAGGAGGGTCGCGACGTGCGCGGTCATGACCGCCCGATACCACTCCCGGGGCCAGGCCCGCCAGCAGCGCGACCCCGGCGGCCAGGCTGGCGAAGTCTCTGACGATTCCGCAGGGATGATGGTACCTTCGCCGAGGAAGCTTCTGAGGAACCCACCCGTAAAGAGGTACCGTGGGCAAGGAAACCGCACCATCCAATCTCGACGCCGATCTCGAAGCCGGAGTTGGCCTGGACGCCGCTCAAGAAGAGCAGGCCAGCCAGGTCGCTGCGGGTCTCGAGGCACATGCCGCCCAGCACGAGACCACCGTCGCTGCCGGTGATGTGCCCGGCGTCAACCACGCAGCCATGTCACAGGCGACCGAGGCCGACGGTGCCGCTGGCGCCCAGGCCACCGCCTCCGAGCAGGCGATGGGCCCAGGGACCGTCGCGGCGCCGGGGCTCGACGCCACGCGGGACGCGCGGAACCACAAGGAGTTCACCGACCGCGAGAAGGCGCGCGCCACCGCGACCGCCGCGCGCGACAAAGCGCGCGCCGGCGGCAAGGACTGGACCGCCGAGGAGCTCGCGGACGTCCTCAAGAAGGATGGTGCGCAGGGCGTGCTGGTCGCGCTCAACGATCGCAAGACCAAGCAGGGCGTCGAGACGCTGAAGACGGCGAACCAGTGGGATCCGCTGGTCACCGCGCTGCCGATCGGCGGCATGGGCGCCGCTTCGTGCACCGCGCTCGATCAAATGATCGCGGACAACGTGTTCGCCATCGAGGACGCCAAGAAGCTGTTCCACCCCCGCTTCGGCCACGTCGCGCAGGACGTCGGCAGCAGGTGGACGCAGGACGTCATGCGGACGATGTGGCGCCAGCTCGCCGTGCTGCCGGCCTCGGACGTGACCAAGAGCACCGCGATCACGACGTTCGACGCGATCGCCGGCGGCGGCGCGTTCGGCCCGAGCTGGGAGGCGCCCTCCGTCATCAACACCGTCCAGATCGGCCAGGACATCGGCGGCGATCACGAGCGCCTCGAGCACACCGTCCGCCACGAGATCGGCCACGGCGTCCACACCGAGATCCCCGGCCCCGTCAACGCGTGGCTCCAGAACGACATGCAGTTCTGGTTCACCGACTTCGACACGTGGATCAACGATCTCGGCGGCTACCCCGCCTCGTTCGTGAACTCGGCCGGCACCACCGTCACCATCGACGATGCGTGGAAGGGCTACCTCCGCGCCCTCGTCGAGGGCTTCACCGGCAGCTCCAGCTGGGACCCGGCGCGGGTGACTCCCGACGCCGGCGCGCCCGTCGACGGCCAGCTCGCGTGGGCCGCGATGCCCGCTGCCATCAAGAACGCGTGCGCGCAGTCGAAGTCCTACTGGTACTCGAACTACTCGAACTTCCAGAAGGTCGGGGACAAGCGGTACTTCCTCAACCACTGGTACCACCGGCCGTTCACGATCGGGGCGACCGCGTTCGCGACGATCCCGTCGACGAACGACGACTACACGGCCATGTCGGAGAAGGAGTTCTTCGCGAACTGCTACGCGGAGTACTTCGAGAACCCCGAGGGCGTCACGGATCACAGCAAGTGGGGCGGGACGCTGCCGGCCAGCGTGAAAAGCTTCTTCGATACCTGTATCGTCGGGCGGCACCCGTATGACCAGTTCCAAAAGAAGAAGACAGCCAACAAGGGCAACACTCCCTGACGCTGGAACGCTCGCGGCCGTGCTCGCGGCCGCGGCGTTCGTGATCGGCGCCGCTGGCGGGTGCAATAAGTCCGGCTCCGCGTCAGTTGCGCAGGCCGATCGCGATCCGTCTGCCGGCGCTCCCACGAAGGAGGCGTCCGGCGATAAGCTGAAGGGCGATCCGGTGCCGGCTCCGGCCCCCGCGCCGGTCGCCGCCGCCAAGGATCCCCCCGTGACCAATCCTGCCCCGCCGTCGAATCCACCTCCGCCGCCGATCCAGGCTCCCCCCGCTCAGGACACCGCGCGCTACGTCGCCTGGATGGCCCAGCGCGGCAAGCCCGTGAAGGACACCCCCCGCGAGGCCGTCGAGCTGCGCATCGGCGACTGGGGCTTCTTCGATCACGGCGGCGGCCCCGGGCAGGCGCTCGACCGCGCCGGCCTCGACAAGGCGAGCCACGCGATCCAGCCGCAGGAGCAGGGCCACTGGCACGCGTTCCTGGCGACGCCCGGCCTCGACGCTGCCGGCGCGCTCAAGCGCGTCGCGTGGCTGTTCTCTGCCGGCGCGCTCGTGAGCCCCGATCCCCAGCAGCCGAAGGTCACCGCGCCGACGCTCGTGAAGGCGCCCGACGGATCGATCAAGCTGCAGGGCTTCGTCATCTACCCGCCGAACATGAACGCGCCGATGCGGATCACGATCACCGCCACGCCCACCGGGGCGAAGCTCGTGAACGAGTCCGCCAAGAGCCTGTGAGCACCTTCCGCCGGTACGAGGCCACGTGCCCCGCGTGCGAGCACCGGTGGACCGTCGACATCGCGCGCGGCCTCCACATCACGCGGCTGCCGCAGATCCGCGAGCAGCTCCTCACCGGCCGGTTCCAGGTCTACGAGTGCCCGAGCTGCAATTCGCCCACCGTGTTCGAGGCGACCGTCGTCTACACCGACTTCGAGCGCCACGAGTACATCGCGTGCGAGACCGCCGCGAGCGCGAGCTGGCAGGCCGCGATCGCGCGCCACCAGACCGTGTTCCGCGACTGCTTCGAGCACGGCCCGCCCATCGCGCAGGAGCTGGGCAAGACGTTCAAGCGCCGCCTCGTCTACGGCTTCCGCGCGCTGCGCGAGAAGATCGTGCTGTGGGACGCCGGGCTCGACGATCGCGTCGTCGAGGCCGTGAAGGGCGATCTCCTGAAGAAGGAGGGCAAGGCGCCGCGCGACGTCGTGCTCCGCATCTCGCGCGTGCTCGACGGCGGCCACCTCCTGTTCTCCGTCCACGATCCGATCCGCCGCCCCGACGACGTGCCGCCCGGCGCGCCGCTCGTGATGGCGCTGCCGCCCGCGCGCGACTTTTTGACCGCGCCCGCCGCCATGTACCGGTCGCGCGCCGCCGGACCGTCCGGGATCAGCCGCGACTACCCATGGCTCGGGGACGAGTGGTTCGTCGATGTCCACGACGGGCCGTCGTACCTCTACACCTGAGCCCCCGATGAGCTCCCGCCCCGACGATCCGACCCGCTCGTCGATCCAGGACCGCAACCTCGCCGCCACCGGGGTCGATGTCGCGCTCGTGCGCCACTTCGAGACTCCCGAGGAGTACCTGCGCGAGGAGCTGTGGCGGATCTGGCTGCGGATCGAGCACGAGATCCGCCGCCGCTGGGAGCTGCAGGCATTGCCCCCCGCGCAGCACGAGGGCGGCCTCGGCATGTGGAAGCCGCGCGAGATCAACGGCCTGTTCCAGCAGGCGCACGCCGAGTACGCCGGCGCGGAGACCGGCGCCGCCGATCACGGCTCCAAGGAGATCCTCGACGCGTACCTGCGCCACTCCGCGCTGCTCGAGACGCGCATCGAGCGCACGCTCGTGCGCGGCGCCAGCCTGCCGCTGATCGATCTCGTGCGCGCGTTCGGCCTCGACGCGCGCCAGCGCGCCACGCTCACGCTCGCGCTCGCCGGCGAGATCGACACGAACCTCCCCGTCGCGCTGCGCTACCTCGCCAACGATCCCGGCCTGCGCCACGTCGACGGGCGCCTCCTGTCGATGCTCGTCTACGACTCGGTCCGCGCCCGCGCGCGGCTCGCCCGCGATCTGTCGCCCCGCTCGCCGCTCGTGTTCTACCGCCTGCTCGAGGTCGACGAGTCCGCCGCCCGGCACGACTCGATCCTCTACCGCCGCATCCGCCCCGCGTCGCGGCTCGTGCCGTACCTCACCGGCGGCGAGCTCGAGCTCGATCCCGAGCTCGACGGCGTCGCGCGGCTCGTCGATCTCGCCGAGCCCGGCCTGTTCCCCGAGCAGGTGCTCGAGATCGCCGCCTCGGCGCTCGGCGGGCACGCCGTCCTCCTCGTCGTGCAGGGCCAGCGCGGCATCGGCAAGCGCACGCTGCTCGCCACCGCCGCCCAGCGCGCCGGCAAGCGGCTCGTGGTGCTCGACGCGCCCGCGCTCGCGAGCCGCGGCGCCGCCGTGACCGCGACGCTGCACGCCGCGCTGCGCGAGTGCAAGCTCCTCGGCGCCACCCCCGCCATCGCGAACCTCGACGATCTGCCCGGCGAGCGGACCGAGGTCCCCGGCTTTGTGTCCACGCTGTGCTCGATGTGGCCCGGCTCCGTCGGCGTCACGATCCACGGCGATCGGATGCCGCCCCTGCGCATGCGGCCCGTCGTCCACGTCCAGCTCGCCGTGCCGGCGCTCGACGCGCGCGTGGCGCTGTGGGAGCGCTGCCTGCCCGCGCTGCCGCGCGAGGCCGCGCAGACGCTCTCCGAGCGCTACGCCGTCACCGGCGGCGTGATCGAGATGGCCGCGCGCGCCGCGCAGGCCACGACCGGGCAGGACGAGCCCGCCACCGCGGACCTCGATCTCGCCGTCCGCCAGCAGCTCTACGGGCGCCTGCAGCGCCTCGGCAAGCCGCTCGACACGCCGCACACGCTCGACGACGTCATCTCCGACGACGACACGCTCACCGCGCTGCGCGAGATCGTGCTCGCGATCAGCGAGCGGCGCCGGGTGCGCGAGGAGTGGGGCTTCCGCGGCGCCGCCGGCATCTCCGTCCTGTTCTCCGGCTCGCCCGGCGTCGGCAAGACCATGAGCGCGACCGTGATCGCGAACGCGCTGTCGCTCAGCATCTACGAGATCGATCTGTCGCAGGTCATGTCGAAGTGGGTCGGCGAGACCGAGAAGAACCTCGCCGAGGTGTTCGACGCCGCCGAGCCCGGCCACGTCGTCCTGCTCTTCAACGAGGCCGACTCGCTGTTCGGCAAGCGCACCGCCGACGCCAGCTCCGCCAACGATCGCTACGCGAACCTCGAGGTCAACTACCTCCTGCAGCGCCTCGAGCGCTTCAACGGCCTGTCGATCCTGACGACGAACCTCACGAAGTCGATCGACCTCGCGTTCCGGCGGCGGTTCGCCTACGACGTCCAGTTCACGTTCCCGTCCGTCGATATCCGCGAGCGTCTGTGGCACCGCGCGTTCCCGCCGCGCGCCGCGACGGAGGGCATCCGCCACCGCGAGCTCGCCGAGCGCTTCGAGCTGTCCGGCGGCTACATCAAGGTCGCCGTCGAGCGCGCCGCGTTCATCGCCGCTGGCCGGCAGCAGCCGATCACGATGCCGATCCTGATCGACACCGTCGAGCGCATGTACCGCGAGCGCGGCAAGCTCTCGGCCATGGGCCGGCTCGAGTAGCCGCGCCGATCGCGCCGATCGCGCCCGATTTGCGCCCGCGGCCGGCGAATGCCTGTGGTCCGGTACCGCCCAACCCGAGTACCGTCCGCTGCGATGCTCAGGCCGCAGCTCACGGGGCTCCTCGTCTTGGCGCTATCACGCGCTGCGCCTGCACAGCCGTCCACGCCGGAGCCGGAGCCCGCGCCGCCCGCGCCATCCGAACCCGAGCCCGCGCCGTCCGCGCCGGAGCCCCCGCCCGCACCGCCCGTCGCAGGGCCGCCCGCACCGCCCGCGCCGCCCGCGCCGCCCGCGACTCCGCCCTCCGACGCCAGCTCCACCGGCGAGGTCATCGAGGTCCAGTCCCGCTGGCCCGATGCCGACCTCTTCACCGTCGCGCACACGACGCGCGCGACCACCACGCACCACGTCCCCCGCGACGCGCGCGCCGCCGTGCTCGGCGACGTGCTCGACGGCGTCCCCGGCCTCGCCGTCCAGCGCACCGGCCCCGGCCAGGGCGCGCCCATCATCCGCGGCTTCATCGGCAGCGCCGTCCTGCTCGTCGTCGACGGCATGCGCGTGAACAACTCGATCTTCCGGCCCGCCCCGAACCAGTACACTTCGCTCGTCGATCCGTACGCGATCTCGCGCATCGAGGTCACGCGCGGGCCCGGCTCGGCGCTGTTTGGCCCCGACGCCACCGGCGGCGTCATCAACGTCGTGACGCCGCTGCCCCGCTTCGAGGGCGACACCTGGAAGCGTCAGGCCACCGCCGTCGCCGCCGCCGCCACCGCGGACCGCTCGCTCGTCGGCCGCGTGAGCGCCGCCGCCGGCAAGCACGGCTCTGGCCTGTCGATCGGCACCACGCTGCAGCACCACGGCGACGTGCGCGCCGGCGGCGGCGAGGTGCAGGCCCCCTCGGCGTACGACTCGCTCGCCGCCGACGCGACCGGCCACCTCGAGCACGGCCGCCACGCCACCACCGCGTGGCTCCAGCTCGCCACGCAGCCGTCGCTGCCGCGCACCGACGAGATGATCGCCGGCTTTGGCCAGGACGAGCCCGCCGCCGCCGTGTTCCGCTACCAGCCCAGCCGGCGCAGCTTCGCCCACGTCCGCCACCTCATCCGCCGCCCCGTCGGCGCGCTCGAGGGCATCCAGCTCCACGCCGCGTGGCAGCGCATCGAGGACGATCGCCGCATCCGCGACACCGGCAGCACCGAGGAGACGCTCGAGTCCAACCACGACGACAGCTTCGGCCTCGCCGCGCGCGCCGTCGGGCCGCTCCTCGGCGGCGAGCTCACGTTCGGCGCCGACTACTGGCTCGATCGCGTCGCGTCGTCGCGCGAGAGCCGCGATCTCGAGACCGGCGCGACCATGCCCATCTCCGGCCGCTTCGCGGACGGCTCCGCCATGCACCAGCTCGGCGCGTTCGGCGAGGCGCGCCGGAGCGTCGGGCCCGTGGCGCTGCGCGCCGCGCTGCGCGCCGGCTTCGCGCGCATCGACATCGCCAAGGCCGATCGCGAGCTCGGCGCCACCATCCACTCGCTCAGCTGGGCCGGCGAGCTCGGCGCCGAGGTCCCCTTGGGCCGTGACGTGTACCTCGTGAGCAACCTCGGCCGCGCGTTCCGCCCGCCCAACATCCAGGATCTGTCCGGCCTCGGCCCGCGTCCCGGCAACCGCTACCAGGTCCCCGCCGCCGACCTCGGCGACGAGCGCTCGCTCGGCGTCGACGTCGGGATCCGGACCCGCGGCCCGCGGCTCGAGGCCGAGCTGTTCGGCTTCGGCATGATCAACGACGATCGGATCGAGGTCGTCCCGACCAGCGAGGTCACGCCCGACGGTCGCGACATCGTGACCAGCGCGAACACCGCCGAGGCGCGCCTCCTCGGCGTCGAGGCCGCGCTCCGGGCCCGGCCGCACGAGGACGTCGAGCTCCTCGCGAGCGCCACGTGGACGCACGGCAACCAGCGCACCGTCGCCGGGGGGGACGAGCCCGCCGACCGGATCCCGCCCGCCGGCGGGCGCGTCGAGGCCCGCTGGCGCGCGCTCCCTCGCCTGCGGCTCGACGCCGCCGCCCGCGGCGCGCTCGCGCAGCGCCGCCTGAGCGAGCGCGATCGCACCGATCCCCGCATCGATCCCGACGGCACGCCCGCCTTCTTCACGCTGCACGCCGCCGCCGTGCTCGCGCTCGGCGACTTCGAGCTCGCCGCCCGCGCCGACAACCTCCTCGATCGGTCCTACCGCGAGCACGGCTCCGGCACCCAGGCCCCCGGCTTCGACGCCAGCCTCCTCGTCCGCTGGACGTCTGGCGAGCGCTGACGCAGCTCCCCCTCGCGGACGTTGGACTCAGCGCTCCGCCTGGCACCGCACGCGCGTCACCGTCCCCGGCGCCGCCGCGCCGTCCCGCTCGACGACCAGCCCCAGGTGCGGCGCTGGCGCCGCCGCGCACCGCGCGAGATCTTCCTCCAGCCGCCAGCACGGCCGCGCGTCCGGCTTGTCCGCGCACGCCTCGATCCGCGTCGCCGCGGCCGCCTCCCCCGTGCCCGCCAGGTCCAGGGCGATGCAGTCTGCCTGCACGCCCGCCGTCTTCGGATCCGTGTCCGCCAGCCGATCTTCGACGCAGCCCGTGCCGATCGCGCGCCGCAGTAGCTCCGTGATCCGCGTGACGCTCGGCGCCAGATCCGGCCCGCAGATCGACGCGAACCGCTCGCGGTCCGGGAACCGGCTCAAGAAGTCCCGCATCCGGGGCGCCGGATCCGCCACCAAGGTCGGCATCATGTCGGTGCACACGTGCCCCAGGCCCGGGATCTGTGCGCCGCCGCCCGGCGGCTGGCGCAGCTCGACCGCGAGCGGCTCCGCCGGCCCGAGGATCCCGCCCAGCACGACGCGCCGTGCGTCGCCGCCCTTGAGCCCGACGAGGAAGTCCCGGAACGGGGTCACGTCGTCGATGATCTGGGAGCTCGCGTTCACCCCGCACTCGCTCTTGGCGCCCACCTGCTTCATCGCGTCCGGCGTCTCGCCACCCACTCCGCACGTCACGCCGAACTGCGTGCAGCGGAACGACTGCAGCGGGCCCAGCAGCGGGCTCTCCGGTGCCCAGAGCTGCGTGCTCTTCGCGGAGCAATCGTCTTCATCTGCCAGGAAGAAGACGCCCAGGAGCGCCTCCGGCCGGAGGAACCCCGTGTTCATCGGGTGGTTATCGAGGCTCGCGCGCATCGCGGCGAGCGGCTGCTCGAAGCCGCACCCGCCCGACCCGAGGGTGAGCATCTTGGAGAGCGTGATGAGCAGATCGCCTGTGTAGTTCTTCGTCCGCCCGCCGCCTGCCGCCTCCACGTCGATCACGAACGGGCCCGTGACCTCCGCCGTCGCGAAGCCCAGCTGCAGCGCGCCTCCCTTGCCCGTCCCGCTGCACCCGCCCTGGCCGATCTGCCCCGTCGCCGGCCCCGGCGTCGGGCTGCCGCTCGCCTTGGTCCCCATGTCCGTGCTGATGACGCCGATGTGCAGGTTCGGGAGCCCGCCTGGCACCGCCGCCAGCCCATCCAAGAGGAGCCTGAGGTCGTTTTTGAGCTCGGTCTGCCGCTCGAGCATGCCCGGCGAGTCGTCGATGACCAGCAGCAGATCGAGGTCCCGATTCGGCGTCGCCGGCAGCTCCGCCACCGTCTGCCGCAGATCCGGAACATCGTCGCCGTTCCCGCCGTCGCCGCCGCCACACGCGATCGCCGCCAGCGCGATCACGATCGCGCCGGCACTGCTCGCCCATCGGGCCGTGCTGTCCGCCTTCATGGTCGCCATTTTACGGCGCTCTGCGCCCCTCTCTGCGTGCGATCAGCGCAGGAACGCGCCGTCGCTCCCGATCTTGCCCGGGCCGCCGAGGACGTAGATGCCCGCCGAATTCGCGCGCACCGTGAACGAGAGCTGTCCCCCCGCCACCGTGACGACGTTGCCCGTGACCGCGTCGCGATACGTGCCGTTGCGGATGCCCGATACAGTGAAGCTGCGATCCACTCCCGCGGCGAGGCCCACCACGGCGTAGCTCTGGCCGCTGCCGTAGTCGCGCACGAACGAGATCCCGCTGCCCGACTCGTTCACGTTGCTCATCACGCCCTTCTGCAGCGCCGGAACGGAGCGCCGGATCAGGTTGAGCCGCTTGATATGTTGATACAGCGCATGAGCCTGGGTCGTGGCGATCGTCTGCGGCTCGAGGTGCGTGCCGAAATACGCGCGGCCCGTCTGATCGATCGTCATCGTGGGGCCGTCGATGTCCTGCGGCGCGCCCTTCTGGAACTCGATCTCCTCGCCGTAGTACAAACACGGAATCCCGCGGATCGTCCACAGGAGGTTATAGGAGATCGCCGCCATCCACGTCTGTCCGTTGAATCGATACTTGAAGTCGTTATCCGGGCCGACGTCGTGATTCTGCAGGAACACGACCAGCTTCGTCGGATCACCGTAGACCCAGTCCCAGCCGAAGACCTGGCCGATGCCCCCGAAGCTTCCATGGGAGAGGTTGTCGCGGAACGTCGAGAACAGCGGGAAGTCGAGCACGGACAGGCCCGAGTCCACTCCCGAGGTCGGGCTCGCGGGGCTGGTCGCGCGCCGCGTGTACCACCACGGGCGGATCACCGCCGAGGCGTTGTCGTTGCCCAGCTCGCTGCCGAAGCCCATGCCTTTGACCAGGTTCTCGCCGAACACGAACAGCGATGGCTTGTGGGCGCGCCACGCGTCCACGTACTGGAGCAGGTTGTTACGCTCGACGTGCTTGAGCGTGTCGATGCGGATCGCGTCCACGCCCATGTCGAGATATCCAAAGATCGCGCTATTCATGTACGTCTGGACTGCTGAATTCTCGGTCGCCAGATCGATCGTGTCGCCCGCCATGTGCTTGCGCTGCAGCGCCGTGGGGTTCTCCCAGTCGCCGCCCGACATGAAGCCGTCCAGGTGGTACCAGGCCGGATCGAGCGTCTGCGCGTCGATGCCGAAGAACCGGTTCGGGTTATACCCCGCCGCGGGGACCGTGACTCCGGTGAGCGGATCGACGAGCGGCACCGTGCCCGCCGCGTCCGACGTCTGGCGCTGGCGGAACCACAGCGGCGCGAGCGGGTTGTCGTTGTCCTCGCGGAACGGGTTCAAATAGTCGCCCAGATTCCCCTGATAAGGTCCATTGTCGATCGCCGCCCCGCCCGCCGGCCGATAATATTTGATTGGCAAATGGTCGATCCACACCTTGCCGCGGATCCCGTACTGGCTCGAATGGTTGATCACGACGTCCTGGATCACCTTCATGCCGCGCGCGTGCGCCGCATTGATGAAGTCCTGGTACGTCGCGCCAGCAGACACCAGGCGCGGATCGACGACGTTCCAGTCATACGCGTGGTACCCGTGGTAATCGAGGCCGCTCCGGTTCTCGACCGGCGGCGTGATCCAGATCGCCGTGAACCCCAGATCTTTGATGTAATCCAGCTTCGCGATCAGCCCCTTGAAGTCACCGCGCCAGTGCGGATCTCCAATCTTGATCCGGTCCCTATTGTAATAGTTATTGGACGCATCTCCATCATAGAACCGCGCCGTCAGGACGAAGTAGATGGTCTCCTCGCGAAAGTCGGCGCCCGTCGGCGGGGGCGGCGGTGGCGGCGGCGGGGGCGTCGTGCACGCGCCCGTCGTGACGTCGCCCGTCTTGGTGGTCGTGATCTGCTTGCTGGCGCTATCGAACGCGATCTTGTAGCTAGCGCAATCTCCGACGCTCACGTCCTGGGCCGGATAGCTCTCGGTCCAGTCGCCGCGGTGGTCGATCTTGAACCGCGGCGCGGGGTCTTCCTTGGCGAACGCCACCGCGATCTCGTGCTGCGGCGTGCCCGCGGTCGGCGTCATCGCCGTCTTGCCCCAGGCGTTCGGCGTGCCGCGGAAGTACCACGTATCCGCCGGCGGCGTGGTCCCGCCGCAGCTCGTGACCGCCTGCAGCGTGATCGAGTGTGTCACCGCATCGAACGTGATGCGCTGGCTTGTATTGTCGGTGACCGCGTAGTCCTGAGCCGGATAGCTCTCCGCCCAGTTGCCGAAGTGGTCGATCTTGAACCGCGGGCTGGCCACGCCGCTGAACAGCTGGCAGGTCTCGTGCTTCGCGGTCCCCGCGACCGGTGTCATGGCCGTCGCCGCCCAGGCGTTGGGCGTGCCGCGGAAGTACCACGTATCCGCCGGGGCCGTGCCGCAGCTCGCCACCGTCTGGGCCGTGATCGCGTGCGTCACCGTATCGAACGTGATGTACTGGCTCGTATTATCCGGGACCGCATAGTCCTGCGCCGGATAGCTCTCTGCCCAGTTGCCGAAGCGATCGATCTTGAACCTCGGGCTACTCACGCCGCTGAACCCCTGGCAGATCTCATACTTCGCCGTGCCCGCGACCGGCGTCATGGCCGTCGTGCTCCAGCCATTCGGCGTGCCGCGGAAAAACCACGTCGCCTCCACTCCTGCGCTATGACTCCCGACCTGGTCCCTATCGTGGGCGCAGCTCGCGGCTGCCAGCGCCAGCGCGGCCCACGCGATCGGGGCCGCCATCCTGAGAGCGAATCGCTTGCGAGGCGTCATGTTCGTTCCTCCGCGCGGGTCCTATCGCGTTTCCCGTCGCACCTCAACGCCCGACTTCCGTCCGGCCCGTGATCTCGAGTCTCGCGTGGTGAATCGAATCCCAAATCGCCGTCACTGGTCCGATGACTCTCGACTCTCGTGAGCCATGAGCCTCGATACCGGTGCACCCCGATACCGGCGCGCCCACCGACGCTCCGCCAGCGCCGGGCACAGCGCCGTCCCGAAGCTCGAACGGCCGTCCCGAAGCTCGAACCCGCCGCCGCCGCGAGCCACGAGTCGCGAGCCAATCATGTCGCCGAGCTCGCCATCTCATGCCGGCCGTGGCGGCCATCTCATGCCGACTCTCCGCGCGGAGCAGGTCCCCGCATCGAGCGCGCGGGTACGCCGCCGCGCCGGCGGCTGCCTGCGAACGCCACGTCCGCCTTCGCATCCGGCGTGGACTTCCGGGCACTTGGAACACAGCCTGCCCGCCCGTCAGGCCGGGAGCAGACGCCTTGGGACGCCCGATGACGGGGATGGCGCTGGCGGCGCCGGGTAGCCGACCTTGACGGGCCGCTGCTTTCGTGTATGTTTACGCAGCTCTGCGGGATTAACTCAGCGGTAGAGTGTCAGCTTCCCAAGCTGAAGGTCGCCGGTTCGAATCCGGTATCCCGCTCAAGATTTCAGTTGGTTAGCGAGCTGGAAGCAGCCTAGGGAAGCGCTAGTCACCAGTTAGTCAGCAACGAGCGCGCCTTCCTCCCCGCGCGCGCTGGGGACCCGCTTGACGCGCTGCGGCGCTGCCGCGGGCCGCTGACAGCACACCTCTACGCCCAGCTCATTCTCGGGCCGCCGCGGTGGTGGATCACGTGCGTCGGGCCGGCCGCCACCGAAGCGCCTTCTCCTCGTAGTATGCATACGGACCCGAGATGGCGGCACCGACGATCGAACTGCGCCAAAACGTCGAGATCGGCGAATGGCGAACCGGCAAGCTCCTCGGCCGCGGCGGTCAGGGCGCGGTCTGGGTCGTCCGCTCGACGAAGACCGACAACATGCCGCCCCGCGCGCTGAAGACGTGCTTTGCGACCGAGGAGCTTCCGCGCAAACGGTTTGAGCGCGAGATCGAACTGCTCGGCAAGTGCGACTCGCCGTACATCGTCAAGATGTTCGATTCCGATGCCGCGTGGGTTGAGCGCGTGGCCGGGATCCCCCCGTTCGCGTTCTATGTCAGCGAGGAATGCGCGGGGTCGCTAGAGGCGATGGCCGTGGATCTCGACGTCGGTCCACGCCTCGCGCTGTTTCGCGATGCATGCCGCGCCGTTATCTACCTGCACACGCGGCCCGAACCGATCATCCACCGCGACATCAAGCCACCGAATTTCCTGATCGCGAGGGAACATCGCCGCCTCGTACTCACCGATTTCGGGATTGCCCGCGAACTGCTTGCGAGCACGCTCACCGCGACCCAGGAAGTCGTAGGCAGCAAGTTCTTCCGGGCGCCCGAGATCTTGAATGGCGACAGCGGGAGCGTGCAGAGCGACGTGTACTCGCTCGGGCGGCTCCTCGAGTGGCTACTCACGAGCGACGTCTCTCGCAGCTTCGACACCAGACCTGTTCCGCGGGGAAAAGACCTCTCTGACGACGCGTGCGACGCGCTCGATCGAGTAATTGCGAAGGCAACGCAGATCGCACCGGCGAACCGTTTCGCTTCGGTGCAGGAGATGCTGGACCAACTGCCCGATCTTTGGCTGGCAATTAAACCGGCTCCTGCTGCCGCGCAAGTCCCGGCTGATCACGACGGTAGAAGCGTGCTTCACAAGGCGCTCGATCTCGCTCGTGCGAAGGATCACATCGGATGGCGACAGCTAGAGGGCTCGCTGCGGAGTTCCTATCCACAACGCGTGCGCTCTTGGCGCGACGAGAACATGCACAATGCGAAGGAATCAGAGCGATTTGGTATCGCCGACAGACTCGTGGGAGTCGCTGCAGGTCGGATTGCGTTGTCACTCGCGGGCCTGTACTCGCAGGATCCGGCGCTCGTCGATCAACGCCGGGTCCTAGAAGATCTGCTTGCGATCCCTCAATGGGAGCGGGGCACTAGCTCGTTCGCAGATGACGCCCCTCGCGGGCTTGCATACCTGTTTCATCATTTGTACGGAGCTCTATGCTGTGAGCTCGGCCGTATCGATCTGGCACTGCCGCTCGCAGAAGTCCAGTTCCCAGCCAGAGATGCGCAGTATGGGGAGATGCCGTTGTGGCGACTTCCCGACATGCACGGCTCGAAAGTGTTCACGAACCGAATCACTGCGTGGGACTACACCAGTCATCTGCGAGAGCGAATCCCATGGTTGGAGGCGTTCTTCGCCATGCCGGATGATTTTGCAGTAGGTCTCACCTCCTACTCGATGCTGATGTGCCTTCTCGAGCTGTGCTACGACGCTGGCAAGATCCTTCCATCGTTGAAGTCGGGACAGATCAAGGTCGTCGAGATGTTCGATGTTCCGCCGATGTTCGGTTCGATGACCTCCGATGTCCGCCGTAAGGCGGTGGCACGTACGTTCGGCAGCGCGCAAACGGTCGGTCTTGTCATGTCGCGCACCCGCGCAGACCCACAAGTGGTGAAGGAGGTCTGGCCCAATTGGAAGCCGAGCTTGAGCCGCGCCTACTTCGGGAATGCGTGGCATGGCACCGACGAGCTTCGCTTGGGCGACCTGCCCTTGTAGAGCTCACGGTATGGAATCAAGGGGTGATCACCAGCGGCGACGTCGCGTGCTTTGGGACGCCACGAGACGGCTTATCGTACCCAGGGGCATGGCCGGCTACATGTTCCCGAGCTGGCAAGCCGCTAGAGACTCAACAGGCAGCCCCAATCCGTGCACCTCGGGCACCTCGGGCGACTGCCTCGAGTTCGGGCGGGACGCCCCTGCTCGGGGCGACATCGCAGTCAGGTCACTGCCCCGACCCAGATCAGAGCCGCATCGCAAGCCCGTCAGGCTCCACGGCGATGGCGCGCCCCGGGGATCTCACGGCCGCTCCTTCGAGCGAACCGCTCGTCGCTGCCCGACGCGGCTGCTATGGATCCGGTGCGCCATGCTTCGATCTCCCGTATCCGCCGCCGTCGACTTGCTCCTAGCCGAGCATCGGATCAATCCGAGCGTTTACGGGTGCTCTCGCCCTGCGCGCATGCCCAGCACCTCGCGCGATGGCCAGCCCGATTGGCGAGAGCAGAGCAGCAGAAATCGTCGCCATGATCGAGCATAGGCGCGACCGGAACACCACTTCCGCCGCAGCGCCCACAGATGGGACACGCGACGTGCTCGCTGACGACGAAGAGGAACCATTCGAGCAATCGGAGCGTCGCACGGTCCGTTTGAAGGGCCTCATCCGTAACTACCCGCGCGGCATCGGTATCATCAAGGAGTTCCTCCAGAACGCCGACGACGCTGGTGCGACCCGGTTGTCCGTGGTTATGGACTGGCGTTGCCACTCGCCGGAGGGACTGCCCGACCCACGAATGGCCGCACTCCTCGGACCAGCACTCCTCATCAGCAACGACAAGCCATTCACCGACGAAGACGTAAGCGCGATTCAGCGCATCGGAGAGGGGAGTAAGCGAGAGGCGGGACCGAAGATCGGCCGTTTCGGCTACGGGTTCAACACCGCCTACAACGTCACCGATTACCCGAGCTTCGTCACCGGCGAGCGCGCCTACTGCTTCGATCCGCACCGGAACGCGGTCGGCTCATCGCAATCCGAAGGCAAGAAGTGGCGGTTGGATCGGCTGTGGAAGCAGGGCCACTTCGCTGGCACCTTTGTGCCCGGCGGACTTGCTCCTGGTGCAGGTTTCCACGGCGGAACGATCTTTCGGCTTCCGCTTCGCACACCAGAGGCGGCGCGCCGTAGCGAGATCTCCTCGGAGCCGTTTGTCGCAGCTCAGTTCTACGAAATCGTTGACCGGCTCAACGAGACCGGTTCCAGCTTACTGCTCTTCACTCGGCACCTCCTCTCATTCAGCGTTGCCGAAATCCCAGCGCAGGGCGCCGATTCCCCCACTCTTCTCCTTGAGGTTGCCACGGTTAATCACGACGAGGTCGTCGATTCTCGCGCTCCTTTGAACAACGAAAGCGACGGTAACCTTGGCTCGCTGTTGGAGCGATGGCGATGCACGCCGCATGCTCTGCCGAGCACCTCGTATCGCCACAATTTCTTGATCACGACACCACAAGGAACTGAGCGCGACATCTGGCAAGTAAGTACCGGCCTGTTCAGTGATGCTGCCGGTGAGACTCTCGCGACGGCCCGCGCGATGCTTGACGCCAACGAGAAGGCCATTCCGTGGGCAGGAGTCGCAGCACGCCTCTCTGTCGAAAGAAATGGATCCGTCGCAGTTGTACCTGTCGTTGGTCGTGTCTACGCCGGCCTGCCGCTGCCTCAGGAGACATCGCTTCCCGTTCACATCAATGGCTACTTCGACATCGACTCTTCGCGCACCCACCTCACGAGTGACATTGAGTTGCTCGACGGTATGAGCCGTTTGCGGTGTCGCTGGAACGAACTCCTCCTCGCGCATGGCGTCGCGCGTGCATACGGCGAGCTTCTCGAATCGCTCGCCGAGATGCGAGAACCTCTTGACGTCTCGTCGTTTTATCGCCTGTTCCCATCGTCTACGGGTGCGAGTCCATTCAACGAACTAGCAAACGCAGTATTCAGGGACATTGCTGAACGTCCGCTTATTCGTGTAGCGACTGGTGTGACTACATCGTGGGTGCAGTGCAAAAATGTCGTGATCCTGCCAACGCGCTGGCGCGCTCGCTTGCACGAGCCACTCGTCGCTGATGGGGTTGCGCTCCCGGAGCCGCCTCTGCCCAACGAGATAGTAAATGGATTCACGAGCGCGAAGCTGTCACTCTCGTCTTTCACGCCGGCGCACTTGCGAAATCGGCTGCGCACTGGCCAAGACGTTGATACGACTCTCGAGAACGCGCGGCCGTGCCTGTCACGACGTCAGTGGCTCGAGGAACTCCTACGCTACGCACTCAGCGACGACGTGGCTGACCTGAAGGGCTTGCCGCTCGCGTTCCTCTGCGACGGCCGGTTGCATACATTTGGCCATTCGGCAGCTAAGGATATTTACCGGGCGACCGATAAACAACGCCTCATCTTTTCCTCGTTCCCTCACTGGTTCATTGATCCGTCTTACCAAGAGGCGACTGGTGTTGCGCCAAACCCCGAGGCCCGCTTCTACAGCCTCAGATCCGACACGGTTCTGAAGAATCTACGTCTGGTCTTTGAAGGTCGAGCAGAAGATGATGATAGTCCCCTGGTATGGGACCGGGGTGAAGACGCGATCCCGAATGAATTATGGTTGACTCGTCTCTTCGAGTACCTCGCAGGCCAGCCCCCATCAGACATGCCGTCACTGCGTGACGTAACCAAGTATCTTCCACTGGTCCCTGATCAATTCGACCGTTTACATATTATGGGGAGCAAGGCCACTCCGCTCCTGCCCCCGGCCGAGCGGGGTCGCGAGTCACTTCTCCACGCACTGCACGCAGTTAGAGCACCAATCGTCACCGGATCGAATCCCTTGGTGGCCGCGATCCGCGCGTTCGCGGCAGTTCACTCAAACCGAATCTGGGATATTACCGGGCCCGATATTGTCGATCTCCTTTCGACATATAGGGACGATCTGATTGCATCTGGCTCATTAACCGACGCGGCGATTCACGTACCACTCCTTGACTACCTCAGTGAGGAGCGCTGGCTTACGCAATATTCCCCAGAACAGCTGGCGAGCCTGCGCACTTTGCCACTGTTTCCGACCGAGCTTGGCACGACCGTGGCCGCATCAACTCCTGGCGTGTTTTGTTCCGCTGATTTCCAACCGCCGCCGCTGTCCGCCGACGTCCAAGTGCTCAGCATTCCGGAGGGGCGAAACTGGCGCGCGCTTGCTGCAAAGCTCGGTATCGAATCACTCGATCGGCGGGTATTTTTGACCAGGGTATGGCTGCCACTCTACCCGATGCTCGAGCACGAAGACCAGCGCGTCGCACTCGCTTGGCTACGTGATAACCTCTCCCCCTTGCTATCGCCGAACGGCGGTTCCGACCGAGAAGGTGAGACGATTCGAAGAAAGCTCCGCGACACGAGGCTCGTCCTCTGTACCGATGGTGCCCTGCATCTCGGACGCGCGTTGACCCACCCACACGAAACCGCTACGGTGGAACTCCTTGGTGAGAACGTCTTCGTACCCGACATGCGCTATTACGCCAGCAACCAGAATCGGTGGCTGAAGCTGTTTGCCGATCTTGGTATGGAGCGTGAGCCGCGAGCCTCTCAACTGCTTGCCGAGGTGGATCGGCTCATAGACGCAACGCCTGAGTCGGGTATTGATACGGCTGGACCGCGCCTGCTGAGGATTTTGGGTTACCTCAACGAGCATTGGGAACAGTTCGAGAAGACGACGGTGGCTGCTGCACAGGGGACGCGGTCCATTTCGCTCGGCCAAGCACTCGCGCAGCGCTCCTGGCTGCCGTCGTTGCAGGAGCCGCTACGTAAGCGTTCCATTCCCGGGTTTGTAGCCTTCGACGACCGCCTCTACGCCCCTCACGAGCTCTACACGATGCAGTGTGCGCACCTCGTCGCGAGCCAGTGCCCGATCCTCGCGTATCCAGAGGAACCGCACTCAGCATTTCGTACGGTCCTCCGAATATGCCATCAGCCATCATTGTCGGTCGTCGTTGAGCATTTTGTTGAATTGCTCACACAGTGGGAAGCTTCTGGGAACTCGGGAATAGCGCCCGCCGATATCGCCGCGAGTGCCACTCGTATATTGAGGTATCTCGGCAACGCCATCTCTAGGTCGAATACTCGACGTCAGCGCACCGCCTGGGAGGACATGCAACCGGCTGCTATCGCCGCCGCGCTGTCGCACCGCCGCTGCGTTTGGGATGACGAGCTGCATACCTTCCGGCTGCCGCAGCACGTCTTCGCTACTCGCGTACCGTTCTTCGAGCCCCGCCGACGATACCTCAGCGTGCGCGACGAAGCACTTGAGGTGGCACTCGACTTCCTGGGGCGGCGCGTCACCCCGACTCCAGACGACTTCGCGCAGTTTCTGCGAGATCTAGCGAGCGAATTCATAGATGCTCCACTACCCGAGACAGAGCAGAAGCAGGCCCTGCAGGCACTCAAAGCTATCGCAGATGGGATGGGCGAGGATCCCCCTGTACTGACCTCCCTCCCGGTCTTGTCGCGTGACAGCGTGTTGCGCTTGGGGCCTGAGACCGTGCTAGACGACGCTCCTTGGCTTCGTGGCAAGATAGACGACACGGCAATTCATTGGCTCCATTCTCAGGTGAGCTCCGCCGCAGCTATGGCCGCGGGAGTTCTTCGACTGTCAACTCAGATCGTAGAGACGCTGGAAGCACGACCCTCAATCTCCAACGTTCGTGAAGCGAGTATGCTGGCTGCACGCCTGACGAAGACGATCCGCTCCGATCAGTTTCGTGCTGGCCTCAACCGCCTTATTCAGCACGAGCAGCCTGGAATGAGCGATCACGACCTCAATTGGCTGACGTCGTTGTCAATCATCGCGGTCGACGAGCTACGCACGCAACTCTGGCTGTCCAGCCCGAATGGCGACAGGCTTGTCGGCTCCGGCGATGCACTTTCCTATTTCAGCGAGGATGAACATCGTCTCTTTGTGCATGGGGCCTCGGAACGTCTCTTCGCGCGCTACTTGGCGCAGGCTATTCGGCGCAAGGTGCCAGGTGGGCTTCGGGATCTAGCGCCACTTGAAGCCATAGTCACTGCGCAGCCACAGGCGATCAGTCGTGAGCTTGACTCCTACGCTATCACCGCCATGCAGACCGTGGTTTTGGACTTGGACTGGGAGGAGCCCGAGTACGGCTATGATCTTCCTAATGGCGAAATGGAGGACGGGGCACTGGCTGCGAGTGATGATGATGGCACATTTGGCGAAGATCCATTGGGAGTTCCAAATAGTCAAACGGGCTGCCCGGTACAACCGACCGAAAGGTCACCGAATCGATTGGATACCCATAACAGTACTATTGTCACGCCTGATTACGATGACTGCGATGAACAGACCGGCGATGATAGCGATCATGACGGTGAGAATCGACCAGCTCTGTTCGCGCCGTACTACAGGCGTCGCGTTGCTGCGGGCGCAGAAGGCAGTAGCGCGAACCCTCGATTGTCGCAAGAGAGAGGAACACATCCTGCCGGCGAGTCGAGCACTGGAGATCCATTCGGCCCTGGTGAGAGGAATCCCTTCGACAGCAGAAACGGCGTGGAACGTCCCATCCCGCTCGCGTCGGCAGATCGACCGCCGCTATCCCCGGGCACTGGTCGCTCTCCATTTGCGGGACAGAGCGGTAGTGGTGCCCGACGCCGAGTCGTCACCTATGTTGCTCACGACGGTGCCGCTCGCAACGTCGCCAGCTCCTTCGATCACGACGCACGCCGTGTGCTCCACGCCGAGGCGATCGAGATCGTCCGTCAGTTCGAGCGTAAGCACAACCGGGATCCACACGACGCAAGCGAGGACGGGTATGACCTCGTATCGCGCGAGGGCGACAGTACCGGTGAGCGGTTTATCAAGGTCGAGGGCGTTGACGGAATGTGGGCGTCAGACGGCGTCATCCTTCGGCCACGTGAGTATCGCCTCGCTGAGGAACACGGGCCGAATTTTTGGCTGTATGTCGTTGAGCACGTGCGTGGCCCAACGACTCCCCTCGTACTCCCAATCCAGCATCCGGTCGCAGCAATCACTGAGTATCGCCTCGATGACGGATGGCGGCTTCTTGCCAAACCAGCTTCCACAGCCTTAACTGTAGAACCGGCCATCGGGCTTATCGCCATTGTCGATGATGGTGTCGAGGCGGTGATAGAGCAGATCGAGCCGTTCGGACAACTCTCTCGGCTGCACCTTCGACTGGCCTCGGGCGAGGTCATTGTTCGAACGTATCGTTCCTCGATGACGCTCCGGCGACCAACATAATTTGATTGGAGTTGCACGATGGCGCGCATGATTCCTGATCTGACCGAAACCCAGCTCGATCACTTGCAATCATCTGGTGAGGCATTGTTTTATCGGGCGTGCCGAGAGCAGTTGGGTGATGAGATTGTGGTCTTGTATGGGCAAGCAACCATCCGTAGCAATAGCTTTGGCGCACCGGTTACCGGCGATGCCGACTTCGTCATCTTCGATCCCAACGGGGGCTTCTTGGTGGTGGAGGTCAAAGGTGGCGGTGTGACGTTCGATCCGACGGTCAGAAAATGGTATTCAACGGACCGCTTCGGAGTGCAACATGAGATCAAGGATCCCTTTCGACAGGCCCAAGATCAACAACACCTCATTCTTGATCAACTCCGCAATCATCCGCAGTGGCTCCGTCGTGGAGGTGGAAGGATTCTCGCTGGTCACGCCGTGTTCCTTACACACGTCGGTCGGGTGACTGACATGGTTCGCCCTAATGGACCACCCGAAATAATTGGTGGCCGACAGCATCTCGATCGTCTCAGACAATGGTGGCAATCGGTCGTCGACTTCTGGAGAGGCTCTGATCCCCGCTGGGTGACGCTCGGCACGGCAGGTATGTCTCTCGTCGAGCAGCTTTTTTGCAAACCGATCGATGTCAGGCCAATGGTATCGGCTCTGTTAAGAGACGAAGAGGTCGTACGTATTCGCCTCACAGAGCAGCAAGCACGGGTATTGCGCGCCGTAGGTATGCACCGCCGTGCTGCAATCTCAGGAGGAGCGGGTACTGGCAAATCTGTGCTTGCGGTTCAGAAGGCGCGGCTACTAGCCGAGTCTGGCGCTCTCACATTGCTCATTTGTGTCAACCGAGGCCTTGCTGATCATTTCAAGTTTGTCACCGAAGGCATCACCAACCTTCATGCGATGACCTTCCACCAACTCTGTGAATGGCGCGTCGGTGTAGTCAAAGCTGAAACGGGCGTCGATTTACTTGCCGAGGCCCAGGTAGATTTCCCTGCAGCGGACCGCTTCCGGGTGCAGTTGCCGCATGCACTTGCTCTGAGTACGGAACGATCTCGAGATCGTTATGATGCCATTATTGTCGACGAAGGTCAGGATTTTCCTCCAGAGTTCTGGTTGCCGATCGAATGCCTGCTCCGTGACTCGAAGACCAGCACCCTCTATGTCTTCTTCGATCATAATCAAATGCTTTATCAGCCGATAAAGGAGTTGCCAATTGCCGAAGCACCTTTTCTGTTGACTGTGAATTGCCGTAACACACGCCACATTCATGGCGCCGCTTATCGCTTCTACAATGGTGTCGAGACGGACTCGCCTGAAATCGATGGTGCGCCCATTGAAGTCATAACTGCACCCTCGCGCGAGGCTCAAGCGCAGAAGGTTCACGCCGCCATCGTTCGCCTCATCGCCGAGCACGCTGTCACACCTGAAGACATCGCTGTACTATATGTCGGACGCGACAAGAAGCCTTACTCTCATCTGCAATCACGCCCGTTGCCCAAGCCTGTGCGGTGGGAAGAGGAATGTCATCGCCAGAAAGGAGCCGTTCTCCTTGACACTGTTAGTCGCTTCAAGGGACTCGAAGCAGCGATTGTCTTCCTGTGGGGCCTCGACAGCATTCCGCCCGAAGATCGTTGCGATCTGCTATACGTCGGACTGTCGCGTGCGAAGTCTCGGGTGTATCTGGTCGGCACAGAAAAGACGTGCGCCGGCCTGTTGTGATCCATCGCGCGATCGCACTCGGAGCCGCGCCCGAGGCAAGTTCAGCAGCGTGGCGCTGGCCGGGCGATAGCCGTCGAAACCTGTTCCGGGAGCGTGGACGCCTGTAGGGCGCCTCGCGCCAATCCGCTGGGACGTTGACGGCGCGCGCAACTACTGCCCGAGAAGATCGATAGGGCCGCGCCTCCGTCGCCGATCCGATGCGCGCCCAGGCGGCGATCGATCGGTTCACGTCCAACGCCTACGACCTCGTGATCGAGGGCGAGTCGTACCGCAAGCGGCTCAAGCCGCAGTCGCCCGCCGCCAAGGCCGGACCGACGACGAAGAAGGGCAGCTCCGGCCACTGAGCCACGCGGCCACGGGTGCGGCGCTGCACGGCGCGATCCCGCGCGTGCCGCCGCGACGGCGTCGGCCTGTTCGCACGCTCGCACCGTGTGCTCGCCCACTCCGCCGCGACGGCGTCGCTGGCCTGCGCGGCGCTCGCACTGCGAGTGCGCTCAAGCCGTGACCGCGCCGGCAGCTTGCCGCCACTCGTGCGACACACTGGTCTCCGACACGCGCGGCTTCGTTGCGGGTGCTCGGTCACGCGCCGCACTCACGGCGCCGATGCACCCGCCGCCGAGCGCGATGCTCACCATCACGCAAGCCGCCGCGTTGCCGGTTCGCCGCTCACAGTGTCCGCATCTCGGACACTTCATGTCCGCATCCCGGACACTCTGGTTCACTGGCTTGTCGCGAATGCCTGCGCTTGAACGCTCGAAGAGGCGATGCTCTCCAGAGCTGCGCATGCGCAGTTGTCCGAACTGCGGACGTCATCTTCGCGCGAAGCCAAGGCGCGTCTTCTCGATCGACATGGCGAGCTGCCCAATCTCGCCGCCGCGACCCTCGCCGTCGCGGTCCTCGCCGCCGCGACCCTCGCCGCCGCGACCCTCGCCGTCGCGGCCCTCGCCGCCGCGACCCTCGCCGCCGCGACCGCCTCGCCGCCACGACCCTCGCCGCCGCGACCGCCTCGCCGCCACCGCCGCCTCCTGGAGACGTCGAGAAGCGCAGTCTCCGCCATAACGGATGGACAGAAGGGATGGGGATCCGGCAACTGATCTAGGTCATGCGACGGCAGGAACTCGGGGGGGAAAGGTTTTGAGAAGGCAGGGTCCATAGCAGCTGAGAGCCGACACCTAACGCTCATCCAGGTTCGTGGCGAGGTGCTCAACCTCACCCCCTCCGGCGACTGGGGCGCCCCCACCGCGATCCGGTTGGCCGCCCCCGCCCCCGCCCGGCAGGCCCTCAGCCCACCCCTACCTGCGATCCGATTGGCCGCCTCCGCTGCGATCCGATTGGCCGCCCCCATCCCGATCCGACTGGCTGCCTCCACCCGGATCCGTTAGCCCGCCTCGTGACATCTTCCACCAGAAGCTCGACGCGGGTCGGTTCGAACTGCCGCGGGCGACGCACTGCCCGCGCCCTGTCGTCACCGGTCCCCGAGGGAAACCATTCTCACCGGGATCACCGGTACCCAGGGACCCACCCCGCACAGGCTCCTCACACGGGCAACAGGCGAGGTCAAGGGTCGCCGCAGGCGACGAGCGGAGCGAGCTTGCCCTCGATGGAGCCGAGGACCGTGCGACCTCGACCGTCGTAGGTGGGTCCCGCGTGACCGGTGAAAGTCGGGGACCAGTACCGGTGGCTCCGGTTTCGGTACCCTCGGACACCGGTGGCGACAGGGCGAGGACGAGGAGATGCGCGCGCTACTACCGCGAGGGCGGCCTCTACGACTGGCGCGACCGGCTCCACGACGACGTCCCCGACGAGTAGCGGCGCGCCCGAGATCTCGGCTTCGATTTTCGAGATCACCCGAACCGCAGCTCCGCTAGCAACGCGGTAGCTTCACTCCGGTGACCTCGACGAGCGCAGCAGTGGACGCGTGGCAGCCGACGACGGTGCGACGCGTGATCCGCGTGCTCGAGACCAGCACCCTCCCGATCGAGTGCGTGCTGGACGACGGAGTGCACGCGTTCATCAAGGTCCTGGGCAACCCGGAAGGCCCCAGCGCGCTCGCGTGCGAGTGGATCGGCACGGGAGCCGCGCGCTTGCTCGGGTTGCCCGTCTTCGATGTCGCGATCCCCGACTACCCGAAGGAGCTGTGCGTTCCGCTCGACCACGGTCTCGTGCCGCAGCCCGGCCCTTGCTTCGCGACGCGGTTCACGGAGGGCAGCTCGTGGGATGGTCGTGGCGCGTTGCTCGACGCGTTGGAACACCCCGAGCACATCCCCGGGTTGGTCGTGCTCGACACGTGGCTCCGCAACCCGGACCGATACCTGGTCCGAGCGGGACGGACGCGCCGGAACCTCCGCAACGTATTCCTGCGCGAGGAGGGTGTATCGCGCGGCTCGTTCCGGCTGCTCGCGATCGACCACACGCACGTGATCAGGCAGGACGGCGAGCTAACGAAGCAGTGCCTCGGCATCGACCGCGAACACGAGGCCGTCGTCTACGGCTTGTTCCCCGAGTTCGTGAATCGGATCGATCGGGAGGACCTCGAGCCATTTGTCGAGCGCCTGAGCCGCCTCGGGCGTGCCAACGATATCGATGACCTGGTCCGTCGGACGCCAAAGCAGTGGCTTCCCGATGGTCAAGTGCGGCAAGATCTCCCAGGCTTCCTCAAGCGACGTGCTACCCATGTCGCCTCCCACGTCGAGACCTGGTTAGCGACTGAGTGTAAGTGGGACCAGCCCCCGACGAGCGATCCATGAACCATCCCGGATTTTACAGCGTGGTGCGCTTCTGCCCCGACATCGAGCGGGGCGAGGCCGTGAACATCGGCGTGATCGTCGGCGCGCCGGGGCTCGGTATGCGCGTGCGCATGGCCGAGCGAAACGAGTACGTGAAACGCCGGTTCGGCGCCGAGGTGTTCGACAACACCCGCTTGACGCTGGTCAAGGATGGCTTCGCCGAGCGGCTCAAGGAGATCGAGCCCACGGCCGAGGCGCTCGCCGCGTTCGGCGCCGCGGAGGCCGGCAAGCTCCAGCTCTCGACGCCGCGCCCGATGGTCGTGAAGGATCTCGATGGCGACGTGCTCGCGCTGTTCTTGCGCCTGGTTGAGGATCCCGAGATCGCGCGGCGCGAACGCCGCACGCCCAAGCCGGATCTCTCGCCGATCGTGAAGCAGCTCGTGCGCCGGAACGTCCCCATCCAGCGGCGTCCGGAGGTGAGCGTACCGATCTTGGACGAGCCGCTCACCGCGGACTTCGCGTTCCAGAACGGCGCGCGGAATCTGGTGAAGGCAGTCGGGCTGTCGGGCCGCGAAGAGAACGCGCTCGAAGAAGCGAGCGACCTCGGGTCGAAGGGTCTGCTGCTTGCGAAGCATCCAGACCCGCAAGGCACCAAGAGCAAGCTGATCGTGGTCGCCGACATCGATGACCAAGGTCTTCGCCGGCGCGTCGATCGCCTGCTCAACGACCACGACGTGCGGTTCGTCGAGGCCGGTGATCTGCCGAGCTTCGCCGACGAGATCGAGCGCGAAGCGCACTGAAATCGTCGCCGGTAAATCGAGGACGATTTCAGGCGCCAACAAGGCCGCGACCTACAGACCGAAGCCGAAGGTCGCGAACGCCAGATCGACCCCACCTCGAACCCCACTTTCAGTGCAACAACACGCAACGCCTTGGGACGCCACGGGACGGCTAAGTGTGAGGAACGACTTGCAAGTTGAGTCGAGGTTGGGGGGCCTTCAAGCCTTCCCAAGCTGAAGGTCGCCGGTTCGAATCCGGTATCCCGCTCGAAGTAACGCGCCTGATAACGGCCGGTTGCAAGATCGCTATTGCCCGGCCGTTCGCCATTTCGGCCTCCGTTCACACCCGAGTTCACACCGCGCCCTCGCGAAGCCATGGTCCAGTGGCGACGAGGACCGCAACGCGGACCCCGCCGCCGCGGCGATCTGGCACTTGCTCGCCGCGGATCTCGCGGGTGGTGCGTCCACTGAGCCGCGGTGCCCGTCGTCGCCCGCGGTGCCGTGCCCTGGCGAACCGGGCCACCTCGAGCGTATGCGCGGCGCCGTCGAGGGCTACGTCCGCACCGTGATCGCGGGCGCCGACGCGGACACCATCGCCGAGCTTCGTCAGATCCTGACGATGTCAGACCGCATGCTCGAAGAGTACCGGCCGCTGGGCTGCTACTTCGGCGAGGGCTACCCCGATTCGACGGCGCGCGAGAACGCGCTCGAGAACCTGATCCGCCGTCATCCCTCGATCGAGCAGATCTGCCGGGCCGTGGAGGGCTGGGCGCTCTGGTACCGCGACGAGACGATCGAGCACAACATCCCTCCGATCAACCGGCTCGCGACGATCGCGTGGCTCACCCACGTGGCACTGCCCGAGGAGAGCGCGCCGATGCGGACCCGCAACGAGCTCGTGGCCGCGCTCGAGGCTCTCGGATGGAAGCTGATCGATGGCCCGAAGCAGACCTTCGGCGAATGGAAAGCGACGGTCCAGCGCGGTGCCGCGTCGATGCTAACGACGGGCGCGACGGAGCTCGGAGTGCTGCGATACCTCCTCAAGCTCGCCGAGGATCACGCGAAAAGGGGCTCGTAATGTCGCAGCCGGGCAACCCCGAGCGCGACGGGACCACGCTACGCGGCTTCCTCGCCCGCATCCTCGGATGGTCCGACGAGCACAAGGTGGCCATCGAGCACGCGCTCCGCTCGATTGACCTCGGCGTCACCCATCGCGCCGCGCTCGTGCTCCTCGGCGATACCACGGAGCTCGTATCGATTGCCGAGGCGCTGCATCGTCGCACTCTCGGCGCCGAGTGTCCGTTCGTCGTCTGTGATCGGAAACGGGCGGACTGCGAGAGCGCTGTCGCCGCAGTACAGGCCGCACGTGGAGGCTCCCTGTGCATGCGCCACGCGTGGCCACCGCGCGATTTCTCGTCAATGGTGACCATGGTGCGCGACCCGGGCGCGTCCGTGCAGTTCATCGTCTGCGGTGGCGTGGGCCATGCCGATGATCCGTTCCTCACTCTTCCGGTCCCGATCCAGGTACCACCGCTCGCGGCTCGCGAGGACGAGCTACCGCGGATCGTCGACGAGCTCGCGCGCGATGCCATCGCGACGCTGGGCGCCTTCGAGTCCGACTTCACCGACGCGGATCGCGGATGGGTCGTCGGGCACGGCGCCGCCGACGTGGAACTCGACGGCGCCGAGCTGCACGCGGAGCCTCGTTAACCGCAACCAACCGCAACCAACCTCGAAACTTGTCCAGAGATAGTTCAAGGCGAGCGCGGCTGCCGTGCAAGCACCGCATCGGCGCGTGCGCCGGTGAATGCGAGCACCTCGCTGCTAGCGAAGACCACCAGCTCATCGCGCCCATCGGCGTTCAGATCGACAGCCGCGAGCGCTTCGCCGAAGTCGGCGCTTGTGCCGCTTGCGATCTCGCGGTCGGGCTTCGAGGACCCGGCGCGGTAGATGAAGATCGTCCGCACTCCGAGCGCGGAGACTGCGGCCTCAACAGTGTTGCCGTCGAACTGGCCGACAGCGGCGACGCCAGCGAACCAGCTCTGGCGCTTGCCGGACGGATCGGCCCAGGTCTGGCGGCGATCCGACTGGGGTCCGCCCGGTCCTCCGGGCCATCGCGACCACGACGACGGAGCGGAGCCGGTGCCGAACGCGAGCAGGTCACCAATGCCATCGCCGTCCATATCCGCGATCGCGATCCGGTCCATAACGCCGCGCGCGGGAAAGCTCCAGGAGAACGCCGTCTCGAGGCCCCCCGGCTTGCCGCGGAGCCCCGCGAGGACTGGCTCCTTCTCATAGCGCACACCCGCGAGTGCAACGTCTGGGCGACGATCACCATCGAGATCGCCGACGGCAATCCGAAGGTCGCTCCACCAGCCGTCCAGGGACACGAGCGGCTCAGGCGGTGCGAGGCCGTCTGGAGTGCCCCGGAGGAGCACGAGCTGCGGCGCGCGCGCCCGGGGTAGCACCTTGGGGTGTCCCTCGGTTGGAGGCGCGTCGATGACGAGCGCGAGGACGTCGTGGCGTCCGTCGCCGTCGACGTCGCCGAGCGGCAACAGCTGCGCCCCGAGACGGTCGCGCGCTGCGCTACGCCGCGCCGCAAGTTCGCGGAAGCCGCTCCCGCTCCCGATCGAGACGACGATCCCTCCATCGACCTCGCGCGCGACATCGACTGCGCGATCGCCGTTGAAGTCGCCGGTCACCAGCCGTCCGTGCGTGGCAGCGGTGAGCCACGGCAGACAGGCCAACGCGCGGCAGAGCTCGTTCGTGCCGCCGCGTCCGTCGGGGAGTGACCAGATAAGCGCGCCCCCGCCCACGCTCGCGCCCTTCGTGCGCTCACCCTCCTGTCGTCCGCTCCAGCACGCTGACGATGCGATGCCCAACAGCACTGCGGCGGCGGAGGCGCGATGTCTCATGCGCGGAAGCATAGGCGATCGTGTCACACAAGCCGTTACTGCTTGAAAGCGGATCTGCTGGTCGTTACGTTCGATCGTATGGGAGAGCTTGGGAGGGGGGTACTGCCAAGATTTTCGATCGCGCTCTTCCTTGCGCTCGCGACGCTCTCGGGCTGTGGCACCGGCGAGCCTCCTCTGACGCCCGTTGCTCCTGCAATCCTGGCGGCGGTCGTCGAGGTGATCCGGCAGAAGCGAGGTGGGTCTTCTCGAGCACGAAGAACAACGGATCGGCCGCGCGGCGCAAGGACCGCCACCGCGGGTTCTTCGTCTATCGACGTGCGGCCTGGATCGGCGAGCACCAGGAGGAGTGGGTCAACGAGCCCGGACAGCCTCGCCTGCTCGCGCGCCGACGGACCCTGGCTGGAGGGGTTCCGGGTTCGGATGATCGAGTACTCGCGACTCTCGCCGCCGTCGCTGTTTGTCGATGCGATCGACGCCGCCAACATCGCCGAGCCGTCGGGGCCCACGGCGGGCAAGACTTGGCGATGGAGCCAGACGCGGCGGCGGCTCGAGTACATCGGGACCCCGAGCGGTGCCTACTTCCCACCGGCGATCCGCGCTGACATCGACAACGCTGGCAGCTACGAGATCCCGATCAATCCGAGGGCCGGACGCACCCCCGCCAAGGTGATCGAGGACCTGTTCACCCCGAGCCCTGACTGCTGGGGGCGGACGTGGTTCTGGTGCGATCACGCGATCTCCGCCGTCAATATCGAGGCGCTGCGCTTCGCGCTCAAGCGCCAGCACGGCAGCGACGACGAGTTCAACCGGATCCTCACCGATCACCACAGCGACTACGTGGCGTTCGGAGCGTTCGTCAGTTGGACCGCGAACTACCTCCAGGCTGCGAACAACGATCGCTACTTCGACAACATCAAGCAACTCGACATCGCAGATCTCGAGGTGGGCGATCAGCTGATCTTCTGGAACAGCTTCGTCTACGCCCGCATCTCCGCGGGCGACTGGCGCCTCGAGAACGCCTACGTGATGGAGATCGACAGCAACCCCGACGGCGGCACGATCCTGCTGCCGCAACTGGAGCTGCAGGGACACGATCTCCACGAGGTCGATCCGCTCGAGTATCTGCGCGACGTCTTGCTCCGCGTCGACACGCACTCGGCCGCCAAGGTCGATGAGCTCCTGCCGCACCGCTGGATGCCGCCTACGCCCGCGACCCTCGACATCGCTGCGTAGCCATCAAGTCGCAGTCTCGCGATTCGCGTGCGCGCGGGCCGCGCCGCGGCCCCGCGTCGCTCGCCGAGAGGTCCTGCTACTCTGCCGGCGGTGATCCCTGGTGATGAGGCCCGGCCACCTCGATGCGAAGCGGCGCGACGCCCTCTCGGCGCGCTGCCGCAAGCAGCAGCGGACTGAACGCGCCCACTGGATCGCCGAGTGCAACGACGCGCTCGGGCGTTCGTTCCAGGATATGTGGCTCGGCGACGGCGTAGAGAAGCGCGACGCGCACCGACGTCGCCGCTGGATGCGCGACGACGGACGAATCGGGGGCCCACGGAAGCGTTGCAACCGGGACTGCCTCGCGACGGAGCAAGCGAGTGAGCAACCATTCGCCTGGCTCGTCGCTCGTCGCCTGCATGTGTTGGGCGTAGCGGTCGAGCTGCGCCCTCAACTCCACCGCCTCCGCGCGTTTCTGCGTCTGACCATGCAGCTTCATGCGCAACGTGAGCGCCTGGTTCATCTTCACGATCAGCGACTCGTAGTCGCGGATGGTGTCATTGCGAGCGGCGCCGTCGATCTTGCGCGTGGCGGCGGCGACCTGCAGCGGGTGGCGATCCAGCAACACGGTCGCGTCGAGTCGCTGGATCGTGCGGGCCTGCTCCTCCGAGAGTCGATCCGTGGACAGCAAGCTGTCCACGAGCGGCCGGAAGACCTTCTGGTTGTTGTCCATCTGGATCCGCGACAGCAAGATCAGTCCCCGGCTGTGGCGGACCGCCAAGCTCTCCCCGATATCGGAGCAGAGCCGGTACAGCTCGGTCTGCCAGCGCTCCAGTTCGACCTGGCTCGCGGTGATCTCGGCCTCGGAGCGGGCCGTCCAGTACGACTCGAGCTCGGTGACGATCGCGGGGAACCTGGGGGCGAGGCGGTCGCAGAGCAACGCCACCGCGTTGTTGCGGCTGCTGTTGGGCTCGTGCTCTCGCATCAGGACTTCGAGCCCGGCCAGGGAGCAGAGCACGCGCTCGGAGGGATCCCGTCCGTCGAGCAGGTCGTCGCACAGGTGGCGCAGCGTCGCCGCGAGCCGGAACGTCACACGGGCGCTTTGTTCGTCCGTAACCTGTCCGCCGCCGTCGGCCGTGAACGCACGCCGGAACACCTGCTCCAGGGCCTTGCCGGTCGACGGCGCCTCGGTCCTCGAGTTGGTGGCCCGGCGGATCCGCTCGAGACGCGGCCTCAGGAGAGGACGCATCAGGCCGACGGTCGAGGAATTTTCGCGCCGTAGCGCCAGCTGGACCCACGAGCTCGATTGTGCGGGCTCGATCATCCCGCGGTTTCTGCGTCCGCTGCTGCACTATGCAGTGGGCCTGCAGGATCTCGACGAGTTATTGCGTTAGCATTCCTCGCCGGGGAATGTGGTACATGCGTCGAGCAGGCGACCTCTGAGAGCGGAAGAGGTGGTTCTCCTCGGACTGTGAGGGCCCTATGAGTGAGGACAAGAAAGACAGGACGACGACGACCGGGACGGGAGAGCCGCCGCCGCCTTCGTGGCCGCTCCCGGCGGGGAGGCGTCCGCGGTCCGGAATCCAGACCGTTCCTGGTGCCCCGGCCCTGGGCAACGACCCTGACTTCTTTGCCGGCCAAGAGCTGGGTGGTCACACGATCAAACGCAAGCTAGCCGAGGACCGCATGAGCGTCCTGTACGAGGGCGAGCCCACCGAGCTCGGCCGGCGCGGCGCGATCAAGGTGCTCAAGCTCGAGTTCTGTCGATCGGATGACGTGATCGAACGCTTCTTTCAGGTGGCGCGCGCGGTCAATTCGATCCGCCACGAGAACATCGTCGACGTCTACGACTTCGGCCGGGATCCCTACGGCCGCGCGTTCTTCGTGATGGAGTACCTCGAGGGCGAGCCGCTGTCGTCCCGCATCCACCGCGGCGCGCTGCCGTGGTCGGAGGCGTTTCCGATCCTCGAGCAGACGTTGCGCGCGCTGAAAGCGGCGCACGACAAGGGCTTCGTCCACCGCGCCCTCAAGCCCGATAACATCTGGCTGAAGTACGTCGAAGGCGGCGTTCAGGTGAAGCTGCTCGGTTTCGGGATCGCGAAGCTCGTCGGTGCCGAGATCGGCGCATCCCGCTACATGTCTCCCGAGCAGATCGACGGCTCGAAGGCCAGCGACCACCGCACCGACATCTATGCGATGGGGGTCATCACGTACGAGATGTTCGCCGGTGTCATGCCGTTCGACGACGACACGCCGCAGGCGACGCGGCTCGCCGATCTCCCGATGAGCCTCGGCGTGCCGGCGTCGATCGCCGAGATCGTCGAGCGGATGCTCGTGAAGGACGCAACCGATCGCTACGAGAGCGTGGCCGAGGTGCTGGCAGATCTGCACGACGCGAACGGGGACCAGCGGCCCCCGGAGGCTGAGGCGCCGGGCCGCGGGCAGCCGATGCGCCCGCCGCCGCCGCCGGTGGTGGCCCCTGTACCGATGCGCCCCCCGCCGCCGCCGGTGGCTCCGGTCCCGGCCCTGTCGCCGGCCCCGGCCCCGGCAGCGCCCGAGATGTTCTCCGCAGAGCCGCGGGTGAGCCGGAGGCGCGCGATCGCGATCACTGGAGCCGCGATCACCGTGGTCGCGATCGCGATCGCGGGCGTCGCGATCTGGAAGGCGCAGCAGCAGGAGGCGCCGGAGACGCCTGCGGTGGCGCCGTCGCCACCGCCGCCGGTCGCGGAGAGGCCGCTCGACCACGACGCGATTCGCAAGGACGCGCAGGAGGTACTGCGCGCTTCTCTCAGGGAGAGCGAGCCCGCCGTGCGCATGCAGGGCTCGGAGGCACTCGGCAAGATCAGGGACCAGCCGTCGGTGCCGGCGCTGACCGAGCTGGCCGAGAAGGACCCGGATCCCGAGGTGCGCGGCCACGCGGCGGCCGCGCTGGGCATGATCGGCGCGCCGACGGTGACGGCGCTGCTCGTGAAGCTCGAGGCCGCAGCGCCGTCGCCGCTCAAGGTCTGGTACGCTGCGGCGCTCGCGCGACTCGGCGGCGAGGATGAGCGCGAGCATCTGCTCACCTACGCGCACGACAAGGACCTCGCGGTCTCGTTCAAGGCTGTGCTCTCACTCGCTGACGTCAGCCCACCGGGAGACCTGAATACGATCGCGGCGCTCCAGGCACTCGCGTTGCACGAGGCCGAGCTCGCGGCCTTCGTGCCGCACGCCGGGCCGCTGCTCCTGACCAGGATGACCGCGCGGCACGACGCGAGCGCGCGCAAGCGTCTCCGCGCGCTCCTCGACGACAAGCAGGAAGGCACGCGACTCGCAGCGGCCGAGGGGCTCGCGAAGCTTGGCGACGACGCCGGCAAGAAGGTCCTCCAGGAAGTGCTCGCGAACGCGGCGTCACCGAACCGGCTCGCCGCGGCGGCGGCGCTGATCTCGCTCGGCGAGTACGGCGGCCTCGATCTGATCACCGCGAAGCTCGTCGACAAGGATCCCGGGCCCCGGCGGCTCGCGGCGCGCGCGCTCGGCGAGGTCGGCGAGCACGAGAGCCTTCGGACGCTCCTGGCGCTCGCGAACGACAAGGACTGGACCGTGCGCATCGCGGCCGCGGCGGCGCTCGTCGCGATCGTCGGGCTCGATCCGAAGGTGCTCGCGCAGGCGTCGGTGGACTGGACGAAGCTCGCGCTCGACTCGCAGGACAGGGCGGTGCGCAAAGCCGCGGCCGGCGTGCTCGCCGATCTCCCCGAGAAGCAGGCGGTGCTGCTGCTGGCGCAGGCGATCGCGGATCCGGATCCGGACGTGCGGTTCGCCGCTGCGAAGAGTGCCGGGAGAATGAGGGGCCCCGAGGTGGCGGCGAAGGTCGCGGCCCGCGTGAAGGTAGAGGCAGATCCGGGCGTGAAGGAGCAGCAGGTCAAGGCGCTCGGCGAGATCGGCAGCCCGGCGGTTCGCGACACACTCGCCCAGATCTCCGAGGAGACGTCGCGCATCGGAGTGATCGCGGCTGGCTCGCTGCTCGCGGTCGGCGACACATCCGGTAAGGCGAAGCTCGAGACCGCGGCCGCCGCGCCCCAGCCCGAGCTACGGCTCGCGGCGGTGCAGGCGGCGGCGATGGCGAAGAACCCGATCGTGGTGCCGATGCTCAAGACCGGCGTGGCGGACCCCGTGTTCGACGTGCGGTTCACCGCGGCCGAGGGGCTCGCGGCGTTCAACGCCGAACGGGAGGCGGCGGTGCCGGTGCTGACCGCGGCGCTCGTGTCGAAGGACGCCCGCGTGCTCGGCCGGGCGATGGCCGCGCTGCTCAAGTTCGACGAGAAGCTCGCGGGCAAGGCGCGGACCCCGGCGGAGATGCTCGACTCGGCGGACCCGAAGTTGCGGCTCGCGGCGGTGTCGGTCGTGCGCGCGATGCCGGTGAACGAAGGCGTACCGCTGCTGCGCCGGCTGGTCGCGGACCTGGACCCGGACGTGCGGCGCGTCGGCGTCGATGCGATCGAGGGAGTCGTGCCCAAAGCCAAGGACCAAGCGATCAAGCTGTACAAGCCGCTCGTTGGCGACGCCGATCCGGTCGTGCGCTCGAAGGCGTCGGGACAGTTGGCGCGGCTGATCCCTCTGCCTCCGTCCTTGTAGACCGCCGCGGCGACCACTGGTACCCGGTCCGCTCACGCCCAGAAGCGCAGCACGTCCTGCTCCGATTCGGCCTTCTTCAGCAGCTGGAGCACCGGAGGTTCCCCCTCGTATCCGTGCACAGCCGAGGCCCGCCGGCTGTTGTAGCGAGACCACATCGAGAGCGTATACGCCCCCGCGTCGTGCACGACGATCAGATCACCGGGCTCGATGGGGGGGAGCGGCCTCTCGCGGGCGACGAGATCCCCCGAGAAGCACAGCGGACCGGCAATATCCCACGGCTCCGCGGCCCCCGATTTGAGCGCGCCTTCCGGGTCGTGGACGGTCACATGGTGCCGCCACACCTCTGGCAGGTACGCCGTGCGCGTGAACAGATCGGCTCCGGCATGGATGACAGCGATCCGCCGCCCACCCGCGATCTTCGTGTATTCCACGCGGCTCGCGACCCACCCCACGTTCGCGGACATCGCGCGCCCAAACTCCGTGACGAGCCGGAAGCGCCCGTCGAAGATCTCGGGGATCGCCGCCCGAAGCGCGCGGGCGTACTCCTCGAAGGTGGGCGCGGTCGTGCTCTCGTCGAAGCTCACGGGCAGCCCGCCGCCGATGTCGAGGATCTCGATCCGTCGCCCCGTCGCGGCCTCGATCTCGTCCGCCAGCAGCGCGACGCGGCGCACCCCCGCGGCCGCGAGCTCGATCGGACATCCCTGCGAGCCCACGTGGACGTGCAGCGCGCGCAGCCACGGCAGCGACCGGAACGCGTCGAGGATCCGATCGCGGTGCTCGTCGAGCGTGACGCCGAACTTCGACGTCGGGATCGCCGTGCTCAGGGCGGCGATGGTCCCGGCGCCCACGCTCGGGTTGATGCGGAGCCCGACGATCGAGCGGCTCGGGTGCTGCTCCAGGTGGCTCGCGCAGCGGCCGAGCTCCTGGAAGTTGTCCACATTGAGGTAGACCCCCGCGTCGAGCGCGAACCTGATCTCGCGGGTCGTCTTGGCCGGAGAGTCGAACACGATCCGCTCGGGCGAGAACCCGCTGTCGTGCGCGTGGAGCACCTCTACGATCGAGGCGCACTCCGCCGCGAACCCCATGTCGCGAGCCGCCTGCAACATCGGCCCGACCGGGTTGGCCTTCACAGCCAGCGCGTGCAACGTGCTCGCGGGGAACGCGTCGCGCGCGGCCCGCAGCCTCGCGCGGAACCCATCGAGGTCGTAGAAGATGGCGAACGGAGGCTCCTCCTCGAAGACCCCCGCCCGCGCCGCCGCCGAGAGGACGGCCTCGATCCGAGCTGCTTCCACGCTCCCTGTCATGTGCCTGCGAGCATCGTCTTACCAGCGTCGCCCCCCACGGGGGAAGCCCTCGCCGTCGGGGAGCTGGACCGGAGATCTGGATCTGGGTTCCCGATCTGGGCTTGCCGAGCCGTGGCGGCGAGCCTGCGCTGCGGCTCCAGCCTGACCCGTTCGACATTCAGAGGCAGACGAAGAGCACAGGTCAGCCCGCGAGGCAGCCACCGAATCCAGCCACCGAATCCAGCAATCGGCGTGGCGTCTTGCTCGTCTGCGAGTAGAGTGCGCCTGGTGTTGTTCCAGGCTCTGGGCATCTCTGATCCGCTGCTGCGGGCGGTATCCGAGCTCTTGCGCAAGGCGGCTGCGCGAGCACGCGAGCTCGACTCGTGACCGACGAGCTCGACGTCCTGCTCGCCGATGGCATCATCGATGAGGTGCTCGGTCGGCTGAAGAGCGGCAAGGAGGCGGACATCTCGCTGGTCCGCCGCGGCGAGGCCGTGATTGCCGCAAAGGTCTACAAGGATCGCGCAACGCGCAGCTTCAAGAACAACTCGGACTACAAGGAGGGCCGCAAGGTCCGCAATAGCCGCACCCAACGCGCGATCGAAGGCGGCAGTCGCTTCGGGCGCGATGCCGCGGAGCAGGCGTGGAAGAACGCCGAGGTGAACGCGCTCTACAAGCTCGTCGGCAGCGGGGTCCGTGTACCGAAGCCCGTGATGTTCTACGAGGGCGTGCTGCTCATGGATCTCGTGTGCGACGCCGAGGGCCGGCCGGCGCCACGGCTCATCGACGTCACAATCGAGCGCGACGCCGCCATCGGCATCTTCGCCGACCTCGTCGCACAGATCATCTCGATGCTGTGCTGCGACCTCATCCACGGGGATCTCTCGCCGTACAACATCCTCGCGGCCGCCGACGGCCCGACGATCATCGACTTCCCGCAGGTCGTCTCGGCCGTCCACAGCTCGCGGGCGGAGTTCTTCTTCCTGCGCGACTTCGACAACATCGTGCGCTTCCTCGCGGGCTTCGATCCGAGCCTGGCCGTGCACACCGCCGATGGTCGCGCGATCTGGCGGGCCTATGTCTCGCGTGAGTTGACGCCGCAGTTCGTTCCCCCACCTCCTCCGCCGCCCCGCGCCACACGCGGACCCGAACGGCGGTCGCGTTCCGACGAGCATCGTCGAGGGCGCGACGACCGGCCCGCTCCGCGCCCCGCTGGTCGCCCACCGCAGCAGGTCAACGCTCGGTCTTCGCAGCAGCCGCAGCAGCAGCCGTCCCGTGGTCGCCGCCGGCGCCCGAAGCGCCACTGGTGAGCCGCGCGGGTCGCGAGTTCCGAGAGATTCGGAGAGTTGACGCTATGTCTCGGCGCCGAGATGCGACTATCCTGGCAGCGAGGTCTGAATGTCGCACGCTGACAAGCGAAAGCAGTCGCTGTACTTCCCGGAAGACATGTTGAAGGAGATCCAGCACGAGGCGGCTCGTCTCGATCGCTCGCTGTCCTGGATCGTGCAGCAATGTTGGAAACTCTCGCGGGGCAAGCTCAAGGAGTTTCCATCGAGCACCGACGAGCCGGGCGCACTGCCAGATCCGCGCGAGGAATAGTTGTACGCGAGGCCGTCACGACGGGGGCCGGTCCGGTACGCCATGCTCGTCGAGCTCGTCGAGTAGAGCGCTGCGATCTCGAGGGAGCGCAGCGTGCTCGACGATCATCCGGAAGGCTTCGTACACGTACGCGAACGTCTCACGCTTGCGGGGCTCGAGATCGACCAGTCGCTCGCGTGTCCGCCGCTCGCGTAAGCCGATGCATCCGGCTTTGGCGTTGTGCCGCTCGCTCGTGCTGCGCTGACCGGCGGCCGGTGGTGCGCCCGTCCAGGACGACGCGTGGCCCCGAGGAGGTGGCTCTGCGAGCGCGCCCGTGAGAGATGCCGCTGCCTGGAGATCGCGGCCCGCGAACGGACGCTCGTCGTAGAGCGACTCCCAGCGCGCGAGCCTCCGAGCTACCGCACCAACTCGAGCAGTGCGAGGCGCTCGCGAAGTGGCGTGGTTCTCGACGGGTCGGACGCAAGCGCCACGCTGCGGCGAACGGCTCGTCGAGCGCGGCGATCAACTCGTCGGCCACCTGGCGCAACGCCTGCGGCTTGTGCGCGAGCTCGCACAGATAGTGACGGTAGTTGACCTAGCACCCACCGAACGGCTGGCGCGGATGCACGACCTCGCGCGCGTCGACCGCGCTGCGGATCGCGATCTCATCGACGCCGGCATACGCGGTCACCTCGGTACGCGCCCAGGTCGACCACACCGAATACGCGGCACCGTCGATCTTGACGAGCCCGCGGCTCGACACCGCCACGCCCGGCAGGCACCGCGCCGCGCGGAACGCGGTCGGCGGCAGCGGCAACATCGCCGCGCGCTCCTCGGCGAACCGCTCCGTCACGCGCGCGTCGAGCCGCGCGAGCAGCGCGCCGCTGATCGACGCGAGGTCCGGTCCCGTCGGAATCGGCACGAGCTCCTGCCAGCGGATCGCCTTGCCACGCGCCTCGACACCGCCCTTGTCGTGGCCCTCACGCGGCCGCGCGAAGCACGCCTCGAACAAGTAGTGATTGGCGAGCGCGAGGAAGCGCACCGTCAGCTCGCGCTCGCTGCCGACGAGCATCTTGCACACCGCGGCCTTGAGATTGTCGTAGATCAGCCGGTGCGGAATCGCGCCGAGATGCGCGAACGCACGCACGTGCCCGTCGAGGAAGCACGTCTGATCCTGGCGCGGATAGAGCCACGCGAAGTCACGCCCCGAGTGCATGAGGCGCAGCACGAACATGTGCGCCTTGCTCCGCACGCCGCTGAGATCGACGAGCACCTCGAAGAAGTCCACCTCGCCGACGTCGCCCGGCTTGTACACGAGCGGACGAACACCTCCTTGCGCTGGCGCTTCCACTCGCGAACGAGCTGCTTGACGAGCGTGTAGCCCACGTCATGTCCCTCGCTGCGCAGCAGTTCGTGGAGCCGCGCCGCGGTCAGCCGCTGCTTCCCGGCGGTCCAGTGCTGCGAGTCCTCGAGGATCGCTTCCACGCGCGGCTTCACCGCGTCGAGCACCGGCGTGCCGGGCACGCCGCGCGGCTTGCCGACGCCGGGCTCGGCTCCGCGCAAGTAGCGCCGGACCGTGTTTCGCTCGATGCCCATCTCGCGCGCGATCTGGCGGATGGGGACGCCCTCGACGAGATGCCGGTGGCGTACGACGTAAACCTTTTCCATTGCGAGCACCCTCCGAACGAACGCCGAGGCCCTGACGGAGCCTCAGGCGGCAGGGGGGTGGGTCAGTTTTGGAACGCCGGGAGGGTCAATTTGAAACGCCGGGATCACCAACTGGGCGCGCATGAGCGCGTGCTCTGCATCGACGAAAAGACCTCGCTGCAGCCGCGGACACGAACCGCAGCGAGCCGGCCGGCACGGGCGCCGAACGAGCCGTACGCGTCGAGCACGAATACGTGCGCAAGGGCGCGCTGAACTTGTTCGCAGCGTTCGACACCCGAACTGGCGAGGTGACCGGGATCCTGCGGCACCGTAAGCGGCAGGTCGAATTCATCGAACTCCTCGAAATCATCGAGCGCACGACTCCCGCTGCGATCACGTCGATCCACGTGATCTGCGACAACGTCAGCATCCACCATGGCAAGCTCGCGCGTGCTTGGCTGGCCGCGCATCCCCGCTTCCAGGTGCACTTCACACCGGTGCACTGTTCGTGGATGAACCAGGTCGAGCAGTGGTTCTCGATTCTCCAGCGCAAGCGGTTCCGTGCGCCCAATTTTGCCGACCTCGCCGACCTCGAGGCCAAGGTGCTCGCCTTCATCGATGAGTGGAACAAGGCCGCCCACCCGTTCGCGTGGACCCCGGAATCCTTCGACAAGGTGCTCCGCAAGGCCGATGGCTGGCGAGCGCCGACCCCTCACTGAAGCGAGGATCTCAAGCTGGCAGCGTAGTGGTCACCAACTTGCGGTCGCTGTACTTAGTACAGCGCCCCAGAAGAGGGGGGGACCGGGGGCGGTCCGGCGGTGAAAGACTAGCGTTTCTGCGTGACTAGTCGCCTCATGACCCGGACCTCTTCTTCTGGGGCGGTGTACTTAAGCGACGCTCCTATGGCCTGATCCAGGATCACGGCACGACCGCGCCTGAGGGAATGGTCTTGCTGGTGAACACGATCGCTTGCGTGAACTCCTGCCGCGACCTGGGGTAATCAAACGTGTCCACCGTCGAGAACTTCCAAGTGTCCTGAGTGGGCGCGGGGAGGCCAAGATCGATGTGAATCGATCGCGATCCCGCGATTGCTGTCGAGGATCGCTTGCTCATCGCGTAGAAGAACTCGAAGGTGGCCTGGATGATGAGATGAGGGCCGTTCCGAGATAGCAGGCGGTAGGTCGTGACCCAGCGCTCACCACCGCCGCTGACCGTCCAGACTCCTCCGACGCCAATCGGTTCCTTAGGTAACGCCACCATGCCCGGTCCCAGCACGCTCGGTATCGAGAGGCGCCGCGCGTTCTCGCGAGAAGCAACGGCCCAGGGCTCTGGGGCAGACTGCGGCCTCACCATCACTTGGCGTGTTACGAAGATGCCTCGATCTTCGATGATCTCGTTGATCACTGCGGAGCGGCCGGCCAAATCCGGCAGATCGGACTGCTCCACCTTCAGTTCGATGGCCGCCGAGCGGTCGGCCCGGACCTTCTGGACCTGAACCAGCACGGTCGTCGAATGCGCCGTCGTCCGAGGCGGGGTCGAACCAGGCTTCATGCTCTTCGTCAGCTCGACCCTGCGCTCCATGCGTAGCGTGGCACCCTGGCTCCACCGATAGCGGAGCCGCTCGCGAGGCAGCTTCCCCGTATCCGTGACTGTGATCGCCAGCGGCACCGCGGCCGCCGCAGCCGTCTCGCGGTCAAGCGTGGCGAACTGCCTGGAATGCTCAGCCATGGCACATAGGCGCTCGCGTGCCGCGACGAGGTCTTCGAGTTCCTCGATCGCCTGTTTGACCTCGGCGGGTGGCAGTTTGGCGAGTGCCTCGGCGATGGCTGGGGCGTGTGCCAGTCGGAGAAATCGTGCAGGAGGCGTGGCATGTGTACGACTGCAAATGAGCGCGGTCCCGCTTACGATGGCCTTGTCTATCTGATCGTCGGGGCTTCCTGGTTTATCGAACGTTGTAATTTGCGTGATGCTCGAGGAGAGCAAGCTCAACTTGAACGTGTACACATCGAGTTGGACGAGCAGGTACATGCCAGCGAGGAGCCTATCTCCATCGCTTCGGCGCATGATCTGCCGGATCGCGAACTCGTCTGCTACGGATTCTTGATCGGCCGCGGAGCCATCAGGGACCTCGGATCTTTGCTGGAGGATCGCGTGCTCCTGTACATGTCCGAGCGCAATATGGCCTAGCTCGTGCGTCAAGACCACGTCTAGCACGCGGACGAGTACCTCGACGAAGCTCTCGACGTCGATGGCTGCCTCTCCGAGCGCCGTCCCCAACTGCTCCAGCTGCGCGGCTATGTCGGAGCGATAGGTCGATGCGAAGAACGCATCGACCCGTTGCGCTGCCTCCAGCTGGTCGCCGGTGGGACGCAGGATACCGTTGTCCCTGATGCCGTCGAGTGCGAGGTTCGCGAACAGCGCGAGGAACCTCGCATCGCAGGCGATGGCGCGTTCGTCGATCGCGGCGCAACTGTCCACGGATCGCTGCCCAGCGCGGCAGGACGCCGAGAGTGGATCGTCGCACCCTTCCGTCGCCATCCTGCGGGCATCCACGAGGAAGACCGCGAGTTCACCCGGGCCCGGATCGCGAGCGGGATCTACGCCGGCCCACCGGCGCCCCTGCAGGTCGATGACTTCGCTCATGAGCTCACCGATCGCGGTCTTCAGCATGTCCAGCATCACATGGGCGCCTACGCGATACGCGCGCAGGCTCCGGTACGGTTCCGCGGGAGTCAGTGTACGACGTTGGGCACTCCCGCAGGCAGCCAATGAAAGGACCGTGACAAGCACAGCCCAACGGATCACCCCGATTATCGTGACTGGCATGCTTCCCCCTCCGGCGACGCGTGACGCCGAAATCCGACGTGATTCGAGCCTCGGTTCAACGGGCCCTATGGAACGCGAGGGTGGTGAGCGTGCTCACGGCCAGCCAGGCGCCGTCGGGCGACCAGGCGAGGCACTGCGCACCTTCAATTGCGAGGCGGGCGACGAGCGCGAGTTCCCACGACGAGCTTGTTGCTGCGACGGCGTAGATCGCAACGTCGTTCGCGGCGGTAGCGATGGCCAGCCGGTTGTGGCTGACCGCGAAGGGCGGGCGGACCGGAGCCGAAACGGAGAGATTGGCGAGGCGGCGAAGGCGCCGCTTCTCGATGGCGAACGCGACGAGTGCACCCGAGGCGAGCATCACTGCGAGCGTGTCGGGGCCCAGGAACGCGAGGCCGGTGGTGCCATCGGCTACGTCCTCGCGCGCGAGCTTGCGGCTCGGGCCCCAGACCGCGAGGTGACCACCGGGGGTGGCGACCGCGAAAGTGTCGCCCTGCGGCGAGACCGCGGCTTCGGACCAGGGGCCCGCACCCAGCGGCGCGCGATCGAGGAGCCGGCCGTTGCTGCCGGTGGGCTCGTAGAGGTAGGCGCCGCCAGCGATGTCGATGCAGGCGACCCACGAACGCAGGGGGATGACGCACTCGATCGATTGCTCGGTATGTCCGAACTCGCGCGCGATGTCGTCGCCGCCCACTAGGTGCAGGCGGTCCCCGCGCGCGATCACGAGCCGCGTGTCGAGCCATTCGCAGGCCCGGGCGATCGCGGCTGTCGAACACTTGCGAGCCTGGCGCCAACGCGTGTTGCTGTCCCAGATCAAGCAGGTACCCTTGCCATCCGAGGCGGCGAGGCGTGCGCTGTCCACTGACCACGCGAGGTGGCGGGGCGGTGCGCCTATGCCCTCCAGTGCGGTCGCCGCCGATGGGGATGGCGCAGGCGGCGGAGATGGCGCCACGGCGAGCGCGCCCGACGACACGCTCGCCGCCGCTGGGAACGCGACACCTTTGGAGACCGACAGGTACAGCACCGGCGTTCCCCATCCGAGGCGATCTCCACGGTCGTACATGGCGATTCGCCCGTCGCGTACCGCCTCGTCGAGCGAGCGGCCGCTCGCGAGCGCGCGATAGAAGGCGTCGGCGAACGCGAGGGCGCTCGCGTCGGTGATCAAGTGCTGCATCGCCACGACGCTGCCAATCCCGCTGTTGAGCAACGCGGCCGCGGTCGAACTCCACCAAGCGTGCGCGTCTCGAGCCCCGCTGTTGCATGCATTCAGCACGGCGACGCGCACGCCCAGCTCGCGCAGCACGATGCCCAGATCGCCCGCGCGCACGCGGTCTTCGCTGCCATCGCCATCATCGAAGATCAGCATGCCATCGCGCGGGCCCGCGTCGTGGCTCACCCCGGAGGGCGCCTCAATGTCCCGCGTCGGGCCACCGGCCGGAGCGAGGCGAGCATCGACTCGAGCCGCGGTGGCCGGCTCGAACCCGCCGTGGCCAGCGAAGTGGAACAGGTCGGCGGCACCGAGCGCGCGCGACGGACGGACGCCACAATTGGTCCAGCTCAGTGAGACGTTCGGGCACGCCGCCAGCGCCGTCCCGAGAATCTGCCGCTCGCGCTCGATCTCGAGCGCAGCGGTGGTTCTCGGCGCAGCGAAGCAACCGAGGACGCGAATCGACGGCGACCGGCGGTCTCCCCACTCGGCCCGAGCGACTCCTTCCTGATCCCGGACGATTGAGACGCGCGGCATCAGCGCGAGGAAGCTCGCCACCGTCGCCTCACCCTCCTCGGGGGCCAGGACGCTGTATTCCCACGGTATGCGCTGGAGCACGACGCCGCCCAAGATCCGGATCCTTACGCCGTCATTGCGCGCACGCGCGGCCAGGAATACCTGGCGGAGCCGGCCGGCGACGCGATCCGGCAACAGCGCCTGTCCCAGCTCAAGGCCCGCCGCGAGAAGGACGTCCTCGGGGAGCGCGCGCCCGGGATGCGCCGTCATCAGCGGCGCGACGCGCGAAAGAGCGCAGCGGCGGCGGATCGGCTCGGTGATCGCGGCCAACGCGCCGGCCGCCGGCACCTGCAGATCGAACATGAGCACCGATTGATCCTCGGCCTCGGAAGGATCGCTCAGGAGTAGCGTAAAGTCGACGAAGTCCATGGAAGGCTCGGGGCGAACGCTGGCGGAACCGGCTAGCGTGTAGCCCCCAGGGTTGTCAGCCCGGCGGCCACGGCGACCCCGTGTTCTTCGAGCGCGTCCAGCTCTGCGTCGCATCGCTCGTCGTTGCGCGGGCTGCTGGTGCACGCGGCCCTCAGCGCGTTGACGCGTTCTTTCAGGTCGCGGGCTCGATCCCGCAGGCGAGCGATGTCCGGTTCACGGACGACTAGCTCACCGGGCTTCACGCACTCGGTGAACGAGCGTGGCGTGGCCCGGTAGAGCCCGTAGAAGCACGCGGCGGCGATCAGGAAGGCGCCGGTGACCACGACCCACTTCGTGTCGAGCTTGGTCGTCGAGTAGCGGTACAGGAACCAGCCAACCAGCGAGGCCACGACCACCCAGACGATCGGCAGGACGATTTTGAGGATCTCCACGGGCCACCTTCAGATCAGAGTTGCTTGAGGTACGGCCGGATCGTCGTCGTGAGTTGGTGCGCGAACTCGTTCGAGACTAGGAACACAGCGCCATCCTGATGCTCTATGATCCCGTACGCGCTCCACTGCGCGGCGGCGTAGATGCACTCGCCGATGAACAGCGGGGCCTCGATCAGCTTGACGCGGACGTTGTAGGACGTGCCGCTGGCCTCGAGCGTGGTGCGAGACAGGACCAGCGCGTTCTCGCAGATCTCGGTCTTGACGCGCCGTCCGCTGGTCTCGCACGCTTTGCGGACGGCATCGCACATCCGATCCATGACCGGCCTGACCCTCTCGGGCGACCAGCACTCGGTCCCCGCTTCCATGCGGCCGTTGAACGCACCCTGGCGCGCATCTCTGTCGAGTGCATCTGCGATGCCGTCGAGGCAGGCTCTCATCTTGGCGTCGTCGAGCGGGTTGCGGCAGAGCGCGGATAGGTCCTTGCTCAGCATCAGCGCGTTCCGATACTTCGTCGGTGTCGTCGCCCCCGGCTCCTTCGTCCCTCCACAGCCGCTCGCCGCGATGAGCGCAAGCAAGTACCTCCACGATCTCATGGCGAGATCGTAGCAGCTTCTCGAGGAAGGCTGTCCTCGCGACATGACGCCCGACACGAAAGGTCTTCTCGCGCTGATGGGCCGGTGGTTCGCCGACCAGTGCTGGACGAGGATCCCCGCGGTCGCCGCACCGCCGCGCGGGTGTCGCCGACGCGCTCGGTCGGGGGAGATAGGCCGCGAGCCTATCCTCATCGAATCGTCGATCCCACCTCCCGCTCGTCAGCATGGGACGCCTTGAGACGGGTTAATTTCCTGAGTTGACTTGCTTCTTCTCGATCAGTACCATCAGTTCGCTTAGTTCCCAAGCTGAAGGTCGCTGGTTCGAATCCGGTATCCCGCTCAAGGTAACGCGCGTGAAAGGTGAGACGCCGGGCGGCTTAGTTACAGCTCCCCAGAAGTCAGGGACCGGGTTCCACGCGCCAGGGTTCCTCCGTCGCTGGTTGCGCTCCCTGTAGCTTCATGGACCCGGTCCTCTTCTTCTGGGGAGCTGTAACTTAGTCACTCCGAATACAGGGCGTTACCGGCGAGGGTCCAAGAAGGTCCTCTTCTTCTGGGGAGCTGTAACTTAGTCACTAGTTAGTTAGTTGCCCTCCGCGAGTTTTTCTTGGCAGGTGGGACCAGATCGCGGCCCGCGAACGGACGCTCGCCGTAGAGCGCCTCCCAGCATGTGATGCAGCCGCTGAACAGCAGCAAGGAGATTCAGATCTTCTCGACGAGGATTCGCCGTTCGGCGGGTCGGATCTCGAGGTTAAAGAGGCGCAGGAAGTCCATGCCGAGAACTCCCTCGATGCCGTAGCCAAGGTCCGCAATGACGATTCGTAGATCAGGCACCGTGAACCCGAGCGTCGAGACCTCGGAGCGCACGATATAGCCGCGCTCCTCCGCAGCGGCTGTGCGGGTGACGGTCCAGCCCACTCG
>DATMCI010000289.1:0-8079 GCA_035558535.1 Kofleriaceae bacterium
TTTACTCAGGGCCGAAGCCCCTTTCTCGCTCGACTTGCATGTGTTAGGCCCGCCGCTAACGTTCGCTCTGAGCCAGGATCAAACTCTCCATAGAAAATGGAATTTGAACCCGCTCTACGTCGGCCCGGTGACCGGGAGCCAGCCCGTCCGGGGGGAAGGGCTGGCGCCGACGTGGAATGGTTTCGTTACACAGAACAAAACCCACAATCGTTTTAGACTTGCTATCCAGTTTTCAGAGACCGATCGACCCGGGCGGATCGAGCCTGGTGGCTCTGCCCGCTCGGGCCTCGCGGCGTTCGCCGTCGAGGGAGCGGTTTATAAGGGGTACTGTTGGACCTGTCAACCTCGGTTCGGATCGTTTGCAGATCCCCTCGGGCGACGCCTGAGGGGGGCGCTTGGGGGGCCGCTGGCTCGCCGCCGACCTGGACGGCTCGGTCCGGGGGCTCGCTCGGGAGAGTCGACGGAACGATGTGGCTGAGATCGCTGGGCTTCTGGCCGCGGCGGCGCGGGAGCGAGGCGGGTGACGGCGGCCGTTTCGGTCCGCCGCGACGGCGGCCGTAAGATGCCGGCATGCGCGTCCTGCCGGCCCACGTGAGCCTCGCTCTCTCCCTCGCCGCGTGCGGCGGCAAGTCCCCGGCGACGACCACGCCCCGGGCGGATCCGAGCCCGCCGGTCGATGGCGCGGCCAGCGGGGCCGCGAGCGAGCCGGCCAAGACGCCTGACGCGCCGACGGGGCCAGGCGGCGAGGCGCCCAAGCCCGGCGACGCGCCGCTGGACAAGGCGGCGTGCGCGAAGCGCCCTGACATGTTCGGCCCGGTCCTGATCGACGAGGCGCAGGCGCAGCGGCGCTACGGCCAGAACGCGCGGACGTTCGCCGACGCGCCGACCACGAAGGATCGCACGATCGAGGTGTGCGGCATCCCGGCGTCGCGGCAGTGGCTGCGCGGCACGGTCTGCGCCGACGGCTCGTCGGCGCGGCAGAACGGGCGCGTCGGCTCCGTCGGTCCGGGCGGACGCTGCGGATCGATCATCGACCTCTACACGGTCACGTGCCCCGAGGGCGACCTCGAGGTGTTCATCGACATCTACATGTGCGGCCCGGGCGAGTCGATGCGGTAGCCGCGCTCGGGGCTCAGCCGGGGTGCGAGCCGGCGGGCGTGGCGGGCGCCCCGGGCGCACCGGGCGCCACGGGGAGCGACCGCTTGCGCGTGAAGCGGTGCAGCGCGAGGTACGTGACGGGCGTCGTGAACAGCGTGAGGAGCTGCGAGACGGTGAGCCCGCCGACGATCGCGATGCCGAGCGGGCGGCGGAGCTCCGCGCCGGTGCCGCTGCCGAGCGCGAGCGGCAAGGCGCCGAGGAGCGCGGCGAGCGTGGTCATGAGGATGGGCCGGAAGCGCAGCACGCACGCCTCGTAGATGGCGACCTTGGGGGGCTTGCCGGCGCGCTCGAGCTCGAGCGCGAAGTCGATCATGAGGATCGCGTTCTTCTTGACGATGCCGATCAGGAGGATGATGCCGACGAGCGCGATCAGATCGAGCTGGCTGCCGGTGAGGAGGAGCGCGAGGAGCGCGCCGAGGCCGGCGGACGGCAACGTCGACAGGATCGTGATGGGGTGGATGTAGCTCTCGTAGAGCACGCCGAGCACGATGTAGACGGCGATCAGCGCGATCAGGACGAGGATGGGCTGCGACGAGAGCGAGTCGCGGAACGCCTGCGCGGTGCCGGAGAACGAGCCGTGGATGCTCGCGGGCATGCCGATCTGGAGCATCGCGCGCTCGACGGCGGTGACGGCCTCCGAGAGCGCGACATCGGGCGCGGTGTTGAACGAGACGGTGGTCGCGGGGAACTGGCCCTGGTGGCTGACGGACAGCGCGACGTTCGTCGGCCGGACGCGCACGAGCTGCGCGAGCGGCACCTGCCCGCCGCCGGGCGCGGCGACGTAGATCCGATCGAGCGCCTCGGGGCCGCTGCCGACGGAGTCCGCGGCCTCGAGGATGACGCGGTACTGGTTGGTCTGCGTGAACGTGGTCGCGACCTGGCGCTGGCCGAACGCGTCGTACAGGGTCGCGTCGATCTGCGCGACGGTGATGCCGTGGCGCGCGGCGGCGTCGCGATCGATCTGCACGTCGAGCTGGAGCCCGGCGATCTGCTGATCGGAGGTGACGTCCTTGACCTCGGGGAGCTTCCGCAGCGCCGCGGTGGCCTTGGGCGCCCACTCCTCGAGCTCGGCGAGGTTCGCGCTCTCGAGCGTGTACTGGTACTGCGTGCGCGACGCCCGGCCGCCGATGCGGACGTCCTGCACCGACTGCAGGAACAGCTGGACGCCGGGGACCTTGGCGAGCTTGGGGCGCAGGCGCGCGATGACCTCGTCGGCGCTGGCGGTGCGCGCGGGCTTGTCGCGGAGCGAGATGAACATGCGGCCGGTGTTGATGGTCGAGGTGCCGAAGCCGCCGATGCTCGCGTTGATGTGCGCGACGTCGGGATCGGCCATCACGATCTGGATCAGCCGCTCCTGGCGGGCCTTCATGGCGGGGAACGAGATGTCCTGCGGCCCCTGCGTGGTGCCGGTCAGCATGCCGGTGTCCTGCTGCGGGAACAGCCCGGGCGGGACCTTGCCGTAGAGCCAGATCGTCGTGGCGATGGTCGCGACGGTCACGAGCCCGACGGCGACGCGGTGCCGCAGCACGACGCGGAGGACGGCGGCGTAGGCGCGGACGAGCGCGTCGAGGCCGCGCTCGAGCGCGCGGATGACGGGGCCGGGCCGGCCAGGCGAGCGCCGGAGCAGCCGCGCGCACATCATCGGCGTCAAGGTCAGCGAGATGACGGCGGACAGCGTGATCGACACGGCGAGCACGACGGCGAACTCGCGGAACAGCCGGCCGACGGCGCCGCCCATGAACAGGATGGGGATGAACACGGCGAGCAGGGACGCCGTGATGCTGATGATCGTGAAGCCGATCTGCTTGGCGCCGCGCAGCGCGGCCTCGCGCGGCGGCGTGCCCTCCTCGATGAGCCGGCTGATGTTCTCGGTGACGACGATCGCGTCGTCGACGACGAAGCCGGTGGCGATCGTGAGCGCCATCAGGGACAGGTTGTCGAGGCTGTAGTCGAGCGCGTACATGACGGCGAACGTCGCGACGAGCGAGAGCGGCGCGGCGACGGCGGGGATCGCGGTGGCGCGCACGGAGCGCAGGAACAGGAACACGACGACGATCACGAGGCCGATCGCGATCACGAGCGTGGTCTCGACCTCGTGGACGGACTCGCGGATCGTGGCGGCGCGATCGATCGCGATGTCGACGTCGATCGCGGGGTGGATGGTCTTCGCGAGCTCGGGGAGCAGGGTCTTCACGCGATCGATGACGTCGAGGATGTTCGCGCCGGGCTGGCGCCGGACGATGACGGAGACCGAGCGCTCGCCGTCGAACCAGCCGGCGACGCGGTCGTTCTCGACGTCGTCGGTGACGGTGGCGATGTCGCCGAGCCGGACGGCGGCGCCGCCGTCGCGCGGAGCCCCCCCGGAGGAGGAGGCGGCGGCGCCAGCGGCGGCCCAGCGCACGATGAGCTGCCGCCACGCGGCGGCGCCCTGGAGCTGATCGTCGGCGCTGATGGCGTGCCACTGGGCCGCGCCGACGCCGCCCTTGGGCTGGTTCGCGGTCGCGGTCTGGATGGCGGTGCGGACGTCCGACATGCCGAGGCCCATGCCGGCGAGCAGCTGCGGATCGACGCTGACGCGCACGGCGCGCTGGATGCCGCCGCCGACGCCGACCTGGCCGACGCCGGGGACCTGCGAGATCTTCTGCGCGAACACGGTGTTCGCGGCCTCGTAGATCTCGGCGGGCTCGAGGGACTTCGAGCGCAGCGCGATGATGAGGATGGGCGCGCCGCTGGGATCGACCTTGCGGTAGCTGGGGCGCGACGGCATGTTCGGCGGCAGATCGCCGCCGGCTGCCTGGATCGCGGCCTGGATCTCGCGCGCCGCGGTCTCGACGTCCTTGTCGAGCTCGAACTGGACGGTGACCTCGGTGCGGCCGAGCGTGCTCTCCGAGGTGATCTCGGTGACGCCGGCGATGCGGCCGAAGCGCCGCTCGAGCGGCATCGCGATGGCGGTGGCCATCGTCGTGGGGCTCGCGCCGGGCAGGCCGGCGCTCACGCTGATGGTGGGGATGTCGACGCGCGGCAGCGGCGCGACGGGCAGGTTCACGAACGCCGCGGCGCCGGCGAGCAGGAGCGCGATGGCGAGCAGCGTCGTGCCGATCGGGCGCTTGATGAAGGGCGCTGAGAAGTTCACCGCTCGGGCTCCCTCCGGTCGCGGCCGACCTCCGGCCGGCCGGCGTCGCTGGCGCGCCGCCCGAGCTTCTCCATGTAGAGGTAGATCACGGGCGTCGTGTAGAGCGTCAGGATCTGCGACAGGAGGAGGCCGCCGACGATGGTGATGCCGAGCGGGCGCCGCAGCTCCGCGCCCATGCCGCTGCCGAGCGCGAGCGGCACGCCGCCGAGGAGCGCGGCCATGGTCGTCATCATGATGGGGCGGAACCGCAGGAGGCAGGCCTTGAAGATGGCCTGCTCGGGCGAGAGGCCCTCGTCGCGCTCGGCCTCGAGCGCGAAGTCGATCATCATGATCGCGTTCTTCTGCACGATGCCGATCAGGAGCACGATGCCGATGAGCGCGATGACGTCGAACGGCTTGCCGACGACCCACAGCGCGAGGATCGCGCCGACGCCCGCGGACGGCAGCGTCGACAGGATCGTGATCGGGTGGATGTAGCTCTCGTAGAGCACGCCGAGCACGATGTAGACGGTGATCAGCGCGGCCAGGATCAAAAACGGCGTCGACGCGAGCGACTCGCGGAACGCCTGCGCCGCGCCGGTGAACGAGGCGCGCATCGTGGGCGGCGGCTCGAGCGCCGCCGCGGCGCGCTCGATCGCGGCGACGGCCTCGCCGAGCGAGACGTCGGGCGCGGTGTTGAACGACAGGGTCACCGACGGGAACTGGCCCTGGTGCGCGATCGCGAGCGGCGCGCCGCGGTGCTCGAACCGCGCGAGCTGCGACAGCGGCACGGGCGTGCCGTCGGCGGCGCGCGCGTAGAGCTTGTCGAGCGCGTCGGCGGAGTCCCGATCCTCGGGGCGGACCTCGAGGATGATGCGGTACTGGTTCAGCTGCGTGAACGTGGTCGAGACGATGCGCTGGCCGAACGCGTCGTACAGCGTGTCGTCGAGCTGCTGCGCGGTGACGCCGAGGCGGCCGGCGCTGTCGCGGTCGACGGCGAGGTGGAGCTCCTGCCCGGCGGCCTGCTGATCGGACGCCACGTCGCGCAGCTGGGGGAGCGCGCGCATGGCCGCGAGGAGCCGCGGCGCCCACGCGGCGAGCACCTGGGGATCGGCGTCCTCGATGGTGTACTGGTACTGCGTGCGGCTGATCCGCGCGTCGACCTGCAGGTCCTGCACGGGCTGGAGGTACAGGGTCACGCCGGAGACCTCCGCGACCCGGGCGGAGAGCCGCTCGATGATCTCGGCGGCCGAGGCGCTGCGCTCGTCGAGCGGGCGCAGCGCGATGCTGAACCGGCCGACGTTCGCGGCGGGGTTCGTGCCGTCGGCGCCGATCGCCGAGCTCACGGTCGCGACGTCGGGATCGGCGAGCAGCACGGCGGCGAGCGCCTCCTGCCGCTCCATCATCTTGGTGAACGAGACGTCGGGCGCGGCCTCGGAGACACCGACGATCATGCCGGTGTCCTCGACGGGGAAGAAGCCCTTGGGCACCGCGAGCGCGAGCAGCGCGGTGACGCCCGCGGTGCCGAGCGTGACGAGGAGCGTGGTGAGCTTGTGCCGCAGGACCGCGGCGAGCGTGCGCTCGTAGAACCGGGTCACGGCCCCAAAGCCCCGGTCGAACCCGGCGGCGAGCCAGCCGCGGTGGGAATCGCCGTGCGGCCGCAGGATCCACGCGGCCATCATCGCGGTGAGGGTCAAAGACAGGACGGCCGAGATCGCGATCGCGATGGCGAGCGTGACGGCGAACTCGCGGAACAGCCGGCCGATGAGGCCGCCCATGAAGAGCAGCGGGATGAGGACGGCGATCAGCGACACGGTGAGCGAGACGATCGTGAACCCGATCTGCTTGGCGCCCCGGAGCGCGGCGTCGTACGGCCGCTCGCCGCGCTCGATGAAGCGCGCGATGTTCTCGACCATGACGATGGCGTCGTCGACGATGAAGCCGGTCGAGATGGTGAGCGCCATCAAGGACAGGTTGTTCAGGCTGTAGCCGACGAGCTTCATCACGCCGAACGTGCCGATCAGCGCGAGCGGCACGGCGACGCCGGGGATGATCGTGGCGCGCAGGCTGCCGAGGAACAGGTAGATCACGGCGACGACGAGGAGGATCGTGAGCGCGAGCGTGAACTGGACCTCGTGGACGGACGCGCGGACGGTGACGGTGCGGTCGGCGAGGATCGCGACCTCGATGGCCTGCGGCATCGACGCGGCGAGGCGCGGCAGGAGCTCCTTGATCGCGTCGGTGACCTCGATGATGTTCGCGCCGGGCTGGCGCTGGACGTTCAGGATGATCGCGCGCTGGTAGTTGGCCCAGCCGGCGAGCTGCGCGTTCTCGACGCCGTTGACGACGCGGGCGACCTCGCCGAGCCGGACGGGCGCGCCCTGCCGGTAGGCGATGATGAGCGGCTCGAAGCTCGCGGCGTCGGACAGCTGATCGCTCGTGGCGAGCGCCCAGTCCTGGCGCGGCCCGCTGACGTTGCCCTTGGGCTGGTTCACGTTCGCGGCGGCGATCGCGGCGCGCACGTCCTCGAGCGTGAGCCCGGTGCCGGCGAGCGCGACGGGATCGACCTGCACGCGCACGGCGGGCTTCTGCCCGCCGCCCATGGTCACGAGGCCGACGCCGGACACCTGCGAGATCTTCTGCGCGAGCACGGAGTCGGCGAAGTCGCTGATCTCGGGGAGCCCGAGCGTCTCGGAGGTGACCGCGAGCGTGAGGATGGGCTGGTCCGCGGGGTTGCTCTTGGCGTAGGTGGGCGGCGCGGGGAGCGTGCGGGGCAGGAGGTTCGTCGCGGCGTTGATCGCGGCCTGCACGTCCTTCTCGGCGGCGTCGATGTCGCGATCGAGCGTGAACTGGAGCGTGATCTGCGAGCTGCCGAAGCTCGAGACCGAGGTCATCTGCGCGAGCGACGGGACCTGGCCGAACTGGCGCTCGAGCGGCGTGGTCACGGCCGAGGCCATGGTCTCGGCGCTCGCGCCGGGGAGCTGCGTCGTGACGACGATCGTCGGGTAGTCGACCTGCGGCAGCGCGGCGACGGGGAGCTGGCGGTAGCCGGTGAGCCCGGCGAGGAGCAGGCCGATCATGAGCAGCGTCGTCGCGACGGGGCGCTGGATGAACGGCGCGGAGATCGAGGACAGGGGCGGCGGCGCGGGCGGCGCGGGCGGCGCGGGCGGCCCGTTTGGGGGCAGCTCGCTCGGGGGCAGCTCGCTCACGGGGCCGCGGGCGGGCGAGCGCCTGCGGCCGGCCCCGCCGCCGAGCCGCCGCGTGGAGCCGGGTCTTGCTTGTCAACTGGCTTGCCGGCTGACTTCCCGGCTGACTTGCCGGCCGGCTCCCCGGCCGGCTTGGCGACGGGCTCGACCCGACCGCCGGGCCGCAGCTGGTTCTGGCCCTCGATCACGACGGCCTCGCCAGCGCCGAGGCCCTGCTGGATGATCGCCAGATCGGCGGTGAGCAGCGCGACGGTGACAGGCTTCATCGCGGCGGTCTTGTCGGGCCCGACGACGTAGACGAACGAGCCCTGCGGGCCGCGCTGGATGGCCACGGCGGGGACCACGAGCGCGCCGGCCCGCGTCTCGGCGAGCATCCGCGCCTTGACGAACGCGTTCGGCCACAGCGCGCGCGCGCCGTTGGGGACGAGCGCCTTGAGGCGCAGCGTGGCCGTGGTCTGGTTGACCTGGTTGTCGAGCACCGCGAGCTTGCCGGTGGCGAGCTGCTGCGTGCCGTCGCGGTTCCACACCTCGACGGGGACATCGCCGCGCGCGAGCGCCGCGGTCACGGCGGAGAGCCGATCCTGCGGCACGGTGAACAGCACG
>DATMCI010000290.1:0-69768 GCA_035558535.1 Kofleriaceae bacterium
TCACGGCGAGGCTCGCGGCACCGTCGATGTCGGCCAGCTCCATCTCGCGCGACTGCTCGAGCGTGGCGACGTGCGCCACGCCGATGCCGCGGATGTAGATCCGCCGCTTCCACCACGGCGCGGACTCGGAATCGGCGGCGGCCGTGCCGGGCGCGAGCGCCAGCACGAGGGCCGCGGCCGCGCCAGCCATGACGAGCTGTGCCGTACGCATCGAGGACCTCTCCTTCGTCGTCTCCATGAGCTTCGCCGTCATACGCGCCCTCATCGCTCCACGCCCCGGAGCGGCCGCGACAGGAGCCGCAGCTTCATCTCGTTCTTCGGCACGACCATCTTCACGGTGCCCGTGATCCCGAGCGGCGCGTTGATCCGCACCTCCACCGGCAGGTCCTCCATGTTCGCCGCCTCGATCGCGATCCGCCCGTCGGGCAGGAACGACACCGGCCCCTCGAGCGAGGCCGTCAGGGGCTTGGAGTGCAGGTCGTGCGTCGACAGCGGCAGATCCATGTCGGGCGCATCCATGTACAGATCGAGCGCCACCACCATCTTGGGGCCGGTGCCGCCGTCGATGATGAAGCCGGTGACCGGCCCCGAGGCCGGATCGCGGATGCGCATCACCGCGGTCTTGGTGTCCGCGTCGACGTTGATCGAGATGCCCGTGGAGGTCACCACCGCGTGCATCGCGATCGACGTCGCGTACATCGCCTGCGCCGACATCGTGATCGGGACGCACGCGTCGGCCGTCGCGCCGCCGGGCAGCGGGCAGGTGCTCGTCACCTCGCCGAGCGCGACCGGCAGCGCGCCGAGCAGGTACATGCACGCCTCCTTCTCTGGCGTCCCCGGCAGGCAATCGGGCGACGTGAACTCGGCGCTCGTCACGTTACCGGTGGTCCCGGTGATCCGCATGAGGGCGCGGTTCTGATCGCGCCGGACCTCGTTGGCTTCGACGGCCCCAGAGCCGTTCATGTCGGTCCACGGCGAGGTCTGCGAGAACACCGCCGTCGCGCCCGAGGGCGCCGCGCCGGTGAAGTCGATGGTCAGGTTCGGCCCGCCCGCGTCGCCGTTCTCAGCGCCGCTGAGCGGATCGAAGCTCGCGGCCACGCCGTTCTCGCCGCACAGCTCGCCCGCGGCGCAGCCCGCATCGTTGCCCGACACCAGCGCGAGCCGGTAGCGCGTCCCGGTGGCCCACGGCTGATCCGGGACGAACGCGAAGCCGCGGTTGCGAATGAGCATCGAGCCAGGCACCGCCCGGACGCAGGTGCCGGTCATCGACAGCTCCTCGACGCGCACGCTGCCGGCGTTGCACGTCGCGCCGAGCGTCACCGACGAGCGGCGCAGCGGCTGGCTGAGCTCGACCTCGATCGGCTGCTCGCGCTCGAGCGTGAACGGCCGGTACGTCGAGTCGGCCGCGTCGCCGCCGCTGCACCGGCCGGGGGTCATCGCGGTGCCGCCCGTCAGCGAGCACGGCACGCCGGGGCTGATCGCGATCACCGTCGGGGGCACCGTCGTGGCCGGCAGGACCGGCGTCGACACCTGCACCATCGACGTCGCGGCCAGCGCGTTGCCGGCGACATCGGCGACGTCGGCCAGGAGCACGCGGTAGCTCGTCCCGTACGCGAGCGGCGCGAGCGGCCGCACCACCACCGCGGAGCCGTGGCTCTCGATCGCCGCGGCGACCGGCGCGCCGGCGGCCTCCTCGAGCTTCACGCCGCCGGCGCGCAGCCGATCCAGATCGACCGGCTCGTCGAACACGAGCTCGATGCCCGCATCGACCAGCAGCTCGGCCGTGCCCTCGGCCGGGTACGTCGCCACGAGCTTGGGGCCCTGGGTGTCCACGGGCGGCGTGTCGTCCGGCGACGTGATGAGCTCCAAGACGAGGTTCGAGGGCGCCGAGGTTACGCCGAGGAGGCCGAGGTCCATCGAGGCCACGGTCTCGATCGCGAGCACGCCGTCGGTGGCGATCACGGTGCCAGACCCCTGGACGCCGAGCACGGTCTGCGTGAGCACCGCGGTGCCGGTGGGATCGGTGGCGAACACCGCCAGGTCCATCGACAGCTCGACGTACAGCGGCGCGCGGCCGTTGTTCGGCCGCTGCTCCGCCGCCTGGTGCGGGTTGCGGAAGATGCGCCCGCCGCCGTCGGTGAGGAGCTCGATCTGCAGCTCGCCCGTCGACAGGCCGACCGGGATCTTGCCGCCGAGCTTGACGTCGAGCCCGCTCGCGGTCAGTCGCTGGCCGCGCCGGATCGTGAACGCGATCGGCCCGCCGAGCGCCGTCGGATCGGCGAGCTCCGCGGCGAGCACGCTCCGCCCCATCTGCACCATCTCGCGGCCGATCAGCGGCTTGTCGAGCGCGATCACGTTCGGCTCGGTGCCAGCGCGCGACGTCGTCGGGCCCGGATCGCCGGGCAGCCGCGTGCGCAGCACCTGCGGGATCGCCCCGCCTTCGCCGCGGGTGCTCTGCGGCACGAGATCGAACGAGACGGGCACGAGCGCCTGCCCGGCGAGATCTTTGATCTGGTTGCCGAGCTGGAGCTGGTACGTCGTGCCGGGCGTGAGGTCTTCGCGCGGATCGATCGAGACGTGGATGCCCTCGGCGATCACCGTCGCGGGCACCGCGGTGCCACCAGCGACGAGCGCCACCGAGCTGGCCGCCGAGGATACGGACCTGGGATCGAGCGGCTCGCTGAACACGAGCTGGATCGTCGAGGACTCGAACATCGGCCGCGCGCCGGGCTGGCCGAGCTGCGCCGGGTCGCTGCCGTTGACGCCGATCACCGTCGGCGCGGCGGCGCGCGGCCGCGTGGAGCGGGTGCGGAAGCGCACCAGCGGGCCGGTCGCGGGCAGGTTCTCGGCGAACGGCGCGAGCGCGGGCCCGACGTGCAGCTCGTACATCGCGCCGGCCTCGAGCTCGCCCGCCGGGAACTCGACGGTCATGCCGTCGCCGACCACAGCGGGCGGCTTGGCCACCGGTCCGCTCGGCCCGACGAGGCACAGCCCGCCAGCGCCGTCGGCGCTGCAGGCCCCGAGCGCGCTCTGCGTCACCGGCTCGGAGAACGTCACGAGGACGCGCGCGCCGGTCGGCACGTCGAGCTGGCCGTCGGCCGGGAACGTGAAGACGACACCAGGCGCGGCGGTGTCCGGCCGGAGGGCGGCGTCGGAGGAGCACGCGGGAGCGGCGGTGAGTGCGACGAGCGCCATCACCAGCCGGCGACACGGGCGAAGGGCAGGCATCACCCCGGGGTTACCTCGAAATTGACTTTGGGTCGATAGTCGATCGCCGCCGCGTGCGGCAGTGTGTGAGGCGAGCCGCGCACCTGACGAAATGAGTGTGGATTGGCACACGTAAGACGTGCATGACCGAGCGCTCCGGCCCGATGTCCAGCCAGGCCAGGTAATGGCCCGAGCGGGCTACAGCCCGGTGCCGAACCGGGTCACGCGGGGCATCGTGACGAACGATTCGCCGCCCGGGCCGCCGCGCGGCACCAGCTGGCGGAGCTGCCACGCCTGGAGGTGCAGCGAGTGCTGCATCGCGATCCGGTTGCGGGCGAACGCGCGGGACAGCCAGGTCGCCGCGCCGATGACGGCGAGCGTGTAGAGCGCGAGCGTGAAGGTGAGGATGTCCGTGTCGAGGCGCTCCGCCGCGATGCGGAGCGAGACGCCGCGCTCGCCGATGAACAAGGTCGGCGAGATGACGCCGGTCAGCTCGCCGAGCCACGGCAAGAGCACCGCCGCGGCGAGCGTCACCCACAGCGCCCAGGCGCGGCCGATCCGCGGGTGCATCGCGTAGACCATCGCGATGACGGCGGCGGTGCCGGGCGCGAGGAGCAGCGGTGTCAGGGCGCGGCCCAGGACCCCGACGATCAGCACGTTGCCTGCGAACGTGGCGTAGACCAGCCCCATCGCGGGGCGCCGCGTGCGCAGCATCGCGGTGGCCAGCGTCGTCGCGGCGAGCGCCGAGCCCGAGAGCATGAACCAGGTCTCGCGGAGGCCGGCCCAGAACATCAGCGGGAAGAACACGAAGTACGCGAGCAGCGCGAGCGCGCCGAACCGCGACTGCGCCCGCATCGCCTGCTCGTCGACGGCGGCGAGCTCGCGCACGACCTCCGGCGGGACCTCCGGCGGCGGCTCGATCATGAGCCGCGCGACCAGCTCGGCGGCCTCGCGCGAGCTCGGATCGAGCGCGAGCGCGCGGGCGGCGGCGCGGATCGCCGTGCGGCGATCGTGGATCGCGGCATCGATCGCGGTGCCGGCCGCGGTGTCGGCCGCGGTGTCGATCGCCGCGCTGCGCTCGAGCGCGGCCTTCGCGATGTCGAGCTCGGACGCGGCGAGCTTCTTGCGCATCGCGACGTCCCGATCGCCGTCGAGGTAGCGCTGCACGGCGTCGCCGACCGCGCGGGCCGTGGCGTAGCGCTCGCCGCGATCGAGCCGCGTGGCCTTGACGCACACGAGGTCGAGCTCCGGCGGGATCTCGCGATCCGGCGCGCGCCGCGACGCCCGCGCGTCGACGCCGGCCTTGGCCTCGGCGAGCCCGGCCTCGCCGCTCGCGTGCAGCGGCTCGCCGGTGAGGATCTCGAACAAGATGCAGCCGAGCGCGTACACATCGGCGCGGCCGTCCAGGTCGGCGTCGCCGCGCGCCTGCTCCGGGGACATGTAGCCGGGCGTGCCGAGCACGAGGCCGGCCACCGTGTCGCCGAGGTCTGGCGGCGGTGCCGCGGGCGCGACGTCCTCGGCGAGGTCCTGCGCGCCGCTGGCGAGCACGCGCGCGACGCCCCAGTCGAGCACGTAGACGTCGCCGAACTCGCCGAGCATCACGTTCGCGGGCTTGAGATCGCGGTGGACGATGCCGCGCGTGTGCGCGAACTCGATCGCGAGGCAGACGTCGACGAACGCGCGCAGGAGGTGCTGCCGCGTGAACCGGCGCGGCGCGTCGGGCTTCGGCTCGCTCGCCGGGGCGCTCGCTGGATCAGCCGCGCCGTCTCGCGCCGCGTGCTTCGCCGTCGGCCCGGCCTTGGCCGTGTCCGGATCGCGCGCGCCGCTCTTGGCGCCGTCGTCGCCGTCCGGATCGTCCCGCGTCTCCGCGGCCTCCTCCGCCGCGCCGGACCGCGCCAGCACCTCCGACAGCGTGATGCCCGAGAGCTGCTTCATCACGAAGAACGGTTGCCCGCGCTCGTCGCGCCACAGCTCGTGGACCGGCGGGATCGCCGGGTGATCGAGGCGGCCCTGGATCCGCGCCTCGCGCACGAAGCGCGCGACGACGTCGGCCGGCGCGTTCGGCGCGCGCAGGCGCTTGATCGCGACCGAGCGGCCGATCTGTTCGTCGCGCGCCGAGACCACCTCGCCCATGCCGCCGCGGCCGATCAACGCTTCGATGCAGTAGCGGCCCGGCGACTGCGAGGCGGGATCGTCTCCCGCGTCCGAGCCCGAAGAGCTCGGCCACGGCGTCTGCGACGCCCCAACGTCCCAGCCCTGCACCTCGGTCACGCGCGGCGGCGGCGCTCCCGGCTCTACCTCTGTGCTGCGCGCCACGGTGCTCGGCTGCAGAGGTCGTGTCTGGGCCTCCTTGCGGGCGCCGATATCGCCGGATTCGCCCTTACCGTCCCGTTCCATGGCGCGCAATGTAACGCGCCATCGAACCGCTCGCGGGGGTCGCTCGTAGAACCGCTCGCGGGGGTCGCTCGTAACAAGGGCGCCGCTGAGGAGGACCGTGTCTCGCGTATACGCGATCAGCATCGGGCTTGGGCTCGTGGCGGGAGCGACCTTTGCGCTCTCGTCGACGATCCACCCGCACATCGAGCCAGGGATCGATCCGGATGTCGCGCGGGGGCTTGTCTCCGCCGACGCCGGCGCGCACTGGTCCGCTGTCGAGGCGCGAGCCGCCCAGCTCGCGGCGATGCCGCAGCTCGCGGCCGCCGTCGCCACCGATGCCACGACCGTGCGCGATCTCACCGCCTCCGGTGAGCTCCCGCTCGGCGCCTCGCCGCGCGAGGCCGTGGAGCTCGGCCAGATCCGCGGCGAGCGCGCCGTCAGCCTCCTGCGCGCGCCGGAGACGGCGCCGCCCGTGCCGCTGACGCGGCCCGGCCGCTGGCTCTCGGTGACCGGCCGCGAGCTGCGCTTCACGTCGATCGCGAGCGTCACCCCGGTGCAGGACGCCGAGCGCATGCGCGGCGCGGTCGCCGTCTCGATGGCGGCGCCGCCCGAGGTCGCGCTGCACCACTTCGCCGCGCGCTCGCCCGGCCGGCTCGTCGTGGACGGCGCGCCCGTCGACATCGCGGGCGGCATCCCGGCCGGCGGCGCGACGATCGAGGTCCCGCTCGACGAGCTCCCCGGCGCGCCGCGGCTGATCCTGCCTGCGACCGCCAGCGCGCCGCCGCTCGTGCACGCGCTGCGGGGGCTCGCGCTCGCGTCGCTGCTCGGCGGGCTGGCCGTCGCCCTCGTGATGGCCGCGCGGGCCAAGCGGCCGCGTGCGACGGCGCGCGGGCTGGCGGTCGCCGCGCCGACGGGCGGGCCTGCGCCGCTGCTCGCGGCCACGGCCGGTGTGCCCGCGGCCGCCGCAGCCATCTCGCTCGCGCCCGCGCCCGCGGCGCCCGCAGTGCCCGCGCCCGCCCGCGCCGACGTGGCCACGGTGGCGTACGGGCGCGCCGTCGTCAGCCGCGACACCGCCACGGTGGCGTACGGTCACTCCGCCGCTGGCCCTGACGCGGCCACGGTGGCGTACGGTCACTCCACCGCCGCGCCCACCGCCGCGCCCGCCGCCGCGCAGGACGCCGCCACGGTCGCCTACGATCACTCCGTCACCGTCGCTGCGATCGCTGCCGGCAGCGCCGGCCCCGAGACCGCGAAGATCGCCGCGCCCGGCACGGCGCGCCTGGGCCCCTACGAGCCGCTCGCGCTGCTCGGCCGGGGCGGCACGTCGTCGGTGTACCTCGCCCGCGCCACCGGCGGCGCCACCGCGGTGCCGTTCGTCGCGCTCAAGGTGCTGCGCTCGCACCTCGCGCACGACGAGCGGCAGCGCACGATCTTCCTCGACGAGGCGCGCCTCGTGTCCTGCATCGATCACGCGAACGTGATCCGCGTCTTCGATCTCGGCTACGCCGCGGATCAGATCTACATCGCGATGGAGCACGTCGACGGCGAGGACCTCGAGTCGCTGCTCCGCCGCGTGCGCGCCGAGGAGCGCCACGTCCCCGCCGACGTCGCCGTCGCGATCCTCGTGCGGATCTGCGCCGGCCTCCACGCCGCGCACACCGCCACCGATCGCCACGGCCGGGCGCTGCGCGTCGTCCACCGCGACGTCAAGCCCGGCAACGTGCTCGCGTCGCGCGCCGGCGTCATCAAGGTGAGCGACTTCGGCATCGCGAAGGCGCGCCAGCAGGTCCACACGAGCCTGCTCGGCGAGGCGCGCGGCACCGCGGCGTTCATGGCGCCCGAGCAGCGCCTCGGCCAGCTCGTCGACGCGCGCACCGATGTCTTCGGCGTCGCCGCGATCGCCTACGAGCTGCTCACGAGCCTCGAGATCGATCTCGATCTGGCGCGGCTCGCGCAGTACGGCACGGGCGGCTGGCCGCACCTGCCGCCCATCCGCAACGCGCGCGCCGACGTGCCGCCCGCGCTCGATCGGCTCCTGTTCCGCGGGCTCGCGTACGCCGCCGCGGATCGCCCCGCCTCGTGCGCCGAGCTCGCCGCCGAGCTCGGGCGGATCGCGGTCGAGTCCGGCTGGACCGCCGGTGACGCCGAGGTCGCGGCCTGGGTGCAGGCCGAGCTCGCGCGCGGCCCGCGCCGCAGCTCGGGGATCTCGGGCCCGATCCGGCGCTCCGGGTCCGAGGGCACCGGGCCCGAGGGCGCAGCGCCCGGCGATCCGGGCGCGCAGCGCTCGTAGCACCGCGCCGGCTCGGGGAAGCTCGCACCCCGCGCCTGCTGCAGGATGCGATGTGCGTTCGCGCCTCGGCGGGCGGCGTCGCGCGGTGTGCGCCGTGGATCCTCTCCGGCTCCTCGCGGAGATCCGAGGGCACGCCGCTTGCTGCGGTGGCCGCTCCATGAGCAAGAGCATGACGCGAACCGTCCTCCGGGCTGGCCTCCTGGCGGGCGCGACCCTGGCCCTGCGCAGCTTCGTGCGCCGCCGCCGCCGGATCGATCTCTCCGGCAAGATCGTCGTCGTGACGGGCGGCTCACGCGGCCTGGGCCTCGTGCTGTGTCGCGAGCTCTTGCGGCGCGGCGCGCGGATCGCGCTCTGCGCGCGCGACGAGGACGAGCTCCAGCGCGCTCGCCTCGAGCTCGCGGCGCACGGCCCGGTGTACACGTCCCTGTGCGATCTCACGTCGCGCGGCGACGTCTACCGCTTCCTCACCGAGGTGCGCGACGAGCTCGGGCCGATCGACGTCCTCATCAACAACGCCGGCGTGATGGTCGTCGGCCCCGCCGAGCTGATGACGCTCGACGACTACGACGAGGCCCTGAACACGCACCTCTGGGGGCCGCTCCACGCGATGACCTTCGTGATCCCCCAGATGCGGCAGCGCGGCGGCGGCCGGATCGTCAACATCGCCTCGGTCGGCGGCAAGATCGCGGTGCCGCACATGGCGCCGTACAGCGCGAGCAAGTTCGCGCTCGTCGGACTGTCGGCCGCCATGCGCGCCGAGCTCGCGAAGGACAGCGTCTACGTCACGACCGCGTGCCCCGGCCTCATGCGGACTGGCAGCCCGCGCAACGCCGCGTTCCGCGGCAACCACCGCGCCGAGTACGCGTGGTTCGACATCGCCGACAGCCTGCCGATCTTGTCGATGAGCGCCGAGCGCGCCGCGCGCCAGATCATCGACGCCTGCGAGCACGGCGATCCCGAGATCGTGACCACCTTGCCCGCGCGGCTCGCCGTGCTCGTGAGCGCGCTCGCGCCGAGCGCCGTGCAGGAGATCGCCGGCGTCGTCGGCCGCCTGCTCCCCGGCCCGCGCTCCGGCAGCCGTGAGCGCCGCAGCGGCGCGGAGTCCCAGTCGGCGCTCGCGCCGTCGATCCTGACCGCGCTCGGCGACGCCGCGGCCCAGCGCAACAACGAGATCAAGCCCACGCGGTGACCACGCGCCGCGCCAACGCGTGGCGTGTCGCTTGCTGACTTCCTCCTTGACGCAGAGGAGGAAGCCAGCCATGAAGATCGATTCGCAGCACCACTTGCTCGCCGCTGCCGCCGCAGCCGCGCTCACCGCGGCGACCGGTTGCGCCACCGAGCCGCCCACCGAGCCCCATTTGGCCGAGGCACCGGACCCGTCCGCCGCGTGCGTGATCCCCGCCATCGACGTCGCTCGCTCGCTGCTCGTGAGCCCCACCAGCCAGAGCGAGCAGACCCAGCTGCGCACGCGCTTCACCGTGACGCGCATCATGAAGCACATCCTGGACAGCTCCGGAGCCGCGCGGCCCGCCAGCGGCCACGAGCTGTTCCGGCGCTGGTGGGACACCCAGAACCGCAGCACCGCCGCCGTCTTCGCCGACAACCCGCACTGCGACGACGGCGGCGGCACGATCAACGGCTACCCCGTGGCGTGCCCGCGCAACGAGGGCGCGCTCGCCACCGCGCAGCCCGACAGCCACTTCCCCGTCGCGCTGATCTACCGGCCCGATCTGGCCGCGCGCGACGGCAGCACGTGCGGCGAGGCGCGCGTCCTGATCGCCAAGCCCAATGACGCGACCGGCCGCAACCTCGCCATCTTCGAGGCCGCGATCCCCAACCCCGAGCCCGGCTGCGGCCTCGCCGGGTGCCGCAAGATCGCGCAGTTCTGGGCCAGCCTGTCGACGAACGACAGCTCCCCGCAGCGCCTCGACGCGCTCGAGCGGTTCTTCTTCACCGGCCTCAAGCAGGCCACCGACGGCGTGACCACGCGGCCCGCGCTCGACGCGGCGAACCTCGGCCTCCCCGACGCCGCCGGCGCGCGGCGCGGCCAGATCCGTACGAACCAGTTCATGACCGGGCCGAGCCCGCGCGTCTGGCAGCTGCGCGAGTTCCAGCTCGCGCGCGCGTGCACCGGCACCAGCTGCCGGCTGTACTTCGAGCCCGTGAGCGTCAAGGGCAACCCGTGGGGCGCGCTGTGGAACGACGCCGATCCGAGCCCGCTCGGGCCGGCGTTCCGCGCCGATCTCCTCGATCAGCTCCCGTCGCTCGCCGCCGGGGACGTGAACGCGCTCGGCTACGCGCTCGCCGGCGCGTACAACGCCGGGCAGAGCAACGCGGGCGGGACCGAGAACCGGTACACCGTCCATCTCGGGCTCGGCGATCCCGCCGGCTTCCGGCAGGCCATCACCGATCGGCTCGCGGCGCTCGGCATCTCGCTCACCGCCGAGGAGATCGCCACGCGCGCGACCACGCAGTCGTGCGGCGGCTGTCACCAGCTCACGAACAACGCCGCGCTCGGCGGGCTCGACGCCGCCGGAGCGCCGCTCACCTGGCCGCCCAGCGCCGGCTTCGCGCACGTGCTCGAGAGCGGCGCCCGCTCGCCCGCGCTCGAGAACGTCTTCCTCCCGCGGCGGCGGCAGCTCCTGACGCAGCTGCTCCTCGACACCTGCGCCACCACGTGCGCCGCGCCTTCCGCCGGGCCTTCCGCCGCGCTCTCGGCGCCCGATCCGACGCCGCTCGCCGGCAAGCACATCGTGCACTGAGCCCGCGTCCTCGTGAGCGATCAGCTCCGTACAGGCGCGCCGGCGTCTTCGCCGGCAAGCCGATCGACTGCCCGATGCGCGCGGACGCGCACCGGCGTCGGCGCGGCGGTAAGGTAGCCGCGTGCCGACCCACATCATGACGCAGCGCCTGGACGCGTTCCTGTACCGCCGCTTGCGGGTGCGCGTCATGGAGGGGCCCGATCAGGGCGCCGTCGCGGAGGACGTCGGCGGCGAGCTCTCGTGCGGGACCGCGCCCGGCAACCACCTCGTCCTCACCGATCCCGCCGTCTCGCGTCACCACTTCGTCCTCGCCGTGACGCCGCGCGGCGCGCACCTGCGCGATGTCGGCTCGACGAACGGCCTGTTCCTCGGGCCGCACCGCCTCGAGTCCGGGTGGATCCAGCCCGGCGCGACGTTCCAGGCCGGCTCGACGACCTTGCGCTACGAGGACGGCGAGGCCGACGTCGAGGCGCCGCTGTCCGTCAGCGATCGGTTCGGCCGCGCGTTCGGCCGCGCCGTCGCGATGCGGCGCGTGTTCGCGCTCCTGCCGCGGATCGCCGCGTCCGAGGCGACCGTCCTGATCGAGGGCGAGACCGGCACCGGCAAGACGCTGCTCGCCGAGGCCATCCACCAGGCCAGCCCGCGCAAGGCCGGGCCGTTCATCGTCGTCGACTGCGGCGCGATCCCGCCGTCGCTGATCGAGAGCGAGCTGTTCGGCCACGAGAAGGGCGCGTTCACCGGCGCGACCACCGCGCGGGTCGGCGCGATCGAGGCCGCCGACGGCGGCAGCGTGTTCTTCGACGAGATCGGCGAGCTGCCGCAGGATCTCCAGCCGCGGCTGCTCCGCGCGATCGAGGACCGCACGATCAAGCGGGTCGGCGGGCAGGAGCGGATCCGCGTCGATGTCCGCGTCGTCGCGGCGACGAACCAGGATCTGCGCGCCGCCGTCAACCGCGGCAGCTTCCGCAGCGATCTCTACTACCGGCTGCACGTCGTGTCGCTGCGCCTGCCGCCCTTGCGCGAGCGGCGCGAGGACGTCCCGCTGCTCATCGAGAAGTTCTACGAGCAGTTCGCCGGCCGCCCCGGCGCGCCGAAGACGCTCGTCGACGAGCTCACCGCGCACGACTGGCCCGGCAACGTGCGCGAGCTGCGGGCCGCCGTCGAGCGCGCCGTCCTGCTCGGCGATCCGGCGCTGTGGCGCTCGCTGCGCGAGGAGACCACCGGCAGCGCGCCCGCGCCCGGCGCTGCCGAGGAGTTCGACGACACGCTCTCGTTCCGCGCCGCGAAGGAGCGCGGCATGGTGCGCTGGGAGCGCGGCTACCTGGCCGAGCTCCTGCGCCGGCACGGCAACAACCTGTCGCGCGCCGCCCGCGCCGCCCGCATGGATCGCACGCACCTGCGCGAGCTCGGCCGCCGCTACAACCTCCTGTCGAGCGGCGACGAGGACTGACGCGGCCCGCGTCGGGGTCGACATCGGCATCGGCTCGGCCGAAGCCGGCGTCTACGGCACGCTCACCATCGTCGATGTCAGCCAGCCCGTCACGCTGTCGTCCGCGATCGTCGCCGACGGCGTCACCGTCAGCGAGAGCGCCGTGCGCCTTCTGGGTGTGCGACGAGCAGACCCTGACCCTGTTCGACTGGACCGGCCTGACCTACGCGAACGCGACGCTCTTCAGCGCGTCGCAGACCATCAGCTACTGAGGGCGCGCCGCTCGCAACTAGCCCTTCCGGCCCTCCGCCGGCTGCGGGACCTCGAGCTTCCAGCGGAGGACCTGGCCCATCATCGTGGCCCGGTCCTTCGCGTGCCCGATCGTGAGCACCGTCCCGTCGGGCACGACCACGACCGCGCGGGCGCGCGTCGTGTCGCCGTTTCTGGACATGAGGTCGGCGTCGCGCACGAGGCGCCCGCGCTCGATGCGCCACGCCGCCAGATCGCCGAGGCTCTCCTCCTTGGTGCCCGCCGCGCCCGTCACGAGGACGCGCAGCGCGGCGCCCGTGCCGACGGCGAGCAGGTCCTTGACCTCGCCCGCCATGCCCGCCATGCCCGCCGTGGTCGCCGACGCGTCGTCGCGCTGCACGAGCTTTCCGTGCGCGAGCGCGAACAGGCCCAGGCAGGGCTTACCATCGGCGTCGTACTGGCCGCCCACGACGATCTCGCGGGCGCCGTCGCCGTCGGTGTCCGCGAGCGCCAGCGCGCGCAGCCGCAGCGACGTCCCCTTCGCCCACGCGTGCCGCGCGCGGACGGCGAGCTTGCCGTCGGCGTATGCCAGCACCGAGACGTCGCCCGTCTCGCGGCGCTGATCCAGCCGGAGCTTCACATCCTTCTGCTTGCGCGGCCCGCGGCGGCCCGCCGCCACGATCTCGGGGCGGCCGTCGCCGTCGACGTCGCCGATCGCGAGGTCGTTCACGCGCATGCCCGTGGCGCCTTGGCCGTCGAGCACGTGCTCGGCGCGCAGCGCGAGCTTGCCGCCCGCGAGCGACCACACGCGGACGAAGCCCACCTCGCGCGCGGCGTCGCCCTGGAACCCGCCCGTCACGATCTCCGCGCGCCCGTCGCCGTCCAGATCGCCGACCGCGAGGCCGAAGCCGTGCGTGTACGTGCCCGTCAGCCACTCCTCCTGGGCGCGCACCTCGAGCGTTTGGCCCGAGAGCGCGAGCACCGCCACGCGCGCCTTCGCTTCCCACGGCGTGGCGCCGATCCGGCCGAGCGCCACGACGTCCTGGCGGCCGTCGCCGTCGACGTCGGCGACCTGGACGTTGCGGATCGTCGAGCCCGGGCCGCCGTCCCAGCCGCCCTCGGCGAGCGGCGTCCACTCGGCGCCGCGCTGGCGGTAGACCAGCACCGTGGATCGCCGGCCGCCGGACACCGCCGAGAAGCCGCCCGCGACCAGCTCGAGCGCGCCGTCGCGATCCAGATCCGCGACGCCCGCCGAGAAGAGCCGGGTCTCACCCGCCGGCGAGAGCTCCTCGCGCACGACCTCCGCCTGCGTCGTCGGCGCCGGCTGCGGCGCGGGCGCGCCTGCGGGCGCGGCGCTCGGTGCCGGTTGTGGCGCGGGCGTAGTCGCGGCGCTCGGCGCCGGCTCGGACGTGGTGGTCTTCTGGCAGCTCGTGCTCGCTGGCAGCACGCAGCACGCAGCAACGATCGATGTGGACAGACGCATGGGTCACCTGCAACGCCGGCTCGATCATCCTGCTGCCGCCGCCTGCCCGCTGTCGACTGGGAGTTACGTCGCCACGAGGGTCGCGCAGCTCCCATCCGCGCGCGGCGTTGTAACAGCGCCGTGTCTCCGCGCGTGCCTGTCTGGCATCGCAGGCGTGTCTGCGTGGCATGCGCCGTCGTGATCGCGTCCGCCGCTCGCGTTCGCTGGGATCGGCGCGGTGCCGCGCGAAGCCCGCGATCTCGCCGCGTTCTTCCGCCGTCGCTCCGCCACCACGGCCGCGCGCTGCCGCGCCCGCGGAATGGCGCGCGAGTTGCCTGTGCTCACTCACCGAAATGCTACGCAAGCTCGTCGTGGCGGCTGTCGCGGTCGCCGTCTTCCTGATCACGCCGTACTTCCTCTACCAGCGCGTCACCGCGTACGGCTTCGGCGAGGCCGAGATGCGCCGCGCCGTCGAGGGGACGTGGACCCTCGAGCTGACCACCGCCGCGGGCGCGCAGCGCTCGATCACGCTCGAGATCGAGCAGGCCCGGTCAGCGGCGCGTGCGGAGCGCGAGCGCGGCTGGATCCGCTCCGCCGCGGCGTGCGGCAGCCGGACGTTCATCCGCAGCGCAGACGCCTGCGTGGACGCGAGCATGATGGATCTGAAGCTGACCGCGATCGGCGACGATCGGCCCACCTTGCTGCGCGGCCAGCTCATGGTCACCGGCAAGTCGTTCCAGCGCGGCCAGCTCGATCTCGAGATCGACGGCCGCTTGGTCGTCGCCCAGATCTCGAGCGCTGGCGACGTCCTCATGGTCGACCACGGCGACCCCACCGTCCGGCTCGCGCGGATCCGCGCCCGTCCCTGACCCGCGCCGCGCGGCGCACGTTCCGGTGTCATTCGAGGGGAGCCAACCACTCATCCACGGATCTCGATGCTGGCGTCGATGGCCGTCTCGACGAGCGACCGGTCGTAGACGGCCGCCGACGTATGGTCTGCGTGTCGATCGAGTCGAACGACGCGCAGGCCGTTGTCGTTCCTTGCAGTGAAGGCCTGGCACGCGGCCTCGATGCACTCCTCGGAGTGGGTGGTCGCGAAGATCTGCAGGTTACGGCGTGCCGAGATTGCAGCGAGCCATCTCCAGAGCGACTCGATCGCCAGGTGGTGGAGCCCGTTATCGATCCCGTCGATGAAGATGAGCGGAGCACCGCCGGCCACGATGGCGCTGCTGATCTTGAAGCACCGCTGGAAGCCCTCTCCCATCATCGTGAGCGGCAGCGGACGCGCTCCTCGCTCGAGCCGGACGAACAGCTCGGCGGTCTTCCCGTCCGGCGCGAGTAACTCGATGCCGGAGACTCGCTCATCTACAGTACGCAAGATATCGAGGAGCTCGGGCTCGCGCTCGCCCGGCTTGATGATGGAGGCGTGCTGGATCTCCACGTAGGAGATCACGGGCGAAGGACGGACCCACAGGACTTTGCCCGTGGGCTCGTGCGGGAACTTCAAACCAGACGCAGACGAGGTAAGGGTAAAGGTTTCATCCTTGCCATCCATCGAAGTATGAAACTCGAGGGTCCACGCCTTGGTCGCTAGCAGCTCCTCGCCTGCGTGCAAGCGCATCTTGCCGCGCGACGTGGACTCCTCGTGCGGCGAGATGACGATCTCGCCCCTCGGCGGGGGCGCTCGGAGCTCGATCTTGCTGGCAGGTCCGTCGTCCCGAGTGATGCCAATGGACGCGCCTGTCTCCTGTTCGTGATTCCAGAAGATGGGGGACCAGACGCGGTCGAAGTTTGCAGGATCGCCGAACGCACTGCCCATCCGGGACAGCTGCTGACTCATGAGCATCGTGGGGGCAGCGCGGAGTGAGACCGCGATCTCCACTGCCTCCATGAACGCGGTCTTCCCGCAGTCGTTCTTGCCGACGATCAGGCTCACGCGGCCGAGGTCCTGGACGCGGAGCTGACGGATGCCGCGGAATCGCTCCACCGTCACTTCCACGATCATGTGGGGGTTCCTCGACATGTCGGGGCAGCCGGCGCGATTGGCATCGTCGAGCGAAGGCTGTCCGATTCGCAGGGTGGCTTCAAGCCGGCGGGCTTGTTCTCGGTCGGCGTGGCTCATGGAAGGCGCCGCGCGACGCCACAGGTGCCGGTCGTGCTCAGTGGAAGCGGACCGTCCAGCTCGTGTCCGCGCACAGCGTGCACGGGGCCGAGAACACCTTGGCTGCGGTCGCGTCGCCCAGGAGCCAGGCCCGGAACCACGCGGTGAGCGGGGCGCGGTAGGTGCCGGCGCTGCCGATCGGCTCGAAGTGGGTCACGAGGGACCGCGTGGCCCAGAACACCGGCTGGTTGACCTCGTCGTAGACCGGCCGCTGGTGGAAGAGCGGGATCGCCACGGCGTCGAGCGAGCCGGAGACGAGGAGCATCGGGCCCGTCTGCTCGCTGATCGCCTCCCGCTCGAACGTGCCGCCGCCCGGGATCCACGTGATGAACGGCTGCAGCGGCGCCGTGACCTTCACGCGCGGGTCGCGGCCCGCCATGATCGTGCCCGCGCCGCCCTGCGAGTGGCCGGCCGCGCCGACCTGCTTCGTGTCGACGCGCCCGTAGTACGGGCTGCCCGCCGTGGCGTTGGCGGCGACCAGCGCGTCGAGGCACGCGATCATCTGGCTGCCATCGCCCGCGTTCGACGTGTTGGCCGCAGTCACGATGAAGCCGTGGCTCGCCAGGTGCGACAGGATGCCGCCGTAGATCGCCGGGAACGAGAACGTCCCGTTGCCCCAGATGATCACCGGGTGCGTGGCCCCGTTGGCGCCGAGCGTCGTCGGGCGGAACACGGTGCAGTCGCCGAGCGCCGTCTGCATCGTCTCGAACGGGCCGCGCTCGGCGAACGAGCTGACGGGGGGCAGCGCGCTGGCCACCTCCGACTCGAGGTCCATGTCGAAGCCGTCGCCGCTTGTGGCGCACGCGCCGAGCAGGGCAGAGCAGGTCGCGATCGCGAGGAGATGTGTGGTGAATTGCAGTCTTTGCATCGCAGATTCCTCCCGTGAGATGAAGATGAGCGTGCCTCTAGTGAGAATCGAGAAACGATCGAGTTTTCTGATGCGGCGAATCGAGAACCTTCGTGGCGCGCCGGGCTGCGCTCGAATGATGCACCGCGGCAACGTTGATATTCGGAACTCGGAAAACTGTCAAGTTCCCAAATCGCACCTCGTGACCACGAGTGTGCTGAGTCAGCATCGGTTGCGCGAACTGCGCGATCGAACTGGCCACCTCGCGACGCGCGCGCGCCGGGCCAGGCGGCGCAAGTCGTCCAACCTGCGCGAGTTGTGCAAGCCTGCGCGCTATTCGCGCGACGCCGCGGAACCCGCGCGCTTGCGCTTCCGCGCGTCGCCCGGCTCGATCGCGCGCGCCGCCGGGACGCGGGCCGTCAGGAACGCGACGGCGAGCGGCACGACCTCGTCGATGATGTCGAGCAGGCTCTCCGGGCCGTTTCCGTGCACCTGGTGGAAGATCAGCGTGTGCAGCGCGCCGACGACGGCGAGCGCGTGCTGCTCGCTGATCTCGCGGCCGTCCCCCTGCGCCTCCGCCTCGCGGCTCAGCGCGACGATGTTGTGCGCGAACCGCAGCAGCATCTCGGTGCGGCGATCGATCGCCTCCGGCCCCGTCGCCATCGCCTCGAGGTAGAAGATCTTGCTCGCGCTCGGCATCGAGCCGAGCAGCTCGAGGTAGGCGCGCAGCGAGTACTCGCACCGCTCGCGGACGGTGCCGGGCATGGCGAAGAAGCGCGCCGTCGCCTGGACGAGCGTGTCGGTGATCCCGTCGAGCGCGGCGAGGAAGCACTGCTCCTTGTCGGCGAAGTGATCGTAGAACGTGCGCTTCGCGGTGCCCGCGCGCGTCGCGATGTCGCCGATCGTGACGGCCGCGTAGCCGTGCTCGGCGACGAGCTCGGCCATCGCCTCGAGGAGCCGCTGCCGCTGCGACGCCGCGACCACCTCGCGATCGAGCTTGTGGCGGCCGCGCGGCAACACGCGCGGCACCAGCAGCGACTTCTTGGAGGTGGCTCGCTCTTTCACGCGGCGATCGGAGTCAGAGGAAGGGGGCGCGCTAGCCGTAGCATGTCCGGCCGCGCCGTGGCGCGCGATCCGGCGCGGCGATGCGGCGGCTTGAGCACCAGGCCGATGCGTGCCACGGTTGGCCCATGCGCCGCCCGCCGATCGCGCGTGCTTCGCGCCCCGCGCGCCCCGCGCGCCCCGCGCGCCCCGCGCCCGCCGCGCTCGCCGCGCGTGCGGTGCTCGCCGCCTGCGCGGTGCTCGCCGCTTGCAAGCCCGGCGGCGTGGAGCAGACCAGCGAGCTCTGCGCGCGCGCGGCCGCGATGTACGACCGGTGCGAGTCGCGCGACGGCATGACCCCGCAGCAGTGGGAGCTCGTGCTCGATCGCTGGCGCGGCCTGTGCCGCGCGGCGTTCACCGGCGAGACCCGGCAGCTCCTGCCCGACGGGCTGGCGCTCTGGCGCGAGATGTCCGACGACGTGCGGGTCCAGCTCCGCGCGCAGGCCTCGTGCACCGCCGCTGCGACGGCGTGCCCGCAGTACGCCGCCTGCGAGAAGTAGCCGCCGCCGCGCGCTAGCCGCCGCCGCGGCGGCGCGCCTCGAGCCACGGCCAGATCGCCGGCACGAACGTCTCCACCATGTTCGGCAGGTGCTCGGTGCCCTCCATCGTCCACAGCTCCACCGCCGCCGGCGGCGCGCAGCCGAAGCGCTCGCGGCGCGTCTCGGCGCCCGGCACGACCGCGTCCAGATCGATCGCCGGATCCGCCGCGCGCGCCAGGTCGCAGCCGTCGTGGCCCGCCCACCGCGTGACGCTCTCGACGGCGCCCGGCGCGCCCGGCGCCATCTGGAACGGGCCGCCGCCCGCGTAGGCGAACTCGGCGTCCGCGGTGCCGTGGAGGTGGAGCACGCTGACCGGGCGCGTCGGCGCGCACGCCGCCGGATCGATGCCCGCGCCGCCCGCGACGACGACGATCCCCGCGACCGTGTCCGCGCGATCGCACGCGAGCCGGTAGGCCATGTTGCCGCCGTTGCCGTGGCCGACCGCGAACACGGCCGCGCGATCGATCGGCCACGCGCGGGCGACGTCGTCGACGAGCGCCGCGAGGAAGCCGACGTCGTCGGGGCCGGCGCGGTCGTAGTCGCAGCACGCCTCGTCGGCGTTCCAGTACGGCCGGCCGCGGGAGTCCTCGTAGCCCGTCGGCGCGATCACGAACGCGCGGCCCGACTCCGTCAGCTGCGCGAGCCCGAGGTACGCCGTCTGGATGGCGCCGTTGACCGCGTAGCCGTGGAGCACCACGACGAGCGGGTAGGCGACGTCCTCGTCGAGCCCCGCCGGGAGCTGGAGCAGGGCGGGGCGATCGCCGCCGAACGTGCGCGGGCGTTCGGTCGGTTCGCCGCACGCGGCGAGCGCCGCGGCGAGCACGAGCGCGCGCGCGGTCACTGGACCGTGGTCGGCTGCGCCGTGATCGCGAACAGCCGCGCGCGATCCTCGTCGAGGCTGAAGTCGTCCAGGTCGATGTCGGCGCCGATGGCGTTGACGCGCGCGGTGAGCGTGATGCCCGGCAGCGCGACCAGCGCCGGCACGTCGACCGTCGTGCGCTTGCTGTCGAACAGCACGATCTCGAGGAGCTCGCTCCGGTTCGTGTCCAGGTACGTGACCGTGTGGAGCTTCGCGCCCGCGACCGGCGTGAAGGAGGCGCTGGTGCGCGTGGCGCTGACGTTCGTCGGCGGGATGAGCCACTCGCCCGCCGCGAGCTGCGCGTCCTGATCGCCGCGGCGGAGCACGATGCTCTGCGCGCCGTCCTCGCCCATGGCCGTCTGCGCGATCGCGGTGAGCCGGTAGGTCCCGTCGGCGCTGAGCAGCGTGCGCTTCGGCGCGAGCAGCTTGCTCTGATCGGACGTGGCGATGAGCGGGATCTGGATCACCTCGTCCTTGCTGACCTCGATGCCGACGATCGCGGAGGTCTGCGTCAGCCCGGCCGGGGGCGTGCCCAGATCGATGCTCACCGTCTCGAGGTTGCCGGCCTCGACCATCGTGAGCCCCAGCCCCGTCTGGTTGACGCCCTTCTCGACGACGACCGTCCGGGTCGCCCAGCCGATGACGCTCGTCGTGTCGTCGGCCGTGGTGATGGTGCCCTTGGTGTCGAGATCGAGGATCATCGCGACGACCGTGATCGGGCCCGTGCGCGAGGCGATCGACCAGTTGCACTCGCTCCCGAACAGGCCGCAGGTGTTGCCGGCGCCCATCATGACCTTGTTCTCCGGATCGCCGAGATCGTCGGTCTGCGAGGTGGAGACGGCCGCCGGCTTCAGGTGGTTCGCGGGGAGCGAGATCGCGCCCCACCCCGCGATGTTGCCGCTCAGCATCGCCTGCGCCGGGGGCGGCGGCGTCATCGCCCGGAGCGGGATCGTGACGTTCGCGCCGTTCGCGCCGACCCACACCGCCGAGCGGAACTGGTCCATCTTGACCGAGATCGTCTGCGGCCCCTCGACGTCCTCGAAGACCACGAGACCCTTCTCGTCCGTCGTCTTGTCGGTGTCGCCCACGCGGACGGTGGCGTTGGCGACCGGCTGGTCGGCGCTGTCGATGACGTGCACGTTGAGGCGGCCGTCGATCGAGCCGTCGCCGACGCCGCCGCCAGCGATCAGCCGCGGCGCGGCGTCATTGCTACAGGCCGCGAGCGCGGCCCAGGCCAGGAAGTGAATCGAGCGCATCGGCGCCGATCATACGCAGATCGCCGGTGCGGCCAAGTCCGCACCTCCGTGCGAGGCGTCACGCGCGCCGACATGTGAGCGGTCGCGCGCGCCGCGGGGGCTCAGCCGCCGAGGGCGCCGTTGATCAGCGGGCCGACGATCTGCATGCCCGGATCTTCGTCATTGTAGTGATTGACGGGCTCGTGGATGCGAATCCGTGTGTTGTTGTTGATGAAGCGGGAGAGGAACGTCTCCATCGGCACGAACTCGCTGTAGCACTTGTACGTCTGGCCGGCGGGCCACTCGAGGTACTCCCACCAGTAGCGCTTCTTCTCCATCTGCTGGCAGGCGTGGGCGCCGATGAACGTGATGATCGTCGAGCAGTGGCTGTCGTTGATCTGCCGCGAGTACGGGATGAAGTAGCTCGTGTTCGAGTACCCGTTCAGCTGGGCGACCAGGTTGTCCTGATCCTCGTCCCAGTAGCCGAGCACCGACTCCTTGTCGTTCGGCGTCAGGAATCGATCGTACGAGAAGCGAGAGTAGTTGTAGTCGCGCGTATAGCCCGTGTACGCGATCTGGTCGCCCGGGAACTGCGCCGCGACCATATTGTTGATGCTGCCCATGTCGCTCGAGGTGAACGGCGCCGGCAGCTGGCTGAACACGCTGTCGAGGCCCCACGACGCGCGGATCTTCTCGTGGAGCGGGCGCGAGTGGGAGGTCGCGCTCGCCGCCGGGAACACCGGGCCGGAGTCGTCGAGGTAGTAGCCGCGCGTCGGGTTAATACCCTTGCGGACGAAGTAGTAGCCCGCGGCGGTGGCGGTGCCGCCGGCCGAGAAGCCGGTGACGAGCAGCTTGCTCACGGCGGGGAACTGCTGCTTGGCGTACGAGACCGCGGCCATCGTGTTGGTGTAGCCGGCGTGGTTCCACGTCAGGGCCGGCTGCCCGCCGGTCGTGTCGACGTACGTCGTCTGGCGGTTGCCGACGTGCACGTCACCGGTGCAGTACGGCATGTAGACGATGTTCCAGTCCTTCGTGACGAGATCGGTGCGCGAGCGGCCCGGGATGCCCGGATCGGCGCCGTTGACGAGCGGCGAGACGTACTTCGCCGTGAACTGCGTCATATAGTCGTCGGTGATGCCGTTCGGGTTCGCGGCGCCCAGGACGCCGGCGCGGCCGCTGCACGTGTCGTAGTCCCAGCACGCGCCGCCGCCCTCGAAGAAGAACAGGAGGTTCGGGGAGCTGGTCTTGCGGACGAAGAACTTGTACTGCGAGCCGTTCCCGCACTTGGTCCCGGGGAGGGTGACCTTCTGCCACGCGTAGCTGTTCCCGCCGTCGACGATCACCTGCAGGATGGCGTTGATGATGACCTCGCCGGACGCGGCCTGCGGCAGCGCGAAGGCGAGGAGCAAGGCAAGTGGTGCCAGATATGCCAGACGTTTCATGGGGCTCCCTCGGCCGTTGTTGAGGCGCGGGAATATAGGTGTGCGCCTCTCGGGGATTCAACCGAGAATATCGGGTTCCGTCAAATTGGATATATCCGTGCAGGGGAGGATACTGGAACGCACTCTTGAATCCCTCGCTGCACCTCGATTAGGGTGTCGCGCGTGAAGCCCCGCACGCGGATCCTCGTCGGAGCGCTGGCCGCCGCGCTCGTCGCAGGCGGCGTGGCGATCTGGGCGCTGACACGGCCGGTCGCCGATAGTGAAACCAGCTCGGTAGCGCCGACCAGCGGGGGCGCGATCTCCGCGTCTGGCGCTCCCGCGACTCCCGCTCTCGCGGCTCCCGCGCCGATCGCCCCGGTGCTCCCGACGTTGCCGGGCGCGGGCGCGGGCTCCGCCGAGCCGTACCCCGTCGATCTGGAGGATCTGCGCGCCAGGCTCCCGGCCAACCGCTACTGGGAGATCGGCGTACCGACGCGCGATCCGGCCGTCGCGCGGGCGCGCGCCGAGCGGGCCAAGCGGAGCAACGAGCTCTTCGGGCGGACGCAGACCGGCGAGGCGACGGAGCCGGAGATCCGTGCGTACTACGCAGAGCAGCAGCGGGTCTCGGAGGATTACCTCCAGCTGTCGCTGCTCGTCTTGCAGGAGAAGGGCGATCAGCTGCCCGAGCGGGACCGCGGCATGTTCGAGCTGAGCGCGAAGATGCACAAGGATCGGCTGATCCAGATCCAGCGCGATCTGGCGGACGCGCTCGCGCGGCGCCGCGAGCGCCACCCCTGAGGCCGCGGCGCGGCGGCTGCGGCGCGGGCGGCGGCTGGCGCGTCGGTGGCTCAGCCGGGGTGGGCTCAAGGTGGACGTGATCCTGCGCGATCTGGAGATCGTCGAGCGGGCTCGACGCGACGCGCGGGAGGCGGCATCCTGCGAGGCCATGGCCAAGGACGGTCTCGGCGATCGCTGCAAGAGCTTCGAGGCCGCGGAGGCGGGGCGGCGCGCGATGCGCGGGCTGCCCTTGCTCGCGCGGCTCGATGGGCGCGCGTTTCACACGTTCACGCGGGGGCTGCGCCGCCCGTACGAGCACGGCCTGTCGGTCGCGATGATCGAGACCGCGCGCTACCTGGTCCAGGAGATGATCGCGCTCGTCGGGTACACGCAGAGCGACGAGATCACGCTCGCCTGGTACGAGCCGTCGCAGTCGGCGTCGGACTACGCGTTCGACGGGCGCTTCCAGAAGCTCGCGTCCGTGCTGGCCGGCATGGCGTCGGCGAGGTTCGGCAAGCTGATCGCCGAGCACCTGCCGGGCAAGGCGAGCGAGACGCCGCACTTCGATTGCCGCGTCTGGCAGGTGCCGACGCTCGAGGACGCGGCCGACGTCTTCGTCTGGCGCGAGGACGACGCGACGAAGAACAGCATCACGATGGCGGCGGGCGCCCATTACGCGGATCACGAGCTGGAGGGGAAGAACTCGAGCGTCAAGCAAGAGATGCTGTGGCAGAAGGGCGTCAACTGGAACGACTTCCCGACGTTCTTCAAGCGCGGCACGTATCTGCAGCGGCGCACGGCGGCGCGCACGCTGACGGAGGAGGAGCGGGCGCGCATCCCGGAGGCGCACCGGCCGCCGCTCGGCGCCACGTTCCAGCGCACGCAGGTCGTGGAGCTCGAGCTGCCGCCGGTGCGGCAGATCGCGAATCTCGGCGCCGTCCTGTTCGAGCGCGCGGAGCCTGCGGCCAGGACGTGAGCCCTGGACCGGGGGTGGCCACGACATCGCAGGACTACCGGGACCGCGGAGGTACCCCATCCCCTGGAGCTGCCCGACGACCGCGAGCTCTTGGCATCACCGACCAGGTGCGGCAAGCTTGGCTCGTGACAGCGGCAGAGATCGCCCCGATCGACGCCACGCCTTTTGCCGGTGTGGTGCCGTGGCTGGTGTCGCTGTGGCGCAAGCTCCGCGCGATGGTCGAAGTCCATCAGGCGACGAACGAGGAGCAGCAAGTCCTTCACCTGATCGAGTACGTCACTTCCACGATCGGTTGCCCGGTGCTCGCGGCCAGCGACGTGGACGACCTCGATGACCGACTCGACACCCTCATCGGCTCCGAGGCTCTGCTCGCGAGCATCCAGTATCTCCTCGCACAGCACCTGACGCTATTCGAGACCGCCGAGCCGCCGTCGACCACCCGCGTCGCTGCCGCAGCCGGCGAGAGCCTGGGTGCCGCACAGGCTCGACTTCTTACGGAGGCGCAGCCCATGCTGGACGCCTGGCTGAGCGCGCAGCGTCAAGGGATCGCGCGCTACGCGGCCGAGATGAGCACCTGGGCGGGTCGGCGCCGCGATCTCGACCTGGCAAGCCCGGACCTCCCCGCCGAGCTCGCGGAGTACCTGTTCCATGCCCTCAGGGCGACCATGTCCATTATCGCCATCTCGTGCGCGGTGATCGGCGAACAACGCATGGAGCCGTGGCTCGCGCGCGCGCTGACCGAGCGGTTCCTCGAGAGCGCGAGGCAGCACCTGCGCATGCTCGCTTCGCTCCCCGGGATCGTCGTGGATGAGGCGATCGTACCGCACGCCGAGCGGCTCGATCTGGCAGCGATCGAAGTACGTCACCGGCGCGCCCGCGATGTCGCGCGGCGCACGCTGGAGGCGGCTCGGATGCGTCCGTCGTCGTAACGCGAGGATGGCGGGCGGGTGCGGGAACGTGACATCGTTCGATTCGAGCTCGAGGGCAAGCTGCGGCTCGGCGTCGTGATCGAGGTCCAGGGGGACCGCGTCCGCGTGGGGTACGGAACCACGCGAGACCACGCTGGACCGTGCGTGCTGGTCAGCGAGGACTCCCGGCAGGGACGCTCGTTTCCGCTGCGAGAGCCGACGCGGTTCTACGGCGCAAATACCTGCTGGGAGCGTGCGAGTGACCTGGAACGCGGCGCGAAGCCCTGCTCGTGGGAGCTCCTGAACGCGATCCGCAAGCTCGTGGAGCTCCACGACGCGAGCCTGCTCGAGCAGCACGTCCAGGATGCAGGTGGCGTCGTCCACATGGCCAAGCTGGTGTCCCCCATCGACGGCGAGTGCCAGCCGGTGACACGCTGCGGGCGCGCGCTGTCCCTGCCGTGGCAGCTGATGGACAAAGACGCCCCGCCGACGTGCCTCTTGTGCATGGCCATATGACCGCTGTCTCTGCCGTGGCAGCTGATGGACAAAGACGCCCGCTGCATGGCGTGCATTGTGACCGCCACTGAGTATTCGCGCGATTCTCCAAGACCATTCTGAGGCAAAGCCTCCGTATGCCGGACAAGCCGAACCGCTCGTCAGGTGGCGCGGAGCGATCCCGGCGAGGCGGCTGGCGGGGCGGCTGGCTCGCGCGAAGCGAACGCGAGGAGCGATGGGGCGCCCGCCAGGAACCAGATCGCGATGAGGGCGTCGAAGACAAGGCATCCGAACGAGGATGTCGGCATGAAGGGCCAGATCGGATTGCCGTAGACGTGGTGCACGGTGTCCCAGCCGGCGTGCAAGAGCCAGCCGAGGCCGATCATCCGATACGAGCGGAGTCCGAGGTAAGAGACGGTGCCCGCCACGACGGGGTAGATCAGCTCCCACGGGCCGAGTCCTCCGCTCAGGTACACCCCGCTCGCGCCCGCCACGAGGATCACGTTCAAGTTGCGGCGGATCGGCTCTCGGACGAGTGACATGAGCAGGACAAAGGCCATCGCACCGGTGGGCGGAATGATGAAGTCGGTGACATGGAGCGGTGGGGCCGACATTGATTCTCCTCCTTGTGGTTTCGATCCTACGAAGTCGGGCAGACTCGGCCAGTGGCTCGAAAGACAACGATCGCAGGATTTGCGCCAGCGGGCGGCCGCGCCGCGGCGCCGCGGCACCTGGTCGCCGTGGTGGCCTTCGATGGCGTGGTGCTCGGTGACCTGGCCACGCCATGCGAGGTGTTCGGGCGGGTCCGCGGCTCCAACGGGCGTGCACCGTACGACGTGCGGATCTGCAGCCTCGGGCCGCGGGTGGCGTCGGCGTACGTGGCGCTCGAAGTGCCCTGGCGACTCTCGTCCTTGCGCCGCGCCGACACGGTGATCGTTCCAGGCATCGACGACCTGGACCGGGTGATCCCCGAGGCGCTGCTCCGCGCCATCCGCCGGGTGGTCGACCGTGGCGGGCGCGTGGCATCCATCTGCAGCGGTGCCTTCGTCCTGGCGGCCAGCGGGGTGCTCGACGGCTTGCGCGCGACGACGCACTGGCGCGGGGCGGCCGAGCTCGCGCGGCGCCACCCGAGAGTCGAGGTCGATGCCGGCGTGCTGTACGTCGACAACGGGCGCGTGCTGACCTCGGCCGGCGCCGCGGCGGGGCTCGACCTGTGCCTCTATCTCGTGCGGCGCGATCTCGGCGCCGAGGTGGCGGCGCAGGTCGCCCGGGACGCGGTGATGCCTCTCGAGCGCGCCGGCGGGCAAGCTCAGTTCATCGTCCACGAGCCGCCGAGCGGCGACGGCACCTCGCTCGCTGCGCTCCTCGCGTGGATCGAGCAGAACCTGCGCAAAGATCTGTCGCTACCCGCGATCGCGCGGCGCGCAGCGATGAGCACCAGGACGCTCAGCCGGCGCTTTCGCGAGCAGGTGGGTACGACCCCGGCGCTCTGGGTCACGCGCGCGCGTGTCCGCCGCGCTCAGCGCCTGCTCGAGACGACGGCGCTCTCGGTCGAGCGGGTGGCGGTGGAGGTCGGGTTCGGATCGCCGACGGTGCTGCGTGAGCACTTCGGGCGGATCGTCGGGACGAGCCCGCTCGCGTATCGCCGAGCCTTCAAGGCAGCCTGATGGGGAGCAGTCCTTCACGTCGGGGCGGATCGCGAGCCGATCGGGCAGGCAGATCGGCCCGTTATCCGATCGTCAGCGGAGCGCCGAGGGCGATGTAACCGCCGCGCGGGCGCGGTGCACAGTGAGCCCAGAACCTGCGATTGCCGGCCGCGCCGCACCAACCCCGAAACGGGCCGACGGCGCGGACCGAACCCGAGAGGACCGCTATGCCACGCCTGGCTCATGGGACCCGTCTATCCACGTACTTGGCCACGTACTTGGCCGCGCCACCGGCCCCCGGCCGCGCCCCCCGCCGCGCGGCAGCCGCAGCCGCAGCAGCAGCGGCGGCAGCCGTCTGCCTCTGGCCGGCCGGCGCGGCGGCCCAGCCGGCGGGGAACCTGCCGATCGATACGTTCCGGCCGGCGATCGACTCGCGCGGGTACCTGACGATCAATGCCTCGCAGCCGCTCGGGCACGGCGAGCTGTCGTTCGGCCTCGGCGCGCTCTCGTGGGGGCGCGGCCTGCTCGCGCTCGAGGCGGGCGACAACTATTACTCGATCGACAACGTCATCACGGCGACGCTCGGCGCGGCGGTGGGGCTCCACGCCGGCCCGCTCGAGCTCGAGCTGGGCGCGTCACTCCCGCTCTCCATCCTGTCGGGCGACCGCGGCCCCGACAACCCCGGAATGGCGGAAGACCCCAATGATGACCAGAGCTACAAGCTCGATGGGCAGGGCGTCGGCAACATCGGCCTCCACCTCAAGACGCGCCTTCTCAAAGCAACCCGGGCGCCGTACGTGGGCGTCGGCCTGATCGCGAGCGTGTACCTGCCCACCGCGAGCCCGGCCGACCGGTTCATGGGCGACAGCAAGGCGGTGCCGCAGATCATCGGCGTCATCGACCGCGACTTCGCCGGCGGCCGGCTGCGGCTCGCGGTCAACGGCGGCGTGCGCTTGCGCGCCACGACGTCGTTCACCGACGCGGGCGACATGGGCGCGCCGGCCACGAACCAGACGGTCACCGCCTCGGCGGAGCTGCCGATCGGCTTCGGCGCCGCGTGGGCGATCGCGCCGGGCCGATTCGACCTCGTCGGCGAGGTGTTCGGCGCCGTCCCGCTCGGCACGAGCACCAACTACCAGCCACTCGAGGCGCTCGGCGGCGTGAAGCTGTACCTGGCCCGCAATTCATTCCTCTCGCTCGGCGCGGGCCGCGGCCTCATGCCGGCCAAGGGCGGGAGCCCCGACGCGCGCGCGTTCATCGGCATCGTGTTCGAGCCGAACATCGGCGACCGCGACGGCGACGGCATCAAGGACGACCTCGACCGCTGCCCCCTCGAGCCGGAGGACCGCGACCGCTTCGAGGACGAGGACGGCTGCCCCGATCCGGACAACGATCGCGACCGCATCCTCGACGAGGACGACCGCTGCCGCGACGAGCCGGAGGACTACGACGCCTTCGAGGACCATGACGGCTGCCCCGAGGGCAACCCGAACGACCGCGACGGCGACGGCATCCTCGACCACCTCGACCGGTGCCCCGACCAGCCGGAGGACCGCGACGGCTTCGAGGACGAGGACGGCTGCCCGGAGCTCGACAACGATCGCGACCAGGTGCTCGACGCCGACGATCTGTGCCCGGCCGTGCCCGAGGATCGCGACGCCTTCGAGGACGAGGACGGCTGCCCGGACGCCGACAACGACAAGGACCAGATCCTGGACAAGGACGATCGCTGCCCGAACGAGAAGGAGAACTACAACGGCGTCGAGGACGAGGACGGCTGCGCCGACAAGGGCGATCCCCGCAAGGTCATCATCGAGAAGAGCGGCGTGATCGAGACGCTCAGGCCCATCAACTTCGAGTACGACCGGGACGTCATCAAGAAGGACTCGTATTACATCCTCGACCAGATCGCCGACGCGCTCCAGGCCAGCAGCGCGATCCAGCTCATGGAGATCGCCGGCCACACCGACGAGCAGGGCGACGACGCCTACAACCTCGACCTCTCGAACCGGCGCGCCGCCGCGGTGCTGCGCTACCTGTCCGAGAAGGGCGTCGCTTCGCAGCGCCTCGAGTCGCAGGGCTACGGCGAGATGCGGCCGATCGACAAGCGCCACACCCAGGCGGCGTACCAGAAGAATCGCCGCGTCGAGTTCCTCATCTTGAAGCGCAGCGACGGCAAGTAACGCCCCGGCCGCAGCTGAAGCGCAGCGACGGCAAGTAACGCCCCAGCCCCCGAGCCGCCGCGGCGCGCGCGCACCGGTCGAACCGGGCGTCCCGCCGCGACGGCGCGGGACAAACCCGCCCGGCGGCCGGAAAGCACAGGGCCCGCGCGCCCGGCCGCGAAAACACCCGTGATAGGGTCCGCGCCATGCGGGTGGAATCGATGCGTCGTGTCCTGTCTCTGGGGGTCCTCGTCACTTCACTCTGGCTCTGCGGCCTCGCGAGCACGGCGCTCGCGCAGGACCCGGGAGCCGGCAGCGGCGCCAGCGCCGCGGGCGGCGCGACGCTCACCGGCGTGGTCACCTCCGACAGCGGCGGCGGGCCCCTGGTCGGCGCGACGGTGGGCGTCCCGGCGCTCGGCGTCTACGAGCTCACCGACGAGCGCGGCCGGTACGCGCTGGTGCTGCCGCCGGGGACGCACGTCGTGCGGGTCGAGTCGCCGGGCCACCGCCCGCTCGAGCAGACGGCGGTCGTGGGCGACACGCCAGCGGTCCTCGATCTGAAGATGGCCGAGGATCGCCTCGGCGAGGTGATCGTGGTCGTCGGCTCGCGCACGCCGCGCAGCCGGCTCGAGACGTCGGTGCCGGTGGACGTGGTCACGAATGACGTGCTCACCGAGTCGAGCCACACCGAGATGAACCAGATCCTGAACACGGTCGCGCCGTCGTTCAACGCCTCCCACCTGAGCATCTCGGACGGCACCGATCACATCGATCCGGCGAGCCTGCGCGGCCTGGGCCCGGAGCACGTCCTGGTCCTCGTCAACGGCCGGCGCCTGCACCAGAGCGCGCTCATCAACATCTTCAACGGTGGCACGGTGGGCGTCGATCTGAACGCCATCCCCGCCAACGCGATCGCCCGGATCGAGGTTCTGCGCGACGGCGCCGCCTCGCAGTACGGCTCTGACGCGATCGCCGGCGTCATCAACATCGTGCTCAAGGACAACGTCGATCTCGTCAACCTCTACACGATGACGGGCATCACCGCGCACAACGACGGCGCGCAGTTCAAGCTCGGCGCCAACACGGGCTGGGCGCTCGGCAAGAAAGGCTATCTGAACGTCACGGGCGAGCTCTTTGCCCGCGGCCGCACCAACCGCTCCGGGCCGTGGACGGGCGACATCTTCCCGGGCGTCACGGGCTACGAGGCGACGAACGCCGAGCTCGCGCGGCGGGGCCTGGGCCGCGGCGACTTCAAGATGTCGGTGGGCCAGGCGGGCGCGGTGGTCGGCACGACCTTCCTGAACGCCGGGTACAAGCTCGACGACACCTTCGAGCTCCACGCGCACGGCGGGTACACGGCTCGCCGCGGCAACGCGTCCGGCTTCTACCGCTTCCCGGCCTCCGAGGCGCGCGTGGACCTGCGCATCTACCCCAACGGCTTCTTGCCGGAGATCAACCCCTGGCTGCACGCCTGGACGGGGACGGTCGGCGTGCGCGGCAAGAAGGGCCCGTGGGACGGCGATCTCTCCCTCACCCACGGCGGAGACGTCTTCCACTTCTACATCGAGAACAGCCTCAACGCGTCGCTCGGCACGGCCAGCCCGACGAGCTTCGACGCGGGCGCGCTGCGCTTCAACCAGACGAGCCTCAACCTCGACGGCGTGTACAAGGTCGAGCAGCGCATGTTCAAGTCGGTGTCGGCGGTGGGGGGCGCGGAGCTGCGCCGCGAGGGCTACGGCATCACGGCGGGCCAGGAAGAGTCGTACGAGCTGGGGCCGGAGACGACGGCGGACGGCACGCCGAAGGTCCCGGGCTCGCAGGTGTTCCCGGGCTTCCGGCCCACCGACGAGTCCGACGAGAGCCGGCTCAGCGGGGCGCTCTACGCGGGCGTCGAGAGCCAGCCGACGGCCAGGACGAACCTCGACATCGGCGGCCGGTTCGAGCACTACAACGACTTCGGCAGCACGGTGATCGGCAAGCTCGCCGGGCGCGTGTCGGTCCTCAAGGAAGAGCGCGCCGAGCTGGCGCTGCGCGGCGCGGCGTCGACGGGCTTCCGCGCGCCGGGCCTGCAGCAGATCTGGTACAGCACGATCGCCACGAACTTCGTCAACAAGGGCGGCGTCCCGACGGCGACCCAGATCCTCATCAGCCCGAACCGGAGCCCGGTGACCGAGGCGTTCGGCGTGCCGCGGCTCAAGGAGGAGACCTCGGTCAACTTCAGCGGCGGGTTCACGTCGCGCCTGCTTGGCAGCCTGTCGCTCAGCGCCGACTTCTATCGCGTGCAGATCAAAGATCGCGTCGTGCTCTCCGGCCTGTTCGACGTCGAGGATCCGGTCCTCAGCGAGACCATCACCGACATCGTGAGCCCGTTCCCCGGCGTCGGCGCGGCCCAGTTCTATATCAACGCGGTCGACACAACGACGAACGGCGTCGACATCGTGCTCGATCACTCCCACCGGCTGCCCAAGGGCGTGCTGAAGACGACCGCGGCGGTCAACTTCACGAAGACGCGCGTGGACGCGGTGAACGTGCCCGCCAGCATGGAGGAGCGGTTCGGGACGGACCCGAACGGCCCGGAGCAGCAACGGGTGCGCGATCTCTTCCTCGGCCGCTACGGCAAGAACCGGCTGGAGGATCTCGCGCCGCGCCAGAAGGGCACGCTCGGCCTCCGCTGGGAGCACGGCCGCTGGTCGATGGGCGCGCGCGCCAACTACTTTGGGCCCACCGAGTACCACAGCGACTCGCTCGATCCGGCGACCGGCGAGTTCCTCGACGAGTCGTTCGGCGCCGAGGTGACGTTCGACGTGGACGTCGGCTACCGGATCGGGGGCCTGTGGTGGAGCATCGGCGCGAACAACGTGTTCGACAACTTCCCCGATCAGGTGAAGCGCGAGGAGAACCGCTTCAACAACAGCTTCCTCTACAGCCCGGCGGGCAACAACGCCGGCGCGCCGTACGGCATGGAGGGCTGCTTCTACTACGCCCGCGCCGAGTACAAGTACTAGTCTTCCTCGACGGTGAGCGTGCCGTCGCGGCGCTCCACGAGCCGCAGGGTGAAGCGCTCGAGCGGGCGCTCCGGCGCGACGCAGAGCTCGACGACGATGCGCCCCTGCTCGCCGGCGGCGGGCGCGTCCCGCGGCGAGCCGGCTCGCACCTCGTACGTCTGCGCCGGGGTCGCGTCGGCGAACGCGCCGCCGTGGTACAGGCGGCCGAGGAGCTCGCCGAACGCGCGCTCGACGGCGCGGCGCAGGCTCCGGCTGTGGCGCGCGAACACGTAGCGCTCGCCGAGGCGGCGCGCGGCGCGCTTGAGCATCGCGAGCAGCCGGCGGACGTGGATCTCGCGCACGTCGCCGCCGGTGCCGAGCGTCCACTGGCTCGCCGCGAGGTAGCCGCGCGGTTCGCCCTGGAGCACGTTGATCGCGCCGGCGTCGAGCTCGGCGGTGCGCTCGGCGCCGCCTGGCACGAGGCCCAGGACGCCGGCGAGGGGCTGGCCCGTGGGCGCGGCCCAGGGGCCGCGGCTCCGCGCGTGGCCGGCGATCGCGCCGGTGACGGCCCCGACGGGCGGCACGGCCGCGGGCGGCGCGGCGGCGTCCGCGCGCGAGACGACCCACGGGTGGTACAGCGCGCCGTAGCTGGCGACGCCGCGCTCGTCGCTGGTGAGCGGCGGCACGAGCGGTACGGGGTCCGCGGGCGGCGCGGCGAAGCGCGGGGGCGTAAGGCCGCGCAGCTCGCCCGCGTAGCGCAGGGCGTCCTCCTCGCGCGTGTCGCACGGGAGGGCGAGGACCGCGAGCGCATCGCCGCGGGCGGCGCACAGCCGGAGCAGCGCGCGGTGCGCGGCGGTGCTGACGCGCCAGCCGAGCGCGGCGTCGGGCTCGACGCAGAAGCCGGGCGCAGGCTGAGGCTGAGGGGCGCCGGCGGCGGCGGGCGTATCGATCGACGCGGCGCGGGACCAGCCGGCGTGGACGGCGTCAGGGATCGCGATCAGCGTGACCTCGTCGATCGAGAGGAGCGGGTGCATGCCGCGCAGCCGCCGCGGGGTCGGCCCGAGGTCGCAGATCCGCTCGGCGGCCGCGACGAGCGCGCCGTGCGGCGTGTCCGCGAGCGCCGGATCGACGAACAGCCGCTCGTCGTAGGCGTCGAGCCCGTCGCGCTCGAGCGGCGAGCCGGCCCCCGCGGGCAGCCGCGCGCCGAGGCACACCGCCGGTACGTCGCGCACGCCGATGGGCAGGGTCACGCGGTTGCGATCCCGGCCCGCGAGCGGGAACGCCGCCGGCGCGAGCCCGGCGCGCGGCGGCGCGGTGGCCTGGCCGTGCGGCGCCTGCTCGACGTGCGTCATCGCCTCGCCGCCGTGGATCTCCTCGTCGGTGGCGAGCGACATCCAGGCGCGGCGGTGCCGGGGGTGGAACCCCAGATCGGCGGCGCGCGCGAGCTGCCCGCCCGCGGCGCGCGACCAGAGCTCCAGCGTGAGCCGCTCCGCGGTGGCCGGCCTGGCGGGCAGCGTGGCCGGCGGCGCGACGCGGCGGCGGATCGGTCCGGCGAGCCAGCTCTGCCCGGGGTCCTGGGGATCGGCGGAGACCTCGACCACGGTGAGCCAGACGGGCTCGCCGCCGCCCTCGAGATCGAGCGCGATCACCGAGCCGGGGGCCGGCGCGTCGCCCGGGCGCAGCGCCAGCGGCACGCGCACGCCGCCGGCCTCCCACGCCGCGCCGGGCAGGAGCGGCAGGCCCGGCGCGGGCAGGTCGAACGCGCGCGCCGCGGCGATCGCCGCGCTCGGCGGCTCCGGCGACAGCCAGAGGAGGCCCCCGTCGCCCGCGAGGGCGCGCACGATGGCGTCGCTGCGCGGCGCGCCCGGCGGCCGCTCGTCCACCTGCAGCCCGCCCGCGAACAGCATCGCCTCGAGCGACGTGTCGGCGAAGCGCAGCCGGATCAGGTCCCACGCCTCGAGCTCGCGCCCGCTCGTCGGCGCGAGCGCGATCCACCCCTCGCCGGGCGACCAGCCGGTCACGTGGAGCGGGAACGCCTGGAGCGCCGAGCTCACCATGACCCCGTCGGACCAGCTCCCCTGCGACCGCGCCTGCGCGAACGCCGCGCGCCCGCCGGCCGCGTCGGGCGGCGCGAGCGCGATCACGCCGGGGAGCGGGAACGTGCTCGGCTCCACGGGCCGGGCCACGCGCACGACCCAGCAGCGCTCGCCGCCGTTGTCGAAGAACGCGCGCACCGCCGCGCGGAGCAGCGCGCGCACCGGCCCGCCGCGCGCCGGATCCCACGCCAGCGGGAGCTCGCCGCCGAAGATCGCCTCGAACCGCGCGAAGCTCTCGATGCGCGTCGGGACGTGCAGCGGCCCCATCGCGGCGAAGCCCACGAACGCCGCGACGTCCATGCGCGGCAGGGCGCCCTCGGGCGCGGCGGGCCGCGACTCGATGCGGACGCGCGCGCGGTGCGGTGTGGCCGACTGCGCCGTCACGCGGCCCGTCCATTGCACCGGCGATCCAGGGCGGCGAGCCCCGCGGCGGGGATCATTGCCAGTGCTCCGCCGGCAGCGTGCGGGCCTCTCTGGTGGGCTCCGGCTCGGGCAGCTCCAGCGCGGAGGCGCGCGGCACGCCCCGCGCCACGTACGCTGCGAAGATCTGGATATTTGGTTTGGCCACGTCCCAGATCGACTTCAGATATCGCGCCGCCAGCGGATCGAGGGGCTAGCTCGATGGGGCGTGATGGCTCGTACAGCCGCCCATCTGGAGCTCGGCGGGGGGCCCGGCGCGGCGCTGAGGCCAGCCGCGCCGGTGCCGCGCCCCCGAGCCGCGCGCCCGGGAGCGCGGGGCGCGGGCAGGTCTGTGCCAGGAGCCCCAGCACTGCCTGCCCGACCGCAGCGATCGCGTGGTAAGTCGCCACCTTGTCACTCGCCTGGAGTGGATGTACGCGCGTTCCGCCTAATCCGTCAATCCGAAATAGCAAATTCATACGCGGTGCGGCGCGCGAGCGCGGCAGTGCCGCAGAACGCGGCAGTCTGCGATCGCGATCTGCGTCGAGTGCAGAATTGCCACACCCCGGGATCGGGGCCGGCCGCCCCTGCCGCGTTTTGCGGCACCGCTGTTTCAGGGTGCCTGTGCAGACCCGGAGTGAGATCTGGATTCGTGAGACGGTCCTACTCGAGCATTCCGGTGTCCGCGAGCTTGCCGATCTCGCGGAACTCTGCGCGGATCGCGCGCTCGATGTGGTCCTGCGTCAGCGCCAGGCCCTCCTCGGCGGCCAGGAACGCGGCGCGCAGGCTCGCGTTGCGGATGTAGCCGCCCGAGAGCTTGAAGCGGGTGGCGAGGCTCGAGAAGTCGATCGCCTCGGCGCGCGGCACCTCGGCGGGGATCAGCGCGCGCCACAGCCGCTCGCGCATCTCGTCGTCGGGGAACGGGAACGTGACGCGGAAGCTGAGCCGGCGGCGGAACGCGGGATCGATCGCGGTGCCGAAGTTCGTCGTCAGGATCGCGATGCCCTCGAAGCTGTCGAGGCGCTGCAGGAGGTAGTTGACCTCCATGTTCGCGTAGCGATCGACGCTGGTCTGCACGTTGGTGCGCCGCGCGAAGAGCGAGTCGGCCTCGTCGAACAGGAGCATCACCTGACCGTCCTCGGCGGCGTCGAACAGGCTGCCGAGGTTCTTCTCGGTCTCGCCGATCCACTTCGAGGTGATGCGCGCGACGTCGACGCGGTAGAGCTCGACGCCGAGGTCGCGCGCGATCACGCCGGCGACCATGGTCTTGCCGGTGCCGGGCCCGCCGGAGAACAGCGCAGTGATGCCGCGCGACGTCGTGATCGAGCGGCCGTAGCCCCACTCCTCGAACACCTTCTTGCGGTAGCGCACGCGGCCGGTGATCTCGAGCAGGCTGTCGACGAGATCGTCGGGCAGGACGACGTCGGACCACGTGGCCTGGCGGGACACGCGCGTGGCGACGTCGCCGATCCGGCTCTCGAGGTGCTGCCGCACGCCGGTGTTGACGGCGGCGGTGGCGGCGGCGCTGTCGGCCTCGCCGCTCGCGACGGCCTTGCCGTACGCCTCGCCGACCGAGCCGGTCACGCGCTCGATCACGCCGGGGCCGATGCGGTAGCGCGCCGCGAGCTCGGCGGCGTCGGCGGCGGCGAGCCCGCGCCGCTCGAGCGCGTCCTGCCAGATGGCGTGGCGCTCGTGCTCGTCGAGCACGGGCAGATCGAGCGTGAGGTAGCCGGGATCGAGCGGTGCCCGGGCGTGCACGGTCATCCGCAGCGCGAGCGGGCCGGGGTGCTCGCGCAGGATCGTCGCGATGCCCTCGCGCTGGCTCTGGTCCTCGTCGCCGATGAACTCGATGCCCTCGACGCACGGGATCCAGCCGCGCATGAGCGCGCGGCGCAGGGACGCGCGCAGGAGCTCGAACAGCCGCTCGGGGGCGCGCGGCGCGCCGCCGAGATCGATGACGCCGAGCGCGCGGCCGGCCGCGCCGGCCAGGGCCGCGAGCAGCGTGCGCCGGCCGCTGCCGGTGCGGCCGCGGACGACGACGCGCGCGGGCTGATCGCGCGCCACCGACAGCGCGGTGATGGCGTCGCGCAGGATCGCGCGCGGCACGCGCACCTGATCGAGCACGCGATCGGCGACGCGCGGCCGCAGGTGCGGATCGGAGTCGACGTCGAGCGAGCCGCCGCGCATGATGCGCACGACCATCGGATCGACGGTGAGCGTGGCGAACAGCCGCGACGGCGTGTCGGGCGCGACGGCGACGAGGCCGTAGCGGCGCAGCGGGCGGTCGCGCTCGAGCTCGCGCGCGATCGCGTCGGTCTTGTCGGCGCCGAGGATGTACGTGAGCAGGAGCTCGTCGCACATCGCGCGCGCGGGGTCGTTGCTGAGCACGCCGTAGAGCCGGGCGTAGTCGCCGCGCAGGTGCGGCCCGGCGACGACGAGCAGGATCTGCGCGGCGAGCGGCGAGAGGCCGAACTGGCGCGCGAGCACCTCGAGCGGGATCAGGCGCTTGCCGCGCTGGAGATCGGTCGCGGCGAGCGCCACCTCGAGCTCGGCGACGGCGAGGCGCGCCTTGGTGACGTGTTCGCCGGCGCGCCCGCCGCCGCGGCGGAGGATGCCGGCGACCTCGGCGGCGAACGGCGGCTCGCGGGGCTCGGGCTGGGCGATGCGGCCGCTGTCCCACGCGTCGGCGATCGCGCTCCACAGCCGCGCGCCGAGCAGATCGAGCCGCGCCTCGAGCGCGCGCCGCGCCTCGAGCGCGCCGGCGAGCGGCCACTCCTCGTGCGGCCCGAGCGCCCACAGGGGGCCGCGCAGGATCGCCTCGCCGCTCGCCGCGAGATCGGGGGGCGGCGGTGCGGGCGCCTCGGCGGGAGTCTCGGCGATCACGGCCGCGCGCAGGTCGGCCTCGTGGGCCGCGGCGAGCTCGGGATCGCCCGCGAGCGCGGGAGGCTCGCTGGCGGGCTCGTCGGCTGCAGCGCCGGCACGCGGGAGCTCGGCGAACAGGAACAGGCCGCGCTCGAAGTCGGCGTAGCGCGCGGCCTCCATGCCGGCGGGACCGACGAAGCCGACGGCCTGCATCGTCTCGTCGACGACGAAGTCGTGGAGCTGGGGCCCGGTCGCGATCTCGCGGAGCACGCGGCCGAGGCGGAGATCGATCGCGATCACGTGCTCGGCGACCTGGACGAGCGCGGTGCCGCGGCGCGGGGCGAACCGGATGCGCCGCGCGCCGGTGAGGCGCAGGCTCGACGAGATCGAGCCGTCGCGCGCGCTGACCACGAGCAGCCGCAGCTCGTCGCCGGGGCGCTCGCGCACGCCGAGGGCGATCAGCCGGCCGTCGAGCAGCGCCGCGACCTCGAGGAGCGCGGCGCTCGCGTCGCCGAGGCGGATCCGCCAGACCTCGTTGGTGGAGCGCCACAGCGCCGCGTAGCCGTTGCGCCAGATCAGCCACCGCCCATCGATGATCGGCGCGGCGAGCTCGGCGGCGGGCAGCGCGACGGGACCGTCCGGGCGCACGGCCCAGGGGGCGTCCCCCTGCCAGACGGCGGCCTGGACGAACGCGGACGTGAGCCACCGGCCGGGAGAGATCGGACCGGGCAGGGGGACTTCACCGATCGTCACGCCGTCCTGGCCGAAACGCCGGACTATCAGATCCCCGGATGAGGCGGTCCAGATCTCGGGGCCGACGGCCCCCGCTTCCATCAACCCCGGAAGGGAAAACGTCCAGGCGGTATCCCCCGTACGTATGAGATCAAAATCATTCGTAGATACGAGGGACAGATCCGCGGTGACCGCGACCAGACGGTGCATCGAATTCACTATACGGATCGCGCTTGTGGGGGTAACTCCGCGATAGCGTCTTCGTACAAGGAAGACGTCGATGTCGAACACGCCGCGCGGACGCAAGCGTGAGCGCGAGCGGGCCCGCCGGCACCGTCGCGACGAAGCGCAAAGGGAGCAGCTCGCGACCACGGGCCGCGAGCGAGTCACGAACCTCATCAGCACGCTCGGCAAGCGCACGCTCGCCGCGGCGCAGGCGCTGCCGCAGCAGCCCAAGCCGGCTGATCTGCAGACGCTGTCGCGGCAGCTCCTCGACACGGTCAAGGGCGAGCTGGGCGCGGCCGCGCGCGTGCCCGACGTCGAGCGCACGATCGGCAAGCTGACGCGGTCGCTCCAGGCGGCCGTCGACCTGGGGCCCAAGGCGGATCCGCTCGCGGTCGATCTCGCGAAGCCGACGCCCTCCGCGCAGGGCCAGGGCGCCGAGACGCAGCGGCCGGCCGAGCCGGCGGGCGCGCACGCGCAGCGGCAGCCGCAACAGCAGCAGCAGGAGCAAAAGCCGCAGCCGGCCGAGGGCCACCGGAACGAGGCCGAGGGCCACGCCGACGAGCACAAGGACGAGGTGCTGCACTCGGCGTCGCCCGACGCGACGCTCCGCGATCGCGCGGCGACGGTGATCGAGGACGCGGTGCGCCGCATGGGCAGCACCATGAAGAACAGCGGCGGCGTGGTCGCCGCGGCGACGGTGATCGGCGACAGCCTGCGCGAGCTCATGTGGACGCTCGAGCGGTCGGCGGAGCGCGAGCTCCACGAGGACCTCGAGCGGTCCGAGGAGAAGCGCAAGAAGCACGAGCGCGGCGAGGACGGCGCCAAGGACGGCGATCTCGAGGCGCGCGAGGAGGACGAGGCGGAGCGCGAGGGGGACGACGAGGGCGGCGGCGACGACGACGACGAGGCGGAGGAGCGCGCGGAGGCCGAGTCGGATCGCGCGGAGCACGCCGCGACCGTGGCGCGCGCCCAGGCGGCGGCGCGGGAGGCGCGGGCGGACGCGGGCAGCCGCGATCGAGACGGTGGCGGAGACGGCGAGCACGCGCGCGGCGACGGCGAGCACGCGCACGGAGGCGGCGAGCACGCGCACGGAGGCGGCGAGCATGCGCGCGGCGAGCGCGGGCACGCGCACGGCCGGCGGGTGAGCCTCGAGGCGCACGGCGGCGGTGACTTCGAGATGCGCGGCGAGGGCGGTGCCGTGTCGTTCGGTCCGCGCGGCTTCTCGGCGGAAGGCAAGTTCGGTGCGTTCTCGATGGGCGCCGAGGGCGGCCGGGCATCGATCAATACGCCGATGGGCTCGCTCCGGTTCGACGGCGCGGGCGTGAGCGGCGGGTTCGGCGCGGGTGTGATCGGTGCAGCCGTGAACGGCGGGTTCGGCGCGGGCGTGAACGGCGGGTTCGGTGCGGGGATCGGCGGGAACGCCGGAGTGCTCGAGGCGCAGCTCGCGGACGGCAGCGGGCCGGTCCGCAGCGCGCTCTCGCTCGATCGCAACAGCGCGAGCTTCTCCGTCGACGGCCCGTTCGGCTCGCTCCGGATCGGACCCGACGGGGTCGCCGGCCATGTGGCGGGCATCGGCGCGCTTTCGCGCGGGGGCGCAGCGCGCGAGCCAGGCGGCGAGCGCGGCGAGCGCGGGGCCGGCGAGCAGGCGCGCGGCGACGGCGCCGCGCCCGGCGAGGGCAGGGCGCCCGGCGGGAAGCAGGCTGCTGGCGAAAAGGGCGGCGAGAAGGGCGGCGAGAAGGGCGGCGAGAAGGGCGGCAATAAAGGAGAGCCCGACAGCGGTGATCGGCAGCAGGCTCGCGGCCGGGGCGGCGACGAGGCCCAGGGTGAGGCCAAGGACGGCGACGACAAGAAGGGCCGCCGCAAGGGCGACGACGATAAGGACGGCGCCAAGGACGGAGCCAAGGACGGCGGCAAGGACGGTGGCAAGCACGCCGGCGCCGACAAGGACGGCGACAAGCACGGCGCCAAGCACGCCGGCGCCGACAAAGACGGCGACAAGCACGGCGACAAGAAGAAGGGTGACGACGACGGCCCCGGCAAGAAGCACGCGGGCGAGCGCGCCGAGCAGCGCCCGCAGCAGGGCCGCGCCCAGGCCGGCGCGCAGGCGGTCGCCGGCGCGGCCGTCGCCACGCAGGCGCCGCGCGGCGCCGCGACGCTCGCCACCGCGGCGCGCCCCGCGCGCGACGCGGCCCCCGCTCCGACGTCGGCGGCTCCCGCCGCGGCGCAGGCCGCCCCGCGCGCAGGCGCGGGCCCGGCGCCCGTGCGGCAGCCGACCGCGGTGCCGCCGCCGCGGTCCACGACCCCGGCCACCGTCAACGCGCCGCCCGTCGCGTCGCAGCCGGCCACGCAGCCGGCGCCGACCGGCGCGATCGAGCAGCCCAGCTTCCAGATCTCCGCGCAGGGCCGGACCCCACCGACGCCGCAGATGCCGCCCGAGCTGACCGGCGCGGGCACGGCGCAGGCCGCGCGCCCGGCCGCGGCGACCCCGCCGACGCCGGCGGCGCAGCCGGCTCCGCAGCCGACCGCGCGCCCGCCCGCGGCGCTGCCCGCGCAGGCGGCGCAGCAAGCGGCGACCCAGCGCGCGGCGACGCCGCAGCAGCGCCCCGCGGCGACGCCGCACGCGCCGCAGGCACAGCCAGCGCCGCGCGGCCACGATCACGCCGGACCGACGCGCCAGGCGCCCGCCGCTGGCGAGCGCGGCGGGAACGTCCGCGGCGCCGAGGGCGCCGGCCACGTCGCCGAGCGTCAGCCCCACGCGCCCGCCTCGCACTCCGCGGCCGTCCAGCCGCCGGCCACGCAGGCGCACCCGTCGAAGGCCGAGGCGGTGCCGCCGGCCAAGCCGACGCCCGCCGGCGCCACCGCGGCGCCGCGCGCGCCGACGACGCCGTCGCGCGCGCCCGACGTCCCGCCCGTCCGCCCCGCCCCGAGCGGCGGCCAGAGCGCGCCGAGCCCGGCCGGGATGGTCCAGCGCACCGTCAGCCTCGAGGGCGATCGCACCGCCGCGCAGTCGAGCCTCGATGCCGAGCAGGCGACCCAGCGCGAGGTGCCGCAGCAGGCCGCGGCCGCCAAGCAGAGCCAGGTCGCGCCGCTCGGGCCCGAGCTGCACCGCCAGGTGCCGACCGTCGAGGCGCCCGCGCGCCAGGCCGCCGTCAGCCAGAACACCCAGCGCGCACAGGCCGCCAACCAGCAGGGCGTGCAGCGCGCCGGCCAGGCCGCCGCGCAAGGGCACCAGGAGGCCGCCGCGCACGCGCAGTCCGCGGCGCAGGAGCGCGCGCGGGTCGCCGCCGCGCCGCCGCCGGGCATCATCGCCGCCAAGTCGCCGCAGGCGATGGGGCACGTCGCCGCGCACGGCCAGTCCGCCGTCACGCAGGCGGCCGCGCCCGATCCCACCGTCGCGGCCCGGACGGCCCAGCTCGGCCCCGCGCTCGCCGCCTCCGGCGTCGCCGCCTCCGCGCGGCTCGCCGCGCGCACCGAGCTCGCCGCGTCCGCCGATCTGGGCCCGCGCGCCGCCGAGCTCGCGACGCCGCGCCAGGTCACCCCCGTCGAGACCGCGGGCGCCGCCCAGGCGCAGGCGGCCGCCGCCGGCCAGTTCGCGCAGGCGCGCGCGGCGCTCGAGCAGCAGCCGCAGGTCCCCGAGATCAACCTGCCAGGCCCCGCCGCCCCGGATCCCGGCGATGCCGCGGCCGCGACGCCCGGCGCGGCCGGCGCGCGGGGCCGCGGTGGCCCCGGCGCCGCCGAGGGCCTGCCGAGCCGCCAGGCCGCGATCGCCAACGTCGAGTCCGGCGTCGCCCAGCAGATGAAGGCGCAGGCGCCCGCGCAGATGGCGCAGGGCCACGCCGCCATCGCGACCGAGGCGCGCGGCCACGTCGATCGCGCCGAGCAGGAGAGCGCGCGCTCGATCACCGACGCGTCCCAGCAGGCCGAGACCGGCACGCAGGCCGCGCAGCAGACGTTGACCGCGACGAGCCAGCAGGCGCAGACGCAGGCGCAGGCCGAGGCGCAGCAGCACCGCGCGCAGGGCCAGGCGCAGGCGCAGGCCGCGCAGGCGACGGCGCAGGCGTCCGTCGCGACGGCGCAGGCGTCCGCGCAGGCCGAGGGCGAGGCCGCCCGCGCCCAGCGCGACGCCGGCGTCGCCGGGGCGCAGGCCGGCTACCAGGCCGAGCAGGCGGCGGCGAGCGCGCAGTACGGCGCCGACCACCAGGCCGCGCAGCAGACGTTCGACGGGCAGAACCAGCAGGCGCAGCAGCAGCTCGCCACCGAGCAGCAGCAGGCGCAGACGCAGGCGCAGGCCGCCCAGGTGCAGGCGAAGGCCAAGACCGACGCCGACGTGGCGAGCGAGCGCGCCGCCAACGAGCAGCGCCGCGCGCAGGCGCAGGCGCAGCACCAGCAGCAGGTCGCGCAGGCCAACCAGCAGTCCGAGGCCGATCAGCAGCGCATCCAGTCCGACATGGACCAGCAGGTCCAGCAGACAGACAACAAGATGCGCGGCGACGTCCAGCGCGAGGAGACGCGCGGCCAGCAGGAGGTGGATCGCCACCTCCGCGAGGGCGAGCAGGGCTACCAGCGCGAGATCACGAGCGGCGAGCAGCAGGCCGAGGCGGAGCGCCAGCGCGCCGAGGCGGCCGCGGCGCAGAAGCGCGCCGAGGCGGCCGCGCAGAAGGACGAGGGCGGCGGCGGCGGCATCTTCGGCAAGGTCGTCAACTGGGTCAAAGATCGCGTCAACGACCTCCTCGACATGGCGGCCTCGATCATCGAGGCCGCGCGCGCCGCGGTGATGCGCATCATGGAGGCGGCGCGGTCGCTGGCCATGAAGGTGCTCGAGGCCGCGCGCGCGGCGGCGATGGCCGCGCTGAACGCCGCCAAGCAGGCCATCCAGGGCCTGATCTCGGCGGCGGCAGCGGCGATCCGCGGCCTCATCTCGGCGGCGGCGAGCATGATCCGCGGCGTCATCCAGGCGCTGGCCTCGGCCCTCCAGGGCCTGGTCCGCGTGCTGACCACGGCGCTGAACACGCTCGTCGAGGCGTTCCAGACGTTCGTCAACGCGGCGCTGGACGGCCTCATCGCCGCGGTGTCGCTCATCAACAAGGACCTCGGCCAGAAGCTGCAGCAGGCGACGCAGGGCTTCCGCGATCGCTTCAACCAGGCCATGGACGGCCTGCAGCAGAACATCACCGAGGCCGGCCGGGCCCTCGAGCAGGGCATCCAGCGGGCCGCCGACAAGGCGACCCAGATCGTCGACTCCGTCGAGCAGACGCTGAACAACGCCGTCACCGCGATCGAGCAGAAGGCGCACCAGGCCGTCGACGCGGCGTTCGAGGTGGCCGAGGCCGCCGTCAACACGGCGTTCGACATCGCCGAGGCGGGCGTCAACGCGGCGTTCGATCTCGCCGAGGCCGCCGTCAACACGGCGTTCGACGTCGCGCAGGCGGCCGTCGAGGGCTACCGCGCCGCGTTCAACGCGGCGTGCGACGCCGTCGTCGAGCTCGCAGACCGCGCGCTCACCGCGCTCGGCGATCTGGCCGCGGCGGTCGTCGATCTGCTCCCCGACTCGTTCATCGAGGGCTTCATCGACTTCTGGAACGGGCCGTGGCGCAGCATGATCATCGTCGGCCTCGCGACGATCGCGGCGGTGGCGTTCACCGTCGCGACCGGCGGCCTCGGCGGCCCGATCGCCGCCGCGCTGCTCGCCGGCGTCATCGGCGGCGCGATCACCGGCACGGCGTACCTCGGCGGCGAGCTGATCGCGCGCCAGGGCGCGATCGATCTCGCCGAGAACGGCAACGGCGTCTACGTCCCGAACTACGGCTACGTGCCGCTCGGCCCTGACGGCAGGCCGGACATGTCCGGGGTGCCGGAGGACAAGCGCGAGGAGGTCGGCGCCCAGCTCGGGCCCGGCGGCTGGGCGGGCTCGAACTTCGAGACCGGTCCGGACGGCTCGTTCCAGATGGGCCCCGACGGCAAGCCCGTCGGGCGGCCGAGCAGCGAGATCGCGAACGAGGCCGTGCTCGAGGGCATCCAGGGCTTCGGCGAGGGCTTCATCTCGGCGGCGCTGGCCGCCGGCGGCGGCTCCGTCGGCAGCCAGCTCGGCGGCATGGTCGCCAAGCGCTTCGCGAGCCAGGCCGCGCAGAAGGTGGCCACCGCGGTCGTGTCCGGCGTGGTCGAGGGCGGCTTCGACATCGCGTCGAGCGGCGCCACCACGTTCTGGAACACCGGCTTCGACGCGCTGCAGGCGGGCAAGTCGCCCGCCGAGGCGTTCAGCGAGGCCGGCAAGGCGAGCGTCGGCGCGATGACCGATCCGGGCGCGATCGCCGCGTCGCTCGCCAACATCGGCGTGTCCGGCGCCAAGGCGCGCGGCCTCGACAACCTGCTCGACGCGCGGCTCACCAACAAGGTGGTGCGCGCGGGCGCCGACGTCGTGATCGACACCGCGACCGAGACGATCGGCGAGGCGGCCGGCAACTTCGGCTACACGCTCGCGACGACCGGCTCGCTCGAGCAGGCGCGCGCGAAGGCCGCCGAGAGCTTCGATCCGACGAAGATCCTGATGTCGGCGGGCATGAACACCGTCGGCAACACCGTCAACTCGCGCGCCGAGGCGTACGCCGAGCGCCGCAGCGGCGGCGGCGGCACCCCGGCCGGCGACGGCGGCGCCGATACCTCGGGCGGCACCCGCGACACCGGCCAGAGCGGCACCGCCGATCCGGCCCGCCGCTCCGACGCGCCCGTCGATCCGAACGGCCGCCCGGCGCCCGACAACGAGGCCGTCGTCGATCGCGCGCGCTCCACCGCGGCTGACACCGTCGCGTCGCAGATCCCGAGCGCGCAGTCGACCACCACCCGCCGCACCGACGACGGCGTCGAGGTCCGGGCCGAGACGCCCGAGGGCCCCGTCAACGTCGTCGTCACGAGCCGGCCGCGCACCGACGCGTCGGTCGCCACCACGACGGTCGACACCGCCGGCCGCCACGTCATCGACGTCTCCGGCACGATCGGCGACGCCGACGTGCCGCGCGTCGTCGAGCGCGAGGTCGCGAACATCGAGGCGCAGCGCCGCCCCGCCACCGACGAGCCGGCCGCGCGGACGGGCGACCCGGCCCAGACCCCCGCCGACGCCGCCCCGCTGCCCGGCGACTCGCGCCCGCGCGAGCAGCCCGACCTCACGACCGACGGCATGCGGCGCCAGCTCACCTCCGAGCAAGGCGGCGTGGACCTGCCTCCGGGCGTGACGCGCTCGGGCGACAACTTCGTGCTCCCCGACGGCAGCACCGTGACCCCCGACGTCGGCCTCGCGCGCGACGGCCGGGCGGCGAGCCACGAGCCGACCCCCGACGGCTACGACGTCACCGTGTCGCGGCGCACCAGCGACGCGGACGTCGGCCGCGCCGCGTCCCACGAGCTGGCCGAGATCCACCAGCGCGAGCGCGGCGTGCCCGACGCGCGGGACACGCTCGCCGCCGACGGGCCGCTGCGCCCCGACGCCCAGCTGTCCACCGCCGATCACGGCCGGATCTCCGAGATGGGCGTGCTCGCGCGCGACCTCGGCGTGAACCCGAACGACCCGCGCGCCCGCCACGAGCTGGACGTCATGATCGACCAGCTCGGCCTGCGCAGCGGCCAGCCGGACGCCGACGCGCGCTTCGACCTCGTGCGGCCGCACCTCGATCCGGACACCGTCGCGGCGATCGAGACGCAGCGCCGGCCCGATTCGCAGCGCCCGCAGACGGATGCGGACGGCCAGTCGACCAGCCTCCGCACCGACGGCACCGACGGCACCGACGGCACGCCGCCCGCCGATCGCGCCGGCGCGTCGTCGATGGTCCCGAACAGCACGTACAGCGGCAACGGCGCGGCCCCGAACCGGGCCGGCGTCGAGCAGAGCGTCACGAAGTCCGTGCCGCGGCTCGCCGGCCACTTCGATGGCAACACGGTCCGCGTCAACCCGGACGGCTCGATCGATCTGAACGTCGGCGGCCAGACCCGCAACGTCAAGATCGAGGTCGCCTCCGCCGATCGGATGCTCAGCCCGAGCGACGTCGCGAACTTCGATCTGTCGACGAACCCGGCGACGATCCGCGTCGCCGAGGGCGTCGATCCGCACCACGTCGAGCGCGCGCTCGCGCACGAGGTCGCCGAGATGACCTCGATCCTGCGCGCGGACGCCGCGAACGCGGATCCGAACGCGCGGACCGCCGATCCGAACGCGCCGCGCACCGACGCGGACGCGCCGCTCACACACGACGACCTCGGCCGCGTGGCCGAGCTGCGCGTCCTCATGGTCGACGCCGATCCGAGCAGCGCGGGCGAGATGCGCGCGCTGCTCGATCACATGGGCGTCATGGGCGACGACCCGGCGAGCCAGCGCCGCCGCCAGCAGGTCGAGGCCGAGCTCGGCCACCCGCTGCCGACCACGCCGGAGCAGCAGCGGGCGTTCGACGACGCGCGCCGCGTCTACCAGGCGCTCGCCAACGATCCGTACCAGGGGCCCGGGACCGCGCGCGCGGCGTGGGCGGCGCGGCTGTCCGAGGGCGGCATCGACGTCGATGGCCACCGCCGCGACGCCTCGCGCACCGATCTGTCGGCGCAGGACGCCGATCCCGACGCGGTGCGCGGCACGCCCGGCCGCGGGCACGAGCTGCCGTCGTCGTCGGTCCTGCCCGATCAGCCGACGGTCGAGCGCCCGTACACGCAGGCCGACCGCGACGCGGTGAACGAGCTTTCGCAGCGCATGGCGGAGATCGCCCAGCTCGATCAGACGCTCGCGCGGCGCGACGTCCAGGGCAACCAGGCGGAGAGCAAGAAGATCGGCGACGGCGACAGCGATCGCCGCCAGCAAGCGGTCAAGCGCGTCCGCGAGCTGATGGATCAGCTCCAGCTCGGCGGCACGAACCCCGACTACATCAACCGCCGGATGTCCGAGCTGCAGCAGATGTTCCCGGACCTCGACGTCCGGCAGGGCGTCACCGATCGCGTCGACAACCGCCGCCGCGCCGAGGAGGCGCACGCGAAGGCCGAGGAGGCGCGGGCGCGCAACGCGCAGCGCCAGGAGGACATCATCCGCCGCGTCCAGGAGTCGGACGCGCCGTGCGTCGATCGCCTCGTGATCGGCTCGGGCATGGCTGGCCTCACGAACGCCGCCACGCTGCCCCACGGCACCGACTACCCCGGCATGCTCATGCTCGGCACCGCCGATCCGATCGGCCAGCGCAACCCCGCCGCGCTGTGGGGCCAGCGCACCGGCTCTTACGACCCGCACCCGTTGTTCGGTGAGGGCGCGCCCGGCTCGACGCGCAACGTCGTCGAGGATCACGGCGAGTTCATGCACATCGGCGAGCTCAACGACGCGCTCGACATCGCGCGCGACAACCTCGGCGTGGCCCCGTACCCGGGCACCGCCGGGCCGATCGAGCCGCGCTCCGCGGCGGACGGCAGCTGGCCCGACAACGGCTACAACTACCGCGTCCCCGTCACCGGCCCCGACGGCAAGACCCGCTACATCTACGCCAACAACATCGACGTGACGAGCGGCCCCGGCGGCACCCGCATGCCGAACGAGGGCATCCTGTCGCGCGACGATCTCTCCGCGCTCCGCGATCGCGGCGATCTGATCGGCGGCAACGACATGCTGAACGAGCGCGGCGAGGGCGGCGATCGCGAGGGCCGCGTCTTCGTCTACAGCTTCGGCCCGACCGGCGCGTGGGCCGCCCGCCACAGCTCCGCCGAGCTCGGCGCGGGCCGCGTCGACTGGGGCGGCAGCAGCGGCACGTCGCAGGGCAACCAGAAGCAGATGGACGCGACGCGCGGGATCAACCGCACGCAGGACGCGTTCAACGACAGCCACGTCGAGCGCACGACCGATCCGGTCCTCCGGATGCGGCCCGGCGATCCGCGCGGCGTGATCGTCACGTTCAACGGCCCCGACGGCGCGTACGACGTCCACTACAACCGCGTCGCGATCGCCATGGGCTTTGACGCCAACGGCCCGAGCGGCGCGCGCGGCGATCAGGCGTCGTCCGGCCAGCTCCTCGACAACCTCGGGCCCATGCAGCTCGATCCGGACGGCAACCCGACCATTCAGAGCGGCGACGGTGCGGTGCGCGTCATGGGCGCCGCCGCCACGTCCGGCCCGGGGCTCAACCGCGCGCAGATCGACGAGCTGCGGAACCGCCAGAAGGAGGTGATCAGCACGATCACCGCCGACTCGCCGACCGCGGACACCGCCGAGTTCGGCGGCATCACGATCAACGCGGCGAACCGCTCGCTCGCGCTGCGCGGTGTGTCGGAGACCGCCCGCGGTCCGCTCTCGGCGCTCAGCTGGCCCGAGTTCTCGCGGCTGCGCGGGATGTCGACGACCGATCTCGACCGGATCGGCAACCTGCCGGCGCCCGAGCTCCGGCAGTTCATCGACAGCCTGGCGCCGCCCCGCACCAGCACGCCGAACACGACGCCGAACACGACGCCGAACACGACGACCGGCACGAACGGCGACAACACTGGGATCGTGCCTCCGTCGTCGACGACGCGCACCGGCGACACCGGCGCGTCGGGCGCGATCCCCGACAGCACGTACTCCGGCAGCTCGGCCGGGCGCGACAACACCGCCCAGGTCCAGGGCGGCGTGACCGACGCGCTGCCGAAGCTCGGCTCGCACTTCCCGCCCGATCAGGTCCGCGTCGTCTCGCCGGACACCCTCGAGGTGACCGTCGGGACCACGACCCGCCAGGTGAAGATCGAGGTCGTCCCGAACGATCAGCTCGCGAACCCCTCGGACGTGGCGAACTTCGACATGACGACCACGCCGATCACGGTGCGGGTCTCCGGCAACACCGACCGGGCGCACGTCGAGCGCGCGCTCGCGCACGAGATCGCCGAGATCACGTCGACGCTCGACGAGCAGTCGGGCGGGCGCACGCGCGGCACGAACGACGCGCTCGGCTGGGACACCACGTCTCAGCAGCTCAGCCACCACGACGTCGGCCGGCTCGCCGAGCTCCGCGTCCTCATGTCGGATCTCGACAACCCGAGCCGGCCCCAGGACCAGACCGTCTCCGAGATGCGGGCGCTGCTCCGCGAGCTCGGCCTGCTCAACACCGATGGCACGGCGCTCAACACCGGCGGCCTCGGCGGGCAGCGCCGGACGCTGCTCGAGGCCGAGGGCGTCAACATCGACGAGATCAGCACCGCGCTGAACCTCACGGCCGCGCGGGCGCCGCGCACCGACAACGAGGGCCTGCCGCTCCGCGGCCAGCACGACGATCCGGACGCCGTGCCGCGGCAAGACACGACGTTCGACGAGGTCAGCGCGATGCTCCCGCCGGAGCTGGCGGAGGCGCTCGGCAAGTTCGGGCTCAGCCGCGAGACGGTCGTCCGGTACATCGTCGAGCACCACAACAACCGCAGCCGCCAGCGCTACCTGCCGGACCTGAAGGGCCTCGCGCGCCAGTACGCCCCCAACGGCCTCACGATGCAGGACGTGATGGCGATCGACCTCTACACGACGAAGCTCTACTACAAGGAGCTGAACGCGCGGCTGCGCACGGGCCGCGAGGTCGACTCGACGCAGCAGCTGCAGTCGGTCCTGAACGCCGCGCTCTCCAAGCTGCCGCCCGTCAGCGGGGCGGAGCTGTTCCGCTCCATCTCGGTGAGGGGCGCGCAGCTCGACAAGCTCCTCGCGGACGCCCGCTCGGGCCGGCTCGTGTGGGACTCGTTCAACTCCGTCGCGAGCGACATCGACGGCACGATGCCCGGAGACAACATCCTGTTCGTGATCCGGAACGGCACGGCGCACGACATCTCGGACTTCGGCGACGGGATCCACTACAAGGATCCCGCGAACCCCGGCCGCGAGCTGCTCATGCAGGCCGGCGTCGAGCTCGAGGTCAAGGACATCGTCGAGGAGCCGCAGCCCGACGGCCGCATCCGGTACCGCCTCGTGCTCGAGCAGGTCGTGCGGCCGCCGCCGGGCAGCACCACGCTGACGCCCAGCTCGTGATAGACCCTGTAGACCACTGATGTCCGACGCCGATCGAGCCACAGAGGTCCCACCGGCGGCTCGCGCCGCGATCCAGCAGGCGCTGCGTCCCGAGTCGGATCACGCCGACGCGCTGCCGGATCCGTTGCCCACCGGCAAGGTCCTGCCCCTCAAGGACCAGACGAAGGGCAGCCGCGAGGTCACGGTCATCCGCGCCGGCTCCGACGAGCGGGGCTTCTACCTCGATTACTACCGGCGCGAGAACGACGACACGACCTCGTGGCACGGGCGCGTCCGCGAGGACGGCACCCGGGAGAGCCTCGAGAACCTCGAGGGGCAGTTCGGGATCCGCGCGTCGGCCGATCCGGCGGAGACCCAGCGCGAGCGCGAGCGCGTCCACGCGCACAACGCCCGCGTTCACGAGGTGCTCCGCAAGAAGGGCTTCCTGTGAGCCAGGAGCACGAGCTCTACGCGGCCGTCCTGGCCGATCCGGACGACGAGGCGCCGCGGCGGGCGCTCGCGGCGCACTACGACGCCAAGGGCGATCCGCACGGCGAGCTCATCCGGCTCCAGCTCGAGCTCGCGACCCAGCGGGCGGCGGGCATCCGCGACGGCGCGCTGCTCGGCAAGGAGCGCGCGCTGCTCAAGCAGCACGGCCGCGCGTGGGCGGCGCCGCTGGCGGATCTCATCACGGGGCACGCGTTCCACCGCGGCTTCATCGGCGAGGTGACGCTGCCGCTCGATCGCTTCCTCGACGTGGCGCCCACGCTGTTTGCCGCCGCGCCGATCCAGCACCTGAACCTGACCGCGCCGCGGACCCGGCTCGCCGAGCTCTGGCGCTCGCCGCACCTCGCTCGCCTGACATCGCTCGGGCTCGACAACCTCGGGCTCACCGACGAGGACGCGAAGGCGATCGCCGGCGCCGAGACCCTGCGCACGCTGCGCTACCTGTCGCTGTCGTGGAACAAGATCGGCCGCCCGGGCGTCGAGGCGCTCGCGGCGTCGCCGTGGCTCGCGAACCTCGCCGTGCTCGATCTGACGAAGAACCCGTGCGATCCGATCCCCAGGCCTGCTGGCCACGACGTCGACGGCCGCGTGACGGGGATCGATCGCCCGATGATCGCGAACGAGCTCGTGTCCCGCTACGGCGAGCGGCCGTGGCTGGCGAACCCCGAGGATCCCGATACGTGGCCGCTGCCGCGCGACGCGTACAGAAACCGCTGACCATGCCGAAGCTCGCCCGCACCAACGCCGAAGCCCACCTCTTCATGGACCTGCACCCGTGCGCGTGCGGCGAGCGCCGGTTCGCGCGCCAGAGCGCGGTCGTGACGCTCGACGGCGATCTCGCCAGCCGCTACACCGGCGCGTGCGCGCGTTGCGGGACGGAGCGGCGGTTCGAGTTCCGCATCCCGCAGGAGATCCTGCCGCCGCCCGTCTCCGGCGTGCGGTTCGGCGGCCCCGATCCCTCGGAGCTGTTCGATCCCGGCGAGTGGCTGAGCATCGCCGATGATCACGCCGCCCGCGTGCCGGTGGGCGCCAAGCTCGAGGGCGACGCGCGGCGCACCGCGCGCCACGACCTCGACGTCGCCGTCGCGGCGATCGACGAGATCCTGAAGTTCGCGCCGCGCGGCGCCGCGGAGGTGCCGATGTCCGCGTTCTTCACGCCGCTCGGCCGCGCGATCTGGGACAAGGAGCCCGGGCGCTTCCGCCGCGCGCGGCTCGAGGCCGTCCGCAAGGCCTACGCCGACGCCGCCGAGAAGCTCTGAGCCTCGAGGCGGCGCTCCCCGGTGCCCATGACGCACCGAGTCACTCCTTTATATAGGCCGGCCGGTGCGCGTCGCTCCCGGCGCGCGGCGGATCTCCGAGGAGCTGCACGCGCCGGAGGTGGCGGGGGGCGCCGCTCGTGAAGGCGGTGCGCCCGTGCAAGAGGACGTAGTTGTCGGCGATCAGCGTGTCGCCCGTCTGCCACGCGTGCGAGTACAGGTAGCGCGGGCTGTAGAGCAGCGCGCGGAGCTCCTCGACGAACGCGCCGGCCGCGTCGGCGGAGATGCCCGCGAAGCGCAGCGACGGCGGGTTCAGCAGCCGGACGCCGGCCGGCGCTGGCTCGTTGAACCGGAGCACCGGCCAGCCGAAGTCCGGGTGCGCGCAGACGAGCGGGGCGGTGATCTGCCCGCCGTAGTGCGCCTTCTGCGGGAGGGAGTACGTGATGGAGATGGCCCGCCAGCGCGCGCGGGTCTCCAGATCGGCGTCCGCCCAGATCCGGGTGCCGTCGCAGAAGATCGTCTGCCCGCCCGCGGACGCATCGAGCGCGTTGATGCAGTGGAAGACCTGATACGCGGGCAGCTGCTCCGCGTACATCCCGTCCCAGTGGAACGGGACGCAGCCGCTGTCGAACACCTGATCGGCCGGGCTCGCGTGCTCGACGAGCTCGAGCACCGCGCCGAACGACCACTGCTTGAGCGGCCCCCACGTCGCGCAATAGCCCTCGAGCGCCGCCGCGGTCGGGAGCGGCGCGAACCCGCGCAGGAGCAGCAGCCGGTGCCGGCGGACCTGCTCCTTGAGCCAGCCCGGCGACAGCGCCGCCGCGATCGGCTGGCCTGGCTCCCGCGCCATCACCTGTAGCCCGAACGGCATTATCGGCTCGACGTCGACCTGATCCACCACGCTCGTGAGATTAGCAAACGTGCTGTGGGATCGTGCCAGTGCCGCACGACAAGATTTCTAGATTGCAAAATTGCAATCTACTCGCAGCAGAATAGTTGCCGGAGTGGCCGCCACGATAAAAATACACGTGATGTGGAATCAAACGTGACTCCGTATCATCACCAGGTCCGAGACCGCACCGAAGGGTTGGCGGCTCGTCCCCGCCGCATCGTCCGCCGTGACGAGGGCGCACACGCCTCGCGCGCCTCACGCGCCGTCGGCGGCGAGCAGCGCGGCGGCCTCGTGCTCGACGCTGGTGCCGCGGAAGAAGTCCGGCCGGCGGCGGCCGTGCAGCCGGACCGCGTTCTCGAACGAAAACGCGCGGAAGCCCTCCGGAGTCACGCGCCCCGCCTCGACCATCCGGTAGGCGTCGGCGAGGACCGCGCGCATGTCGCTCACGTCCCAGTGGCCGATGTCCGAGCCGAACAGCACCTGCAGCCGGGCGCCGAGCGGCAGGCTGCGCCCGTCGAGCGCCCAGGCGACGCTCGGATCGGACGCCTCGCAGCCGAAGAAGAAGTTGCCGGCGAAGTGATCGCGGAGGTCGCGCTCGTCCTCGATCGGGCAGCGCGCGAACTCGTCGAGCAGCGCCGGATCGCGCGGCTCCCAGCCGGCCTCCGGGACCCAGCCCGCGAGCAGGAACAGGCCCCGGCACGACCGATCGAGCGACTGATCGAGCGACTGATCGAGCGTCTGATCGAGCAGCCGCGCGTAGCGCTCGCCGCCGTGCTCGCGCAGCGCGCGCGCCAGGCGGTCGCGATCGAGCTGCGCCGGATCGTAGGCGTCGATCGCGCGCAGGCTGCGCTTCTCCCAGTGCTCGATCAGATCGGCGTACAAGGAGCACGCCCAGCTCGCGCCGCCCTCGAGCAGCGCGACCTGGAGCTCGGGGAAGCGGTACGTCACGCCGGCGAGGAACAGCGACTTGCACAGCGCCTCGCCCGACGCCGCGAACATCCCGATGTGGTTGTGCACGTAGCTCGACACCGACGTGCGCGTGCCCCACATGCCGGCCATGTGCGCCGTCGGCGAGACGCCCAGCTCCACGCAGCGCGCCCAGAACGGATCGTAGTCATACTCGCTGTCGACGCCGAACGTGTCGAGCCACGTCATCACGCGCAGAAGGCCCGGCGAGACTCCCGGCCGCTTCCCCTGCGCGATCTCCTGCTGCACCTCGGCGAGCGCCGGGATCGGCCGCGGGACGGCGCAGTCGATCACGATCGCCTTGAGCCCGAGCTCGCCGACCGCGTGCTCGAGCTCGGCGAGCGCCTGCGCGGGCGTGGTCATCGGGATCATCGCCGCAGGCGTGAGCCGCGCGGCGTGCTCGCGGAAGCCGTCGGCGTAGAACCGGTTGATCGCGCGGCAGACCGCGGCGCGCAGCTCGGGCGGCGCGAGCCGCACGTACGGGATGCCGAGCGTCGGGTAGATCACCGCGTAGTCGATCCCCAGCTCGTCCATCGCGCGGCGGAACAGGCCGGGCACCATGCACGCCGCGACGTCGTCGGCTCGCCCCGTCGGCAGGCCCCACGGCGGGCGCACCGCGCGGCTCGCCCGCCGCTCGGCCGGCGAGAGCTGGTACCAGCCGAAGAACGCGCGCAGCGCGTCCTGGGCGCGCGCGGCGAACTGGCCGCCGCCCACCTCGCGCAGGTACTCGAGGAGGAGCGGCTCGAACTCGAGCTGGTGCGCGTCGGCGTCGATCACCGGGTGGCCCAGCCGCGCGCGGATCTCGCGCGAGGCGCGCGCTGCGCTCGTCCCGCGGGAGCTCGCCTCGCTCACAGGTTCCACCAGTACGACAGCTTCACCATCACGACGTGGACGCTCGGGTTCGTGAACACGTCGCCAGCGTCGCGCGCCGCGAGGGTACCGTCCGGCGCGAAGCCATTGCGCGCCTGACTCCAGATCACGTAGAGGTTCGAGCCCGGCAGGTACTCCCAGCGATAGACCAGGTTCGAGATCAGCGCCGCGACCTTGAAGTCCGGCCGCCGGACCGAGAAGTCGGCCACGCCGTCACCGTCGGCGTCGATGGCGAGCTGACCCATGGCCGCCATGACCTGCGAGCCGCCGAACCGGGTGAATCGGTCCTCGTACGCGCGCTCGCGCGGGGCGGAGACCTCCTTGATGCCGCTGTACGTGCCGCCGCTCAGGAACGGATTGACGTACAGCTGGATCGACATCCGCGGGCTGATCACGTAATTGAAGCGCGCTGTCGCCGCGAGCGTGGTCTGACGCAGGCGGCCCAGCACGTAGCGCGCGCCGCCCGCGCCATCCATCGCGGCGCCCACGTACTGCGAGTCATCCACGTTGCGAATGAGCGCGGGATTCAGCTGGAGCTCGAGGTTGCTGCGGACGTCCCACAAGAGCCCGAGCCCGAGCTGCAGCTTCAGCGAGTCCGAGGCCGGCCGCGTCGTCGCGGCGCCGCTCAGCGACACCTGGAAGTCACGGGTGACGTCCGTGCCCATGTAGACGCTGCCGGTGACGGCGTCCTCGCCGCGCACCGCGGGCCCGCCGCGCAGGAGGTGCGTGTCGAGGGCCGTGCGCGTGGCCTGCAGCGCGGCCCCGGCGCTCCACAGGTTCGCGAACACCAGATCTGCCGACAGCGTGCCGCGGCTTCGCAGGACGTCGGGCGCGAAGTCGATCGCGCTCTCGACCTCGGCGGCGAGCGCCACCTCCTGGAGGACATCGCCGTCCACCGCCGGATCCTCGCGGCTGACCTTGAGCCACGGCTTGATCTGGTCGGCGTCGATCAGAAAGCCAGTGTCATTGACCTCGAAGCCCGGCGAGCGGCCGTCGACGCCGAGCTCGGCGTGGTAGGTGCCGGCGATCTTCTTCAGCTGCGCGTTGAACGCGTACCCCGACAGGCTCGTGCGCGCGGGATCGAGCGCGACGTGCGTGGCGTCGGGGCGCTGGAAGTAGCGCTGGCTCCCGGCCTGCGTCAGCGCGATCGCCTCGGGCGTGCCCTCGACGCGGCTGCCCCCGAGCATGCCGAACAGCTCCCAGCGGTTCTCCGCGAGCTGGTGCGAGTACTGGAGCGCGCCCGCGTACGCGCGATCGTGCAGCGCCGTCGTCGGCCCGCGCTCGCCGAAGCGCGAGACGGCGGTCGCCGTGGCCCGCAGCTCGCTCGCGCCGTCGCGGAACGGCCGGGTCAGCTGGGCCACGTTGTAGCTGGTCATCGGCTCGACGACGGCCTCCTCGATCGCGCCCGTTTCGAGCTGGCCGCGCGAGACCTCCTTGGCACCCAGCGCGCTCAGGAGCCCGATGCTCACGCCAGCGCCCAGCTCGCCGGACAGCTTCGCCGCGCCGTAGATCGTGGTCGCGTCGGGCTCGTCGACGTAGAGCGCGGCGTCCGCCTGCGAGAACGTCGGCGGCGCGCCGATCCGCCGCGAGTAGAACAAGGTCTCGTCGCCGCGCCCGATTTTCAGCTCGTAGAGGTCGGCGTCCTCGATGAACAGCGGGCGCCGCTCGCTGAAGAACGTCTCCTTGTCGGTGAGGTTCACCTCGGAGGGATCCGCTTCGATCTGACCGAAGTCGGGGTTGATCGATGCCGTGAGTCGCAGCGAGCGCGCCACCTGGAGCTTCACGTCCGCGCCCAGGCCGTACGCGGGGCCCAGGCGATCATGGAGGCGGTCATCGCCGGGGAGCGCGCTCTCGATGCGCGCGCCGCCCAGCACGTACGGGAGGATCTCGAGCGGCCGGCCGGCGTCGATCTTGTCCTCGATCGCGAGGTTGCCAAAGCCCGTCAGCTCCGTGCCCGAGGCGAACGAGAACGGCGACCAGTAGTCGCGCTCCTGCGCCCGGCTGACCTTGCGCTGGACCTGGAGGCCCCAGCGGTCCTGGAAGCCGTCGCGGACGCGCATCTGCGAGTACGGGATCCGGATCTCGGCGTACCAGCCGGTGTGATCGCGCCGCGTCTTGGCCTCCCACACCGGCTCGTACGTGTCCTCGGGAGTCTTGCCCGGGGACTGCCGCAGATCGACCTTCACGCCCGCGGCGTTGACGCCGAAGATGTACGCCATCCGGCGGGTGCGGGCCGGATCGAGCGAGACGATGAGCCAGTCGGACTGCGGGATCTTGCCGAGCGCGAGCGAGGGGTGGAGCAGGCCGACGATCTTGGCCGGCTCTGGATCGAGGGCGTGGAGGCCGACGTAGAGCGCCTTGTCGTCGTAGAGGATCCGGAAGTCGGTCGGGCCGGTGGCCTTGGCGCCCTCGCTCGGGCGCTCCTGCCACTCGAAGCGCACGGCGGGCGCTGCGAGCCACGCCGTCTCGTCGAGGGCGCCGTCGATCTGGATCGCGCTGGCGCGGCGCGCGGCGCGCGCTTCGCGGCGGAACAGCCGGGTGCCGTCCTTCTGTGACGCGATGAAGTCGGTCGTCGCGACGTCGCCGGAGCTGGCGGTCGGCGGCGGCTGCTCTGCGGGCGGCGGCGGCTGCGGCTGCTCTGCCGGCGGCGGCTCCGCGGTGGGCTGCGCCTGCGCCGTCGATCCGAGCGCGAGCGCCAGCGCGAGCGCCACGCCGAGCAGGCTCCCGTGCTGCTGCATGCGCCGAGCAGTATGGAGACGGCGTCCGCTCCCGGTACAGCGAAAATGCACGCGGCCTCGCAGGCCTCGCATGGCCGTCACGGGGAAAGCCGCGGGTACGCGCGCAGCGCGTTGGTCCGGCCCACCTTCTCGCGCGCCGCCTCGGAGATCGGCTGCGCGAGGAACAGCGCCCGCGAGTCTGGATACCTCGACTCGTCGTGCGGGTAGTCCGTGCTGAGCAAGACATTGTCCTCGCCGATCAACGACAGCACCGTCGGCAGGAAGTGGTCGTCGACCTCGGTCGTGACGAAGCAGCGGTCGCGGAAGACGTCCGCGGCCATGCGCCCCGCCTGCGTGTTCCGGTACTGGCGCCGCTCGGCGTCGATGCGCTCCATCCAGTACGGCACCCACAGGGTCCCGCACTCGAGGAACAGCGCGTTCAGCTGCGGGCACCGCTCGAACACCTGCGCCTCGTGGAGCGAGAGGAACGCGAGCATCTGCTCGAGCGGGTGGCAGACGATGTGGTGCCCCGCCTGCGTCCGCACGCGATCGACGCCCGCGGTCGGCAGGATGCTGAACGTCCCCTCGTGGATGCCGAGCGTCATGCGCGCCTCCTCGAGCGCGCGGTAGATCGGCAAATAATCCTCGGAGCCCAGCGTCCGCGAGTAGATCGGGTTCGGCCGCACGAACACGCCGACGAAGTCGCGCGCCGCGCAGCGCTCGATCTCGCGCAGCGCCGCCGCCACGTCCTGGAGCGCGATGATCGCGACCGGGCGGAGGCGGCGCCGGTCTGCGGCGCAGAGCTCGTAGATCCAGTCGTTGTACGCGCTCGCGATCGCCGCCGCGAAGCCCGCCCCGATCTTGGGGATCCACGGCGCGAACAGGCAGAACGTCGGGTAGAGCACCGCGACGTCGATCCCCTCGATGTCGAGATCCGCGAGCATTCGCTGCGGATCCATGCCCACCCCTTCCGGGTAGCGCTGGCGCATGCGCGGGATCAGCCGGAGCAGCCGCTGGCTGCGGTCCCCCTTCCACGTCGGGATCGGCTCGCCGTCGACGTAGGTGTCGAACATCCGCGTGCGGTAGTACGGATCCTCGGAGAGGAAGCGGTGCTCGAGGCGGGACTGGTACGGCTCGGGGATCCGGTTCCACATGTCGAGCTGCTCGAACACGTGGATGTCTGCATCGATGAACCAGGGGCGGTCCGGCGCCATCGTCATGCGCGAGCTCCTCGCTGTGGGACCGGCAGCATATCAGCCGCCGGACAGGAGCCACCCCGCAGCCGCCGCGGCGACGCCCTGCACCCACGGCTCCTGCATCAACAGATAATGGTTGCCGGCGACCGTGCGCTCCTCGATCGGGCCCGCGAGGTGCTCCTCCCAGCGGCCCGGCGGCAGCCCGCGCGCGCGGACCAGGTCGTCGCTCGCGAGCGGGTTTCCCCCCGACGGGCGGATCACGAGCGCGCGCCCGCCGAACCGGCCGCTCGGCCGGTGGTGGTGGAACGCGTAGAGGTGGGCGCGGACGACGCCCAGCCAGCGCCGCGCGAGCGCGGCGTCGGTCGCGGCGCCGAGCGGGCCCAGCGTGCGGAGCGCGGCGGTGAAGCGGCCCAGCACCACGTCCTCGGGCAGGCGGCCGAGCTCGCCGAGGTCGAGCGCGAGCGGCAGCCCCAGCGAGAACGCGAGCGAGCGCAGGTAGAAGTACGCCACGCGCCACGTCTCGTAGCCCGCCATCGCGGCGCGCGCCGCCTCGAGGTGATCCGCCGACGGTGGCGTGGCGCCGATCAGCGCGAGCCGCGCCACCGCCTCGCCCGCCTGCTCGAGCTGCACCGCCACCTCGAACGCGAGGCTCCCGCCCATCGACCAGCCCGCGAGGACGTAGGGCCCGCGCGGCTGGTGGGCGCGGATCGTCGCGACGTGGTGCGCGGCGAGGGCGACGAAGTCGTCGATGGGCGGCGCCTCGCCGTCGACGCCGGGCGCCGGCAGCCCCAGGCAGCGCGCGCCCGGGCCGAGGAGGCTCGCCAGGCGCAGGTAGCACAGCGCGTTGCCGTGGACCGGCGCGGGCAGCCAGATCGGCGGCCCGTCTTCGGCGGCGCCGCCGCCGCGCTGGAGCACGAGGATCGCGCGCGGCGCGGCCGGCGCGGCCGGCTCGTCTGTGCGAGCCGCGAGCGCGCGCAGGGTCTCTGCCTCGAAGAGCGCGCCCATCGGCAGCCGGCAGCCCAGCGCGGCGTCGATCGCGAGCACGAGCCGCACCGCCGCAATCGAGTCGCCGCCCTGGTCGAAGAAGCCGCGATCGAGATCGATCGCGCCGCGCTCGAGGATCTCGCCCGCGAGGCGCTCGATCGCCTGCTCGGCCGACGTGCGCGCTGGCGCCCCCGGCGCGCGCGCGGCGTCCCGCAGCTCCGCGAGCCGCGCGCGATCGATCTTGCCGTTCGGGGAGCGCGGCCACGCCGCGAGGATCACGATCTCTGCCGGTCTGAGGAAGTCCGGCAGGCGGACGCGCGCGAAGTCGCGGAGCGCGCGCTCGGTGACGCCGCCGCCTTCTGCGCGCACGACGTACGCGACCAGCGCGAGCTCGCCGGCCTCGCGCGCGCGCGGCAGCACCAGCGCGTCGTCGACGCCCGGCGCCTCGCGCAGCGCCGCCTCGATCTCTCCCGGCTCGACGCGGAAGCCGCGCACCTTGACCTGATCGTCGGTGCGGCCGAGGTACACAAGCTCGCCGTCCGCGCGCCGCCGCACGAGATCGCCGGTCCGATACATCCGCGCGCCGCCGCCCGCGAACGGATCGGGCAAAAAGCACGCGGCGGTGAGCCCCGGCGCGCCCAGGTAGCCGCGGGCGAGCGCCGGGCCGGCCAGGTACAGCTCGCCATCGCCGTCCGGCTCCACGGGCACGAGCGCGCCGTCCAGCACGTACGCCGTGACGCCCGCGATCGGCCGCCCGATCGCCGGCGCGTCGTCCGGGCCCGCCATCCGCCGGAGCGTCGCGCACACCGTCGTCTCGCTCGGCCCGTAGGCGTTGACGAAGCACCGCCCCGGCGCCCAGCGCCGGACGATCGCCTCGGTGCACGCCTCGCCCGCCGAGACCACTGTCCGCAGATCGGACAGCCCCGCTGGATCCAGCACGCGCAGGAGCGAGGGCGGCAGCGTCACCGCGGTGATCCGCCGCCGCGCGAGCAGCTCCGCCACGTCCTGGCCTGGGGCGCGATCTTCGAGGCAGAGCGTCCCGCCCGCGCCCAGCGCCGTGAAGACCTCGGAGACCACCGCGTCGAAGCCCAGCGGCGCGAACTGCAGGACGCGGCTCGAGGCATCGAGCGCGAACGCCTCGATCTGCCGCCGGGCGAGGTTCACCAGGCCCGCGTGCGTCACCAGGACGCCCTTCGGCCGCCCCGTCGAGCCCGAGGTGAACACGACGTAGGCCAGGCTCGCCGGATCGATCCGCCGCGGCGCGTCCGCGAGCGCGCCTGTCGCGCCTGCCGCGTCCGCCGCGTCTGCCGCGCCGCGCCCGATCCCCAGCTGCTCCAGCCCGCGCAGGACCGGCGCCCCTGCGCACGCCCCGTCGACCACGGCGATCCGGAGCCCGCAGTCCGCGATCATCGCCCCGACCCGCGGCGCGGGCGCCGCGACGTCCAGCGCCACGAACGCGCCGCCCGCGCCGAGCACGCCCAGGAGCGCGACCACCGTCTCGACCGACGGCCGCGTGCAGACGCCGACGATCACCTCCGGCCCCACCCCGCGCGCGCCCAGCCGCCGCGCGAGCGCGCCCGCGCGCGCCGCCAGCTCCGCATACGAGACCGTCTGCACGAGGTCCTCGACCGCCGGCGCGCCCGCGCGCCGCGCCGCCACCTGCGCGAGCAGCTCGACGATCGACTCGGCCTCGCCCGCGCTCACGCTCACGCTCACGCTACGGCAGCACCGTCGGAATATAGGCCGCGTCGCGCGCGCTCACCGTCCGCCGCGGGCTCGTCCGCAGCACCACGCCGCCCAGCCGGCCGCCGAAGCTCGACAGCCCGAGCGACAGCCACGCGCTGTCCGCGGTGCGCGCCGGCTCGACGAAGTGCTGCACCACCCAGGTCGGATCCTCCCAGATCTCGGCCAGGCGGACCGCCCACGCGTCCGCCGCCACGTCGCGGCCGATCACGACGCCGTGCGAGCCGCCGTACTGGCACGGCTTGATGAGCAGCTCCTCGCGCCGCTCGATCGCCTCGTCTCGCCCGATCACGCCGCCCGCTCGCTCGGCCGCGGCGTACGTGCGCGCGACAAAGCGCGCCAGGTACGCGCGATCCTCGTCGGCGACCGGCCGATCGGCGCGGTGGATCCACGACAGGAGCAGCTTGGGCAGCCCCAGGTACGCCGTCGCCGGACTCAGGTTGATCACGCGCCGCTCCGCCAGGTGCCCGATGAACCGCGGATCGGCGACGAGCGCCGCCACCTGCGCCGGCGCGTCGTCGTAGCGCCCCAGCCGCGACGGGAACTTCGTCTGCAGATAACGGTCCGCCTGGTACGCCGGATAGAACAAAAAGTCCGACCACAGGAGATCGATCGGCCGCCCGCGGAGCCGGATCCCGCTCGCCGTGACCTCGAGCGCGTCCGGCCCGCCATGGACGTAATCGAAGCCATGCCGCTCGAACGCCGCGCGGAACAGGCGCTGGCCCGCGCGCAGCCACTCGCGCGGCGCGAGGCTCCCGATCGTCGGCCGCTCGCGCGGGGCCGGGTGCGCCGCCTCGTAGTAGCGGCGGAAGCCCGCCGCCAGCTCTGCCACCTCGACCTCGAGGGCGCGCGCGGCGTCCTCCAGGCCGCGCCGGGCAAGCTCGCGGATCAAGTACAGGTGCGCGCGGTAGTGGAACAGGCACACGCCGACCGAGTTGTTCTCGATCACGCGCAGCGCGCCGCTTCCGTCGAGGACCGCGTCGAAGCGGTGCGCCGGATCCGGGAACGGCGCGTGGCGATCCAGCTCGATGAGCGGCGCGAGCAGCGGGTTCACCAGGTAGTCGGCCGCCAGCTCCGGCCGCTCGAAGTAGGTGGCGATCGCGCGCCGGTAGAAGGCGGCGAAGCGCGAGGTCAGCTCGCGCAGCCGCGCCGCCAGGTCCGGCTCGACGAGCTGCGGCGCGCCCATCGTGATCGCGGTGCCCTCGGCGCGCAGGAAGACCTTGGCAGCGAGCGCGGCGTCAACCGCCGCCCAGCCCGCCGGATCGGCGGCGAGCGCCGGCAGCGGCCGGAGCCCCGGGATCCCGAGCGTCATAGCGCGATGTCGAAGTAGGCGCCGAAGCGCTGGTGATCCGGCACGAAGACCTCGCGGAGCCGGGCTCGGCGCAGCTTGCCGAGGAGCGCGGACCAGCCCGGCACGTTCATCGGCATGCCCTGAAGGGACAAGATGTGGATCCAGTAGAACATGCCGTCGCCGGCCGTCATGTGGAGCATCGGCTCGCCCAAAAGGTACGACTTGCCGCCGAACACCTCGGCCATGCCGTCGATGTGCTGGAGCACAGCCGCGTCGCCGTCGCGCAGGTGCTCGTGCTCCATCCCGAACGCGTAGAACGCGTCGACGTCGCGGCAGTGCGCGGCGAGCACCTCGAGATCGAAGCAGTCGCCCACCACGAAGCGCGCGCGGTCCGCGACGCCCGCCTCGCGCGCGTTCTGGCTCGCGAGCTCGATCGCCGCGGGGTTGATATCGACGCCGACGCCGGCGTGCGTGGGATCGCGCCGGACGAAGTCGATCAGGAAGGCGCCCGCGCCGCAGCCCAGGTCGGCGATCCGGCGGAGGCCCTTGCGCTCGAGGACCTGGTACGGGACGTCGTCGAGGATCGCGTGCGTCATCTTGCTCGAGCCGCGGGCCACCCAGTGGCCGTCGCGCACGAGGTCTTGCCCATAGCGGACCTCGCCCCGCATCAGCTCGGCGGCGCGCGCCATGAGCTCGCCGTAGCCGCCGCGGTACATCTGGAGCAGGCCGAGTCCGCCGTTCCCCAGCGCCGCGCGGCCGCGCGCCGTCGGCGCGAACACCTGGCCGCCCTGCTCCTCGAACAGGCCCTGCGTGGCGAGGTAGCGCAGGAGGCCGAGCGCGTGCCGCTCGACGAGCCCGTGGCGATCGATCGCGCGCGGCAGGTCGATCGCGCCGGCCGCCTCGAGCTCGCCGAGCAGCGGCGACTCCGCCAGCGCGAACAGCGCGTTCGCGAGCGCGTGGCCGTTGATGATCGAGAACATGTCCGCCGCGACGAAGTCGCGGAGCTCGCGCGTCGGCCCGTCGCCAGCTGGGAGTGCAGTGACCGCCACATCGCCGCCCGCGGTCTGGATCGGACCGTCGGCTGTCATCTGGCCACTCTAGCGCGATCCGCTCGGCACGTCCCCTGCGAGGTTCGCTGATACCATCGCGCGCATGTCGCGTGCGATCGAGCTGCGCGCCGGACCAATCCCCGCGCTGTGGCTGATTCACTCGTCGACCGGCGACGTGGCGTGCTACCAGCCGCTCGTCGCGGCGCTCGGCGGGGCGCACCGCGTGGTCGCGATCGCGCCGCGCGGCCTCGACGCTGGTGACCCGCCACCGATCGACGATCTGGCCGAGCTGGCGCGGCGCTACGCGGCGCTGATCGCGACCGAGCAGCACGCCGGGCCGTACCGCGTCGCCGGCTGGGCCATGGGCGGCGTCGTCGCCGCCGAGGTCGCCGAGCAGCTCGCCGCCGCCGGCCGTCCCGTCGACTTCGTCGCCGTGCTCGACGCGCGCGCGCCCGTGCCCGAGATGCGCGGCCGCCCCGTCGATCTCGCCACCGTGGCGCTCGCGTTCGCAAACCACGTCGCGCGCGCCGCCGGCCGCGAGCTCGCCGCCGCCCCCGCCCAGCCCGCCGGCGCCGCCGTGCTCGCCGCGCTGCAGGCCGCCGACGTCGCGCCCGCGTCCTGGACCGCCGAGCTCGTCGAGCGCCGGATCGCCGTGATGCAGGCGAACGCGCGCGCGCTGTTCCAGCACTCGCAGCGCCGGCTCCGCGTGCCGCTGCACCTGTTCGAGTCCACGGCCGAGCACCCCGCGCACCCGAGGCCGCCGACCCTCGGCTGGGAGGCGCACGCCGAGGTCATCCGCGAATTCGTCCCTGGCCACCACTTCGATCTGCTCGCCGCGCACCACGTCGCGACGCTCGCCGCCGCCCTCACCGCCGCGCTCGCCCGCGTCGATCGAGCCCGATCAGAGCACGTCGCGGCTCCGCCCTGAGCCGCTCTCCAGCGCGTAGATCGATATCTCGATCTCCGGATTCTTGAGCCCGAGGTCGCCGTGCCGGGCGCTCCGCTCGAAGCGCATCCCCAGCCGGCGCATGACGTCGATCGATCCCGTGTTCGCCGGCTGCGCGATCGAGATGAGCCGCGGCAGGCGCAGCTCTTCGAACGCGAACGCGACGACCGCGCGCGCCGCCTCCGTCGCCAGCCCCTGTCCCCAGCGGTCGCGCGCCAGCCACCAGCCGATCTCGGTTTCGCCCGTGTCGCCGGCGCGCTGCAGGCCGCACTGCCCGATGAGGCGCCCCGCGGCGCGCTCGATCAGCCCCCACAGGCAGAACCCGTGCGCCGCCTCGGCGGCGATCTGCCGCTCGACGAACGCGCGCGCCTGCTCCTCGCCCCAGGGGCGGCCCGACCCGATGTAGCGCATCACCTCCGGATCCGACGCGATGGCGAGGAAGTCCTGCACCTGCTCCTCGCGCCAGCTCGCCAAAAGCAGCCGCGGGGTCTCGATCCGCACAGTCCCGTGCGGCGCGGGCGTCACCTCGAGCGCTGTCATCCCGTCCAGGATGCCATTGCCATTACCCGACGCGGTGCCACGCCGTCACGGCGCGCACGAGCCCCAGCCGCTCGAGCGTCCAGATGACGAGCCAGCCTAAATCCAGCTCGGCCCGGCGCATGCCCATGCGGGCCGACCGCGGGAACGCGTGGTGGTTGTTGTGGAAACCCTCGCCGAATGACAGCACGCCGAGCAGCCAGACGTTGGTGCCGCTCTCCTTGGCGCCCGCGACCACGTGGCGCTGCTCGCCCCAGGCGTGCGCGGCGTAGCCGACGAACCAGTGGCCGACGATGCTCGCCGCCGTGCGGGCGCAGATGCAGACCGCCACGCCGCCCGGCCCGAGGACGGCCAAGACGCCCACCGAGAGCAGGAGGACGTGCAGCGGCCACGTCCGCTCGAGGAACCCGAGCCACCGGTCGGAGAGCACGTCCGGCGGGAGCCGCTCGTCGGCGCGATCGTCCGCCGGCTCGAAGCGCAGGTGCAGGTTCCAGAGGAAGTCGCGGGCGAGCGAGTGGTCGTACGCGAAGTAACGCGGGCAGTCGGCGCGGTTCTGCCAGAGGTCGCGCGTCGCGTGCACGCGCGCCCACGACAGCGGCCCGCCCAGCCCGCTCAGCACGCCCACGTACGCGAGCGCGCCGCGGACCATCCGGTGGGCCTCGTACGTGCGGTGGATGATGCCGCGGTGCAGGCCCACCGAGTGCCCCACGCAGAGCGTGAGGAACGCGAGCGCCAGCGAGACGGTCAGCGTCGTCGTCGTCATCGCCGGGATGCCCACGACGAGGCCCGGGATCGCCATGCCCCAGAGCCAGAGCGTCTTGCCCAGGTCGAAGCGGACGCGCCCGATCTCCGGCGCTACCAGCGGCTCACCTGCCAGCCGGCGGGCGCGATCGCGATCCCGATCCCGATCCCGATCCCGGGCGCGATCGCGGGCAGCGGCGCGAGCGGTCATGTCGTCTTGGATGTCGCCCGCGCCATTTCGTCTCCATCTGTCTCGATCTCATCCCATCACATCTCCAAAAGTGCTCGCCGCTCGTCGATCCGTGGCGCGCCCCGGGCCGCTATCCTTGCCCGGGTGTACGCCGGGCACCTCGATCTATCGGCTCCGCTCGTGTGGACCGTCGATGACGCGCTGAGCGAGGCCACTTGTGCCGCCTATGCCCGGCGAATGCAGGAGGCGCGCGACGCCGAGGTCGCGCCCGTCATCGGCACGCACGGCGTCGAGATCGACCTCGCCGTCCGCAACAACACGCGCGTCATGTGGGATGACGCCGCCGAGGCCGGGGCCCTGCTCGAGCGCGTCGCTCCGACCGTACCCGCCACGCTCTCGGGCGCGGCGCTCGTCGGGGCGAACCCGCGGCTGCGCCTCTACCGCTACGGTCCCGGCGAGCGCCACGGGGCCCACTGGGACACCGTCGTCGAGCTCGCCGACGGCGTGCACAGCCTGCTCACGCTCGTCTTCTATCTGAACGACGACTTCACCGGCGGCGAGACGGAGTTCCCCGAGCTTCGGCGGACAATTGCGCCGCGGCGCGGCCGCGCCCTCTTGTTCCAGCACCGCGTGCTCCACGAGGCCAGCACGGTGACCGCTGGCGAGAAGCTCGTCCTGCGCACGGACGTCCTCTACCGCGGCCGGCGCTGACGCCCGTCGCCGCGCCGCCCGGCGCTGACCGTCGCCGCGCCGCCCGGCGCTGCCCGGCGCCGCGCCGGTCGGCTACGCTCGCCCGGTGTCAGCCCGGCGCCTCCTCGATCAGGTCTCCTCGCTCGCGCACCTCGACGCGTTCGATCCGCCGAGCTACGCCGTCCAGCTCGCCGCCGAGGTCCCGCTCGCCGAGACGCTCGCGGAGCTCGAGGCGCGCGACGCGCTCCTCGCCGACGCGCTCGCGCAGCTCGACGCGATGATCGCGCGCGCCATGCGCCTCTGCCTCGAGGACGCGCTCGCGGCCGACACCTCGATCGGCACGCCGACGCGCAAGGTCTTCGCGACCACCGTCGTCGCCTACGCGAGCGACCTCGGCCTCCTCGCGGAGCGCGCCCGCGAGGTCGCGGTCCGCGGCCGCGCCGCCGATCCCGATGCCGTCGCGGGCGCCGTCGTCGGCGCCGCCCGCCGGGTGCTCGACCTGCGCGCCGCCGCCCGCGCCGACGTGCTCGCGCTGATCCGCGACCTCGCTGCCGCCTCGGTCGCCGGCGCCGACCGCCTCGCGCGTGACCGCCGCCTCGACGAGCCCACGCGCCGCCGCTGGAGCGCCATGCGGCGCGAGCTCGAGGCCATCGCCGCCGCCCCCGCGCGCCTCGCCGCGGCGCCCCTGGCCGGGCGCCTCGCGTCCCACCCCGATCAGCTCGACGAGCCGGCGCCCGAGCCCGAGGTCACGCTCGCCGACATGATCGAGCTCGACTGACCCTGCGCGGAGCTGCGGACGCGCTCGTCGGGCTCCGCGCACGCCCGCACGGTTGACAACCCGGGGCGATGCTGGTGTCGTTCTGGTAGTGCGCGAACGGTTCGGGTCCTACGAGATCTACGAGGAGCTTGGCGCTGGCGGCCTGGCGTCGGTGCACCTCGCGCGGTCGCGGGCGATCAAGAACCCCGTGGCGCTCAAGCGCCTCTACCCGCACATCGCGAGCATGCCCGAGCTCGTCGGCGCCTTCATCGACGAGGCGCGGCTCGCGCGCTACCTGCAGCACCCCGGGATCGCGCGGATCTACGAGTACGGGCGGCTGCACGGGACCTACTTCATCGCGTTCGAGTTCGTGCCCGGGCCCACGCTGCAGCAGCTGCAGCGGCACTGCGCCGCCGCCGTCGGCCGGATCCCGATCCCCGTCGTGCTGGAGATCGCGTACCAGCTCTGCGACGCCCTCGATCACGCCCACAACCTGCGCGACCGGGTCGGGCTCCCGCTCGGGATCGTGCATCGCGACGTCTCGCCGTCGAACGTGATCGTCTCGAGCTCTGGCCAGGTCAAGCTGATCGATTTCGGGCTCGCCAAGTCCAAGCAGCAGTCGGTGCAGAGCCAGGCCGGTGTGCTGAAGGGCAAGCTCAGCTACGTCGCGCCCGAGTACCTGGCCGGCCGGCTCGACGCGCGCTGCGATCTGTGGGCGCTCGGCGTGTGCATCCACGAGCTGCTCACCAACCGGCGGCTGTTCGACGCGCCCGAGCAGGGCACCGTCCTCGAGCGGGTGCGCGCGATGCCGATCCCGGCGCCGTCTCGCTTCAACCCCGAGGTGTCGCCGCAGGTCGATCACATCATCCTCACCGCGCTCGAGCGCGAGCCCGCGAGGCGCTGGCCGAACGCCGCCGCGATGCGGGACGCGATCGCGGCGCACTCCAACCTGCGCCTCACCCCGCAGCAGCTCGTGGCCTGGGTCGAGTGGGCGTTCTCGCAGAAGCAGCCGCTGCGCGAGGACAGCAGCGTGTCCATTCTGCAGGAGATCATCGAGAGCAAGCGGATCGAGCCGTCCGTCGAGACGCGCGCGATGTTGGAGGCCCAGGAGGAGCGCCGGCGCCAGAGCCTGGCGATGATGGCCGTGTCCCCCATGCCGGTGAGCCAGCCGCGCTCCCGTCGCTGGCTGTGGATCCTGCTCTTCTTGCTGCTCGCCCTCGCCGCCGGCGCGGGGCTCATGGCCGCGCACCAGCTCGGCATGCTCTGAGGCCCAGCGTTTAGTCCGGTCCGGTCCGGTCCGGTCGAGCGCAGATCTCGGGCGGGCCACACGCAATCTTGACGCCGGAGAGCTGGCTCCTCGTACACGGGGGTTCCTACTCTCACGCTGCCGATGACTCAAAGTCCGCACGACGCGATGTTCCGGGCCATCTTCGGCCAGCTCGAGCACGCCCGTGGTGAGCTACGCGCCATCGTGCCCGCCGGGCTGGCCGAGTCACTCGACTGGTCGACACTCACGCTCCGCCCCGACAGCCTCGTCGATGCTGCGCTGAGTCGCCAGTATACCGATCTGCAGTACTCGGCGAAATGGCGTAACGGCGACGAGGTGCTCGTCTGCTTTTTGTTCGAGCACCAGTCGGCGCCGTCCACCGAGGGGCTGATGGGGCTGCGGCTTCTCGGTTACCAGGTCCGGATCTGGGAAGGCATGCGCCGCGAGCATCCGACCGCGAAGAAGCTGCCGATGATCATCCCGATCGTCATGTATCACGGCGAGAAGCCGTGGCCGGAGCCGCGGTCGTTCGACGCCCTGCTCGATGTTCCGGACGAGGTACGGCCGACCGTCGAGCCGTACCTGGTCCGGTTCGCGTACCTGCTCCACGACCTGTCGAAGATCTCGGACGACGAGCTGCGCGAAGGCGCGAGGCGGACCGCGCTCGGCAAGCTGGTCTCGATGTGCTTCAAGTACGCGCGGACGAGCGCGGACTTCCTCGAGATCCTCGGCCGGTGGATGGACGTGGCGCGGGAGGTAGTCCGGGCCCCGAACGGGCTCGCGGCGCTGGCGCAGGTGGTGCGGTATATTCTCGAAGTCAACGAGGACGTCGAACCCGAGGCGCTGCAGGCACTCTTGGAACGAGAGATCGGACCCGAAACCAAGGAGACCATCGTGACCGCCGGACAGCGATTGATCGAGCAGGGCATCAAGCAGGGTCGCCAGGAGGGCCGCCAGGAGGGCCGCCAGGAGGGCCGCCAGGAGGGCCGCCAGGAGGGCCG
>DATMCI010000291.1:0-70142 GCA_035558535.1 Kofleriaceae bacterium
CTCGCGCCGCCGCGCGCTGCCGCCCGCGCTGCCGTCGTCGTGACCGCCCTCGTGTCCGGTATCGTGTCCGCCTTCGCCTCGCTCCGCCGGGCTGCCGCCGCCGCGCTCCGAGACGTCGAGCCGCGCCGCGTCGCCATCCGCGCCGTCTGCGCCGTCCTCGCCTGCCGCGCCCGGCGCGACCACCGGCGCGGCCGCCTGCGCCGGCCGCCGCGCGGCGCCGAGCGCCCGGAGCGCGACGAGCCGGTCCTCGCGCATCTTCGACAGATCGCACGCGACGCCGCAGTCGTAGCAGACGAGCCGCCGCCGATCCGGCTCGGCGTCCTCGAGGTTCGTGTGGTGGATCAGCATGCCGGCGACCTTGCCGCACGGCGGGCTCGCCCTGCCCTTCAGCGCCTTCCGGTACTCCGCGAGCAGAAAGCCGTCCTCGAGGCCGACGTCGATGTGATCCCACGGCAGCCGCGCCGTGACCGGCCGCGTCCCCGTGTACGCCGCCACGTCGACGCCGTGCTCCGTGAGCGCGCGCGTCCAGCGCTCGAGCTCGAACACCTCGTCCCAGCCGTCGAACCGCGCGCCCGCGCGCCACACGCTCTCGATCACGTCGGCGAGCCGGCGATCGCCACGCGCGAGCACGCCCTCGATGAACGAGATGCCGCTGTGGTGGTGCTTGAGGCGCAGCCCCGGATCGCGGCCGCGCCCCCGGCCGTGCCGGCGGCCCGCGCCCGGCGCGTCGAGCGTCGCGCGCAGGATCGCCTGCTTGCGCCGGATCTCGACCTCGGGATCCTGCGCGCACCACTGCAGCGGCGTGTGCGGCTTGGGCACGTGCGAGCTGACCGAGACCGTGACCTCGGCGCGCTGGCCAGCGAGGCCGCGGCCGACCTCGAGCATGCGCCGGCCCGTCTCGACGATGCCGCGGACGTCCTCGTCTTCTTCGGTCGGCAGCCCGATCATGAAGTACAGCTTCAGGCGGTGCCAGCCGCGCTCGAACACGCGGCGCGCGCTCTCCTCGACGTGCGCCTCGGTGACGTTCTTGTTGACCACGTCGCGCATCCGCTGCGTGCCCGCCTCGGGCGCGAACGTGAGCCCGCTGATCCGCGTCAGCGCCAGCTCGTCGAGCAGATCCTCGTTGAGCCCGTACGCGCGCAGCGACGCGACCGACATCGACACGCCCCGCTTGCGCAGCTCGCCCGCGAGCTGCTTGACGAGCGGCGTGATGCTCGAGAAGTCCGCCGTCGACAGGCACGTGAGGCCCGTCTCCTCGTAGCCCGCGCGCTCGGCGCCGCCGATCAGCGACTCGGCGATCGAGGCTGGCGAGCGCTCGCGCACCGGCCGGTACAGCATGCCCGCCTGACAGAACCGGCAGCCCTCGGTGCAGCCGCGCGCGATCTCGACGGACGCGCGCTCGAACACCGCCTCGGCGTACGGCACCGGCGTGTCGGTCGGGAACGGATACTTGTCGAGATCGGCGACCATCGCGCGGCCCACGCGCGCCGGCACGCGCGGATCGCGCGGCGCGCCGACGACGATCATGCCCGTCGCGGCGTCGATCTCCGTCTCGTACAGGGACGGCACGTAGACCGGGAACCGCGCCGCGAGCTCGGCGAGCGCGTCCTGCCGCGTGCGCTCGCCGGCGCGGATCTGCCGCCGCAGCGCCGCCCACGCGAGCACGAGCGGCGGCAGGAGCTCCTCGGCCTCGCCGATGTACGCGGCGTCGATGAACGGCGCGACCGGCTCGGGGTGCGACGCCGTCGGGCCGCCGACCAGGACCAGGGTCGCGTCCGGCGCGCGGTCCGCGGCGCGCAGCGGGATCCCGCCGAGATCCAGCAGCGTGAGCATGTTCGTGAACGTCAGCTCGTACTGCAGCGACACGCCGAGCACGTCGAAGTCGGCGAGCGGCCGCTGCGTCTCGAGCGACACCAGCGGCAGCCCGCGCGCGCGCAGCTCGGCCTCCATGTCCGTCCACGGCGCGAACGCGCGCTCGCACGCGATCCGCTCGTGGCGGTTCAGCACCGAGTAGATGATCTTCGTCCCGAGGTGGGACATCCCGATGTCGTAGACGTCGGGGAACGCCAGGCAGACGCGCGCGTCGACCGTCTCGGGGGCCTTCACGACGGACTGGTACTCGCCGCCCAGGTACCGCATCGGCTTGGCGACGCGATCGACGAAGTCGGCGTAGACGTGTCCGCCGGAGGGGCTCTGCGCATGCATGGCGGTTGCGTATAGCAGAGGCTGTGCGGGGCGGGCGTCCTATTGTAGGGTCCGGCCATGAAGCAGCTCGTCCCCGCTCTCGCCGTCTGCCTCGCCGGGGCCCTCCTCGGCACCGCCTGCAGCAAGGAGGCGCCGAAGTCGGAGTCCGTGAAGCCGGGCGCGCCGGAGCCCGCCGCCAAGATCGAGCCCAAGCAGGGGCCGACGGCGGCGGCCGGCGATCCTTCGAAGCTGCCACCCGCCGGCACCGCGCCGGCGCCGATCCAGGTCACCAAGGAGCTCGATCCAGTGTGGGATGCATCGATCAAGACCCTCCAGGGCAAGGACACCAAGCTCGCCGACTACAAGGGCAAGGCCCTGCTCCTCGTGAACGTCGCGTCGAAGTGCGGGAACACGCCGCAGTACTCGACGCTCGAGGCGCTACAGAAGAAGTACGGGCCCTCCGGCTTCACCGTCATCGGCTTCCCGTGCAACCAGTTCATGGGCCAGGAGCCCGGCACGGCCGAGGAGATCCAGCAGTTCTGCTCCACGACGTACGGCGTCACGTTCCCGCTGATGGAGAAGATCGAGGTCAAGGGCGCCGGCCAGCACCCGATCTACAAGACGCTCACGACGTTCAAGGACGCGGTGAGCGGCGAGGCCGGCGACATCCGCTGGAACTTCGAGAAGTTCGTGGTCTCCGCCGACGGTACGAAGATCACGCGGTTCGCGCCGAAGACCAAGCCCGAGGATCCGGCGGTGATCGCCGCGGTCGAGGCCGCGCTGCCGAAGAAGTGAGCGCCGGCCGGGGGCGCCGGCCGGCACGCGCCGGCCGGGGCGGCGTCACTCGTACGGGCTCTTGCTCTCGAGCTGCTTGCCCTCGAGCTGCTTGCCCTCGAGCCGCTTGCTATCGAGCCGCTTGCTGTCGAGCCGCGGCGATCGCTCCCCTGGGCGCGCCACCGGGCGGCCCTGCCCCCCCGGCGCACGCTGGAGCTGGATGACCAGCTTCTGGCTGTCGTCGAAGAGCACCTCGCGATCCTGCGCGGCGTAGCCCGGCGCGCTGATCCGCAGCCGGTGCGGCACGTCATCCTTGCGGACCATGATCTGCCGCGCCGGCACGAACACGCCGTCGATCTCGACCGCGGCGCTCGCCGGCTCGATCGTGAACCGCATCGTGATCGTCGCCGCGGGCGCCGCGGGCGCCGTGACCGGCGCGGCTGCGGGCTGCAGCGTGGGCGCAGGCTGCGGCGGCGCGGCCGCGGGCTGCAGCGCGGCCGCGGGCGGCGGTACCGGCGCGCTCGGCTGCGCCTCGGCGCTCGCGGCCGCCGGGGCCGCGGCGACCGTCGCGGGCGCGGGCGCGTCCTCCGCCGGCGCGGCGCGGAGCGTCACGGCCGCGGCTACGATCCCGCCGGCGAGCGCGCCCGCGGCCACGAGGAGGCCCGTGCGGCTGCGCGGCTTCCGGCTCGGCGTCGGGTTCTCGATCGCGCCGGCCGTCTGCAGCGTCGTCGCCAGATCCGGCACGACGTCGTGCGGGCTCACGTCGGCGGCGGCGACCCGCTCGCGCGGGCGATTCGACACGCGCCCCAAGGACGACGCGATCCGCCGCTCCGGCTCCTCGGCGAACGGCACGAGCGCGAGCGCAAGCTCCGCGACGCTCTGGTAGCGCCGATCCGGATCGCGGTCGAGGCATTTGGCGATGATCGCGTCGAGCGCCTCGCGCACGCGCGCCGCCTTGCCGCTCGCGCCCTTGCCGCTCGTGACGCCCGGGCTCGTGATCTCCGGGAAGGTCAGGTTCTCGGGCAGCTTCGGCATCTCCTCCATCGCGATCCGCAGCGCGAGGTCGGCGACGCCCTGGCCGTTGAACGGGCGGCAGCCCGCCACCAGCTCGTAGAGGATGACGCCGAGCGACCAGATGTCGCTGCGCGTGTCGACGAGCCGGCTCGAGCGCAGCTGCTCGAGCGACATGTACGCGGGCGAGCCGAGGATCGCGTTGGTCCCGGTGAGCCCGAGCTCGCTCTCCTGCGGCGCCTTGGCGATACCGAAATCGAGCACCTTGAGGAGCTGCCCGCCGTCGGGCCGGTTCACGAGGAACAGGTTGCCCGGCTTGAGATCGCGGTGGACGATCTGCGCGGCGTGGGCCTCCGAGATGCCGGCGCACGCCTGGATCAGGTAATTGCACGCGATCTGCGGCGGCAGCCGCGTCTCGCGGCGCAGCACCTTCTCGAGGTCGGTGCCCTCGAGCAGCTCCATGACGAGGTACGGCGTGCCGTCGAACTCGCCCACGTCGAACACGCGGCACACGTGCTCGCTGCGCATCCCCGCCGTCGCGCGCGCCTCGCGCAGGAACCGCTCCGGCACCGTCTCGTTCCCGAGGATGCTCCGGTGCAGGAACTTGAGCGCGACCCGCGTCCCGAGCCGCACGTGCTTGGCCTCGATGACCATGCCCATGCCGCCGCGCCCGAGCACCCGCTCGAGGCGGTACTTGTCAGCGACGACGGTGCCGGGACCCAGGCGCTGGGACTTAGGCGTCACGCGCCTCCTGTCCGGCGGCGCTCGGGGCCATACTACGCATTGTTATTAGCCTATATAAGATCGTATTTGAAGTCACCGATAAACAACGAATGCATCTTTGCCATTCCTCCCGAATGCCGAGGCAACGGCTGGTCCGATCACAGGGCCGGCTCGTCGAGCTCTGCCCTCGTCTCGACGGAGGAGCGCGCGCGGAGGCGCCACGCATCCCGGGCGACGAGAGCCGAACAGATCGATTCTAGATCCGGCTCTTGCCGAGGTCCCCAATGCTCGACTTCATCCGTGGCTTCCGCCTGGGCGGTGAGGCCGGCGCCGGCGCGGGCTCCGGCTCCATCCGCGGCTCCGATGCAGGCTCCATCTCGATCGCGGAGTCCTCTTCCGGAAGGGCCACGGCAGCGTCGGGAACAACCGGCGGCGGCGTGAGGGCGGCCTCCGGCGGCGGTGCCGGCGCCGCCGCTGGCAGCGCTGGCAACGTGGCGGCAGCCGGCTCGACGAGGCGCGTCGCGTCCGGTGCCGCCGGCTCGACTTCGTCCTCTCCCGCGGCCACGGCGCCGAGCCCGATCCCGACGATGGCCCCCACTGTCGCGATGATCGCGCGCACGCGGCGGTACGGGCCGCGCACGGGGGCTGCGTTCTCGATCGCGCCGGCCGTCTGCATCGTCGTGGCCTGCGGAGGCTTCACGAGCTCGCCCAGGCTCGGCTCCTTTCCGTCGAGCCGCGGCAGCGGGCTCGACGGCACCAGCGGTTCGTGCGCGCCGGTGGCCGCGCCCAGCTGCTGCGGCGGTGGCGACGGCGGCGGCGGCACGGGTGGCGGTACCGCTGGTGGCGGCTCCGGCGGCGACGACAGCGCTTGCATGGGTACCGTCGGTAGAAGGTCTCCCTGCGCGCGCGACGGTGCTGGCGGAATCGGCGACGGCGGGGGCGACGGCGGGGGCAACGGCGAGGGCGACAGCGCCCCGCGCCCCGCGCGCCCGATCGAGGCCGCGAGGCGCCGCGCCGGATCGTCCGCGAACGGCGCGAGCGCGCGCGCCAACTCGCCGACGCTCTGGTACCGCTGCGCCGGATCGTGCGCGACGCAGCGCGCGATGATGTCGTCGAGGGCCGCGGGCCCGTCGGGCAAGCGCGGCACCGAGTCCAGCGCGATCTTCACCGCGAGGTCCGCCACGGTCTCGCCCACGAACGGCTTCCGCCCGGCGATCAGCTCGAACAGGATCACGCCGAGGGACCAGATATCGCTGCGCGCGTCGACCAGCTTGCTCGAGCGGAGCTGCTCGAGGGACATGTACGATGGAGAGCCGAGGATCGTGTACGTCCCAGTGAGCTCGAGGTTGTCGTCATGCGGCGCCTTCGCGATCCCGAAGTCCAGGATCTTGATGAGCGGTGTGCCATCGGCGCGCTCCGTCACGAACAGGTTGCCCGGCTTGAGATCGCGGTGGACGATCTGCGCCGCGTGGGCCTCGGCGACGCCGGCGCACGCCTGGATCACGTAGTCGCACGCCTCGGGCAGCGGGACCCGCGCTGCCTGGCGTAGCAGCTTCGCCAGATCGACGCCCTCGAGCCGCTCCATGACGATGAACGGCGTGCCGTCGAACGTGCCGACGTCGAACACGCGGCACACGTGCTCGCTCTTCAGCGCCGCGGTCGCGCGCGCCTCGCGCAGGAATCGCTCCATCAGCGACACATTCGCGAGGATGCTGCTGTACAGAAACTTCAGCGCGAACAAGGTCCCGAGCTGCACGTGCCGCGCCTCGACGACCATGCCCATCCCACCGCGCCCGAGCACGCGCTCGAGGCGATACTTGTCGGCGACGATGGTGCCCGGCGCCAGCATCGCCGCCCTAGAATGCACCGTTCACGAAGACCGAGGCGGAGCCCGCCCCGACGGCGGGCATGACTTGCAACGGCCCCGAGCCGCGCGAGCTGAGCAGCAGGATCCCCCCCGTCATGGCGCCGGTCACACCGGACACGAGGGCCGTGCCGGACAGCCGCCTCCACAGCGTCGCACGGTCGGGGTCACCCGAGGCGGAGCTGTTGACGTACCAGCGCCAGGTCGCGACGGCTCCGAACGCTACGAGCCCGGTGCTCACGGCGAGCGTGATCTTTCCGGCCAGCACTCTCCTGGGCTCCTCCGGTCGCTCCACCGACGTGGAGTGCGGTGCCGACTCCTGCTCGAGCTCCACGACGACAGAGGCCACTTCCTTCGGATGAACATGGATCGTCCGGCGGAAGGGCAGATATCCCGGGCGGGTCGCAGAGATCACGTAGTGGCCAGGATCGAAGGGGATATCGACCTCGAGGAGTGACGTCACCTCGGTGTCCCCGACGAACACCCTGAGCTCCGGAGACTGTTGATCGACGCGAACGCCAACTCGCACCGACGGAACGCGCGCCTCGAGCTCCGTCGCGAGCTCGGCTGCCTTGGCTCGCCGCTGCGCGTTGCTGTCGCTCCGCGAGAGCTCCCGGTAGAGCCGCTGGGCCGTGGCCAGCTTGCCGGTGCTCACGTAGCACCCGGCGAGGTTGAACAGCGTCCCGAACTGCGGATCGAGGCGCTGGCTGAGCTCGAACGCGGCACACGCGCGATCGTGCAGGTTCGCCTCCGCGAGCAGGCGCCCCTGCTCGAAGGCCGCCTCGGCGGGGCTCGTCGACTCCGCCCGGGCCACGCCTCCTAGCAACAGCCAAACGGCGACCGCGATGGATGACCGCATCGCGATCACGCTACACAAGGCCGCCTGGAATGTCATTTATCAAGTTTGTCACTTGAGCAATCTCACTGAAATTCAGGAGTCCCACTCTCACAGTCCAGGACGGACATTCATCGGTATGCTCGCCCACACCTCTCGAGCAGCACCACCTGCCGCAGAACGCGGCGGCGGTCCGGGCTCGGTTCTGCAAATGCTTGTTTCGATAACCATTGTCGACCGGCGAATCCTGTCACACTCGACATCTGCGCAGCCGGTGCCGCAGATTGCGGCATGAGCGATAGCGCACGTCACTCCTGCGGATTATTGCCTCATGTGACGTCAACGCGCGCCCGATTGGAGAATCCTGAGTCGCTTCGGCAAACCCGGATATGCGCGAACGCGATCGAAGCTGAATGACAGCAAGCAGCAGCAGTGAAGTCGCCGCAGGCTGCGCGGCCGGGGACGGACCACGCGCGTCGAGGGAGCGTACGGCGACGACGCTGGAACCGGAGGTCCTCGGCCAGCGCTCTCCTCCTGAGGCGCCGTGTGAGCGCCGATCGCGCAAGGCATGGACGACAACCGCGCCTGGCTCTCTCGCGCGCGCCTGGCTTGGAACCTCGGCGAGTAGCTCGGAGCGCGCAGCGGTACCGCCACTTGAATTCGCCGAGAGCCGCGCGCGGCGGTACCGCCACTTGAATTCGCCGAGCGTCGACGCCGCGGCGCCTCCAGCCTGAATTCGCCGATATGCAGCTCGGCGCGCCGAGCGCACGGAGGCAATCTGCTCGCGTGCGAGCGCCTGGGCGCCACCCCCGCCACGACCGCGGTGCTAGAGTGCCCCGCATGGGTGAGGGTCTGCTTGCGTTGCTCGGGTCGCCGCCGGTGCGCGGCCGGCGCCCCGAGGGGTGCGGCGATCCCACGTGCCCGGCCCGATGATGGATCCGCAGCCGGCCGCCCTCCTGTCCGCGCTGTACGGCGCGACGAGCTTCGACGAGGCGGCGCGCCTGACCGTGCGCGCGCTGCTCGAGCTGGCGGCCGCGCAGCTCGCCGCGAGCGCGTGGGCCGGCACCGGACGCGTCCTGCGCGGCATCGTCCACCACCGCCCCGCCGATGGCTACCGCCGGCTCCTCGTCGTCGACGCGCAGCCCGGCGAGGCCGGCGCCGAGGACATCGCGCCGAGCGCGAGCGCGTGGCGCTGGGTCGCCGAGCACCGCTGCCCGGCCGCCGTCGACTCGAACGTCGGCGCGGTGACGCTGTACTCCGGCGCCGTGTCCCCCGGCGCGCTGGCAGCCGCGGCCGCCGGCGAGCGCCGGATCGAGCCCGCGCCTGGCGCCGTGACGAACGAGAGCCGCGTCCGGCTGCTCGCGCGCGAGGCCTCGCACATCTTGCTCCTGCCGCTGCGCGCGCCGGGCGGCGCGATCGACGGCATGGTCTCCATCGAGGCCAACTGCACCGCCGCGATCGATCGCCCGTTCATCTGGCCCGAGCTCGTCGCCCGCGCGCAGCTCGTCGCCGACGTCGCCGCGCCGTTCCTCGCGGCGCTCCCCGCCGCGGGGCGCGCGCTCCCCGAGTCCGATCCGTACCTGCCGGTCGTCGGCCCGTCGATGACGGCGCTCGTCGAGATGCTGCGCATCTTCTCCGAGCAGGAGGAGACGGTCCTGCTCACCGGCCCCACCGGCGCGGGCAAGTCGCGACTCGCGCGCTGGTGCCACCACCGCTCGCGGCGCGCGGACGGCCCGTTCGAGATCCTCGAGCTCGCCACCGTCCCCGAGGAGCTGCAGCTCGCCGACCTGTTCGGCTGGCGGCGCGGCGCGTTCACCGGCGCGGCGCGCGACACCGCGGGCGCGATCGCCCGCGCCGAGGGCGGCACGCTGTTCATCGACGAGATCGACAAGCTGTCGCTGCGCGCGCAGGCGGGCCTTTTGCGCGTGTTCGAGGAGCGCCGCTACCGCCCGCTCGGCGAGGGCGCCGCGGATCGCGCCGCGGACGTCCGCTTCCTCGTCGGCACCAACGCGAACGTGCGCGAGCTCGTCAAGGCCGGCGGCTTCCGCGAGGATCTCTACTACCGCATCAACGTCCTGCCCGTGCAGATCCCCTCGCTCGCCGAGCGCCGCGACGAGATCGCGGGCTGGGCGCGCTACATGCTGCGGCGCCGCCACGAGTCCGGCACCGCGCCCGGCACCCAGGCGCTCGGCGAGCCCACGTTCGCGCCCGAGGCGATCGATCGCATCCTCGCGCACCCCTGGCCCGGCAACCTGCGCCAGCTCGACAACATCGTCCGGCGCGCGTACACGCTGTCCCTGCTCGAGCTCACCGGCGACTCACGCGCCGTCACGCTGCGCGCCTCGCACATCGATCGCGCGCTCTCGCTCGAGGGCCACGAGACCAGCACGCCGCTGATCCAGCTGCTCACGCTCGCGGCCGAGGCGTTCGTCACCGAGGCGCAGCGGCTCGAGCCCACCGGCACGCCGCTCAAGCTCGAGCACCTCGAGGCGCTGCGCGGCCTCGTGCTCGCCGCGGCGAGCCGCCGCCTGCGCAGCAAGCAGGACGCGTTCCGCCTCTTCGGCAAGGAGGCGACCGTCTCGAACCGCAACCACGGCAAGGTGCTGCGCGCCGAGCTGGCCCGCATCAGCGCGCTCTGTGAGGCGATCGGCGAGCCGCCGGATCCCGAGCTCGAGGCCCTGCTCTCGGGCGATGCCTAGTCGCTCGCTGCCAGGGCCCCGCCGCCCGGCCCGACGCGCTGCGACATGTGCTTCGACGCGTCGCCGCCCGCCGCCGACGTGTCGCCAGGCGGCGCTCCCGGGGGCCCTACCGCGCCGGGGCCACCGCGCCGCGCCGGGTTCCGCGGGCTTGCGGCGTGGGGCCGGCGCTTGCATGACCTCTGCCCCTGGCAAAGGAGGAGACGATGGCGACCTTCCCGTGGCAACAAGACGTGCCGGCGATGGAGTGGCTCGACGTCCCCGACAGCGGGGAGGTGATCGCGGTGACCGTGCTGGCGAACGGCACGATCCTGGGCGTCGGGATCGACAGCGACCTCTGCACGCGCGACGCGCTGCACGATCCGTGGCACCGGATCCCGAACAGCGGCAGCGTGCTCGACGTGATCCAGCTCCGCGACGGCACGCTCCTCGGCGTCGGGCTGGATCACCGCCTCTACACGAGCCCCGCGCCGGGCGACGCCTGGACGCCGCTGCCGGATCGCGCGGGCATCCTCGGCATCTGCCAGCTCCAGGACGGCTCGCTGCTCGGCGTCGCCACGGATCACACGCTCTGCGAGCGCGAGTCGCTGGCGGTGCCGTGGCGGCCGATCCCAAATAGCGGCTCCGTGCAGACGATCCGGCAGCTCCTCGACGGGACGATCGTCGGCGTCGGCGTCGACGGCGCCCTGAGCGTATGGGACGCGCGCCGCTGGATCTCGGTGCCGAACAGCCCGGCGCTCATCGGCATCGCCCAGCTCCCCGACGCCTCGCTCCTCGGCGTCGACATGGACGGCCGGCTCGGCGTCCTCGCCGCGGAGGCCGCGGGCCAGGAGCTGGCCCGCGCCTGCGATCCCTGCTGGCTCGCGAGCCAGGCCGAAGCCTGACGCCCGCGGGCGTCAGGTCGTCAGGGCGTGGCCCAGACGACGACCTCGTCGAGCTCGACGGTGCTCGCGACCGCGGTGACCGGCATGCCCGTGCCCTCCGTCGCGGTCACGGTCAGCCCGCCGAGGATCAGCGGGTTGTCGTTGCCGGCAATGCCGCGATCCCACGCCGCCGTGCAGTCGGTGGGGGTGCCGCCGGCGTCGGTCCAGCTCGCGCCGTCGGCGAGCGCGCCGTCGACGGTCAGCCGGAGGCCGGCGGGCCCAAAGCTCAGCTCGACCTTGTGCCACGCGTTCTGCGTGACCGGCTGGGCGGTGCAGCGGTACGCCTGGATGGTCGGCGCGCTCATCTGCTGGATGCGCACGACGACGCGGCGATCGTGGCCGAGCCGCACGCTGACGTGGCCGTCGGTGGCCGAGTTGACGGCGTCGCGCGACACGAGGCCGAGATCGCCGGCCGGCGCGCCGACGCCAAACCGGAACCGCAGCTCGATCCGGCCCGCGGTGAGATCGAAGTCCGGCGCGTCCTCGATCCGCACGTGCGCCGCGCCGCTGTCCGGGATCCGGACGGCCTGGCCAAGCGCGCCGGCCACGAAGGTGAGCCCGTTCCCGATGGCCGCGGCGGGGTGCCGGCCGGTGGCGTCGGCGAGCGTGCCGTCGAACGCGTACCGCGCGACCGGCGTCGGGCAGTTCGCGCAGCCGTCGGGCGGCGCGTCGGGCGGCGCGGGCGCGTCGGCCTTCGGCCCGGCGCCAGCATCGAAGCCGACGGCCGCGCAGCGCAGGTCCGGGGTGCACACCTGCGCGGCCGGGCACTGCGCCGAGGTCGTGCAGGGCGCGCCCTCCTGCGGCCGCGGCGAGAAGCAGCCGGCCGCGAAGCTACCGGCCGCCCAGACTGCAGCGATCCAGAGACCTCGCATCGGCCGCGCAGTGTCTCACGTCCGCCCGCCCGCGCCCATCGCCCGCCTTCGGGCCGAGCGGCCGAGCGAGACGCACGCCACAAAGCCGCCTCACCGCACCGCGGGCGAGCCTTAGCTCGGGGCGACCTGGACGTCGGCGAGCACGCCGTAGTGGTCGCTCGCGCAGATCGCGGCGTCGCCGTCGCCGTCGCGCTCGGTCAGGACGACGCGGCAGTCGTGCACGGTGCCGCGGCCGTCCTTCTTGCGGCTCGTGACGTAGACGTAGTCGATGCGGCGATCGATGTCGAGCGAGCGCAGCGGGCGGGTCAGCCGGTTCTCGCTCGACCAGGTGATGCCCTGCGCCGGGCCGTCGGCGGGCCCGGGCTCGCGGTGCAGGCGCAGCCACGCGTCCTGGAAGTGGGTCCGGCGGCCGGACAGCGTGGTCAGCCCGCGCAGGAACCGCATCTCGTCGCTGTCGGGCGTCGCGTTCATGTCGCCGCACAGGATCTGCGGCGCGGACGTGTTGTCGCGGCCAAAGCCGCGGATCGCCTCGTCGATCGCGACGACCTGGTGCTCGCGGGCCACGCCGTCGTCGAGCCGGTAGTGGAGGTGCGTCGTGTGGACCCAGATCGGGCCGCCGACGGTCTCGATCTGCGCCGACAGGAGCAGGCGCGCGTCGGCGGGGCGCGGCTCGGGCAAGGGCAGCGCCCGCGCGTCGAGGATCTTACGCGCGATCACGGCGAGCCCCTCCTGCCCCGCCGGGAGCTTTTTGTGCACGCCGTCGTCCCACTCGACGGCGACGGCGTAGTGCGCCGCCATGCCGAGCTCACCGGCGAGCGCCTCGGCGGTGGTGCGGCCGCCGCGCCCGTCGAGCGGGCGGACCTCCTGCAGGCAGATGACGTCCGGCGCGAGCGCGCGCAGCTGGCGCGCGGCGAGCGCGAGGCGGCGATCGAGCGGCGGCTCGATGCCCCAGAAGTTGAGCGTCACGATCCGGAGGTTCGTCACGGCCGGACGCACAGGATCGCGATCGTGGAGTCGCCTCCGGGATCGCCGCCGTACCACGGCTGAGCGCTGTCGCCGCATGACGAGCGCCGGCCCGCGTTGATCCGCAGCTCGTAGACGCCGGGCGTCGCCGGCGCGGTGAGCGCGGGACCGGAGTAGGTGTTACCGATCAGCTGCCGGTCGGGGATGTTGTTGTCGAAGATGCAGCCGGTGCGCGTCGCGCCGTAGCCGATCTCGGTCTGCGCCCGGCAGGAGCTCTGGTTGAAGCCGCAGAAGAAGAAGAGGCCCCAGTCGAACCGCACGTTGTACGGCTGGCCGGCGCTCAAGACGATGCGGCGGGACATGCCGATCTCGATCTTCGACGCGGCCCAGCTCCGCCCGTCGCTGCCGTTGTCGAGCAGCGAATCGCCCGGATCGTCCGGCCGGGTCCCGCACGGCCAGTCGTCGCAGCCGTCGGGCGCGCCGTCGGCATCGACGTCCTGCCGGTCGTCGCTAGCAGCGCACTTGTCGGCGGTGTTGCACACGGTGTCCCCATCGTCGTCGGCGCACCCGGGGACGTCATCGCCACCGCCGGTATCGTCGCCGTCGTCGCCGCCGTTCGGTGCCGAGAACGAGCACGCCGCCGCCGCGAAGAGCGGCAACGACAACGACAGCGACAGCGACAGCCAGCGCAGCGTCGCCGGGCCTCGCGGCGAAGACAGCCTCATCGCCGCCAGGATACCGCCGCGCTAGGCGCCGCGATAGACACAACGCGAGCGCGGGGTCTCGGATACGGCGACCTCGCAGAGCTGCGGCAGCCCGGGTGCGAGCCGCTGCCACCACCACGCGGCCAACAGCTCGCTCGTCGGGTTCGTGAGCCCCTCGACCTCGTTCAGGACCTGGTGATCGAGCAGCCGGACCAGGGGCGCGGCGTGCTCGTCGATGTCGGCGAAGTCCATCAGCCAGCCGAGCGCAGGATCTACCTCGCCCTCGATCGCGATCTCGATCACGTAGCTGTGCCCGTGCATGCGCGCGCACTTGTGGCCGGGCGGCACGTTCGGTAGGAAGTGCGCCGCCTCGAACTGGTAGCTGCGCTCGAGCCGGGCCCGCATCGCGCGCCTTTGTAGCGCGCGCCCACGTGGTAAGGAAGGGCCGTGCCCACGCACCCGCACGCCGCCACCGAAGAGGCGCGCGAGGGGCGCTGGCGGGCCTGGGCGCGGCTCGATCGCCGCGTCTGGCAGATGATGTTCGCCCGCTGCATCAACACCATGGGCCTGTCGCTCGTGATGTCGTTCCTGGGGATCTACGTCGTCGAGACCCGCGGCTACCCGGCGTGGCTGTACGGCGTGATCGCGCTCGGCGCGAACCTCGGCCAGTCGCTGTCGAGCGCGTGGGCGGGCGACCTGTCGGATCGCGTCGGCCGGCGGCCGCTCATCACGACGTCGCTGTTCGTGCGCAGCGGCGTGATCGCGCTCATGGGCACGCAGATCCTCGTAGGTGCGCCGCTGTGGACGCTCGCGGTGAACATGCTCGCGAGCTCGATGCTGCGCGGCTGCTTCGAGCCGGTGGCGTACGCGCTCGTCGCCGACGTCGTCCAAGACGATCAGCGGATCTCGGCGTTCGGCCTGCAGCGCATGGGCACGAACCTCGGCTGGGCGATCGGGCCGGCGCTCGGCGGCGCCCTGACGCTCGCGGTGCCGTACGGCGTCGTGTTCTACGCCGCGGCCGCGGGGATGCTCGCCGCCGCGGTGGTCACGATGCGCGTCGTGGATCCGGCCGCCCGCGCGGGCGGGACCCCGCACGCGGCGCGCCCGCGCGGCGAGCTTGCCGCCGCGCTCCGCGAGGCGAGCCGCGCGCCGCTCCTGCGCCTCCTGCTCGCCGGCACGTTCCTCGCGGCGCTCGTGCAGACGCAGATGTTCTCGACGTTCGGCATCTACATGACGGACGAGCTCGGGCTGTCGAAGGCAGATGTCGGGCTCCTCTACGCGCTGAACGGCGGCGTCGTGCTCCTCCTGCAGGTGCCCGCGCTCGGGATCATCGGCCGGATCGGGATCGGCCTGGCGCTGCCATGGGCGTCGCTCCTGGCGACGCTCGGCTTCGCGATCATCGGCGCGAGCGACGGGTTCGGCGGCGGCGCGCTCGCGATCGTCACGCTGACCTGCGGCGAGGTGCTGTTCAACCCGGCGCACCAGACGGCGATCGCCGAGACGGCGGATCGCGCGCGCCTGGGCCGCGCCTACGGCATCGCGTCGTTCGTGCAGATGGTGGGCATCGCCGGGGCGCCGCTCCTCGGCGGCGTGCTGCTCGACACGATCGGCCACCGCCACGCGGCGATGTGGCTCGCGATCGCCGGGGTCGGCCTCCTGCAGGTGGCCTGCTTCACCGCGTTCGTGCGGCGGCGCACCGCGCGCCTCGCCGCGACGGTACAGTCGCCGCGATGAAGCCCGGATCCCGCGCGCTTGCCGCCGCCGCCGCGCTCGCCACCGCCGCCGCCGCCGCCGCCGCGCTCGCCGGCTGCCGCGGCCACGACGAGCCGGCGGACGCGCCGCCAGCGTGGGACAAGCGGCTGCCCGACGCGCGCGAGCTGGGCGCGCGGCGCGGCCTCGTGCCGGCGCGCGGCATCGTGCACCTGCACTCGCCGTACTCGCACGACGCGTGCGACGGTGCGCCCCGCGACGCGGCCGGCGCGCCGAACGAGCCGTGCCTCGCCGACCTGCGCGCCGCGCTGTGCCAGACGCGCACGGACTTCGCCGCGCTCACGGATCACGACGACACGATGGCCGACGAGGGCTTCGCGACGCTGCTCAGCATGCGCGAGGCGGATCGACCGCTCACGAGCGGCGCTGGCGAGCCGATCGCGTCGCGGATGACGTGCCCGGACGGCCACGCCGTCACGTTCACGGTCGGCGGCGAGAACGAGCTCATGCCGATCATGCTCGAGCGGCACGTCGCGGGCACCGTCGCCGAGCGGCACGCCACGTACAACGGCGAGGACGCCGCCGCGGTCGCCGCGTTCCACGCGGCGGGCGGGCTCGTGTGGGTCGCGCACACGGAGAGCAAGTCGCTCGCGCTCCTGCGCGCGGTCGCCCCCGACGGGATCGAGGTCTACAACCTCCACGCGAACATCGATCCGGACATCCGGCGCGACTTCCTGGGCCTGCCGCCCGCGGGCGCGATCGCCGCGGCGGCCGCGTTCGCCGACACGAACCCCGGCCACCCCGAGCCAGACCTCGCGCTGCTCGCGTTCCTCGAGCCGAACCGGCCGGCGATCGACACGTGGCACACGCTGCTCGGCGAAGGCCGCCACCTCGCCGCGACCGCCGGCAGCGACGCGCACCAGAACGCGATCCCGATCACGTTCGCCGACGGCGAGCGCGGCGACTCGTACCGGCGCGTGCTGCGCTGGTTCAGCAACATCGCGCTGGTGGCCGATCCGGGAGACCCAGCCGGCGTGAAGGCAGCGCTCCGCGCCGGCCGGCTGTTCACGGCGATCGAGGTGCTCGGCTCGCCGGTGGGCTTCGACGTCCGCGCCCAGGCCGCGGCGCGCACCTACGAGCTCGGCGACGTCATCCCGCGCACCGAGGCCGCGACGCTGCTGGTGGACCTGCCGGCGGTGCACGCCCTGGATCCGGCGCTCCCCGCGCCCGAGGTCCGCGCCCGGGTGATCCGGATCGAGACGCCGGCGGGCGCGGTGACCGAGCTGGCGGCGGGCGCGGCGTCGCCGCTGGCGGTGCCGCTCCCCGGCCCGGGCGCCTACCGCGTGGAGGTGACCATCGTCCCGCGCCACCTCGGCCCCTACCTCGGCGATCTGGGCCCGGCGATGGCGGAGCGCGAGCTGCCGTGGCTCTACGCGAGTCCGCTCTACGTCGAGTAACCGAGCCGGGGACGATTCCGGGGAGGTCCCGGACCGGTTCAGTGTCGCGCGAGACATACGATCGCGTATCGGCTACGGTCGCGGTGTGGGCCCCTCCGATACGCCGTCCGCCGTCGAGGCGATCCAGCTCGACCTGCTCCGGAAGGCGGGGACCGCACGCCGCGCCGCCCTCGCCTTCAGCCTGTCGCGCGCGGCCATCCGGGCATCGCGCCGCGCGGTCGCCCGGCGCCATCCCGAGCTGGACGAACAGGGCGTGCTGCTGCGCTGGGCCGAGCTGCACTACGGCGAGGCGCTCGCCGGACGCGTCCGGCATTATCTCGCGTCGCGTCGATGACCGACGAGCTCAGGGCCGCCCTCGATCCGGTCGCAAGTCAAGGCGGAAGCATCGGCCGCAGTCGAAGCTCGTAGCGACAGGCCCTGCGGTCCAGCACTTCCTCGGCGATCACGGTCGTGTCGGCGTGCCCTTCGGTGAACCCCAGCGTGGCGACGTCGCCTCGTGATCCTTGCAGCACCAGATCCGCGGAAAGCAAGTGCTCGGCGCACAGCGCGACGACCCGGGTCAGGGTGTCTTCCGCCAGCTCCCCACACAGGGTGGCACTGTCGGCGAGCTTGCCCTGGAAGGTAGGGATCCTCTGCGTGACCCGGATGCCGGCGCAGGCACCGGCATCCGAGTTCCCCATGAACCACGCCCGTCCAGCCAAAATGATGATGCTCGGGTCGTTTACCTGCTGGGGCTCACCCCGCAGCCACCACTGGAAGGCCCTGGTCTCGCCGAAGCAGTCGATCAGCTCGATCGTCCCGGCAAAGCGCATCCGGTGGCAGAACTCGATCACCTCATCGATCCAGGCGACCCTGGTAAACATGAGCTCGATGCCCACATTATTGATCGTGCCCGGGCGCGTCCACACGAAGGCCGCTTGCGCGGATTCCCCATGATCCATGTGCACGGAGGATACACCCCACGACTACCTCGAGGCGCTTGATGAGGCTGGTAGCAAGTTGTTAGGGGCAGGCGCTTCGGTACCTTGGGCCGGGGTGGCGATGCGTCGATATCGTGGACGCCTTGGAAGTGACGCAGGCTGTCCACGATTACGTACTCCGCCTTTGCGTCATCGAATCGCGGGCACTCCTCCATCGAGGATCGCTACCAAGCACCTAATTCGATTAACTCTTATTCAGTGCTGCTCCTCTAAATCTCGCTGTTCGGGGCTGATTTAGCACCAAAGCCCCGCCCGGCGTACGGCGGTCCCGCCCGGCGTCCAGCGAGCCCGCCCGGCGCCGCCGGACGCGGCCGGCTGGCCGCCCACGGATGCCCCGCAGGACCTACAGGGCCGCAGGATCCGGCAACGAGCGGCCGGCGCGAAGCTGGCGATTGAACGGCCCCGCGGGCCCTGCTACCAAAGATGGACGTGAAGGCCACGGCCGTCGTCTCGCTCGCCCTGCTCGGCGCCTGCTTCCCCAGCGGCGACGGCGACGACACGAGCAGCGGCGAGTGCTTCGTGGACGAGGAGTGCAGCTCGGGCTCCGTCTGCGCGCGCGACGACCAGTGCTGGCCGGCGGCCGAGGTGCGCTCCGTCCGGACGACGTGGACGGTCCGCGGCCAGCCGGCGACCGAGGCCACGTGCTCCCGGTTCCCGGACCTCCACATCATCTACGAGAGCCGGGACGACGATCTCGGCTTCTCGCCGGTGCCGTGCGCCCAGGGGCTGTTCAACATCGACAAGCTCCCGGTGCCGTTCACGCGGGTCGAGCTCGGCGTCGACGACACCAGCTCGTGGACCACCACCACGATCGGCAGCTCCGGCCAGGTCGTGATCGACCTGCGGTTCTAGAGCCGCTCCCCCCGCGGTCGTACCGCGACGCGACGCGACGCGCTGACGTTCTTGCCCCGGGGTGCTGCGCCCCGCGGCCGGGCTGGGTATGGTCGCGCCGTGGCGACCGCGTCCCCCACGACACCTGACACCAAGCGCGTCGAACCGGACGATCCGGAGTACTTCGCGACGACGGCCGACGAGCTGAGGCCGCTGTACCGGCAGATGCTGGCGATCCGCCGCCTCGAGGAGGCGTCGGCCAAGGCGTACTCGCAGGGCAAGATCGGCGGCTTCCTCCACCTCATCATCGGCCAGGAGGCCGTGTGCGTCGGCGCGACCGCGGCGCTCAAACCCGAGGACTACGTCGTCGCCACGTACCGCGAGCACGGCCACGCGTACGCCAAGGGCATGACCTCGCGCGCGATCCTGGCCGAGCTGTACGGCAAGAAGACGGGGTGCGTGAGGGGCCTCGGCGGCTCGATGCACCTGTTCGACAAGCAGACGAACTTCCTCGGCGGCTACGGCATCGTCGGCGGCCACGTGCCGATCGCGGCGGGCGCGGCGTTCGCGTCGAAGTATCGCAACGACGGGCGCGTCACGCTGTGCTTCTTCGGCGAGGGCGCGTCGACGATCGGTGGCTTCGCCGAGGGCCTGGCGCTCGCGGCGCTGTGGAAGCTGCCGGTGGTCCTCATCTGCGAGAACAACCAGTACTCGATGGGCACGCCGCTCTACCGCTCGCTCGCCGTCGAGGACGTCTCGATGCGCGCGCTCGCCCACGGCATGCCGCGCGACCGGTTCGACGGCGACGACGTCATCAAGGTCAAGCGCCGGATCGCCGAGGCGGTCGAGCGCGCGCGCACGACCGGCGAGCCGACGCTCGTCGAGGTCGTCACGTACCGCTTCCGCGGCCACTCGATGAGCGATCCGGGCCTCTACCGCACGAAGGACGAGGTCGAGGAGTGGCGACGGCGCGATCCCTTGAACCGCAGCCGGCAGCGGCTGATCGATCTCGGGTTCCCGGAGCAGGAGCTCGCCGCGCTCGAGGATGACGTCCGCGCCGAGATCGAGGACGCGGTGAAGTTCGCCGAGGAGTCGGAGCCGGCCGACGCGTACCTCCCCTACGTGATCAAGGAGTAGCCGTGGCGGTCATCAGCTATCGAGAGGCGCTCAACCAGGCGATGCGCGAGGAGATGGAGCGCGACGCCTCGGTGTTCATCATGGGCGAAGAGGTCGGGCACTACAACGGCGCGTACAAGGTGACGCAGGGCCTCCTGCAGCGGTTCAGCGAGCGCCGCGTCGTCGACGCGCCGATCGCCGAGATGGGCTTCGCCGGCATCGGCGTCGGCGCCGCGATGGTGGGCCTTCGGCCCATCATCGAGTTCATGACGTTCAACTTCTCGCTCGTCGCGATCGATCAGATCGTGAACAACGCGGCGAAGATCTTCCAGATGAGCGGCGGGCAGTACAATATCCCCATCGTGTTCCGCGGCCCGGGCGGCCCGGCGGTGCAGGTCGGCTCGCAGCACAGCCAGTCGCTCGAGTCGTACTACGCGCACGTGCCGGGGCTGAAGGTGGTGATGCCGTCGACGGCGCTCGACGCCAAGGGGCTCTTGAAGAGCGCGATCCGCGACGACAACCCGGTCGTGTTCATCGAGGGCGAGACGCTCTACAACACGACGTGGGAGGTCCCCGACGACGCGGACCTGATCCCGCTCGGCCAGGCCGACGTGAAGCGCGAGGGCACCGACGTCACGCTGATCGCGTGGTCGAAGATGGTGTGGACGTGCCTCGAGGCGGCGAAGGCGCTGGCGAAGGACGGCATCGAGGCCGAGGTCGTGGACCCGCGGACGTTGCGGCCGCTCGACGTCGAGACGCTCGCGGGATCGGTGCGCAAGACCGGCCGGTGCGTGATCGTCGAGGTCGGCTGGCCGGTGGCCGGGTACGGCGCGGAGGTGGCGTACCAGATGCAGCGGCACTGCCTGGACGCGCTGGACGCGCCGATCGAGCGCGTCACGAGCGACGACGTGCCGATGCCGTACGCCAAGAACCTCGAGGACGAGGTCCAGCCGCAGGTGAAGGACGTGGTCGCCGCGGTCCGCCGCGCGCTCTACCTCGAGTGAGTGTGAGTGAGTTTGAGTGAGTGTTTCGACTGCCGATCGATGGCTGATCGACTGCTGATCGACTGACCAAGGAGCTCTCGCATGGCGCAGATCCTGGGCTTGCCGAAGCTGTCTCCGACGATGGAGGAAGGCGTCCTCGTTCGGTGGACCAAGAAGGAAGGCGACAAGGTGTCGCCGGGAGACCTGATCGCCGAGGTCGAGACCGACAAGGCGAACATGGACTTCAACATCGAGGACGAGGGCGTCCTGCTGAAGTTCCTCGTCAAGGAGGGCGAGACGGTGAAGCTCGGCGCGCCGGTGGCGATCATCGGCAAGGCCGGCGAGGACGTGAGCGCGCTGATCGCGCAGGCTCAGGGCGGCGGCGGTGGCGGCGGCGGCGGTGGCGGCGGCGAGGCCGAGCCGGCGCAGAAGGCAGAGGCCGAGCCGGCGCAGAAGGCAGAGGCGGAGCCGGCGCAGAAGGCGGAGGCGGAGCCGGCCAAGAAGGCGGAGCCGGCCAAGAAGGCCGACGCCGCGCCCGCCAAGAAGGCAGACGCCGCGCCCGCCAAGAAGGCCGATGCCGCGCCCGCGCCCGCTGCAGGCGGCCGACTCCTGGCCTCCCCGCTCGCCAAGTCGCTCGCGATCGAGCTCGGCATCGACCTGCGCCACATCCACGGCACCGGCCCCGGCGGCCGGATCGTCGAGCGCGACGTGCGCGCGGCCGCCGGCGCGGCCGAAGGCGGCGCCAGCGGCAAGGGCGACGAGGCCGCGCCGGACGCCGAGCACGACGCCGAGGCGCAAGACGACGCCGAGGCGCAAGACGCCGACGAGGCCGCGCCCGCCCCGGCGCCCGACTCCGACGCCGCCGCCGAACAGACGCTCCGCGAGCGGCCGGGCACGGCGCTCACGGTCCGCCAGGGGCGCGAGCTCGTCTCCGACGCGGCCGGCGACTTCGACGACGTGCCCGCGTCGAACATGCGCAAGCGGATCGCGGCGCGGCTCACCGAGGCCAAGCGCGACGTCCCGCACTTCTACCTGATGCGCCAGCTCGACGCGGCGCCGCTGCTCGCGTATCGCCAGCGCCTGAACGACCTGCTCGGCGACCGCGGCAAGATCAGCGTCAACGATCTCGTCGTGAAGGCCGTCGCGCTCGCGCTGCGCCGGATGCCCGAGTGCAACGCGTCGTGGACCGGCGACGCGATCCGCCGCTACCGCCACGTCCACGTCGGCATCGCCGTCGCGATCGAGGACGGCCTCGTCACGCCCGTCGTGCGCGACGCCGATCTCAAGGGCATCGGCTCGATCGCCGCCGAGGTCCGCGACCTCGCCGAGCGCGCGAAGAGCCGCCGGCTCAAGTCGCACGAGATCACCGGCTCGACGTTCACCGTCTCGAACCTCGGCATGTTCGGCATCGAGCGGTTCACGGCGATCCTGAACCCGCCCGAGGCCGGCATCCTCGCGGTCGGCGCCGTGACCGACGTGCCCGTCGTCGAGAAGGGCGCGGTCGTGGCCGGCAAGCGCATGACCGTGACCATGTCCTGCGATCACCGCGTCATCGACGGCGCGCTCGGCGCCCGCTGGCTGCAGGTGCTCGCCGAGCTGATCGAGAAGCCCGAATCGCTGGCGCTGTGACTGCCACCCCGGGGACGACCATGAGCAAAGAAGAATCGCAGTACGACGTCGTCGTCATCGGCTCGGGCCCCGGCGGCTACGTCGCGGCGATCCGCTGCGCGCAGCTCGGCCTGCGCACCGCGTGCGTCGAGCGCGAGCGGCTCGGCGGGATCTGCCTCAACTGGGGCTGCATCCCGACGAAGGCCCTGCTCCGCTCCGCCGAGGTGCTCGACAACTTCCGCCACGCGAGCGAGTTCGGGATCAAGCTCACCGGCAGCGTCGAGCCCGACTTCCCCGCGATGATCGCGCGCAGCCGCGGCGTCGCCGACAAGGTCAGCAAGGGCGTCGGGTTCCTGTTCCGCAAGAACAAGATCGATCACGTCTCCGGCACGGCGAAGCTCCTGCCGCGGGCCGGCGCGTGGCGGCCGCACCAGGTGCAGGTGGCGCTGACCGACGGCGGCGAGCGGACGCTCGACGCCAAGCACGTCATCATCGCGACCGGCGCCCGCGCGCGCTCGCTCCCCGGCATCGAGCTCGACGGCGAGCGCATCATCGAGTACCGCAAGGCGATGAGCCTGCCCGCGCAGCCGCGCTCGATGGTGGTGCTCGGCGCGGGCGCGATCGGCGTCGAGTTCGCGTCGTTCTACCGCTCGCTCGGCACCGAGGTGACCGTCTGCGAGTTCCTGCCGCGGCTCGTGCCGAACGAGGATCCCGAGATCAGCAAGGAGCTCGCGCGCGCGTTCGAGCGGCGCGGCATCCGCGCGCTGGTCGGCTCGAAGCTGACGCGCGCCCGGCGCAGCGGCGACAAGGTCGCCGTCACGATCGAGCCGGCCGCGGCGCCCGCCCCCGGCGCCGCGGCCGCGGCGCCCGCGCCCCAGGAGCTCGAGGTCGACGTCCTGCTCGTCGCCGTCGGCATCGCCGCGAACACCGAGGGCATCGGCCTCGAGGCGCACGGCATCGCGCTCGAGCGCGGCTTCGTCAAGATCGACGCCGACTGCCGGTGCGGCGACAACCTGTGGGCGATCGGCGACGTCGCCGGCCGGGGCCTGGCGCACGTGGCCTCGGCCGAGGGCGTCTACGTCGCCGAGAAGATCGCCGGCGTGCACGCCGAGCCGGTGCCCTACGACTCGATCCCCGCCTGCACCTACTGCTCACCGGAGATCGCGTCGATCGGCCTGTCCGAGGAGAAGGCGAAGGCCGCGGGCATCCCGATCAAGGTCGGCCGCATGCCGTTCCGCGCGCTCGCCAAGGCGCTCGGCGCTGGCGAGCCGAACGGCTTCGTCAAGGTCATCTACCACGCCGAGACCGGCGCCCTCGTCGGCGCGCACCTCATCGGCCCGGCCGTGACGGACCTCATCGCCGAGCTCGCGCTCGCGAAGTCGACCGAGGTCAACGCCGAGTCGCTGATCCACACGATCCACGCCCACCCGACGTTCGCCGAGGCCGTCCGCATCGCGACCGAGGACGCCCTCGGCCGCGCCGTCGACCTGTAGCGCCCGCGGCCGCGGCGCCCGGAGGGCGCCAGGAGAGCGCCGCCTCCGCGGTCTCGATCTCCGGGTGCGCCATCGCGGAGAGCACCGCCAGCTCTGGGACGGCGGCGACGGTGCGCGCCGTCAGGCCGCCAGGAGGCGGCAGAGTCGCTGCGCGAGCGGGTGCGACCAGAGCCTGGCATCCGGTGCCGCCGCCTTGACGATGGCGTGCCCCCAGCGCGACTTTGCATCCGAATAGGAAGCATGGCCGCGAATGGCCGACTTCACCGCCGGCTCCAGCACGGCCTTGTCGAGCGCGCGCGCGGTTGTTTTGAACTTCGGCCAGTTCTTGGGAGCCTTGTCTGCGACGCCGAGAGCCTCTCGCACGGTCGGCTCATCATGGACCAGGAGCACCTCGAACATCGGATCGAAGAGGACCTCGAGCGGGCTCATCGCGCCGACGCGCGGCGTGAGCGAGTCTCGTGAGCCGTCTCGTTCGAGCAGCTTGGCGGCTGCATGCTTGAACCTTGCGTCGAGCTGGCTGCTCCTCGCGAGCTTGTCGAGGACGAAGGCGACCTCGGGGCGCATCTGACACGGCAGCGCCCGGTCCGCGACGGGAATGTGCTGGTTCGACGGCCACCAATCGAAGGCGATGATCACGCGATCGAGCGGCGTCTTTTGGTGCAGCCGCTGGATGGCGGCGTCGAGACGTTCCCGGCCGCCGCTCGCCTGCGTCGCGCCCTTGACGAGGGCCGTGGCCGTCTCCCTCGGCTCGAGATCGCGGAGCTCGATGATGCTGCCCTTGGTGATCCCCACGATCTCGAGCTCGACGTCGGTGTATCCGCAGTGCGCGCAGAGGAGCTTCCACAGCCTCTCGAAGTCGCCCTCAGGTGGAGGCTGCGAGCCGAACGCCACACCGTCTGCGCGGGGATGCCTGCGGACGCCGGGCACGTTCGCCCGGGCGCGGCTCGAAGCGGTGACTCATCATGATCGCGGCGCGATCCTACCTGGAGCGATCGGCAAACCCAAGCGCGCGACGACGCGCGGTGCCTCGCCGCCACCGGACCGGCAGGGCCGGTGATGCCACCGGATGGGCGATGCGGGGGGCGGGGGCGGCCCTGGCAGGGCCGGGGGCGCGATAGCATGCGAGCGATGACTGTGGTGACGTCGTCGGCCGTGCGCGCGCACCTAGTGCAGGTGCTTGAGGCGGAGCTGGTGGGTCGCGCCGGCCGCAGGTGATGCCGACGTGAGTTCGTCGTGCGGTGCGCGAAGGACGGAGGTCAGCTTGATCTGCCAACCCATGGCACCCGCGGCGGGTGGTAAGCGCCACGTTGGACAGATCGCGTTCGCGGTGCCGGGTGCCCGGTTCGAATCGGCTGCATCAACCCCGGTCCCCCCGCGGCTGCCGGTGCCGCACTCGTGGCTCCCAGCGCGTCGTGAGAAACGCGTAGCCCAGACATCCCCGCGTAGGCATGATCCGCCTGATGGGGTTCAGCTGGGTACCGTTCTACGAGGAGCTCGCCGATCGCGTGGCCGGTTTCAGAGGGCGGCAACGCGAGCTGATCGCGCTGCTGGAGGATCTCCGCGCGCAGGGGCTCAAGGTCACGCCGGTCGAAGACGTCGACAAGAGCGGCCATCGCTTCCCGCTGAAAGAGATCGATCCGTTCACCTTCATCGGCTGCTTCAACCGCGGCCTCACGAACGAGATGAGGGTGAAGATCGCCGGAAAGCTCCAGCAGTACTTCGGCATCGCGGCAAAGCTCCCGAACGACTTCGACGGAATCCCGCTCTTGAACAACCAGAACTCCTGGTTCATTTCGTCCCAGAAGTACAGGAAGCCCGACGACGTAGCGCGGCTCTGGGACGTGTTCCTCGCAGCGCTCGGGCCCGCGCCGCTCTCGTCGAAGGAGCTCGAGATCGCGTTCGATCGCGCGCTGGAAGTCCGCGGCGTGAACGTGAACCTGACCCAGGGGCTGTTCTGGATCCGGCCGCGCACGTTCATCAGCCTGGACGGTACGAACCGCTCGTACCTCGGCATCTCGCTGCCGGCCGGGGGACTCTCGTTCGATTACTACCGGGCGATGATGGAGGGTATTCAGGAGGCCGGCCACACCGACCACCTGGAACTGTCGCGCAATGCGTGGATCCGTGCAACGGCCAGAAACGACACGAGCGTGCCGGACGACAAGGTCGACTACTGGCTGGTCGGTGCGTACTGGGACAGCAAGGACCCTCCGGACCAGACAGACCGGTTCCTGGCAGAGGGCGAGTGGACCAACGGTTACAAGGACAAGTACATCGACCAGGTGAAGGCCATGAAGGTCGGTGACCGAATCGCGATCAAGGCTGCGAGCACGCAGAAGCTCGGCTTGCCGTTCGACAACCGCGGCGAGACGATCTCGAAGAACACGATCAAGGCGGTCGGAACGATCGTCGCGAACCATGGCGACGGCCGCACCGTCGAAGTGGAGTGGCAGCCGAAATCGGAACCGCGAGACTGGTACTTCTACACGAGCCAGCGAACCGTCTGGCGGCTCAAGAAAGAGAGCATCTACGCACAGAAGCTGATCGCCTTTGCGTTCTACAGTAAACCGCAGGATATCGACTGGTTCATGAGCATCTGGTACGGCGAGGCCAACTCGCATGGAGCTGATTCAACGAGTACCGAGGGCGAGGAGGACGACGACGGCGAGGTCGCGAACCCGCCCGCGGCTTACTCGATCGCAGATGCCCTCAGCGAGGGCGTCTTCCACAGCGAAGACCAGCTGAAGACGATGCTGGCCCGCCTGCGGGCGAAGAAGAACCTCGTGCTCCAGGGTGCCCCCGGCGTCGGAAAGTCGTTCCTCGCGAGCCGGCTCGCCTACGCCCTGCTCGAGGCCCGCGACGACTCCCGGATCGAGCAGGTCCAGTTCCATCCCTCGTACAGCTACGAGGACTTCGTCCGCGGCTATCGCCCCACGGGCGAGGCCGGCAAGTTCGAGCTGAAGGACGGCCCGTTCACGAGCTTCTGCAAGCGAGCCGCGGCCGACGGCGATCGGCCGCACGTGCTGATCATCGATGAGATCAACCGCGGCAACCTGAGCCAGGTTTTCGGTGAGCTGTTCCTGTTGCTCGAGGCCGACAAGCGGGGCGGCAGCGGCGTGACGCCGATCTACAGCCATAAGCCCGGCGAGAAGCTCGTGGTCCCCGAGAACCTCTACGTCATCGGCACGATGAACATCGCCGATCGCTCGCTGGCGCTCGTCGACTTCGCGCTTCGGCGGCGATTCGCGTTCATCACGCTGGAGCCGCAGTTCACTGCCCCTTCGTTCCGCGCCTGGCTCCGCGAGCGCAAGATGAAGGACTCGCTCTGCGACCGGATCATCCAGCGCATGACGGAGCTGAACGAGCGCATCGCGGCGGATATCGCGCTCGGGGCCGCGTATCGGGTCGGGCATAGCTTCTTCTGCCCGCGCGGCGACGACTTCTCGACGCTCGACGAGGGCTGGTTTCGAGACATCGTCGCGACGGAGATCGATCCGCTGCTCCGCGAGTACTGGCACGACGCCGCGGACAAGGCGGAGCGCGCGGTCGAGGAGCTGCTCGCGTGAACGTGGCCTCGACCGTCGGCGGGCAGGCTAGCATCCCCGTCCGCAACATCTGGCACCTGCTGCTCTATGCGTGGGACTTCGCCGACTGGAAGGGCCGATGGAGCGCGGAGGCGGAGGCATCTCCGACGCTACTGGCCCTGTTCGCGCGCGTCCTCGCCGCCACGGTTCGTGACCTGCTCCGCACCCAGCTCGCGCGGACGTTCCTCACGCGGCGCGAGACGATCCGCGGCATCCGCGGCCGGATCGAGCTTGGGGCGAGCTTGCGCCGGCTGGACCTTCAGGCGGGTCGCGTCCACTGCGCCTTCGCCCAACTCGAGGTCGACACACCGAGGAACCGGATCTTGAAGGCAACGCTGGCGCGGCTCTCGACCGACTCGCGCCTCGAGCCGGCGGCCACCTCGGATCACGTCTCCGAGCTGCGTGCCGAGCTGCGAAAGCTCGTGCGCGCGTTCGAAGGCGTGAAGCTCGTCCCGATCTCGACCGCCGATTTCGGCAGGCTCCAGCTCGGTCGCAACGACCGCTCCTATGCGGTTCCGCTCGCCATCTGCCAGCTCCTGCACCAGCTCCAGATGCCGACCGAGCACACCGGTGATCACGCCATTGTGGCGCTCCTCACCGACGAGATGAGGATGTCCACGATCTACGAGACGTTCGTTCGCAACTTCTATCGGGTTCACCTCCCCGAGCACGCGGTCAGATCCGAGAAGCTCAAGTGGTCCGATGAGCCCCTGTCGCCGTTCATGCCCGAGATGCGGACCGACATCACGATCACCGCGCCGGCTCCGCACACCCGTCGCGTCGTCATCGACACGAAGTTCTCCTCGACCACCCTCGCGAAGGGCAGACACGGCAGCGCCAAGTTCAAATCTGGCAACCTCTACCAGCTCTACACGTACCTGCGGACCCAAGAGCATCGAGGTGAGGCCTTTCGTTCGGCCGAGGGTCTCTTGCTCTACCCGACGACCACGATCGAGCTGAACGAGACCATCGTGCTCCAGGGTCATCGCATCCAGCTCGCGACCGTCGATCTACGCCAACCCTGGCAGGACATCGAAGCGCGCCTCCTCACGCTGGTTCAACCGGCCAAACCTGCTGCGTAGCGCTCAGCGATACCCTCCAACTTGATTTCGTCGATAGTGCGCGATGGCGAAGGAGCTCGCTCCACCCGGCGCCCCCGGGAGCGGGTCACGCGCAGCGCCGCAGCTCCGCGGCGGGCGCCGTGTCCATCCAGCCCGCATCGAGGAGGTCGAGCTCCGCCGCGAGGCCGCGCAGCTCGCGATCCCGAACATCGCCGCGATCGCGCGCCCGGCGAGGACCAAGTGCTCCTGCCGAAGCTCGCGATCGAGGAAGCGCGCATCCACGTGCTGGAGCGCCGGTCCGATGAGCGGCTGCCGCGCGAGCGCGTCGCCGAGCCGCGCGCCCTTGGCCTCGCGCAGGCAGTGCGCCGCGAGCTGCTGGCTGAGCAGGTCGTTCGCGGGCGCGCGCCGCGGTCGCTTCGCCGCGCAAAGTGCGGTATCCCAGTCTGCGATGTCCGAGTCGCGCGTCCACCTGCCCGTCGTCGGCGCCGACGGCGCCTCCGCCCCCGCGGCGCCGCGCCGCCGCCACCCCGAGTGGATCCGCGCGACCCTGCCGACGAAGCCCGCGTACTTCGAGCTGCGCGCGATGGTGAAGGAGCTCGCGCTCCACACCGTGTGCGAGAGCGCGAGCTGCCCGAACATCGGCGAGTGCTGGACGCGGCGCGCGCTGACGATCATGATCCTCGGCGACATCTGCACGCGCTCGTGCCGGTTCTGCGACGTCACGACCGGGCGCCCGCTGCCGCCGGATCCCGACGAGCCGCGCCGCGTCGCCGAGATGCTCGGCCGCCTCGGGCTCGAGCACACCGTGATCACGTGCGTCGATCGCGACGACCTGCCCGACTTCGGCGCCGCGCACTGGGCCGAGACGATCCGCCGCGTGAAGGCGGCGTGCCCGGCGATGACGCTCGAGGTGCTCGCCGGTGACTTCAAGGGCAAGACCGAGCACGTCGACGTCGTGCTCGACGCCGATCCCGACGTGTTCGCCCACAACCTCGAGACGGTGCCGCGGCTCTCGCGCCAGGTGCGCGTGCAGGCGAGCTACCCGCGCAGCTACAAGATCCTCGAGCACGCGCGGCGGCGCGGCGCGATCACGAAGACCGGCCTCATGCTCGGCCTCGGCGAGACGCGCGAGGAGGTCATGGCCGTGCTCGCCGAGCTGGCGTCGCTCGGCGTCGACATCGTGACGCTCGGCCAGTACCTCGCGCCGAGCAAGCAGCACCTGCCGATCGAGCGCTACGTGCACCCGACCGAGTTCGTCGAGCTCGAGCAGCACGCGCGCGCGCTCGGCATCACGCACGTCGTCGCCGGCCCGCTCGTCCGCTCCAGCTACCACGCCGACGGCCAGGCCCAGCTCGTCCGCGACCTGCGCGCCGCCAAGGGGCTGGCCCCGGTCTCGGGCTGAGCCCGCGCGTCGCGCGGGCGGATGAGCCCGCGCCTCTATAATAGAGGGCGCGGCGCGTCATCCCACCTTTCGGGTACGTATCCGCTCAGCGGGCAGCCTCGGGCGCCGGCCAGGTCGCGACGTAGCCGAGGCCCAGGCACAGCGCGCGAACGGCGGCGCGCCCGGCGATCTGCAGGTGGTGCACGATCGCGGTCATTGGCCGCCCCGACGCCGTCCGCGCCGGCTCCGCCGACGCGTTCAGGAGCAGCTGCTCGACCGCGCGCGCCAGCTCCGGCGACCGGCGCGCGGCCGCGTCCGGATCGAGCGTCTTGATCCGGCGCAGCTTCGCCGCGATCTCGATGATGCGCTGGTAGAGATCGTTGAGGTCGCTCGCCGAGTAGCGCGCCTGCTGCAGGTAGACGAGCGGACGCAAAGACGGCGGGATCACCGCGAGCACCTCGAGCGGATCGCCCTCGATCGGGTGCGGGACCGGCACCGGCAGCTCGATGTGGCCGTACGCCTCGCGCCCGACGTCGCGCACGAACGTGTCGACCGTCCCCTCGACGCGCTCGCGATCGACGCCCGGCGTCGGATCCGCCCAGCCCGGCCCGAAGATGTCCGGATCGAACAGCCCCGCGCGCCGCAGCTCGGGATCGCCGGCGGCCCAGATCGGCCGCGTGATCGCCCCCGACGAGCGCTCGCGGATCAGCTCGGCAGGGGCACGCGCCAGCACCAGCCCGGGCCGCAGCGGCGGCGGCACGTACTGCTGCAGATCGACCAGCGGCACGGGACCACGCTACGTCGTCGCCCGGCGGGCCGCAACTCACCGCGCCGCGCGGCCGCCGTGCCGCGAACGCGCGACCGCCACGCCGCGAGCGCGCACCGGGCCGCCGACTCAGGGCACAGCCGAGAGCGCCGCGATGTCCACGGAGCCGCTTCCTCGGCGTCCTGCTCGTCGGCTAACCGAGCGGATCGGCAGCCGCCGGTCCGCAGGCACCGCGAAAAACGCCCGCGGCGTGTGATGGATCGCGACCTCCTCGCGAATCATGTCAGCGAGCGATGGATGCGTCCGAGTTCACCGATCTGATCCGCCGGCACGCCGGGCTGATCCACAAGATCGCCTACGCGTACTGCCGGGGCGCGACCGACCGCGAGGACGTCGTGCAGGAGATCACCGTGCAGCTCTGGCGCGCACGCGACCGCTACGACGCGCGCTACCGCCACACGACGTGGATCTACCGGATCGCGCTCAACGTGGCGATCTCGTTCTACCGGCGGGAGCGCCGGCACCGCGAGCGCGGGCTGCCGATCGAGGAGGACACGCTCGTCGTCGTCGATGCCGTGGAGTCCGCTCTGCCCGGCCCGCCCGGTGAAGATGTCCAGCTCCTCTTGCGCTGCATCGACGGCCTCGGCGTGCTGGAGAAGGCGCTCGTCCTGCTCTACCTCGACGGGAACGATCACGCGTCGATCGCGGAGGTGCTCGGGATCTCCGTGTCGAACGTCGGCACCAAGCTCGGGCGGATCAAGCAGAAGCTGCGCGCCGCGTTCGAGGACGCGCGCACACCAGGAGAATCACATGGAGCTCGATGACCTGAAGGAAGCGTGGGCCGCACACGGCGCGGCGCTGGAGCGAAGCCTCGCGATCAACGAGCGGCTGCTGCGCGAGGCGATGCTCGGCAAGGTCCACTCCACGCTGGCGCCCTACCTCTTGTGGCGGGTGCTCGAGGTGGTGCTGGGCGTCGTGGGGCTCCTGCTCATCGGGCCGGTGCTGGCGGCTCACGTCGACGAGCCGCGCTACCTCGTGGCAGGCGGAGCGGTGCTCGCGTTCACCGCCGGCCTCACCGCGGTCTGCGCGCGCCTGCTGGTCCAGACCGCGCAGCTTGGCTACGACGGCCCGGTCGCGGCGATCCAGCGCGCGGTCGAGCACATCAGGCTCGCCGAGTACCGCGCGACGAAGTGGGCGGTGCTCGGCGGCGTGGTGATCTGGCTGCCTGCCGCGTTGGTGCTGTTCGAGGCGGTCACCGGCATCCCGGCGCTCGCCCTCGTGGATCTGCCCTGGCTCTTGGCGAACCTCGCCTTCGGGGCCTTTGTGCTGGTGCTCGGGCAGGTGTGGTCGAAGCGGTACGTCGAGCGGCCCGGGCTCGACCCGCGGGCGCGCCGGCTGCTCGATGCGCTCTCCGGCCGGTCGCTGCGAGCCGTGGCGAGGCACCTCGCCGAACTCTCGCAGTTCGAGCGCGACGAGCCTTCTGCGTAGGCGAGCACCGATTGCGGCGATCCCGGCCGGGCTCGCAGCTCGACAATGATGTTCATCGATGTCCGTCGCGGCTTGCGCTTGCCGTGGCCGCCATGCGGCGTCACAGTGCCCCGCCAAGAGTCGACCGATGCTGCTCCGTTTGCTTCGAACGTACCTGCGGCCGTACGGCGCCCGGCTCGCGGCGCTGATCGCGCTGCAGCTGGCCGGGACGATCGCGTCCCTGTACCTGCCGAGCATCAACGGCGACATCATCGATCGCGGCATCGCGACCGGCGACACGACCTACGTGCTGCAGATGGGCGGCCTGATGCTCGCGATCGCCGCGTTCCAGATCGCGTGCTCGGTCGCGGCGGTCTTCACGGGCGCGCGCGTCGCGATGTCCTACGGCCGCGACCTGCGCGCCGCGATCTTCCACCACGTGGGGCAGCTGTCGGCGCGCGAGGTGGGCACGATCGGCGCGCCGTCGCTGATCACGCGCACGACCAACGACGTCCAGCAGGTCCAGATGCTGGTCCTGATGAGCGCCACGATGCTGGTGATGGCGCCGATCATGTGCATCGGCGGGATCGTGATGGCGCTGCGCGAGGATCTATCGCTGTCGCGCCTCCTCTTGGTGTGTATTCCGGTGCTGGCGGGCAGCATCGGATTTTTGATCTCGCGGATGATCCCGACGTTCCGCGAGATGCAGCCGAAGATCGACACGATCAACCGGGTGCTGCGCGAGCAGATCACGGGCATGCGCGTCATCCGCGCGTTCGTGCGCGAGCCGGTCGAGGCGGCGCGGTTCGAGGACGCGAACGGCGACCTGACGGCGATCGCGCTGCGGATCGGCAAGCTGCAGGCGCTGATGTGGCCGACGGTGATGCTCGTGTTCAACGCGTCGAGCGTCGCGGTGATGTGGTTCGGCAGCCGCAGCATCGCCGACGGCACGCTCGAGATCGGCGCGCTGACCGCGTACCTCGCCTACCTGATCCAGATCCTGGTCGCCGTGATGATGACGACGTTCATGTCGATCATGATCCCGCGCGCCGCGGTGTGCGCCGAGCGGATCGCCCAGGTGATGGATCTCGAGCCGGCGGTGGCGCCACCCGAGGTGCCGAGCGCGCCGGAGGTCCTGTCCGGTGACGTGGAGCTGCGCGGCGTCGAGTATCGCTACCCGGGCGCGACGGCGCCGGTGCTGGCCGACATCTCGTTCACGGCCCGGCCCGGGCAGGTCACCGCGATCATCGGCTCGACGGGCGCGGGCAAGACGACGCTGCTCGAGCTGATCCCGCGGCTGGGCGATCCGACGGCGGGCGCGGTGCTGGTCGATGGCGTCGACGTGCGCCAGCGCGATCCCGAGGAGCTGTGGGCGCGGATCGCGATGGTGCCGCAGCGCGCGTACCTGTTCATGGGCACGGTCGCGACGAACCTCCGGTTCGGCAAGCCGGACGCCACCGACGAGGAGCTGTGGGCGGCGCTGGAGATCGCGCAGGCGGCGGACTTCGTCCGGGCGATGCCGCAGGGCTTGGGCGCCCCGATCGCGCAGGGCGGCACGAACGTCTCCGGAGGCCAGCGCCAGCGGCTCGCGATCGCGCGCGCGCTCTTGCGCGACGCGGGCGTGCTCGTGTTCGACGACGCGTTCTCGGCGCTGGACCTGGCGACAGAGGCGCGGCTGCGCGCGGCGCTCGCCCCGCGGATCGCCCGCGCGACGGTGCTGGTGGTGGCGCAGCGGATCGCGAGCATCCGCCACGCCGATCAGATCCTCGTCCTCGACGCCGGCAGGCTGGTCGGCGCGGGCACACACGCGCAGCTGATGCAGACGTGCCCGACCTACGTCGAGATCGTGACGTCGCAGACCGAGGAGCAGGAGGCGGCGGCATGAGCACCGGTCGCCCCCCCGCGGCGAGCCCCCCCGCGGCGAGCCCCCCCGCGGCGAGCCAGCGGCCCGCCGGCCCGCCGATGCGCGGTCCGTTCGGTGCGATGGGCCCGCCGCAGAAGGCGAAGCACTTCCGCGCCTCGGGGCGCCGGCTGGTCGGCCTGCTGGTGCCGCAGCGACGGCTGATCGTGCTGGTGATCGCGCTCGCGGTCGCGAGCGTCGGCCTCTCGGTGTCGGGGCCGCGGATCCTGGGCCACGCGACGGACCTGATCTTCGCCGGCTTCTTCGGGAGCCGCATGCCGGCGGGTCAGACCCACGACGAGGCGGTGGCGGCGCTGCACGCGGCGGGCAACCACCGCACCGCGGAGCTGGTCGATGCCATGGACGTCCAGCCGGGCCACGGCATCGATTTCGGCGCGCTCGCGCAGGTGCTCGCGCTCGTGATGGCGCTGTACGCCGGCGCGTCGCTCCTCCTGTGGCTGCAGGGCTACCTCTTGAACCACGTCGTCCAGCGCACGGTGCGGCGGCTGCGCAGCGACGTCGAGGCCAAGCTGATGCGCGTGCCGCTCGTGTACTTCGACGGCCAGCCGCACGGCGAGGTGCTGTCGCGCGTCACCAACGACATCGACAACGTCGCGATGGCGCTGCAGCAGACGCTGAGCCAGATCCTGACGGCGCTGCTGACGGCGCTCGGCGTCTTGAGCATGCTCGTCGTGATCTCGCCGCTGCTCTCGGTGATCGCGCTGGTCACGGTGCCGCTGTCGGTCGTGCTCACCGCGAAGATCGGCAAGCGCGCGCAGGGCGCGTTCGTCGCGCAGTGGAAGCACGTCGGCGCGCTCAACGGCCAGATCGAGGAGGCGTTCACCGGGCACGCGCTCGTGAAGGTGTTCGGCCGGCGGGCGCAGATCGAGGAGCGGTTCCGCGCCAAGAACCAGGAGCTGTTCGAGGCCGGGTTCCGCGCGCAGTTCGTGTCGAGCCTGATCATGCCGGCGATCAACTTCATCGGGAACCTGAACTACGTCGCGATCGCGGTGCTGGGGGGCCTGCGCGTCGCGTCGGGGGCGATGCTGCTCGGCAGCGTGCAGGCATTCATCCAGTACTCGCGCCAGTTCACGCAGAACCTGTCGCAGCTCGCCCAGGTGGCCAACATCCTGCAATCGGGCGTGGCGTCGGCGGAGCGCGTGTTCGAGCTGCTCGACTCGCCAGACCAGTCCCAGGACAAGAGCGAGGCGGCGCTGCCGGCGGAGGCCCGCGGCGAGGTCCGGTTCGAGGACGTGACGTTCCGCTACAAGCCCGAGGTGCCGCTGATCGAGCACCTGTCGCTGGTCGCGTCGCCGGGGCAGACGATCGCGATCGTGGGGCCGACGGGCGCGGGCAAGACGACGCTCGTGAACTTGCTGATGCGGTTCTACGACCTGGGCGGCGGCAGGATCCTGGTCGACGGCGTCGACACCGCGGCGGTGCCGCGCCGCGAGGTGCGCGCGAAGCTCGGCATGGTGCTGCAGGACACGTGGCTGTTCGGCGGCACGATCCGCGACAACATCCGCTACGGCAACCCGGCGGCGACCGAGGAGGAGCTGCTGGCGGCGGCCCGGGCGACGTACGTCGATCGCTTCGTGCGCGCGCTGCCCGCGGGCTACGACACGGTGATCGACGAGGAGAGCGGCAACCTGAGCGCGGGCGAGAAGCAGCTGATCACGATCGCGCGCGCGTTCCTCGCCGACCCGACGGTCCTGATCCTCGACGAGGCGACGTCGTCGGTCGACACGCGCACCGAGGTGCTGGTCCAGGACGCGATGGCGACCCTGCGCGCGCGGCGCACGAGCTTCGTGATCGCGCACCGGCTGTCGACGATCCGCAACGCCGATCTCATCCTGGTGATGGACAAGGGCGCGATCGTCGAGCAAGGCACGCACGCGCAGCTGCTCGCCGCGGGCGGCGCGTACCACGCGCTCTACCACGCGCAGTTCGCGGCGCCGGCCGCAGCGTAGCCATCATACCCGGCTCAGGGCACGGCCAGGAGCGCCGCGATGTCCGCGCACGTTCCAGCGGCGGCGAGCCACCGCTCGAGCCGGCCGGGCTCGCGCTCCTCGAGGAGGCGGCGGCGCTCGGCCGCGGTCGGCTCGAGGCCACGGCCCGCGAGGACGGCGAGCACCCCTTTCACCAGCCCCTCCGCACGCCCCTCCGCACGTTCGGCCATGAACTCGGGGTGACGCTTCGCACGCCACGCGCGGACGATCGCGTCGTCGGCCAGCGCCGTGTCGAGCAGCGCTGCGATCGGCATCGGGACCGCCAGCGCGCGATCCTCGAGCCGCCCGCCCGGATCGAGGACCGTCCACCGGCCTGCTTCCGGCGACCACTCGAGCGCGCGCCGGCGCTCGACATCGAGGGCGAAGACGCGGCGCACGCCGCGCGCCACGAGCTTGGCGGCCCGCTTCCCGGCGTGAGAAAGCGACTCGGTGCTCGCCACCTCGAACGCGAGCTCCTCGAGCTGGCGGCCGCCCGTCCGCGGGTCGCGCGCCGCCGGGTACACGCTGATGTCCGGCGCGATGTCGTCCACCTTCGACGTCCGGGTCAGCATGTCGGTCGCCACCGCGTAGCCGGTAGCCCGATGCGCGTCGAACAGATCGCCGAGCTTGAGGTGATACGTCGCGTGCGGCTCATCGGCGGGAGGCACGTAGACCACCCTTCCGTCCTCGATCTCGTGCCGCGTTTCGGGCGCCACGAGCCGCGCGTCGACCGCGGGGAGCTCCAGGTCTAGGTCCGGGTCCGGGTCCGCGTCCGGTTCCGTCTTGAACGACATCATGCTTGAGCATACCTCTCTCTCACGCTGGTTGTTGGGCGGACCAGTCCGGAGCACGAGCCGCGCCAACGCCACGCGCACGGCATTTCAAGTAGTTCTCATCCGATTCGGCAGCTGCGTGGCCGGATACCGGACACTGATGACTCGTGTCGCCAGCCAACGCCGAGGAGAACCGCGTATCGATCAAATCAAGCCATGGCCGACCGGACAAGACCGGACAAGACCGGACAGGACCGGACAGGCCGGGCAGCCGCATGACCGGCGGCCGCTCGCGCTACGCAACAGCAACGAAGCGAGCACGTCGACCTGGAGCAAGAGCGCGCTCGCCTCGTCATGCCGGCCCAGCGCCGAATAGGTCGCCGCCAGCGTCTCGCCGCTCCTGGATCTCGCGCTCTCAGATCAGATCATGGACCAGCTTGGCCACCAGCGCGCCCGACACCGCGAGCACCGCGAGCCGGATCAGGCGCGCGCCGCCGCGGAGCGCCAGCCGCGCGCCGACGAAGCCGCCGGCGAGCTGGCCGGCCGCCATCGGCAGCGCCACGGACCAGGCGACGGCCCCCGCGTACGCGAACGCCGCCAGCGCCGCGATGTTCGAGGCGAAGTTGACGACCTTCGCGTCGGCGGTGGCGCGCGGCAGCCCCTTGCCGCAGAACGCCACGAAGCCGACGATCAGGAACGTGCCGGTGCCCGGCCCGAAGAAGCCGTCGTACGCGCCGATCACCAGCGCGATCACGGCCGCCCGCGCGAGGTAGCGCCGCGCCCGCGCGTCGTCTACCCCCGCCTCGTCCTCCGCGCGCGCGGGCTTGCGCACCACCAGGAGCGCCGCCGCGCCGATGAGCATCGCGATCGCGATCGGCCGCAGCGCCTGGCTCTCGATCAAGAGCACCAGGCGCGCCCCCACCGCCGCGCCAAGGAGGCCCAGCGGGAACGCGAGCGCCCCCTGGCGGCGATCGACCCGGCCGGCGCGCCAGAACGTCGCGAGCGCCGCGCCCGAGCCCCACACGCTCTGCCCCTTGTTCGTCCCGAACGCCAGGTGCGGCGGCAGCCCGGCCGCCAGCAAGGACGGCAGCGTGATGAGCCCGCCTCCTCCCGCGATCGCGTCCACCGTACCCGCCAGGAACGACGCCACCGCGAGCATCGCGACCACGATCGGATCGATCGGATCCACGCCGCCGACGGTACGCGCAACGCCCGTGGCTCGCTATGATCCGCGCGTGCAAGTCACCGTCGTCGGCGCGGGAGTCATCGGGCTCGTCACGGCGCAGGTCCTCGAGGAGCACGGCCACGAGGTGCGGATCGTCGCCGCCGCCAGCGCCGAGCGCAGCGTGTCGTTCGTCGCGGGCGCCGTGTGGTTCCCGTACCGCGCCGGGCCCCAGGACAAGGTCGCCGCCTGGTCGGCGCAGACGCGCGTCTGGCTCGAGGGGCTCGCCGCCGATCCCGAGGCCGGCGTCGACCTGGTGACCGACTACGAGATCAGCACCCACACCGCCGATCCGCCGCCGCCGCCGTGGTGGGCCGCCGGCCTCGAGATCGCGCGCGTCCCCGCGCCGATCACCGGCGCCCCGCCCGCGTGGCGCTTCCGCGCCCCCCGCGTCGAGCCGGCGCGCTTCCTGCCGTGGCTCACCGGCCGGCTGCGCGCCCGGATCGAGCCGATGCAGCTCGAAGACTTCGCCGCCCTCGCCGCCCTGCCCGGCGACGCGATCGTCAACTGCACCGGGCTCGGCGCCCGCGCGCTCCTCGGCGACGACGCCATCACCCCGCTGCTCGGCCAGGTCGTCATCACCGAGTGCGGCGAGGTGGATCGCGCGCTCGCCCTCACCGACGAGCGCGTGCCCGACGAGCTGTTCTACCTGATCCCGCGGCGCGACGAGCTCGTGCTCGGCGGCTGCGCCGTGCCGTGGCCGCCGGGCGCGCCGCCCGAGGCCGATCCGGCGCGCACCGCCCGCATCCTCGCGCAGGCGCGCGCGCTCGGGCTCGCCGTCGGGCCGGTGCGCGACGTGCGCGTCGGGCTGCGGCCGTACCGGGCCGAGGTGCGCATCGAGCGCGATCCGCGCGCGCCGCGCGTCATCCACAACTACGGCCACGGCGGCGCCGGCTTCACGATGTGCCGGGGCTGCGCCGACGCGGTCGTCGCGCTCTTGCCGGCTACCCTGCCGGTTACCCTGCCGGTTACTTGATGATCCCGAGGTAGTGCGCCGCCGCGACGCCCGCGACCGCCAGGAGCACGATCGCGATCGCGATCCAGATCGCCCGCGGGCCGATCAGCCGCCCCACGCCCCGCGCCGCCGCCCGCGCCTCGGCGACGCCCGCCGGGATCGCCTTCTCCTCGACCGTCGGCGAGCCGCTCTCGTCGCCGCGCCGGTCGTGCTGCGCCTTCGCCGCGCCGGAGGCGGCGCTCGCGCCGAAGCCGCCGCTTGGGCCCGACGCCTTGGGCCGGAGCTCGTCGCGCACGACGAGCGTCGTCGGATCGTCGTCTGCGTCCCGCGCCTTCTTGACGCTCTCGATGTGGAGCGGCGCGACCGCGTCGAGCAGCTGGTTGTCGATCGCGGTGACCTCGGTGCTGTCGGTGCCGATCGCCGGGCCGAGCCCGCTGGCCGGGCCCGCGGCCGCCGCCGGCCCCTTCGCCGCCGCCGCCACCGCCGCCTTGCCGGCCGGGCCCATCACCACCGGCCCCGAGCCCGGCACGTGCATGATCGGCGGCGCCGACGGCTTGGCCATCCGCGCCTCGTGCATCCGCGGCCCGACCTTGTCGTGGGCCATCTCCTCCATCGTCAGGACCGCCGGGTGCACGAGGCCCTGCGTCAGGCAGCGGTCCCACGCCTCGCGCAGCGCCTGCTCGGCCTCGGAGGCGTCCTTGAACCGCACCTTGTCCGACGACTCCAGCGCCGTCATCGTGACCTGGACGAGCGGCTCGGGGATCGAGCCGTCGTGGCGCGCCACCGACGGCGCGTTGCCCTGCACCACGTAGCTGTTCGTGGTCTTCGTGTCGGGCCCCTCGTACGGGATGCGGCCCGAGAGTAGCTCGTAGAACACGGCGCCCCACGCGAACACGTCGGCCTGCGGCGTGTACCGGCCCTCGCGGATCGCCTCGGGCGGCGAGTAGCCCGGCGTGCCCATGAAGATGCCGACCTGCGTGAGATCGGAGTCGGGCATGCGCGCGATGCCGAAATCGGCGAGCTTCCACCGGTTGTCGCCCGCGTGGAGCACGTTCGCCGGCTTCACGTCGCGGTGCACGATCCGCTGGCGGTGCGCGAACGACAAGGCCGACGCCAGATCGAGCGCGATCTGCACGCCGCGCGCGAGCGGGAACCGCACCCGATCGAGCCGATCCGCGAGTGACTCGCCCGGCAGGTACTCGAGCACCATGAACGGCGCGCCGGAGTCCTCGTCGAGGCCGACGTCGAAGATCGTGACGATCGCCGGGTGCTGCATCTTCGCGGCGGCCTTCGCCTCGCGCTGGAACCGCTCGAGGAACGCCGCGCGCACGCGCCGCCCCTGCCCCTGCGGCGACATGATTGTCTTCACCGCGACGACGCGATCGAGGAGCGGATCGCGCGCCTTGTAGACGACGCCCATCGCGCCCTTGCCGATCGTCTTGATCACCTCGTAGCGGCCGATGCGCTGCTGGGCCTGGCTCGCGTCCAGCTGCATGCCGGGCGGCGCCTCGCCTTTCAGCCGAGTAGCACCTCGCGGGCGTGCCTGTGCCTCGTCGCTCATCGAACCCGGCAAAAACAGTAACACGGCCGCTAGGTTCGCAGGCAATCCCGGCGCGCTTCGTGGCCGCGGCTACCCGGCGGGCGCCCCACGCAGGGCCGGACGGCGCGCCCCGCGCCCGGGCGGACTACGGTCGCTGCGCCCGGCTGGATCCGGGCACGCGCGACCCGGCCGGCACGCTCGTGGTCACGAAGGCATTTCCGCCGATGACCGAGCCTTTTCCGATGATTGTCTCGCCTCCCAGGATCGTGGCGTTGGCATAAATGACCACGTCGTCTTCGATGGTCGGGTGCCGCCGCTTGCCCGGCTCCGGCCGGCCCTCGCCCTGCGGCACGCTGAGCGCCCCGAGCGTCACGCCCTGGTAGACGCGGACGCGATCCCGGATCAGGGTGGTCTCGCCGATCACGACGCCGGTGCCGTGATCGATGAAGAACGACGCCCCGATCTCGGCGCCCGGGTGGATGTCGACGCCGGTCCGGCGGTGCGCCAGCTCGGTCATCATGCGCGGCACGATCACGGCGCCCTCGGTGAGCAGCGCGTGGGCGATCCGGTAGACCGTGATCGCGTACGTGCCCGGGTAGCAGAACAGGATCTCGTCGATGCCGCTCGCCGCCGGATCGCCCTCGTACGCGGCCCGCAGATCGAGCCGCACCTGCGCGCGCAGCTCGGGCAGGTGCGCGAGGAACCGATCGGTGATCGCGTCGGCCTTCTCCGTGCAGTCCTCGGACTCGGGCTCGCTGCGGCCGAGCGCCTGCTGCTGCTTGTGGTAGAGCGCGCGGTAGACTTGACGGTGCAGCGCGAGCCGCAGCTCGGCGAGCCGGAACCGCACCAGCTCGTGGAGCTGCGACCGGCCGAGCCGCGCGACGTCCGGGCCGGCGTAGCCCGGGAACAGGATCGCGCGCGCCATCTCGATGATCTGCTCGACGGCCGAATCCGACGGCAGCTCGTAGCTGCCGATGTGCTGCATCTCCTGCGCGGCGGGGTCGTGGTACAGCTCGAGCAGCTCATCGGTGAGCCGCTCGACCGTCGAACGCGCCGCGGGGACGGCGGGGATCCCGGTGCCCATCGAATACTGGATATCCCGCCGCCGCAGCTTTGACCAGCGCAATGCCGTGTCGACACCGTCACAGGTCGACGGCGGCGGTCACGTGCCCGCCGCGGGAGGAGTCGTCCGCCCGCGCGAGCACGCGCACGCCGGCGCCGGTGCGCTCGAGGATCTCCGAGCTGCCGTCAAACCGCAGATCGAGCACCTCGCCGACCAGGTGCGCGGTCACCGCGTAGCGCGCGAACGGCGCGGCCCCGAGGCTCCCCGCCAGCCCCTCGCGCGCCCACTGCTCGGCGCGGGTGCCGCCCGCGGCGCGCGCCGGGAGGCCCGGCGGCGGCCACGGCCCGTCCCACGGCCACGGGTTCGCCGCCGGGTTTGCCGCCACGGTCACGCCGCCGCGCGCCGCCACGACCGGCGGCACCGGCGAGAACCGCTCGTGCGGCGTGTGCGGCACGTGGAAGCCGTCGTAGCAGATCAGCGTGCAGGCGCGGCCGAGCGCCGTCTCGACGATCGGCAGCCGCTCCGCGTCGCCGCGCGCGAGCCCGAGCGCGCCCGGCGCGCCGTCCTCGAGCCCCGGCACGAGGTTCACCTTGTCCGTCACCGCCTCGCACCGGCCCTCGGGCGAGAACAGGAGCGACGCGTTCGTCAAAAAGCCGTCGCGCAGCCGCAAGTGCGAGCCCGCCACGAGGTAGGCGCGGTGCCGCCGCGCGAGCGGGCCGAAGATCGCCCGCCAGTAGCGCTCGCCGTCGGGGGCGAGCGCCGCGAGCACCGCGTGGCGCGGGTGCAGCGTGCGCGCCGTGGCGACGCCGCGCAGGACGTCGAGCGGGCGGCGCACCGCCGAGGCGGCGAGCGCGGCGCCGAGCGTCCGCGCCCGGCGCGCCGCGGGCGGCGCGAGCGCGAGCAGCGCGAGGTGGCCGGCGAGCTCGGGGAACACGACGAAGCGCGCGGCCGGCGGGGCATCCGCGGCGCCGCCGTGCTCGCGCTCGGACGCCGCGCGGAGCGCCGCGTCCGTCACGTCCTCGATATATTGCCGGTAGCGCTCGGCCGAGCCCAGCACCTCGGCGCCGATCTCGAGCTGGATCCCGACGAGCGCGGCCCTCACGACTCGGAGCCCGGGCGGCGCCCCGGGCGCGGCGTCGGCTCCGGCGCCGCGTTGATCCGCCCGACGACCTCGTCGAGCGCCACCTCGGGGATCGTCACCCGCGTCGGCATCCCGCCGCCCAGCGCGAACAGCTCGACGAAGTCCCAGCCCGAGTCGAACGGCGCCGCGATCGACAGCATCCCCGAGTCGCGCACGATCGCCACCGGCGCGAGCTCCTGCCCGGCGAGCAGGAGATCCGTCTTGTCGAACTGGCCCGCGGCGCCCGCCGTGTCGACGATGGCGACCCGGCCGCGCAGCGTGAACTGCTTCGCGAGCGCCTGCGTCCGCGCGTCGCGCCGCTCGAACTCCGCCGCGGCGTCGGCGATCACGTCCTCGTGCGCGCCCGGCCGCATCCCGCCGACCAGGTACGCGACGACAGCGCGCTTCAGCTGATCGTCGCGGAACTTCGCGCGCAGCGCGCGATCGATCCGTGTCGCGAGCGGCCCCGGCGTGCCGACGCGGGTGTCGACCGCGCGCGCGTCGGCGTCGGCGCCCGGGTACGGCTCGCGCCCGCCGAGGATCCACTTGGCCGCCGCGTACAGCCCGTCCAGGTCGACGTGCGTGCAGATGCAGTCGATCGGGCCCGTCTGCCGCACGAGGTCCGGCGTCACCATCTCCGGGCACGCGCCGTGCTCCGCCTTCGTCGCCAGCACGAACCGCGGATCGCCCGCGAACTCGGCGTGGCGCTCGTGGTCGTGGTGATCGACCCACGCCGCCAGCCGGTCACCGAGCGCGGCGAGGAACGGCCGGGTCGTCAGCTCGAACGAGACCGTGGTGCCGACGGTCATCGCGAACGCGATGTCGAGCACGACCACGCGCCCGTGCAGCTTGTCCGCGCGCGGGAGCATCCGCGGCGACGCGAACCAGAGCTGCGGGATCCGGGGCTCCACGCCGGCACCATACCTCACCCGGTCCCGGCGCAACGGCCGGCGTCATGGCCCGCGTCACGGCGGCGGGACCATCACGCCCATGAGCCCGCCCGAGCTGTCCTCGTCGAGATCGCCCGGCGTGCGGGAGATCCCCGGATCGACCGCGACGCAGTCGCCCATCCGCGCGTGGGACCGCGCCGCTGCGAGCGAGTCGCAGTAGAACACCTGCCGCTCGCACGCGTCGCAGAACCGCACGTCGTCGCGCCCCGTGGCCGCGAGCGCGCCCCACTCCTTGGGGCACCGCAGCTGGAACGCGAGGCACCCCTCGATCGCCGGCCGGCCGACCGCGAACCGCCACTCGAGATCGATGCCGCGGGCGAGCTCCTCGAGCCGCGCGGCCCCGGCGCGGAAGTCCGGATCGTCGGGCGAGGTGCCGATCAGGCGATCCTGGATGCGCAGGAACTCGGCGCGCTCCGCTTCGCCGCGCCCCTCGAGCCAGTCCGCGTAGACGACGCGGCTCGCGTGATCGCGCGCGGCGATCGCCGCGATCAGCCGCTCCTCCACCGGATCGTACGGCGGCGCCGGGAACCACTCGGTGGTCGGCCCCTCCTCCTCCTCGAGGGAGATCCGCAGCTCGCCGATCATGACGAGGTCGTGCTCGCCGATCAGCGTCGGCGCCAGGATGCGCCGGCCGTTGACGTACGTGCCGTTCGTGCTCCGCAGATCGACGAGCAGGAACCGCTCGCCGGAGACCAGGATCCGCGCGTGGCGGCGCGAGACGTTGCCGTGCGGCAGCACCAGGTCGTTGCCCGGCACGCGCCCGATCGTCACCTCCGGCTTGTCGAAGACGAACCGCTGCTCGGGAGCCGTTTCACTCGACACGACGACGGCAAACAGCACCCTGACCAGCGTAGCATCACGGTGGACAGTGCATCGTCGCGGCCCACCCGTCGTGTAGGTAGACCTGGCGTACCGTGCCCCGATCTCCGCACTGCGCGGCGCCCGGCACGATCAGGCAGAGCGTGCGCTCGCCGCCATCGGCCACGAGCGCGCTGCGCCGGCCCGGCGCGACCTGGCCGACCGGCGCGCCGTCGACGAGCACGTCGACCGGATCGGCGCACCGCGAGTTGTCGATGTAGAACGTGGCGCGCGGCCGCGGCCGCGGCGGCTGCTGCACCGGTGGCTCGACCGGCTGGTCCTCCAGGATGACGCGGTAACGACCCGGGTCTGCGACCGCTGCGGCGAGCAGGGCATCGTAGCAGCCGAGGAGGCGGAGCTCGGGGACGAGGCTCCGGTCCCACTCGGCGCGCAGCTCGGAGACATCGGCGAGCGCGGTCCGGAACGCGCGGCCGAGCGCCGCCGCCTGCGCGCGCGCCGTGGGCAGGAGCGCGGCGGTCGCGCCCAGCTCGTGGTGGCGCGCCACGAAGCGGTAGGCCAGCTCGAGGTCGCTGCCGAGCCGCTCGTAGCGGCGCAGCTCGCGCCGCGCGGCGTCCCACTTCGGCGCGATCCGCGCGACCGGACAGGTCCGGAGGGGCGCCGCCGGCTTCACCGGCGCGTACGGCCCCTTGCCGAGCACGCCGAGCATCGCCAAAAACTGGTCCTGGTACGTCGCGCGCGCCGCGGCCCGCTGCTTGTCGACGGCGGCGTAGCGCGCGAGCGCCTGCTCGAGGTCGCGCGTGTCGCCCCACGGCCGCGCCAGCTCCGGCGCCACGCGCAGCGCGACGGTGCCGCCCGTGTCGAGCGCGACGAGCGCGTCCCGGGCGCCCGCGTGATCCGGCGCGGCGGCCTGCGCCTTGCGCAGCGCCTCGCGTGCCGCGCCGCGCTCGTCGATCATCGCGTAGCCCACGCCGGCGAGGTACGCGAGCTCGGCGTCATCGGGCCACGCCCACCGCGCGCGATCGAGCACGAGCAGCGCCTGCTGCGCGTCCTTGCGCGCGAGCTCGGCGGCGGCGAGCGTGCGCCAGCCGACGAGGCTGCGCGGCGCCTCGCGCACGGCGAGCCGCGCGTACCACGCCGCCTGATCGGCGTGGCCCTGGCGCAGCGCGACGGCGCCGAGCGCCTGCTGCGCGGCGGCGAGGTCGTCCTTGAACTTCTGCAGATTCGTGTACGCGTTCCACGCCTCGGCCAGCCGGCCCGCGTCGAACAGCGCCTGCGCCGCCGCGAAGCCCGGGTAGCTCGAGTCCGGCGCGAGGCGCGCCGCGCGGCCGTAGGCTGCGAGCGCGCCGGCAAGGTCGCTCGCCCGCCGCTTCGCGTCGCCGATCCGCACGAGCAGCGCGAGATCCGGCGCGCGCGCCGCCGCGATCTGCTCGAGCGTCTCGGCCGCGCGGTCCCAGCGGGAGACGGCGCCGTACGCCGTCGCGAGGTCCGCCTTGACGTCGAGGTCGGCCGGCGCGCGCGCCGCGATCGCCTCGAGCTCGCCGACCAGCCGGCTCGCGTCGCCGCGCGCGGCGTGGATCAGGACGAGCACGCGCCGCGCCGGCAGGTGATCCGGTCGCTTCGCCGTGACCAGCGCGAGCTGGCGCTCGGCGCCCGCCGGATCGCCGGTGTGCCACAGCGCCGCGCCGAGCGCGTAGCGCGCGTCGAGGTCCCACGGCTTGCGCAGGACCAGCCGGCGCGCCAGGTCGCGCGCGATCTCGTGCTTGCCGGCGCGCGCCGCGGCCGCCGCCGCGCCGCGCAAGGTCGCGATGTCGTCGGGCGCGAGATCGCTCGCGTAGGCGAGCTTGCCGGCCGCGCGGCTCGCGAGCCGCGCCGCGTCCTGCGCTTTCGGATCGGCGGCCTGCGCCAGGTAAAACTCGCCGAGCACGCGCTGCGCCTCGTAGCACTTCGGATCGATGAACACGGCGCGCTCGAGGTCGTGCTCGGCGGCCTTCCAGCTCGGCGCGCCGCCGATCGCGCCCGTGAAATAGCCCAGGCCCCGGCCGAGGAGCGTCACCGCGTAGACGTCCGCGGCGAGCGGGCGCAGGAGCCGCTGCCGGCGCGCCACGTCGACGCCGACGCCGGCCGGCGCGCCGCCCTGCGCCCACACGTCGGCGAGCGCGTCCCCGAGGAGCTGGTGGTACGCCTTCTGGTCGCCGGTGCGCTGCGCCTCGGCCGCGACCGCCGCCGTCCCGCCGGTGACCCGCCACAGCGTGATCGCGACGCGGAGCTGCCAGCTCGGCCGATCGACCCAGCCGGTGATCACCCACGGCGCCTCGCGCGCGGCGCCGAACGCCGCGACCGAGGCCGGCTCGGGCGAGACCCGATCCTTGCCGACGTGCAGCGGCCCGCCGGTCGGCTCGAGGCCGAGGACGTCCTCGGTCTTCTCGGAGATCTCGAACGGCGCGGCGGCGATCAGCCAGTCGAGCGCGCGGACGTCGGCGCGATTCTCGAACGGCGCGACCGCGAAGCGCGGCGGGCTCGGCTGGAGCTCGGGCACGTCGCCCGCCGGCTGCTGCGGCTGCGCCGGCTGCGCGGGGTCGGCGCCCGACCCAGCTGCCGCTGCCGAGCCGGCCGAGCCAGCCGCCGGCGCGGGGCCCACCTGCGCCTCGGGCGCCTCCGCGACGACGCCGAAGACCGCCGCGACCCCCGCGGCGACCACGGCAGCGTGCAGCCGGCGCCGAGACCTCATAGACTCAGCATACCGTGGCCGCGCCCGATCTGGCCTCGCCGCCGAGCCCGACGCGCGCCCTGCCACGGCGCCGCAGGAAGCGGCTGCGCGCGTTCTCGATCCTCCGGCTCCTCTTCCTCCTCCTCCTCTACGGTGCCTCGCTCGGCGCCGCGACCGCCTACTACTTCGTCGCCACCGTCAACTCCGAGCTGCCCGCCGACCTCTCGCAGCTCCTCGACTACCAGCCGAACCGAAAGAGCGTCGTCCTGTCCTCGGACGGCGAGGAGATCGGGACGTTCTCGATCGAGAACCGGCGCATCGTCGCGCTCGATCGCATGCCGGCGCACGTCCCCGCCGCGTTCATCTCCGCCGAGGACGGCCGCTTCTACTCGCACAAGGGCTTCGACCTCATGGGCATCGCGCGCGCCGCGATCAAGAACTTCCGCGGCGGCGGCGGGATCCGCCAGGGCGGCTCCACGATCACGCAGCAGATCATCAAGCAGACGCTGCTCGTCGGCGACGAGGCCATCGGCGACATCGATCTCGAGTCCGAGGCCGAGTACGAGCAGCTCGCCAAGGCGCTCAAGTACCGCCGCAAGCTCAAGGAGCTGATCCTCGCCGTGCGGCTCGAGCGCGAGCTCACCAAGGCCGAGATCCTCACGATCTATCTCAACCACATCTACCTCGGGCACGGCGCGTACGGCGTCGGCGCCGCGGCGCGCACGTACTTCGGCAAGGACGTCGAGGACATCACCGTCGCCGAGGCCGCGATGCTCGCCGGCCTCGTGGCGTCGCCCAGCAAGTACGCGCCGCACCGCAACATGCAGCTCGCGCGCGACCGCCAGCGCTACGTGCTCGGCCGCATGAAGAAGGACCGCTTCATCTCCGACGCCGAGCACGACGCCGCGCTCGCCGAGCCGATCGCGCTCGTCGACGGCGGGGACTTAAACCACCTCGCGTCGCCGTACTTCGTCGAGCACATCCGCAAGACCGCGACCGCGCGCTACGGCGATCGCGGCCTCTTCAAAGGCGGCCTCAAGTTCTTCTCGACCCTCGACGGCCGGATGCAGGACGCCGCCGAGAGCGCGCTGCGCAGGGGCCTCGAGTCGCTCGATCGCAAGCTCGGCTTCCGCGGCCCGATCGGCACCGTCGCCACCGACAAGCGCGGCGCGTGGAGCGGCGGCCCCGCGCACCCGCTCACCGGGCCCGCCGACGACGCCACCGCGCTCGCCGACCGGGTGCTCCCCGAGCAGACCTACGGCGCGATGGTCGTCGAGCTGCCCAAGACCGGCACCGGCGTGATCGTCGATCTCGGCCCCGCGCGGCTGCCGCTCGTCCCCGACGACGCGCGCGAGGTCCGCGCCTGGCGCACCGATCCGCCCAAGCCGCCCGCCGGCCAGCCCGCGTGGTACGTGCCGCCCGGCTGGAAGCCCAAGACGATCCAGCTCGGCGATCTCGTCCCCGTGCGGCTCTCCGCCGATCAGAAGGCCGTGACCCTGGCGCAGCGGCCCGCGCTCCAGGGCGGCATGGTCGTGATGGAGCCCAGGACCGGCCGCGTCCTCGCGCTGGTCGGCGGCTACGACTGGACCGCCTCGCAGTTCGACCGCGTCACGCAGGCCAAGCGCCAGGTCGGCTCGTCGATCAAGCCGTTCATCTACGCCGCCGCCATCGAGGCCGGCCGCACGCCCGCCGACCGCATGCTCGACGGCCCGTACTCGGTGACCACCGCGACCGGCGTGTGGACGCCCGCGAACTACGACAACAAGTACATGGGCCACGTGACGCTCATGACCGCGCTCGCGTTCTCGCTCAACACGATCTCGGTGCAGCTCGCCGTGCAGGTCGGCATCGATCGCCTGATCGAGATCATGCGCGGCTTCGGCATCCAGTCGCCGATCCCCCGCCACATCTCGATCAGCCTCGGCACGCCGGACCTGACGCCGCTCGAGATCGCCACCGGCTACGCCGGCATCGCGAACGGCGGCCGCAAGGTCACGCCGCGGTTCTTCGATCTCGTCACCACGACCGGCGGCGTCACCGTCGAGGATCTGCGCGCCCCCGCGCCCGGGCCGCAGATCCTCTCGCCCGAGGTGGCGTACGTCGTGACGTCGCTCATGAAGGGCGTCGTCGCGCGCGGCACGGCGCGGTTCGCGCTCCAGCTCGGGCGGCCGATCGCCGGCAAGACCGGCACGTCGGCGAACTACCGCGACGTCTGGTTCACCGGCTTCACGACGGATCTGCTCGCGTGCGTGTGGGTCGGCCGCGACGACTCGACGCCGATCGGCGACAAGATCACCGGCGGCGGGATCGCCGTCCCGATCTGGCTCGACTTCATGCAGAAGGCGCACCCGCGCACGCCCGTGCGCGACTTCCCGGTGCCGCCGAACACGAGCTTCGCGCACGTCGAGCCGTGGAGCGGCGAGCTCGCCGGGCCGTGGCTCGAGGCGCCGTGGATGCCGTTCGTCCGCGGCACGTTCCCGCGCAGCTACCTCGCCGGGCCGCCCGTGCGCTCGTTCGACGACCTGTGGGTCGCGCCGACGCCCCCGGCGCCGCCTGCGCCGCCTGGGGCCGCGAAGTGCGTCGGTATCAGCTGCCTGTGACGGCGATCAGCCCGCGCCCCTGGGGCCCACGGTCCGCGCTCGCTGCGCCGCGGGAGCGCATGCTAGGGTCGCCGCCATGCCAAGGCTTGCCCTCGTCGGATTGCTCGCACTGCTCGCGATGTCTGCGTGCCGCCTGAGCCTCGAAGACGAGGACGATGGCGGCGACGACATGCCGATGCCCGGCGGCCGGCTCTGCGTGGAAGTCCCGACGAACGCGGCGTGCGCCGAGGCCAAGACGCTGAGCACCGTGCCGCTCAGCTGGATCGAGCAGAACGTGTTCACGCCGAACTGCGGCGGCGGCAGCTGCCACGGCACCCCCACCGGCGGCGGCGCGCCGCTCGGGCGGATCGTCCTCACGTCGATGAGCCGCGACAAGCTCGTGAACGTCGACGCGACGTTCGCGACCAGCCGCAAGCTCATCGTCCCCAGCGACGTGCCGAAGAGCTACCTGATGGTGATCATGAAGCACACCAAGCTCGAGGATGCCGATCCGCCCGCGCCCGAGCCGTCCGGCGGCCGCTACATGCCGCTCGGCAGCCCGGCCGTCTGCTGCGAGAAGCTCGATGCGATCGCGAGCTGGATCACGGCCGGCGCGCCGCCCTGATCGCGCCCCCGATCGCGACTAAGCCCCCGTCTGTCCAGCGGAAACACTGGGGCGCTTCCTTGACGCGCCACGCCGGGTCTCGCTACAACATCAGCCACATGCCGCGTGGGAGCGCCCTGCGCGCGGAGGATATGGACCGATGAGCTGGCTAAGTGAAGTCTTCCAAAAGGGCGGTCCCTTCTTCATCGTCAACACGTTCTTCCTCGCCATCGTCATCGGTCTCATCGTCGAGCGCGCGATCTACTTCCTCGGCCGCGGCCACCTGAACGCGAAGGCATTCCTCGAGCAGCTCCGGAAGCTCCTGTCGGCGAACAACGTCGATCGCGCCAAGAAGCTGTGCGACGCCACGACCGCCCCCGTCGCGCGCGTCGCCAAGGCCGGCTTGAACCGCCTCCACCGCGGCGAGGCCGCCGTCGCCCAGGCGATGGAAGAGACGATGACCGACACGCTGCCCGAGGTGAAGACGCGCGTCGGCGCGCTGTGGTCGCTCGCCAACATCTCGACGCTCGTCGGCCTGCTCGGCACCATCACCGGCCTCATCTCGACGTTCAGCGCGATCGGCCAGGCCAACCCCGCCGACCGCCAGAAGCGGCTGTCCGACGGCATCGCCGAGGCCATGTACAACACCGCGTTCGGCCTCGCGATCGCGCTCATCTGCATGATCGGCCACCTCCTGCTCTCGGCGGCGATGAAGAAGGTCATCGCCGACCTCGAGGCGTTCAGCCTGCGCTTCGAGAACCTGCTCGCCGACGGCGCCGCCTCGAGCGCCGCGCAGAGCCGCGCGCCGAGCGCGCCCACCGAGTCGCTGCCGGCCGGGTCGCTGTCGGCCGGGGAGCGCAACTAGGCCACCAGGACCGCCGGGATACAGGCATGGATTACTCCGCACAGCGCGTTCGATCGAAGACCCGCGCCGCGATCAAGCGGCGCGAGGACGCGATCGAGCAGGACGAGCTCGAGAGCGGCGAGCTCAACCTGATCCCGTACCTCGACATGGTCACGAACCTGATGCTGTTCCTCCTGGCATCGGTGTCGGCCGGCCTGATCCTCGTCCAGATCGACACCACCCTCCCCGACCGCGCGCCGCCGAGCGCCAAGCCGGCGAACCCGTCGGACGATCCGAAGGAGCAGCCGCTCAAGCTGTTCCTCTCGGTGAGCCCGACCGAGATGATCCTGTGGTCGGCGACCGGCCTCGAGGGCACGCTCAAGCAGCCCAAGCCCGGCTATGTCTTCAAGCGCGCCGGCCAGGACGGCTCGCCGTGCGACGCCGCGTACATGTGCCAGTCGAACGTGTGCGACCCGAGCAGGGTCCAGCGCTCCGGCAACGCCGAGGTCGGCACCTGCGTGGCGAGCCGCGAGGATCCGATGCCGGTCTTCGAGTACCGCCGCTTCAACGAGACGCTGGTCAAGATCGCGTCCGATCGCTACGGCGGCAAGCCGCGCAAGCCGGACACGTACTCGATCGTGCTCCAGGCCGACTTCAGCATCCCCTACGCGACGATCACGTCGATCATGGCGGCGATGCGGTGCAAGCTCCCCGACGCGGGCGCCGAGCCCACCGCGTGCGCGCTGCCCACCGACGATCCCGAGCTCGCGAAGGATCCCGATCCGGTGGCGCCCAAGGGCTGCGGCCCGCCGTCGCCCCAGCCGCCGCCGGGCTACCCCGGCCCGTGCAAGCTCTACGACACCAAGCGCGCGGCCTACGATCCGAAGACCATGGCGCTGTTCCACGACATCCAGTTCTCGACGGGCTTCGAATGAGGAGGAGGCGCCCATGAGCTTCACCCAGCGCGAGGCCCGCCGGATCATCCGCCAGGCCGTGAGCCGCGTCCCCGAGGGCGAGTCGATCCGGCACCTCAACATCATGCCGATGATGGACATGATGACGATCCTCCTCGTGGCCTTCATCTTCTCGGCGGCCACGAGCGCCACGGCGCTGACCGCCGGCGCCGTCAACCTGCCGAAGACGCCCTCGGACGACGAGCTCCCGGAGGGCGCGGCCACGCTGATCATCTCGAAGAGCGGCATCGTCGTCGAGGGCGAGTCGATCGTCGCGATCTCGAACGGCCAGGTCGATCCGGCGGAGAAGGAGGGCGGCATCCAGGGGATCAAGATCCCCCGCCTGACGAACTTCCTCGCCAAGCTGCACCTCTTGCAGCTGCAAGTGCAGCAGGGAAAGCCCGACTACGATCCGGCCAAGGAGCAGCCGCCGGAGCTCGTGGTGATCGCGGACCGCACGACGCCGTACCGGCTCCTGATGGAGGTCATGTACTCGGCCAAGCAGAAGGAGGCCGGGTACAAGGTCTTCCGAATGATCGTCCAGAAGTCGTTCCCCGCGAAGCCCAGCCCCTAGCGGGCCGCCCAAGGCGGCCTCCCGAAAAGCCTGCCTCGCCACTGCCCGCCGGTGCGGCTATCATCGGAGGCATGACGTTTGTCGGCGAACGGCGCGCCCTCGCGGCCGCGGTCATGGCGTTCTACTTCCTCCTCTACGGGATAGTCGCCCTCCTCGAGGTGGTCCCCGACTTCTCGACGGCGTTCGCGGCGATCGCGGGCGTCTACGGCCTGGCGTTCTTCTCGCTGGTCGCCGGCTACTTCTGGGCGCGCTGGTACACCGTCGGCGTCGGCCTCTACGGCGTGATCACCGCCGCCGCCGGCATGTGGCAAGTGGGCGCCGAGCCCGTCCTCCTGTTCGTCGGCGGCACGCACCTGGCGGCGACGGCGCTGCTCTGGGGCGAGGCGATGAGCAAGCCCTACGACGGCCAGACCGCGTGGCGCGAGCGCTTCCACATGGACGAGAGCTCCGTCCAGCGCCTCGGCCGCTCCGTCATCAAGGCCGGCGTGTCGCTGCCGTTCATCCTGCTCTACGCGCTCCTGCCGCGCCCCGACGCGGCCACCACGCTCGGCTCGATCGTGGCGGTCCTCCTGGCGGGCCTGGGCCTCCGCGCCCTGATCCGGCTCCGCACCTGGGGCGTCATGGCGCTCGGCGCCGCCGGCGTGCTGATGCTCTCGCTCGCCGCGACCGACGTGGCGACCGGCGGCCTGACCACGTCTGTGATGCACCCCGCGCTGGCCGGCGCGCTCCTGATCGCGGCGGTCGTACCGTTCGTCGCGCCGATCGCCCGCTGGCTGCGCAGCCACCGCGGCTGAGGGATTCAACCCCGCCGGGGACGTTTGAATCCCTCTTCGCATCGCGCTACCGTCGGCACATGGGTAGAGGAACCTCGGTCCGCGCGCTGTATCTGAGCGCGTGCCTCGTCTTGGTGGGCGGGTCTATTGGTTGTCAGGCGCTGTACGGCGGCAAGCCGGAGAAGCTGCGCAATCCCGAGAAGAAGCGGAAGCCTCCCGAGGAGGCCGAGAAGGCGATCGAGGTCAAGTACGTCGAGGAGTGCTCCGCGAACTTCCGCGACGATCCGAAGCTGGCCCGCCCCGATCCAGGGCGCGCGAACTCGCTGGTCGGCGAGGGCGACGACACGCTCGCCCAGTCCGGCCGGGCCAAGGATCCGGCCGGCCAGGCCGATCTCATCAAGCAGAGCATCGACAAGTACCGGGGCGCGCTCGTCAAGGATCCGTACAACGCCGAGGCGACGCTCAAGCTCGCGCTCGCGTACGACAAGGTCTATCGCAAGGGCTGCGTGATCGCGCTGCTCAAGCGCATCGCGTCGCTCGAGACGAACCCGAAATTCAAGCCGCAGGCCAAGCGCGTGGCCGACTCAGTCGCCGACGACGGCAACATGTTCAAGGGCTACCGCAAGGACGCCGTGCAGGCGGTTGGCCGATGAGGTCGCCGATGCAGTCGATAAAGTCGCTCCTCCTCGCGGCCGTGCTCCCGCTCGCCCTCCTCGGGGCGTGCAGCAAGAAGCAGGAGGTCACGGCCCCGCCGGCGCCGCTGCGCCCCGAGCCCGAGGCGATGGCCGACACCGGCACGAAGCAGCAGAAGGACTGCGAGATCATCACGGCCGAGATGGAGGAGAAGCCGATGGCGTTCGACCAGCGCGCCATCACCGAGAGCACGAAGCTCTCCGACGGCGCCCGGGCGAGCCTCAAGGCCGCCGACAGCGCCGAGGTCGAGACGCTCCAGCGCGAGGAGTACATCACCGGCGCGGTCCGCGACCTCATCACCGCGCTGCGCGGCGATCCGTACAACGTGTCGGCGACGTACACGCTCGCGAAGGCGTACGCCCGGATCCACCGCCCGCAGTGCTCGATGTACCTGCTCACCCGGCTCCTCCAGATGCGCACGCACCCGTCGAAGCGCGCCACCGTCGAGGCGCACCTCGACCTGCTGCTCGGCCGCAAGCAGTCGCTCGATCCGGACTTCGCCGAGATGCGGCGCGACGAGCGCTTCCGCGATCTCATCAAGAAGATGTGCGAGGGCACCAACGACCCGAACTGCGTCTACGGGGCCCAGCGCGACAACCGCGAGCGATGAGTGGCAAGCGCTGACGTGACGCATCGTCCAAGAATCGAACCCGCGTCGAGCTCGGCGACGTCGCCCACCAGCTCACGTGGCAAGCGCTGACGCATCGTCCGAGAATCGAACCTGCAATCCCGCACCGCCGGTGTGTCTTGGATCCCGCGCGACGCGACGCGCGGCGGGGGTGAATGGCCCGGCTGTGCCGGGCCAGAGGGGACGGGAAGGTCCCCTCCCTGTGACCCTGCGCCATGGGTCGCGGCATCACCCTCGCGTAGCCTGTCAGCCCGTTGCGCTTTACGTCGGCCCGTCGGGGCAGTATGACCAGGGTCCGATGCGTGCGCTCCCCACCCTCACTGCCCTCCTCGCCCTCGGCCTCGCTCCGGCCGCCGTCGCGCAGCCCAAGCCGCCCGCCAAGGTGACCTCGGTCTGCCCGGGGAAGGTGCTGCCGCTCCAGGTCGGCAACACGTGGACGTACGAGTCGGTGCAGGCGCGCGACAACAAGGGCCAGCCGGTCATGCCGCGCGACGAGCTCGTCAAGCTGCGGCCCCTGCCCGCCACGAAGATCATCGTCACGGTGACCTCCGCCGAGACCGACAAGAAGACGCAGGAGACGACCGTCAAGCTCAAGGAGGTCGTCACCTACGACATCACCAAGGATCCGAAGACGCCGAAGCTCTTCGATCAGGAGGTCGAGAGCACGATCGTCTGCTCGCCCAAAGGCAAGTTCGAGATCTCGCCCCAGTCGTTCTTCTTCGCCGGCGAGCCCGGCGGCTTCCGCGGGCTCAACTTCGCAAAGTTCGAGCGCAAGAAGGAGACGACCCTCAAGCTGACGAACAACGTGATCGGCGAGGCCGAGTGGATCGAGGAGATCGTCGCCGAGTACCAGAAGGAGGCGACGAAGGGCTCGGGCGCCAAGCTCGGCAGCGGCAAGCTCGAGATGGAGCGCAAGTTCACGCCGCTCGCGGCCGAGGGCGTCCAGACCCGCCAGAAGCTCTACCCCGTCACCGAGAAGCTGCGCCTCACGACCTCCGGCCGCATCATGCTCGACACCAAGGTCGCCCCCGACGGCAAGCCGTGCAGCATCAAGAAGGTCGTCGAGGAGAAGCCCGCCGCGCCCGCCGCGCCCGCCGCTCCCGCCGCTCCGGCCGGCGCAGCTGCTCCCGCCAAGCCCGGCGAGAAGAAGGCCGAGGAGGAGCCGATCAAGAAGATCATCGAGGTGCCGACGGAGACGTGCGGCCTGCCCGCCGACTGGGAGGTCGATCTGTGGCTCGCCCCCGAGGTCGGCTTCGTCCAGACGCTGCACTTCCCGTGGGCGCACATGTACCAGCTCGCCGAGGCGAAGCTGAACTGACGCCGGAAGGCCGCGACCCCGCGAGGCCGCGATGCGCTGGCAGCTGACCAAGCCGCTGCGGGCGGCGATCCGCGCCGGCCACCCCTGGATCTACGACCGCGCGCTCGCGCCGCCGCCGCGCGGGCTCGCCGCCGGCGACCTCGTCACGATCACCGACGCGGACGGCCCCGTCGCCACCGCGCTCGCCGATCCCGGCGCGCCGATCCGCGCGCGCATCCTCGACGCCCCCGGCGCCGTGATCGACGCCGGCTGGGTGCGCACCCGCGTCGAGGCCGCCGCCGCCCGGCGCGCGCGCGATCCGCTGCTCGTCGGCTGCACCGGCCGCCGGCTCGTCCACGGCGAGGCCGACGGCTGCCCCGGCCTCGTCGTCGACGCCTACGCCGACACCGCCGTGATCGTCTTCGACGGCGCCGCCGCCGCCGCGTTCTGGCGCGGCTACATGGACGCGGTGCTCGCGGGCCTCGCTCGCGGCGGCGCCGAGCTCGCGCACGCCTGGATCCGCGGCGCGCGTCGCCGCGGCGGCCCCGCCGAGCCGCACGGCCCCGCCGCCCCCGGCCCCGCCCGCGGCGATCCGCCCGCCGAGATCGTGATCGCCGAGGACGAGGCGCGGTTCGCCGTCGACGTGCGCGCCGGGCAGAAGACCGGCTTCTTCCTCGATCAGCGCGAGAACCGGCGCCTGATCCGCCGCCACGCCGCGGGCGCCACCGTGCTGAACGTCTTCTCGTACACCGGCGGCTTCTCGCTCCACGCGCTGCTCGGCGGCGCCGCGCGCGTCACCTCGGTCGATCTCGCAGCGCCCGCGATGCGCGGCCTCGAGCAGAACCTCGCGCTCAGCGAGCTCTCCGGCGCCGCGCACGAGGCCGTCGTCGCCGACGCGTTCGAGCTCCTCGCCCGCGCCGCCCAGCAGGGCCGCCGCTGGGACCTCGTCATCGTCGATCCACCCAGCTTCGCGCCGAGCGAGCGGGCCCGCCCCGCCGCGCTCACCGCCTATCGCAAGCTCGCCGCCGCCGCGCTCGCCGTCGTCGAGCCCGGCGGTCGCTTCGCGCTCGCGTCGTGCTCGAGCCACGTCACCGAGCAGGACCTCCTCGAGACCGTGACAGGGATCGCATCGCTCCGCGCGCGCGCGATCACCGGCGCAGCGTCGGATCACCCCGTGCTGCCGGCGTTCCCCGAGGGCCGCTACCTGAAGTTCCTGCTCTTCGACGTGGGCTAGTCCAGCCACGCTCCGGGTTACACGTAGGTTTCCCGATGGAAGGATCCCCGTCGGGAGGAAGTCCTCCCTTGACGGGGGGTGCAGCAAATCGCTACAAGCGGCTGTTACTCGGAGGACTGACTTGCCTAGCTGGACCCGTAGCCTCAGCCGCGTCGCCGTCCTCGGACTCGTCCTGTTCGCCTGCGGTGACAGCCTGCAAGGACCGCCAGACGCGCCGCCGCGGCCACAGTGCCACGACAACCGCGACAACGACGGCGACGGCAAGGTCGACTACCCGGACGATCCCGGGTGCTTCGATGTGAACGACGACCTCGAGGAGGGGCCGCGCAGCCCAGCCTGCAACGATAACCGCGACAACGATCGCGACGGCCACAAGGACTTCCCCGACGATCCGGGCTGCATCGCGCCGCAGTCCGACGACGAGACGGACGACTGCCCCAGCGGCCCCAACTGCCCGATGTGCGGGAACCGCACCGACGACGACGCCAACGGCATGCTGGACTTCCCCCTCGATCCGGGCTGCGAGTCGGCCGCCGACAACTTCGAGTACAGCGGCAGCCCGCAGGCGTGCGGCGCCGGCCTCACGGTGAAGCCGCTGCCCATCACCGGCGTGGCCACCGGCACGCTCGACGCGATGAGCACCTCGACCCTCGCCTCGCCGTGCGGCGGCGGCAACGGCCTGCCCGCCGCCGCCTACGTGATGGTGATCAGCAAGCCGAAGGTCGTCGTGATCTCCACGACCGGCAGCGCCATGGACACCGTGGTCGATCTGCGCAGGACGCCCTGCGACAACCCGGTCGCGGAGGTCGCGTGCAACGACAACGCCTCGGCGATCGAGACCACGTCGCGGATCATCCGCACGCTCAATCCCGGCGCGTACTTCATCATCGTCCACGGCAAGACCGCCACGGCCGTCGGCTCGTACACGCTCCGCGTCCAGAAGTTCAACCGCGAGGACGAGGAGTGCAACGTGCAGGCGGACTGCGGCCCGGGCCACGTGTGCCGGATCCCGGTCGGCGGCACCAAGAAGATCTGCACGGGGCCCGTCTGCTCCGACGGCCGCGACGACGACGTCGACGGCAAGCTCGACTACCCGAACGATCCTGGCTGCTACGACGAGGCCGACGGCGACGAGACCGACGACTGCCCGAGCGGCCCCAACTGCCCCAAGTGCGCCGACGGCATCGACAACGACAGCGACGGCAACACCGACTACCCGCTGGACAAGTCGTGCAAGGCGGCCGGCGACGCCAGCGAGGCGTGCATCACCAGCGAGAAGCCGATCCCGGTGATCACCACCGCGACCCTCACCGGCACCACGGCCGGCGCCCGGAACGACTACGACCCGTCCTGCAACTCGACGACCGGGGTCGCGCCCGACCTCCTCTACCGCATCGACGTGCCGGCGATGCAGACGCTCAACCTGACCGTCAACCCCGGCACCGGCTTCGACGCCGTGCACGCGCTGCTCAACTCGACGTGCGGCGGGGCGTCGGTCGCGTGCAGCGACGCACCTGCCATGGTCGTCAACAACCTCGCCGCCGGCACGTACTACGTGGTCGTGGACGCGTACGGCAGCACCAGCGGCGCGTTCACGCTCGCCACGTCCGGCACCGTCGCCCCCGGCGGGAGCTGCGAGGGCGTGCTGTTCCAGAACGGCGTCATCACGTGCGGCGCCGGCTTCACCTGCGACGGCCCGCTCGGCATGCGGACCTGCCGCGCCGAGTGCAGCGACGGCATCGACAACAACGGCGACGGCAAGACCGACTACCCGAGCGATCCCGGCTGCTCGGCGCCCAACGACAGCATGGAGGACACCGTGTGCCCCGGCCTGATGTGCCCGGCGTGCAGCGACGGCGTCGACAACGACAGCGACGGCCAGATCGACTTCCCGCTGGACATCGGCTGCAAGGCCGCCAACGGCACCGACGAGGTGTGCGGCTCGACCGAGCCCGTCGTGGACATCACCGCCACGGTCACGATGGGCACCACCGTCGGCGCCACGAACGACTACGATCCCACCTGCAACTCGGCGACGGGGCTGGCCCCCGAGGTCTTCTACAAGATCGACCTGCCGCGCATGTCCACCCTGCGCTTCGCCCTCAGCGGCGCCACCATCAGCATGGTCCAGAGCCTCCTCAACTCGACGTGCGGCGGCACGCCGGTGCAGTGCATCAACTCGACCATCTTGAACACCACCAACGTCGCCCCCGGCACGTACTACCTGTCCATCGAGGGGTACAGCACGGGCACCACGCCGTTCACGCTCACCACGTCCGGCACCGTCGCCGTCGGCGAGAGCTGCGAGGGCGCGCTGTTCCAGAGCGGCGTGTTCACGTGCGATCCCGGCTACGTCTGCGACGGCCCGGTCGGCATGCGGACGTGCCGCTCGGAGTGCAGCGACACCATCGACAACAACGGCGACGGCCAGATCGACTATCCGAACGACCCCGGCTGCATCGGGCTCAACGACAACCTCGAGGACACCGTGTGCCCCGGCCCGATGTGCCCGGAGTGCGCCGACGGCACCGACAACGATGGCGACGGCCAGATCGACTTCCCGATGGACACCTCGTGCAAGGCGGCCGCCAGCGCGAGCGAGCGGTGCGTCTCGAGCGAGCCGGTCCTCTCGATCACGGCCCCCGTCGTCTCCGGCACCACGGTCGGCGCCACGAACGACTACGATCCCAGCTGCAACTCGTCGACGGGGATCGCGCCGGACATCACCTACCGGATCGACGTGCCGACGATGGCGACGCTGAACCTGAACCTCACGACCAGCTTCGACACCGTGCACTCGCTGGTCAACTCGACGTGCGGCGGCACACCGGTGCGGTGCAGCGATCCGACGAACATGGCCCTCACCAACGTCGCCGCCGGCACGTACTACTTGATCATCGACGCCTGGTCGACCGGCACCGGCACGTACTCGATCAACACGTCCGGCACGGCCGTGCCCGGCTCGAGCTGCGAGAGCCCGCTGTTCCAGAGCGGCGCGTTCACGTGCACGAGCGGCTACGCCTGCAACGGCCCCGTCGGCATGCGGACCTGCACCCTGACCCAGTGCAACGACACCATCGACAACAACGGCGACGGCAAGGCCGACTTCCCCGCCGATCCCGGCTGCGCGACGCCCAGCGACAACTCCGAGGACACCGTCTGCCCCGGCGCGATGTGCCCCGTGTGCAGCGACGGGCTCGACAACGACAACGACGGCCAGATCGACTACCCGATGGACACGGGGTGCCCCGCGGCCTCGGGGACGAGCGAGTTCTGCACGGGCGAGCTCGATCCGATCGACCCGATCGTGTCCGGCCAGACCACGGGCACGCTGGTCGGCACCACCGACGGTCACAACCCGAGCTGCGGCTCCGACGGGGGCGGCGATCGGATCTACTCGATCGATCTGCCGGCGATGGCGACGCTCAAGCTCGACACCGAGAGCTCCGCGTTCGACACGCTCCTGTCGTTCATGGGCAGCGCGTGCACCGAGCCGAGCATCGAGTGTGACGACGACGACGGCGTCTCGGGCGGCGCCTCGCTGATCCAGCGCACGAACGTGCCGGCCGGGCGCTACCTCATCGCCGTCGATGCCTACAGCTCGTCGACCACGCCCGGCGCGTTCTTCCTCAACGTGTCCGGTACCGTCGCGCCCGGCGGCAGCTGCGAGTCGGCGGTGTTCCAGAGCGGCGCGTTCACGTGCACGTCTGGCTACGTCTGCCAGGGCCCGATGGGCATGCGGACGTGCAGCTCGCAGTGCTCCGACGGTGTGGACAACAACGGCGACGGCAGGATCGACTACCCCAACGATCCCGGCTGCTCCAGCATCGCCGACACCATCGAGGACACCGTCTGTCCGGGCGCGATGTGCCCGCAGTGCGGCAACATGATGGACGACGACGCCGACGGCCTGGTCGACTTCCCGGCGGACTTCGGCTGCACCTCGGCGTCCGGTCCGACGGAGTCGTTCTGCTCGCCCGATCCCGACTACAAGGGCGAGATCACGATGCCCACCACCGCCGGCACGCTCGCCGCGCCGGCCGCCGACGATCGCGAGCAGTCCTGCCAGCCCAACACCGGCCGTGACGTCGTCTACGCGCTGATCTCGCCGGTCACCGCGAGCTGGGTGATCAACACGAACGGCTCGATGATCTCCGACACGGTGCTGTCGCTGTGGGGTTCGACCTGCGCGCCGCCCGAGCTCGCGTGCGACGACGACGGCGGCACCGGCGCCCTGTCGCAGATCACGATGACCCTGCCGCCCGGCGCCTACGCGATCGAGGTCGACTCGTACACCAACACCGGCAACAACGGCCCGTTCCAGCTGAACGTTGTGGGCACCGCCCTGCCCGGCTCGGACTGCACGTCGCTGCTGTTCGCCTCGGGCGTGCTCGTCTGCCCGGGCGTCCAGACCTGCACCGCCGGCACCTGCCAGTAAGCGGCCGGCTAGGCTGGGCGGATCCGGCCGCGCCGCCGAGCCTCGGCGCGCAGGGCCGCGGCGCGGGCGTTCATCTCGCGCTCCTCGGCGTCGGTGCGGTGATCGTAGCCGAGCAGGTGGCAGAGGCCGTGCGAGGCCAGGTGCAGGAGCTCGGCCGCAAGGCCCCGCCGCGCCTGCCGGCGCGCCGTGTCGACGGAGATCACCAGATCGCCCAGCACGTCCGCGGCCGCCGCTGGGCCCTCCTGCTGCGCGAACGCGAGCACGTCCGTCGGCTTGTCCTTGCCGCGGTACTCGCGGTTCAGCACGTGGATCGCCGGATCGCCCGTCAGCCGCAGCGCCACCTCGTAGTCGCGCCGGCCCGCGGCGAGCGCCGCCGCGCGGGCCATGCGGCCGAGCTCCGTGCGGAGCTGCCGCCGGAGCGCCGCCGGCAAGGCGACGCCCTCGTCGATCACGAGGTCGACGGGCATCGGGTCATGCGAGAGCGGGTCATTTACAACCTCGCACGGTCCTCCGCTGCCGCTCCTCCGGACCGGCTCGGTTCACTTGCGATCGCCGCGCTGGACCAGCGACCACACCCGCGCGCCGAGGAAGATGTCGAACAGGTTGCGATCGAGCTGGCCGCGCCGCACGTCCTCCTCGAGGATCGAGAGCGCCTTCTCGGGCGGGATCGCCTTCTTGTACGGGCGATCCTTCGCGGTGAGCGCGTCGTAGATGTCCGCGATCGCCATCATCCGCGCCGCCACCGGGATCTCATCGCCGCGCAGCTGGCTCGGGTAGCCCGTGCCGTCGAGCTTCTCGTGGTGCGCGCCGGCGATGTGCGGGACGTCGCGCAGCGCCCGGCTCCACGGGATCTCGGACAGGAACTTGATCGAGTGCACGACGTGGTCGTTGATCTCGAGCCGCTCCTTTTCGCTCAGCGAGCCGCGCCGGATCTGCAGCGCGCTCGCCTCGTCGGACGTGAGGAACGGCAGCTGCCCCTGCTCGCCCAAGTAGCTCATCGCGGCGATCTCGGCGATCCGCTCGAAGCCGCCCTGATCGAGCACCGTCGGCTCGTTCGCGTGCAGGATGAACCGGATGATCTCGTCGAGCTCGGCGAGCCGCTTGACGATGTCGCGATCGATCGCCGCGACCCGCTCGGCCGCCTCCTCGCGGGAGGCCTCCATCAGGTAGCGGACCTTCGACTCGAGTCCCTCGAGCTGGTAGCCGCGCTTGATGAGCTGGAACCGCTGGTGGATCAGCGCGCGTTCGTGCTCGTACAGCTTCTTCGCCTTGACGAGGACGTGCTCGCGCACGCCGACCTTGCCGAAGTCGTGGAGCAGCGCCGCGTACTGGATCTGGGTCAGGTCGTCGGACGAGAAGTGGTACTCGCGGTAGTAGCCGCGCTCCGTCTGGTTGACCGCCTTGGCGAGCCCCACGGTGAGCTCGGCCACCCGCTCGGAGTGGCCCGACGTCGTCGGATCGCGCGACTCGATCGCCTTGACCGCCGCGTTCACGAAGCCGTCGAACAAGGTCTTCACCTCCTCGTAGAGGAGGACGTTCTCGAGCGCGATGCCCGCCTGCGAGGCCAGGGTCGAGACGTAGGCGACGGACGCGTCGTCGAACGGCACGACGCCGAGCTCGAAGTCGCTCGGCAGATCGAGCTGGATCCAGCCGCGCGAGCGCTTGTTGATGAGCTGGATCACCCCGATCACCTCGGCGCGCGCCGAGATCATCGGCACCGCGAGCACCGAGCGCGTCTGGTAGCCGTACTTGTCGTCGAACGAGCGGTCGTGGACGAAGCCCCAGGGGTTGTTGCCGGTGCCCGGCTCATCGAGCGAGTAGAGGTCTGGCACCGCGATCCGATCGCCGGCCAGGACGCACTGGCCCACGATCGAGGACGACGACACCGGCATCTCGAAGCCGACCGCCGGCACCTGCCGGCTGTCGTTCTGCGAGACCTCGAAGCGCAGCCTGCGCTTGGCGACGTCGTCGTCGGCGCCCGACACGACGTAGATCGAGCCCGCGTCGGCGTTCGTGACCTCGCACGCGCGGCGCAGGATGATCGCGAGCAGCGACTTGATCTGGCGCTCCTGCGACAGCGCGCGCCCGATCGAGATCAGCATGTCGTTCTCGTGCCGCGACCGCTCGACCTCGAGCTCGAGCGCGGCCGCCGCCATCCGCTGCGCGATCGCGTCGGCGCGCGAGCGCAGGAGGAGCAGCAGGCGGGACATGCCGATCGGCGCGACCTCCGCGATCGCATCGGTGTCGGCCGAGACCGCGTCGAGCTTGCCCGCCTCGATCTCGGCGTCGGTGCCGACGAGGATCAGGCCGTAGTTGCCCGAGCGCGCGCGGATCTGGTGCGGCCGCATCTGCTCGGGATCGCCCCACACGCTCGGCCAGGCGACGACGAGCAGGACCGCCATCCGCGCGCGCTGCGCGACGACCTCGAGCTCGATCCAGCCATCGCCCTGGCGCCGCACGCGGTAGGCGGACATGCGCCGGTCGTGCGAGACCGCGCTGACAAGGTCATCCGGGCTCGCCACCTCCATGCGGTCAGGAGTCTAGCCCGTCTCGGGACGTGCCGGGGGGTGCCGCAGCCTGCGGCGCCGCATTGCCGGAGGCCGCGGGCGCAAAGCCGGGGGCCTCGCCGGGGGCCGCGGGCGCCTCGGGCGCGGCGCCGGGGCCGCCCGGGCCCGCGCCCTCGCGGGGAGCGCCCGGACCCGGGCCGCCCGGGCCCTCGCGCGCCTCGAAGCGCGCGCGGTCGCGGCGGTCGTAGGCGCGGATCAGCGCGGCCACGAGCGGGTGCCGCACCACGTCGGCGTCGGTGAAGTGCACCGTGCCGATGCCGCGGATCCCCTCGACCAGCTCGAGCGCGTCGATGAGGCCGCTGCGCTGGCCGCGCGGCAGGTCCGTCTGCGTGATGTCGCCCGTGACGCAGACCTTGCTGTCGAACCCCATGCGGGTGAGGAACATCTTCATCTGCTCGGGGGACGTGTTCTGCGCCTCGTCGAGGATGATGAACGAGCTGGAGAGCGTGCGGCCGCGCATGAACGCGAGCGGCGCGATCTCGATCGTGTCGTCGGACATCAGCCGCTCGAGCCGCTCGGCGTCGAGCATGTCGTGGAGCGCGTCGTAGAGCGGGCGGAGGTACGGGTCGACCTTCTCCTCGAGCGTGCCCGGCAGAAAGCCCAGCCGCTCGCCCGCCTCGACCGCCGGCCGCGTCAGGATGATGCGCTTGATCTGCTTGTCGAGCAGCGCGCGCACCGCGAGCGCGACCGCCAGGTACGTCTTGCCCGTGCCCGCCGGCCCGACGGCGAACACGATGTCGTTGCCGCGCACGAGGTCGACGTACTGCCGCTGCGCGGCGCCCTTGGGCGCGATCGGCCGCCCCGCGCGCGGCGTCAGGATCGTCTCGCCGAACACGCCCTGGATCGTCTGCGGCGCGCCGCTCCCGTCGGGGCTCTGCAGGAGCTTGACCGCGCGCACGACGTCGTCGGACGAGAGCGCGCGCCCGGCGAGCGCCAGGTCGTAGAGCTGCTCGAGCGCGCGCCGGGCCGTCTCGGCCGCGGCGTCCTCGCCCTCGATCGTGATCTCGTTGCCGCGCAGGTGGACCTGCGCGCCGGCCGTGCGCTCGACGAGCTTGAGCCGTCCGTTGTTGCTCCCGCACAGCGCCTGCAGCGCCTCGGGGTCGTTAAATGCGAGCTTCTCGCGTCGGGTGGTCTTCGGTTGGGTCACGTGGCAGCCAAAAGGTCGCGGGCGATCCTCCGGCCCGGGACGGGGGCTCTATAGCACGCAGCACGGCCGGTGGGCCCGCCGCTGCCATGCGCGCTGCTATAAGGCGCCGATGAACCTGCACGAGACCGCGCCCGCCGAGACCGCGCCCGCCGAGACCGCGCCCGCCGGGACCGCGATGAATCGGCTGGTGCGCATCATGGATCGCCTGCTCGCCCCCGACGGCTGCCCGTGGGACCGCGAGCAGACGCTCGAGACCCTGCGGCCGTTCCTCGTCGAGGAGACCTACGAGGTGCTCGACGCGCTCGCGCGCAACGACGTCGAGGGGCACCGCGAGGAGCTCGGGGATCTGCTGATGCAGGTCGTGTTTCAGGCCGCGCTCCGGCGCGAGCAGGGCGCGTTCGACTTCGACGCCGTCGCGAACGCGATCTCCGACAAGCTCGTGCGCCGCCACCCGCACGTCTTCGGCGCGGGGGATGGCGCTGGGAGCGCGGGCGCGGCGGGCGCGGCGGGCGCGGCGGGCGCGGCGGGCGCGGCGGGCGCCACTGTTACGACGTCTGCCGAGGTGCTCGCGCAGTGGGAGAAGATCAAGCAGGCGGAGAAGGCGGCCGCGGGCGCCAAGGCGGGCCGCATCCTCGACGGCGTGAAGCCCGGCCCCGCCCTGGTGCGGGCGCAGAAGCTCGGCAACAAGGCCGGCAAGGTCGGCTTCGACTGGCCGAGCTGGGAGGGCTCGCACGACAAGATCCGCGAGGAGGTCGAGGAGGTCGCCGTCGCCGCGCGCGCCGGGGACGCCGCCGCCTCCCACCACGAGGTCGGCGATCTCCTGTTCGCCGTCGTCAACCTGGCGCGCAAGCTCGGTGTGGACGCCGAGAACGCGCTCGTCGACGCCACCGCGCGCTTCCAGCGCCGGTTCGAGTTCGTCGAGGACCGGCTGATCGAGCGCGGGAGGACACCGGCGACGTCGACGCTCGAGGAGATGGACGCGCTGTGGAACGACGCGAAGCGGAGCCTTTCGGCGGGGCAAGAAAAGTGACGCTTTTTTGTGCAGGCGCGATCGACCCGCTGTCTTCTCGATGAGATCAGCGCCGTGGTCACCAGGTGCTCCGCAGGTTATCCACACCCGTCGATGAACACTCCCGCGGCGGGGCGGCGCGCCTGGCGATGTCGAGACGGTGCTGGCGACGGTGCTGGCGACGGTGCCGGAGCCGGCGACGGCGACGGCGACGGCCGATCCTCCGTGGTCCCGCTTGACACTCGGGAGCAGCTGGGTTAACCACCTCCACCCGCAGGAGAATCCAGTGGCCAATATCGCGTCGGCCGAGAAGCAAAACCGCAAGATGATCAAGCACCGCGCGCGCAACCGCGCGGCGATGGCCGCGCTGCGGACGGCCGTGAAGAAGGCCCGCACCGCGGTGGACGCCAAGTCCGACGACGCGGCCGGCCTCGTGAAGCAGGCCGTGTCGATCATCGACAGCGCCGTCACGAAGGGCATCCTCAAGCGCGGCACCGCCTCGCGCTACGTCTCGCGCCTCACCGTCCGCGGCCGCGCGCCCGCCCAGCCGGCGTAGCCCGCGTCGCGGCGCGTGCGGCGCGTAGTCCGCGGCGCATAGTTCGCGGAGCCCGCGGCGCGTAGTTCGTGGAGCCCGCGACGCGCAGTCCGCGTAGCTCGCGGCGCGTGCGGCGCGTAGTTCGCGGAGCGTGCGGCGCGTAGCCCGTGTAGTTCGCGGAGCCCGCGACGCGTAGCCCGCATAGTTCGCGGAGCCCGCGGCGCGCAGTCCGCGTAGTTCGCGTAGTTCGCGTAGTTCGCGGAGCCCGCGGCGCGGAGCCTGCGTAGTTCGCGGAGCCCGCGGCGCGGAGCCCGTGTAGTTCGCGGAGCCCGCGGCGTGGAGCCCGTGTAGTTCGCGGAGTTCGCGGTCGAGCAGCCGCGCCGCGGTGTCCGGATCGCCGCCCGCGGCGTGGAGCCCGTGTAGTTCGCGGAGTTCGCGGAGCCCGCGGCGCGGAGTGGATGGGGCCTGGCCTGATCGCGGAGCAAGCGGAGTTAGGCGGAGAACGTCACGGGCAGGCTCTTCAGGCTGCGGAGGGCCAGGCTTTACAGCCACTCGCAGCGGTCTGTCGCCAGCGCGAGGCCGGGGAACGCGACGAGCGCAACCTGGACCGCCATGCGCGCCAACGCCGCGCGCAGCCAGCTCAGCGACCGCGACCTGGACCGCCATGCGCGCCAACGCCGCGCGGAGACGGGTGTGGAAGCTTGTCCGAAGACGAGGTGACACGCCCGTTCCGGGTGATGCCGAGCCGATCGGGCTCGGTGGACCTCGTCGGATCGCCGCGCGAAGCGGCAGCGCCCACAGGCCCGCAGGCGCGTGCGGCCACCACGGCGCGTGGACCTCGCCGGATCGCGGCGCGACGCGCAGCGCCCACAGCCCCGCGGGGCGCGTGTGGCCACCGCCGCGCGTGGACCTCGTCGGATCGCGGCGCGGCGCGCGGCGCAGAGGGCGCGGCGCGCGGCGCAGAGGGCGCGGCGCGCGGGCCGTGACCGCCACTGCGCCAGGTGGGCCGTGGCTCCCGCCTCGCGACGGCGGTCCTCGCCCTCGCGCGCTCCGCGCTCGTCACCGCGCCGAGCGCCTGAAGGGCAGTGGAGCGGCAAAGCACCGCCGCAGAGATGAGCGGTCGAAAGAACGCGAACGCGTGGTGCAGAGCGCTCGTCACGGGCCGAGCGCGTGGCGCGCGGACGGGCGAGAGGACCGCCGCCGCTCGGAGGCTCCGGAGCTTGGGGGATCCGGCATGTGCGTCGTGCCATGCAGTAGGTAGCAGGCCGCATGGAGGTTGGGGCAGACGGGCAGACGGCAGACGGGCAGACGGCAGACGACAGACGCATATCAGCATGAGTGTGCGGATATCGATCAGCAGGCAAGCTGCCATCTACTGTGGCGAGCTGACCGCGCGGAGACTGTTGCAAGCCCAAGAGCTCCTGCGCGGACCGCGCTGACCAAGAGCCGGTGGCATTTCCCGTCGACCTGCCACCGGCCAGGCTTGATGCCCATGTCCGGCTATGCGCCAGACCGAGCAAATGCATACACGCATTGCAGGCCAGTAGATTACAGATTATTTATATGAAATACAGCTTGACATTCCAGGACCACAACTCTACAAATAACAATCCTGGCACTTGGGCATTGTGACCCCACCTGGTACGAGCTGCCAGCGATGGGCTTGGCGTGTCGAAGTGCAACGAGGTGGCGATATGACCGATGCGCAATCTCATACATCCGATGGGGATAATGGGCGTGTTGCGGCCATTTACCCGATAGCACAGAGAGGCGCGAATTGGTGGGCGGAGCACGTTGCGGCGGCCGATGCCTGGGATCGCCAGCACGAGGCGGAGTGGGTCAGAGTGGACCAGAAGCTCCGCGGCATTGCGGCCAGGCGAGCTGCGCTCGATGCCGAGGAGGCGAACCTCTTGCGTTACGCCGAGGAACTCAAGCTGTGGCGCGGCTGGGGTTTCGGCTCGATGGCCGAGTACATGGAGCGCGCGATGGGGTACGCGCCGCGCACGGCGGCCGAGCGGCTCCGCGTCGCGCGCGCGATGGCCGAGCTGCCGCTCGTCGCCGAGGCGCTCGAGCACGGAGCGCTCGCCCATTCGGCGGTGCGCGAGCTGTCTCGAGTCGCCGTCCCCGACACCGAGGCAGCCTGGCTCGAAGCGGCGCGCGGCAAGAGCCTGCGCGAGATCGAAGCGCTGGTCTCCGGCCACAAGCCCGGCCACCTGCCCACCGACGCGACCGAGCCGCGCCTCCACCGCAAGACCATCACGCTCGAGGTCTCGCCCGAGACCTACGACGTCTGGCGCAAGCTGCACGCGCTCGCCGCCGAGGAGCACGGCCAGCGCCTGTCCGATGACGAGCTGATCCCGGCCCTGTTCCGCAGGGCCTACGGCGGCGACCACACAAGCAGTGACGGCGATGGCAAGAAAGCCAACTCACCCACCTACAAGATCGCCATCAAGCAATGCCCGGACTGCAAGCGCGCGTGGCAGTACAGCGGTGGCCGGGATCTCGAGGTCGACCCCGCAGTGGCCGAGTGTGCCGCTTGCGATGCCGTCCACCTCGGCTCGCTCGATGCCGCCGCGCCGGAGCGCGCGACCACGACCGTCACGGCTCGCAAGCGCGAGCAGGTGCTCGCGCGAGATGGCCATTGCTGCACGGTGCCCGGATGCCGCCGGAACATCGGGCTCGATCTGCACCACATCGAGTACCAGAGTCGCGGCGGCGATCACGCGCTGAAGAACCTCACGACCCTCTGCGATCTACACCACCGGGCAGTCCATTTCGGCAAGCTCGTGATTCGCGGCATCGCCCCCGACAGCGTGACATTCGAGTTCCGCAAGCCGAGAGACCGTCGCAACGTCACCGACGACGAAGCCCCCGCCTGCGCCGTGTCGGCCGGCTCGCCCACCGTCGCCCTGCCCTCACCCATCGCCCTGCCCTCCCCCGCTCGCGGCGCGCCCCCGTCGAATGCTGAGCTGACACCGCTCGATCCCGCGTGGACGCGGGACTCGCTGCCGCCCACTCCACCCATGTGGACACAGGATCAGCCCCCTCCCCACGACCTCGTCGCCTGCCCACCACCCGATTCCGCCGACGAGCGCGAACGCGAACTCACGGCTGTGCCTCACGACCCGCCCACGTGGGCACAAATTCCGCCGCCAGCACTCGACCCGCCCACGTGGACGCAGAACCCGCCGCCGCTCGACCTCGTCGCCTGCCCACCACCCGATTCCGCCGACGACCGCGAACG
>DATMCI010000292.1:0-29462 GCA_035558535.1 Kofleriaceae bacterium
TTTACTCAGGGCCGAAGCCCCTTTCTCGCTCGACTTGCATGTGTTAGGCCCGCCGCTAACGTTCGCTCTGAGCCAGGATCAAACTCTCCATAGAAAATGGAATTTGAACCCGCTCTACGTCGGCCCGGTGACCGGGAGCCAACCCGTCCGGGGGGAAGGGCTGGCGCCGACGTGGAATGGTTTCGTTACACAGAACAAAACCCACAATCGTTTTAGACTTGCTATCCAGTTTTCAGAGACCGATCCGGTCGGTGAGCCCGCTGGCTCCTCGTACCGCCTCGGCGGGATGAGCCGTCGAGGGATGCTGCTTATAAGGGCTGGCGTCCGACCTGTCAACCTGGTTCGAATAATTTTCCGCTGGGCCTGTCGGCCGCGTCTTAACTATTCGTCCCTCCAGTTTTTTTCGGACACCGCTCGGAATCCGATCCCACCTGGATCCCCTTCCCAAGACCATCCGTTACCCTGCGCTGGTTACCATGCTCGAACGCATCGGCAACTGTCGAATCGTGGAGGAGGTCGCCTCCGGCGGGATGGCGGTCGTCTACCGCGCGGTGCAGGATCCGCTGGGTCGCACGGTGGCGATCAAAGCCCTGAAATCTTCAGCGGCTACGGAGGAGAACGTCGCGACCCGGTTCGAGCGCGAGGCCAAGAGCCTCGCGATGCTCCAGCACGAGAACATCATTCACGTCTACGACTTTCACCGAGAGCGCGGGGCGCTGTTCATCGTGATGGAGTACGTGCAGGGCATCGACCTGTACGACCTCCTCGAGAAGTGCGGCCGCCTGCCCTACGACGTGGCGGCGATCGTCGCGATGCAGGTGGCCCGCGCGCTCGACTACGTGCACTACCGGAGCATCGTGCACCGGGACATCAAGCCGGCGAACGTGATGCTGTCACGCCAGGGGGGCGTGAAGGTCATGGATTTCGGGATCGCGCGCGACACCAACTTCGGCGATCTCACCGAGGCGGGCACGGGCATCGGGACGCCGGCGTACATGTCCCCGGAGCAGGTCCTGGGCGACAAGCTCGACGCGCGGAGCGACATCTTCTCGCTGGGCGTGGTGCTGTACCAGATGGTCACGGGGCGCAAGCCGTTCATCGAGGACGAGAAGCGCTCGGTGATGCACAAGATCCGGCTCGAGAAGCACGAGCGCGTGCGCAACTTGAACCCGGAGATCCCGCGCGAGCTCGAGCGCATCATCGACAAGTGCCTCGAGAAGCAGCCGCGCGACCGCTGGCGCTCCGCGCAGCACATGGTGATGGCGCTCGAGCGCTTCCTCGCGAACCACGTCGAGATGAACCACCACGCGCGCCTGGTGCTGTTCCTGCGCGCGCAGAACGTGATCACCGAGCTCGAGGCGGAGGAGTACCTGAACCCGGCGGGGCTGGGGGGCGCGAGCCTGGCGGGCCCGACGAACATGCAGGCGCGGCACGCGATCCGCACGGGGTGGGTGGCGCACGCGGTGACGTTCGGCGTGCTGGCGCTGATGCTGGGGCTGATCCACGTCGCGCCGCTGGGCGCGACCCCGGTGACGCAGACGGTGATCCAGAAGGAGGGCGTGGGCTTCGTGCGCATCCACGCGTATCCGTGGGCGCGCGTCTGGATCGACGGCAAGTCGTACGGCTCGACGCCGTTCGCGGATCCGATCGAGCTCAATGAGGGCCGGCACACGATCAAGCTGGTGCACGACTGGTACGCGCCGAAGGAGCTCCCGATCGAGGTCCACGCGGGCGCCTCGAGCATGGCGCGGCCGTTCACGGTCAACTTCTGCAAGGAGGGCGCATTGCTCTCGGGCAAGGCGGTGCCGGAGGGCTCCTGCGAGGTGGCGCCGCGAACGGAGGCGCCATGAGCCCCCTGCGGCCGAGAGCCACGCGGCGGGCGGGAGGGCGAGCGCGCATGGCCGTCCTGGTCGCCCTGGCGGGGCTGGCGATCGCGGCACGCCCGGCGCGCGCGGGGAACGGCGACGCGCCGAACAACACCATCTTCTATCGCGTGAAGCAGGGCGACACGCTGCCGCTGATCGCGGCGGAGTACTACGGCGATCGCAACAAGGCCATCTTCATCATGGTCGAGAACAAGATCGCCCACGCCAAGGCGCTCAAGCCAGGCGAGCGGCTCCGCATCCCGGTGAGCCGCGAGGTCACGACGAACTCGGACGACACCTGGGAGACCCTGGCGGGCGCCTACCTGGGGGATCCGCGGCGCGCCCCGTTCCTCGCCGACTTCAACAACATGTCGTCGCAGGAGAGCGTCCCGGCGGGCACGATGCTGCACGTCCCGTTCTCGGTGAACCACCGCGCCGAGGCGACGGAGACGTTGGGGAACATCTCGGCGGCGTACTTCGGCGACATCAAGCACGGCGAGATGCTGCGCCGCTACAACTTCCTCGAGAAGAACTCGATCGAGCGGGGCGAGTCGATCATGGTGCCGGTGTTCCACGTCCGGCTGCAGGCGTCCAAGATGCCGCCGCCCGACGCGGAGACGAAGCGGCGCCAGGCGCTGCGGCGCAGCGCGGCGAGCGACGCGGCGACGGCGATCCCGAAGGCGTGGCAAGCGTGGCGCGCGGGCGAGTACGCAGACATCGAGACGCTGCTGCTCAAGATCGATCCGGACTACGCGGATCCGAAGCACGCGGTGGACCTGCGCCTCTTGCTGGGGCTGGCGCGCACGGCGGAGGGCAAGGTGGATCTGGCGGTCGACGACTTCAAGAAGGTGCTGGAGCTGAAGCCGGGCCACGTGCTGCGCAAGTTCGATTACTCGCCGAGGGTGCTCGAGGTCTGGGGGAAGGCGGGCGGAAAGAGCGAATGACCGAGCGAATGACCGGCGCGGGCCGCGGGGGCGGAGCAGCGGCGCGGGCCGCGGTGGCGATCGCCGCGGCGGCGTGCGGCAGTTCGTCCCCGCCCCCGCCGGGGGTGCAGCTGGCGCAAGCGATCGGGGCGGCGGTCGACGCGGCGCAGGGGCAGCGGGTGCCGTGGCGCTGCGCGGCGCCAGATGGGCCGAAGCTCGCGGACGAGACGCTCACGGCCGGCAAGCGCGCGTGGAAGCTGGCGGGCGGGACGATGCGGCTCGCGGGGCCGGCGGGTGACGGCGCGTTCACGGTCGGCGTCGTGGCGGACGCAGGCGGCGCGGCGCCGACGACGATCGCGGCGCTGGGCGCGCTGCGGGGCAAGCTCCTGGGCGCAGACCTGGTGCTGGCGCTGGGCGGCATGGGGGCGAGCCAGGCGGAGCTCGAGGCGACGCTGGGCGCACTGGCGGAAGGGGCGGCGTGGCCGGTGGTCGCGCTGCCGGGCGACCTCGAGCCGGCGGGCGACCAGGCAGCGGCGATCGCGCGGCTGCGCGCGAAGGGCCTGGTGATCATCGACGGCCGGCTGGCGCGGCTGATCGAGCTGCCGGGGGCGACGATCGCCACGATCCCAGGCGCGGGCGCGGCGGCGCGGCTGATTGCGGGTGCGGAGGGCTGCGGGTACCGGGCGGCCGACGTCGCGACGGCGCTGGGCGAGCTGTCGAAGCGCGAGGGGCTGCGGATCCTGGCGTCGGCGGAGGCGCCGCGGATCGCGGCAGGGGGCGAGCCAGCGGGCGAGCTGGCGCTCACCGCGGGAGCGGCGCAGCCGATCGATCTCGCGCTGCACGGGCCGACGACCGAGGCGGCCACGCCGGCGCGCGCGGGCGGGCGCGATGGCGCGGCGGCGGCGCTGACGCCGGGGAGCAGCGACGCGACGACGCGGCTGCCGGGGCCGCGCCGGGCGCCGAGCGCGGGGCTCCTGGTCGTCGAGGGGGGCGCGTGGCGCTGGAAGCCGGTCACGGGCGCGGCGGACTAAAGGCGCGTCGAAGGGGCGCGTGGCGCTGGAAGCCGGTCACGGCTGCGGCGGACTGAGGAGCTGCCCGGGCTCGTGCCTTCCGCCCGCGCGACGTGGGCGCGCAGGGGAGCCATCTCCCGACCCGGCCGGCCCCCCAGGGGCGGACGGTCGCCTCTCGATCGGGTGCTAGAATCGGCGCTCGCATGTCGTCGACGCCCGCGCAGCGCTCCGAGTGCCCGCGTTGCCGGACGTCGTTCGACGAGCCGAGCCGGTACTGCCGCGAGTGCGGGGCCGACATGACGCAGACGAACGCGCCGGGGGCCGAGGCGGCGCCACCGCCGGCAGCGCCAGGCGGCGCGGCCGACAGCGGGCCGATCGTCGATCGCCGCGTGACGGCCTCGAACCAGGCGTGGCTGGGCAAAGTCGTCGACGGGCGCTACCGCGTCCTCGAGGTGATCGGGCGCGGCGGCATGGGCGTCGTGTACCGGGTCGAGCACCTGCGCATGGGCAAGATCGCGGCGATGAAGGTCCTGCACCGCGACCTCGCGCAGGATCCGGACGTGGTGGGCCGGTTCGAGCGCGAGGCGGCGGTGATCTCGAAGCTGCACCACCCGCACACGGTGCAGGTGTTCGACTTCGGGACGGCGCAGGACGCGCTCTACCTCATCATGGAGTACGTCCGCGGGCGCGACCTGGGGCGGATCATCGAGCGCGACGGGCCGATGCCGTGGCCGCGCGCGGCGCCGCTGCTCGCGCAGATCTGCGGCGCGCTCTCCGAGGCGCACGAGCTGGGCATCGTGCACCGCGACCTCAAGCCGGAGAACGTGCTGATCACGCGGTCGACGGCAGGACGGGACTACGCGAAGGTGCTCGACTTCGGGCTCGCGAAGCTCGATCAGCGCAACGCGCCGAAGCGCGAGACCGAGCGGCAGGCGATCGTGGGTACGCCGTACTTCATGGCGCCGGAGCAGATCCGCGGCGACGAGGTCGACGCGCGCACGGATCTGTACTCGTTCGGCGCGCTGATGTTCGAGCTGCTCACGGGACAGCACCTGTACACGGGCTCGACGGCGGTGGGCGTCTTGACGAAGCACCTGACGGCGGAGGCGGATCCGCCGTCCAAGCGCGTGCCGAAGCTGGGCATCCCGCCGGAGGTCGACCAGCTGTGCAAGAAGGCGCTCGCGCGCGACCCGGAGCGCCGGTGGCAGTCGGCGGCGGAGCTGGGCGCGGCGATCGAGGCGATCTACGCCGAGACGGTGGGCGAGACGTCGGGCCCGCGGCCGAAGGTGTCGCGCGAGCTGGTGGGCGGCGCGCTGGTCGCCGACGACGAGGTCGACGCGAGCGAGCTGCGGCTCCGCCGCTCGGACCTCGACGCGTTCGAGCGCGGGCTGCGGCGGCGCCAGGCGCTGGTCCTGGGCGGCGCGACGCTCCTGGTCGCGGGCGGCGCCGCCGCCGCGGCGCTGTACCTGACGCGGCCGCCGCCGATGGTCACGGCCGAGGACGAGCCGAACGACGAGCCGGCGCAGGCGAATCGGATCGCGGCGGGCGCGCCGGTGACGGGCTACCTGGGCAAGCGGCGGAGCCAGACGGAGGGCGATCGCGACGAGTACCTCTTGCAGCTGCCGGGCGGCGGGCGGCGCGTCATCAGCGTGTCGGTGTCGGGGATCCCGAACCTCGATCTGAACCTGTCGCTCGACAGCGGCGCCCGCGCCGACGAGGGCGGCGTCGGCGAGGGCGAGTCGGTGCACCGGCGCGCGGTCCACGGGCGGGTGCTGATCACGGTCGCGCAGACGCTGGCCAAGGATCAGCGGCTGCCGGTCGAGAACGTGAGCGATCCGTACAGGCTCGTCGTGACCGAGGAGGCGCCGGAGGGCGGCGAGATCGAGCCGAACAACATGGAGGCCGACGCGACGCAGCTCGCGCCGGGGATCGAGGTGCGCGGGTTTCTGGACGCGCGCGCCGACGTCGACATCCTGCGCTGGGCGGGCGACGCGGGCACGTTCGAGGTGGTGGTCCGCGTGGACGGCGTGCCGCTGCAGTGGCGCGTGGGCGACGGCGCGCGGCGCACGCCGGGCGTCGCGAAGGTCGAGCTCGCGCGAGGCGACCTGATCCGCATCGAGCGGCGCGATCCGGATCTGTCCGGTCCGCTCGTCGGGCGCGACGCGCCGTGGTCGATCGTGGTCGCGCGCTGACGACGCGCGGCGGTAGTATCGCGGCCGTGAAGCGCCTCCTCCTCGCATGGGTCGCGATCTGCGCCGCAGGCTGCGGCGACGATGGGCCGACCTGCCCCACCGCCCTCACGGCGTTCCCCGACGGCAGCCTCGACGGCCACCCGCAGCCGCTGGGCGCGGAGCCGGGCCAGGCGCGCGCGGGGCGCGTCCGCGCCGCGGATCTGCCGCCGGTCCCGTCGGGGCTCGTCACGTGGCGCGAGGGTGACTTCGTCCTCGCCAACGATCGGGTCGCGCTGGTCATCGAGGACGGGGGCGACAGCGATCTCTACGATCCGTGGGGCGGCCGGCCGGTGGGCCTCGCGCGCGTCGCGGGCGGCCGCATGATCGAGCCGAACAACTTCGGCGAGCTGTTCCTCCTGACGGGCCGCTCGACGGTGGTGACCGAGAGCGTGACGGTGATCGCCGACGGCAGCGACGGCGGCCCGGCGATCGTCCGCGCGCGCGGCAAGCTGCACCCGCTGCCGTTCTTCGAGGCGGTGCTGGCGATCCTGTACGCCGAGACGTGGACGGACATCGAGGCGGCGATCGACTACGAGCTCGCGCCGGGGGCCGAGCACGTCGACATCCGGTATCGATTCGCGTCACCGCGCGACGCGGCCAAGGAGCTGCCGAGCGTGATGCACGCGATGATGTACACGAAGCGCACGCCGGTGTTCCAGCCGGGCCTGGGGTTCGACGAGCAGCTGGGCAGCGCGTACCTGGCGCTGGTCGACGACGCCGCGACGAGCTGGGCGTACGTGCCGAGCGAGGGCGGGCTGGGCGCGTCGCTGGCGGCGTCGGGCTTCCTCGGCGCGTTCTCGCCGGGCTTCACGATGCCGGCGTGCGGCACGCTCGATCGGCTGCACGCGCGCCTGGTGATCGGCGGGCCGGGGCTCGACGGCGTGCAGGCGGCGGTGGCGCGTCAAAAGGGCGAGGCGCAGCGCACGATCACGGGGACGGTCACCCGCGGCGGCGCGCCGGTGGCGGGGATCCACGTCCACGCGGTGGACAGCGCGGGCAGCTCGTACTTCACGCGCGCGACGACGGACCCAGGCGGCGCGTTCTCGCTCCACGTCCCGGCGGCGGCGCGCGTGCGGCTCGACGCGATCGCGCCGGGTGAGCCGATCGCGCGCGCGGACGTGGGCACGGGCGCGGGGCCGATGGCCATCGCGCTGCCGCCGATCGGCCAGATCCGCGTGGCGGCGACCGACGGCGGCGTGAACGTGCCGGTGCGCGTGCAGATCGTGCCGGCGAGCGGCCAGGCGCTGCCGGACATCCCGACCCGGTACGGCGAGCCGCCGCTGCCGGGCGGGCGGCTCCATGTGGCGTTCGCGACGTCGGGCCAGGTGACGTTGCCGGTGCCGCCGGGGAGCTGGGAGGTGATCGTCTCGCGCGGCTACGAGTACGAGCTGGTCCGCCAGACGGTGAACGTCACGGCGGGCGGGCTCGCCACGGTGAACGCGGCGCTCGATCACTCGGTCGACACGACGGGCGTGCAGTGCGCCGACTTCCACATCCACACGTGGCGCTCGAGCGACTCGGGCGATCGCGCGCTCGAGAAGGTGGCGCAGGCGCTGGCGGACGGCCTCGAGCTGCCGGTGCGCTCGGATCACGAGTACGTCGCGGACTTCGCGTGGGAGATCGCGCAGCTCTCCGCGCAGCCGTTCGCCGCGGGCATGGGCTCGGTCGAGCTGACGTCGTTCGAGATCTGGGGGCACATGGGCGTGTTCCCGCTGGTGCCGGATCCCGAGCGGGTCAACGGGGGCGCGCCGCCATGGCAGACGTTCCCGACGGCGGACGCGCCAGATACGGCGTTTCAGACGCTGTCGCCGCGCGCGGTGTTCGACGCGGTGCGCGCGCGGCCGGAGGCGCCGGTGATCATCATCAACCACCCGCGCGGCAACACGAACTACTTCGGCTACGTGGGCTACGACCCGGCGACGGGGCTCGCGAGCTCGGTCTCCGACTGGGACACGGAGTTCACGCTGGTCGAGGTGTTCAACGACGCGGGCTGGCAGGAGAACCGGCAGACGAACGTGGTCGACTGGTTCGGGCTCTTGCGCGCGGGCCGGCGGGTGTTCGCGGTGGGCTCGTCGGACAGCCACGGGCTCGTGGGCTCGCCGGTGGGTTACCCGCGGACGTGCCTCGCGCTGGGCACCGACGATCCGCGCCAGCTGACGCCGCAGCTCGTGCGCGATCGGCTGGTGGCGGGGCGCGCGGCGGTCTCGGGCGGCGTGTACGTGAGCGCGCGGATCGGCGCCGCGGGGCCGGGCGACACGGTGACGGGCGCGGGGAACCCGATGATGGTGGACGTGGTGGTGCGCGCCGCGACGTGGATCGACGTCGACGCGATCGAGGTGGTGGTCGACGGCCAGACGGTCGATACGATCTCGATCCTGCCGGGCGACGCGGATCCGGGGGATCCGGCGGTGCGGTGGCGCGGCCAGATCCCGGTCCAGCCGGCGGCGGCGGGCGGCTTCGTCGTGATCGCGGCGTACGGCGATCGGAAGATGCTGCCGGTGCACGACAAGACGCCGTTCGGCGTGACGAACCCGATCTTCGTCAGGCCCTGAGGCTACGCCGGGCTACGCCGGCAGCAGCCGCAGCGCTGCCACCTCGGGCATGAAGACGCGGGCCAGCCGCTCGGGCGCGCGGACCTCCTGGGCCGCGAGCCAGGCGTCGGCCTCGGCGACGGCGCGGGCGCCCGCGGCGCCGCCGTCGAGCTCGCCGACGCGGCGCCGGGCCACCGTGGCGAGGAGCATCATGCCGGCGGCCTCGAGCTCGCTGGCCGCGCGCGCGAGCTGCTCGCGGGCCTCCGCGGGCGCGCCGGTCGCGAGCGCGATGCCGGCGTCGAGGACCCGCGCGAACGCATAGGTCCACGGCATGCGCATCGCGCGCAGCCAGCGCGCGTCGCGCGCCGCGGCGCGGAGGAGCTTGCGATCGCGCTCGCCCGATCGATAGACGGCCAGCGCGGCCACGCCGTGGAGGTAGAGCGTCCGGGCGCGCACGAACGCGAGCCGGAAGAACGGCAAGGCGAGGATCCGGCGCAGGTCCGGATCGATGTGCCGGTACGCGGCGGCACCCTCGCCTTCATAGAGGCTGATCTCGGTATACGAGAGCCGCGTGGTCAGCCCCCGATGATCAGACCGGGCGTCGGGCCAGAACGCCCGCCCGCGCGCGACGTACTGCCGCGCCACCTCGGGCTGATCGAGGACGAGCGCGAGCAGGCTCGTGGCGCCGGAGTGGAGCGTGGCCTGGGTGAAGAGATCCTTGCGCTCCTCGGCCTCGCGCAGGTCCGCGGGCAGCTCGCGCACGAGGTCGCGGAGCTCTCCCATGTTGAGCAGGCACAGGTAGTAGTAGATCGCCGCGAGCGCGGTCTCGCAGGACGCACCGAAGCAGCGCTCGCGGTAGAGCTGCACGGCCCGGGCGCCGTGCTCGCGGCCGCGCGCCCACTGCCCGAGCGCGACCTCTCGCAGCGCGCAGACGTTCGCCTGGAGCCCGAGGAGGTACGGATCGCCGCTCCGCTCCGCCGCAGCCGCGAGCTGCTCCTGGAGCCGCGCGACCCGCCGCTCGCCGGCGCCCCCGACGAGGATCGCGATCGTGATCTCCGTCCCGAGCGCGACGCCGAGGTAACCGGGCTCGGAGGTCTTGAGGGCCAGGACCTGGTAGCGCGTGAAGTACTCGGCGCTCAGCTCGGGGGTGACGAGCTCGATGGTGAGCGACGCCACCCGGCACGCCTCCAGGCGCAGGCGCTCTCGGGGCGACGGCTCGGCGGGCGCGCGCTGGCGGGCCGGATCGAGCGCGCCGAAGCCGCGGAGCCGCACCCACGCCCGGCGCCACAGGAGCCGCAGCAGCATGCCGGCGCGCGTCGCGGGCGGGCTCAGGTCGAGCTCGTCGAGCACCCGCGTGAACGCCTGCCGGCCGTCCTCCTGATGGCCGCTGCGCAGGAGCTGCTCGGCGCCGCGCAGCCGGAGCTCCAGATCGTCCTCGCCCGCGGCCTGGGCCCTGCGGGCGAGCTCGAAGTAGACGACCGCGGCATCGGCGCCGTGGCGCGCGTTCACGAGCGCGCGCGCGAGCCGCGCGAGGATCTCGCGGGGCTCGCCCAGCGGCCCGAGCGCGGCCCCGGACTGCTCGTGCAGATCGAGCGCCTGGCGGTACAGGCGCGCGGCGCGATCGAACGCCAGCGCGGCCGCGGCTTGATCGGCCGCGAGCCGCAGGTAGCCGGCGGCCTGCTCGAGATCGCCGGCCGCGTGGAGGTGCACGCCGACGGCTTCGGGGCCCCACCAGGCGTCGCTCGCGCTCGGCGCGCTTGGCGTGCTCGGCGCGCTCGGCGCGGGGGACGGGGTCACCGCGAGCAGCGCCTGGGCGAGCGCCCGATGACACGCCCTGCGCGGCTCGGCCTCGAGGTGCTCAAGCACGGCCTCGCGCACCCGATCGTGGTACGGCTCGACAGCGCCCTTGCGCGAACGGTCGGCGGCGCGAACCAGGTGCGCGTGGCGGAGCCGGGCGAGCGCCGGATCGAGCTCGTCGGCGGAGAGCCCGGACGCGGCGGTGAGGATCTCGGACGGCAGGGGCCACCCCGCGATGGCGGTGAGTGCGAGCAGCTGCCGCGCCGCCGGATCGAGCTCGGCGATCCGCGCCCACAGCGCGTCCGACAGGCGCAGCGGCGCACCGGCGGCGGACCGGCCGGCCGTGTGCCGCACCAGCGCGTCGAGGAACAGCGGGTGGCCCGCTGCCTCGTCGGCGAGGGCCGCGGCCCGGGCGGCGTCCCCGGCGAGGAGCTGCTCCGCCAGCGCCACGGCCTCGTCGCGCGGCAGCGGCCGGAGCTCGAGGAGCCGCAGCCCGGGCAGCGCGCGCACGCGCGCCAGCGCGGCCGCAGCGCTGTCGCCATCGCCGGCCTCCCGCGGCGGCCGGCTCGTCAGCACGAGCAAGAGCGGCGGCGCCTCCGGCGGCGCCATCACCCACGCGAGCAGCTCGAGGCTGTCGGCGTCGGCCCACTGCAGATCGTCGATCCACACGACGAGCGGGCGCCGCTCGGCGAGCCGGCCGAGCAGCTCGCGCAGCGCCGTGAACGCGCGCATCCTGAGCTCGAGCGGATCGATCACGTCGTCCGCGGGCAGCTTGCCGAGCGCGGGGACCTTGCCGAGCACGGGGAACGCCTGGACGAGCAGCCCGGCGCGCCGCGGCAGCACGGCCGCGGCCTCCGCGTCGGGCAGCTTGCGCAGGTAGCGGGCGAGCGCGTCGACGATGCCGTCGACGCCCTTGTACGGCACGGTCTCGCGCTCGTAGCAGCGGCCGGCGAGCACCACGGCGTCGGCCGCGGCGCCGCGCAGCTCGTCGACGAACCGCTCGACGAGCGCGCTCTTGCCGATCCCGGACTCGCCCTGCACGAGGACGATCGTCTCCGCGCCCGCGCCCGCGCCCGCGCCCGCTGCGGCGAACGCGTCCGCGAGGCCGGCGAGCTCGCGCCGACGGCCTACAAACGACGACGACGACGACGGCGACGACGGCGACGATGGCGGCACCGCCGTGACCGCGGACGAGCGCGGCGCCGTGGCCGCGCCTGCGCCTGCGCCCGCGCCGAGCCCGGTGAGCGCGGCGGCCGCTGCGAGCCGCGGCGCGGGCGAAACCGCGAGCAGCTGAAGGCACAGCGCCTCCAGATCCTCCGGCACCGGCGCCAGCTCGCCGGGGCGGCGCGGCGCCGCGTGCTGCTTGGCGAGCAGCACCTGCAGCGGCGCGCCCTCGAACGGCAGCGCGCCGGTCAGCGCCTCGTACAGGAGCGCGCCCACGCCGTACCAGTCCGCCGCCGGGCCCACCTCCTCGAGCATCGCCTGCTCGGGCGCCATGTACGCGGGCGTCCCGACCACGTTGCTCTCGCTCTGCGCCACGCCGGCGACCAGCCCGAAGTCGAGCAGCACCACGCGCCCGGCGGGCGTGACTCGCACGTTGTGCGGCTTGATGTCCCGGTGCACCAGCCCGTGCGCGTGCAGCGCGTGCAGCGCCGCCCCGAGCTGCGCGAGCGCCGCTCGGAGCCGGCCCTCGTCGAGGCGCCCGCCCGGCCGCACGTGGTCCAAGAGCGCCGCGCCCTCGACGAGCTCCATCGTCAGCCACCACCGGCCGCCGTCCTCGATCAGCTCGCCGAACGTGACGAGGTTCGGGTGCTGCACGTCCTGCAGCGCGCGGAACTCGGTCTTGAACCGCAAGAGCCCGTCAGCGCTCACGTGCTGCAGCGTCTTGAGCGCCACGCGCGCGCCGCGCGCGCGCTCGATCGCCTCGTACACCACGCCCATCCCGCCGCGGCCCAGCGGCCGCACGATCTCGAACCGCTCCGCCACGGCTCGCTCCGCGGCGCGCGCGGCGCCCCGCAGCGGTGGACCACCCTCGGGCGTGGCGTGCATGGTGTCCGCGGCGCTGATCGACTCCAGATCGCTGTCGCGCGCGAGCTCGATCACGAGCGTGCGGCACTCCGTGCACGCCTCGATGTGCAGGTGGGCCTGCGCGAGCGGATCGCCAGCGAGCCGGCCGGCGACCAGCTCCTGGATGTCGTTCGCCGACAAGCACTCCCCCACGCGGGCGATACTATCGCCGCGGACGCGCGCGCCCCGCGGGGCCGGGGGCGCGCGACGAGCGGGGTTCGCGCGCCGCGCGGCCGAGCGAGCGAGCGAGCGTCACCCCTGACAGGAGATGGCGCGTGTGCGAACCGACGCTGTCGACGACGCGCATCACCCGAATATCGTTCGGCTCGTGAACGATCTCGGCCGGCGCGTTACACGCGTGCGACCGCTCGGAGGCACATCGCGTGCACATCGGCGGCACCGAGGAAATCACCATGAGCCCCATGGCCATCAGCACTCCGAGCCCCGAGCAGTGGAAGGTCACGACGAGCCGCCGCCGCGCGACCGCGATCGTCCCGCCACCGCACGTGAAGTTGGAGGATGTCGACGATACCGCCGATCATAAGAGCGCGCGGGCGACCCTGTCCTACGGGAGGAGAGCGCCCATGGAGCAGCTACCCGGGGAGCCAGCTGGGGTAGCTGGAGTAGTCGCCAGCGAGACGCCCGCGCCTCTTTCCGAGGTGCCGGCAGCGCGCTCGATCTCGGACGGTGTGTTCCACCAGGCGAGGATCGCGAAGTACGAGCTGACGGGCCTGCTCGGTCACGGCTCGTTCGGGATGGTGTACACGGCCCGCGACGTCGAGCTGGATCGCGAGGTCGCGCTCAAGGTCTTGAAGCCGTCTCATCACAACGATGAGGACGCGATGCACCGCTTCCTGCGCGAGGCGCGAGCAGCGGCGCGCATCACGCACCCGGGCATCATCACGGTGCACGACTTCGGGCGCTACGTCACGGACGACGAAGAAGAAGAGCTGGCGTACATCTCGATGGAGCGGCTCTCCGGCGAGAGCCTGACGGAGCGGCTGGCGCGCCTCGGCGCGCTGGCGCCGGAGGCGGCGACCGAGATCGGGCGCCAGGTGGCGGCCGCGCTCGAAGCGGCGCACCAGGCGGAGGTGCTGCACCGCGATCTGAAGCCGGACAACGTGTACCTCGTTCCGGATCCGGCGGTGCCGTCGGGCGAGCGCGCGAAGGTGTTCGACTTCGGGCTCGCGAAGATCGGCACGAGCCGGCACACGCGGATGGGCTCGGTGTTCGGGACGCCGCTGTACATGTCGCCGGAGCAATGCCGCTCGGCGGGTGACACCGACGCGCGCAGCGACATCTACGCGCTCGGGTGCATCCTGTTCGAGATGCTCGCCGGGTGCGCGCCGTTCGAGGGCGCGATCTTCCAGGTGATCCAGCTCCACCTGCACGAGGTGGCGCCGCGCGTCTCGTCGCTGAAGCCGGACGTCCCGCCCGCGCTCGACGACCTCGTGGCGGCGATGCTGGACAAGGATCCGGCCCGCCGCCCGCAGACGATGGCGGACGTGGTGCAAAAGCTCGAGGACGTGCTCGCGGCGCTGCGCGGGGACTGGGACCGCTACAGCGAGACCGCGGTGGCCGCGGCGGTGAGCGCGGCGGTGGCCGCGTCCGACGCGACGCGCGAGCCGGCCGACGAGCCCGTCGCCGGCGAGCCGGCCGACGAGCCGGTCGCCGACGAGCTGGCTGCCGACGAGCCGGCTGCCGACGAGCTGGCCGCCGACGAGCTGGCCGCTGCGCCCCGCGCCGCGTCCGAGGCGATGGCGCGGCTGAAGTCACAGCACGCGGACGTCGCGCGCGCGCCGAGGCGCGGCGCGAGCCGGTGGACCGCGCTCGGCGCGGCGATCGCGTTCGCGATCGTGATCGCGGCCGCGCTCACGCTGATGGCGCAGCACCGGAGCGACCGCGACGACGCGCAGCCCGCGCAGCCCGCGGTCCCGGCGGCGACCCGCTGACGACGCCCGGCAGGCTCGCGCGCGCGCGGCGGTCGGTGGTATGACGCCGGCACCATGATCAAGCGTCCGAAGATCGCTATCGTTGGTGCCGGCGGCAACGTCGGTGCCGCTGTCTCGCAATGGGCCGTACAGAAGGAGCTCGGCGACCTGGTGCTCATCGACATCAAGCCGGGCCCGGCCGAGGGGCGCGGGCTGGATCTCGCGCAGTGCGGCCCGTGGGAGGGCTTCAACGCGACGCGCTTCGTCGCGACGGACAAGCCGGAGGCGATGGCGGGCGCGGACGTGGTGGTGATGACGGCGGGCGTGCCGCGCAAGCCAGGGCAATCGCGCGAGGAGCTCATCAACATCAACGCGGGGATCGTGAAGGGCATCTGCGCGGACGTGAAGAAGCACGCGCCGGACGCGATCCTGATCGTCGTGTCGAACCCGCTCGACGCGATGGTGTTCGTGGCCAAGGAGGTGACGGGCTTCCCGCGCGAGCGCGTGATCGGCTCGGCGGGCGTGCTCGACAGCGCGCGGTTCCGCACGTACCTCGCGCTGGCCGCGGGCGTCAGCGTCGAAGACGTGCAGGCGATCGTGCTCGGCGCGCACACCGACAAGGACATGGTGCCGATCGTCTCGACGGCGATGATCGGGAACGTGCCGGCGGCGAAGTTCCTCTCGCCGGAGAAGCTGACCGAGGTGGTCGAGAGCACGAAGAAGGGCGGCGCGACCTTGACGGGCCTCATCGGCACGAGCGCGTGGCTCGCCCCGGGCGCGGGCACGGCGCTGATGGTCGAGGCGATCGTGCGCGATCAGGGCCGCGTCCTGCCGTGCTCGGTGGAGCTGCAGGGCGAGTTCGGCGTCACGGGCGCGTTCGTCGGCGTGCCGGTGAAGCTGACCGCGAAGGGCGCCGAGGCGGTCTACGAGTTCGAGCTGTCGGCCTCCGAGAAGGAGGCGTTCGGCAAGTCGGTGGCGGCGAACACCGAGCTGATGAACATCGCGCGCGGCTTCCTGGGCTGAGCCACGCGCCGCGCGCCGCCGCGCGCCGCGCTACCAGCTCGCCATCTTGGCGCGCAGGCCAAGATCGAGCGCGTCGAGGAACTGCTCGGTCGTCAGGTGCGGCTGCGTCGGGCTGATGAGGACGGCGAGGTCCTTCGTCATCTTGCCGCTCTCGACGGTCTCGATGCACACCTGCTCGAGCGCGTCGGCGAACCGCACGACGTCCGGCGTCTCGTCGAACTTGCCGCGGTAGCGCAGGCCCTGCGTCCACGCGAAGATCGACGCGATCGGGTTCGTGGACGTGGGCCGGCCCTTCTGGTGCTCGCGGTAGTGGCGCGTGACGGTGCCGTGGGCGGCCTCGGCCTCGACGGTCTTGCCGTCGGGCGTGAGCAGGACCGAGGTCATGAGGCCGAGCGAGCCGAAGCCCTGCGCGACGGAGTCGGACTGGACGTCGCCGTCGTAGTTCTTGCAGGCCCACACGAAGCCGCCCTCCCACTTGAGGGCCGACGCGACCATGTCGTCGATCAGGCGGTGCTCGTACACGATGTTCTGCTGCTTGAACGCCGCGGCGAACTCCTCGTCGAAGATCTTCTGGAAGATGTCCTTGAAGCGGCCGTCGTAGCGCTTGAGGATCGTGTTCTTCGTCGAGAGGTACACGGGCCAGCCGCGCTGGAGGCCGTAGTTGAAGCAGCTGCGCGCAAACCCAGCGATCTGCTCGTCGAGGTTGTACATGCCGAGCGCGATGCCGGCGCCCTCGAAGTCGAACACCTTGTGCTCGATCGGCTTGCCGCCGTCCTTCGGCGTGAACGTCATGGTCAGCGTGCCGGCGCCGGGCACGAGGAAGTCGGTCGCGCGGTACTGATCGCCGAACGCGTGGCGGCCGACGACGATGGGCTTGGTCCACGTCGTGACGAGGCGCGGGACGTTCTTGCAGATGATCGGCTCGCGGAAGATCGTGCCGCCGATGATGTTGCGGATCGTGCCGTTCGGCGACTTCCACATCTCCTTGAGCTTGAACTCGGCGACGCGCGCCTCGTCGGGCGTGATCGTCGCGCACTTGACGCCGACGCCGTGCTGCTTGACGGCGTTCGCGGCCTCGACGGTGACGCGGTCGCTGGTGGCGTCGCGGTGCTCGATCCCGAGGTCGAAGTAGAGGAGCTCGACGTCGAGGTACGGGACGATCAGCTTGTCCTTGATGAACTTCCAGATGATGCGGGTCATCTCGTCCCCGTCCATCTCGACGACGGGGCTCTTCACCTTGATCTTCGTGGCCATGGGGGCGTGTTGTATCACCGCGCGCCAGCAAACACGCGGCCCGGGGCGGCGATGGTCCGGCCCTTGGCGGCGGGTCCGCTTCCGCGTATCGGATGATGCGCGCTGTATGTGCGTGGACGGCTGATGCAGCGAGCTAGCGTCGCCGTTAGCGGGTGCGCGCGTCTGAAGCAAGGGCGCCGAGGCGGCTCGTGCAAAGTGCCTGGCCATGCGAAGCCCCTGGTCAAACGTCCTCTGGCGCGCCCCGTTGCTCGGCGCGCTCCTGTGTAGCCTCACCGCGATCGGCTGCGCCGCGCTCGACGAGCAGAGCGCCCCGCCGGCCGACGACAAGCTGGGCGAGGCCGAGTCGCCGGTCGTGTACGGGACCGACAACCGCCAGGACGTCTACGCGCACACCGACGCCACGCTCCGCGCGCGCGCGCAGCAGGCGACGGTGGCGCTGATGAGCCCGGGCTCCATCAACACCTCGAACCCGAACAACGTCACGTTCAGCTCGTCGACGCTCCAGCAGGCCGAGAACCTCTGCGCAAGTCAGCGCTTCCTCTCCGATCCGACGCCGGGCTGGTGCTCCGGCACGCTCATCGACGACGACCTGGTGCTCACAGCCGGCCACTGCATCACGAGCGCCTCGTCGTGCACGAGCACGCGCTTCGTCTTCAAGTTCTACCGGCCAACGGCGACGACGCTGGAGACGATCACCACGGCGGACATCTTCTCGTGCACGTCCATCGTCGCGCGCCAGCAGGCCGTGGTGAACGGGCGGAACCTCGACTTCGCCGTGGTCCGGATCGATCGGGCCGCCACGCCGCGCTTCACGCCGGCGCCGATCCGCGCGGGCAACAGCCCGCTGGCGGTGAACCAGAACGTGGCGGTGATCGGCAGCGGCAGCGGCATCCCGTTCAAGATCGACTCGGGCGGCTCCGTGCGCGACGCGCGCACCGCGACCCTGGACTACTTCGTGGCCAGCACCGACACGTTCGGCGGCAACTCGGGCTCGGGCGTCTACGAGACGAGCGGCTACAGCGTCGCCGGCATCCTGGTGCGCGGCGAGACCGACTACGTCGCGAGCGGGAGCTGCAACGTCGTGAACACGTGCACCGAGACGGGCTGCCGCGGCGAGGACATCACCTACGTGCGCCCGGCGATCGACGCGTACTGCGCGGTGGCGGGCAGCCAGCGCCTGTGCGGCACGAGCCAGCCGCCGCCGCCGCCGCCCAACTCGTACAGCTACAGCGCGAGCAACACGAACGGCGCCCAGCAGAACACGGTGAACAAGACCGTGGCGCTCGCCGCGGGCGACAAGGTCACGCTGGGCACGTGCGGCCTGACGGGCGCCACGTTCACGGGCGACACGTTCCTGCGCTTCTTCGGGCCGAGCGGCACGGAGGTCGCCTTCAACGACGACGCGTGCGGCGGCAGCGGCTCGAGCCTCACGTTCACGGCGGCCACCGCGGGCAACTACGAGATCCGCGGCGGCTGCTACTCCTCGGGCGCCTGCACCGGCACCGTGGTCTGGTCGATCACGGCGGGCACGCCGCCGGTGGGTGGCTCGTACAACTTCACGGCGACGAACACGAATGGAGCGCAGCAGAACACGGTGAACCAGAACGTCACGGTCAACGCGGGACAGAGCATCACGCTCGGCACGTGCAACGTGGCGGGCGGCAACTTCTCGGGCGACACGTACCTGCGGCTGTACGGCCCGGCGGGCACGCAGGTCAGCTCCAACGACGACGCGTGCGGCGGCCGCGGCTCGAACCTGACGTACACGGCCACGGCGACCGGCTCGTACCAGATCCGCGCGGGCTGCTACAGCAGCACGAGCTGCAGCGGCACGGTGGCCTGGACCGTCCAGTAGCCGGCCGCGCGCGGCCGCGTGCCGGCTGCGCGCGCCGGCTGCGCGCCGGCTGCGCGCGCGTGGCAGCGAGTGACCGGCGTTGACCTGCTCGAGCCGCGGCGGCGGTAAGCTCTCTCGCCCGGAGGAACATGACGCCCCCCAGTGAGCTGCCGCCGCCTGACGTGCTCGACACCGCGGGCCGTCTCCGCCGGCTCTTCCTCTCGCTGCTCGTCGGGATCGCCGCGGCCACGGCCGTCTACTTCCTGACCTCGTCGCTCGCGAAGCCCGACGAGCTGCCCGGCGGGGTCTACGGCGGCGGCCAGGCCGAGCGCGCGTACAAGTTCGTGTTCTACATGACCGGCCTCGCGGGCGTCGTGGCCGGCACGCTCACGATGCTCGTCCTGAAGTGGCTCGCGCGGCGCCGCGAGCAGGCCGAGCAGATCCCGCAGGCGCAGGCTCGCCGACGGCCATGAGCGCGCCGTTGGTCGTAACGCCTAAAAGAACTCAAGGAGGGCTAACCGTGCATAACAAACACATCGGCTCGACTTTCACATCGTTCTTGGAAGCGGAAGGCATCCGTGAAGAAGTCGATCTGCGCGCCAAGAAGAAAATCTTGGCCGACGAGATGCTGGCTACAATGAAACGCAATAGCGTCTCCAGGATGGAGCTCGCCAAGCGAATGAAGACGAGCCGAACGGTCGTTAATCGGCTACTCGATCCAGAAGACACAAGCTTTACGTTCGTGACACTGGCAAAGGCATCTAACGCCCTCGACCTGGACCTGCTCGTCTCGCTCGAACCCCGCTCCCAGGTCCGTCCAGCGCGCCCACGCCGACGATAGCCACCGTCAGGTTGGCTCACGGGTGCCTGCGTGTACCACGAAGCCGGTTATGCGCTGGTGGCGGGGAGCTTGCCGGTGGTGCGCAGCCAGGCGACGGTCCTGGCAAGCCCATCGGCGAGCGGCGTGAACTGAAGGCCGATCTCGGTCGCCTCCGCCGGCTCGTCCTCTCCCTGCTCGTCGGGCTCGCTGCGGCCAGGCTGAGCGCGCGTACAAGTTCGTGTCCTACATGACATCCTCGCCGGCGCCGTGGCCGGCACGCTCACGATGCTCGTCCTGAAACTGACGCGCCCGGCGCCGCGAGCGGGCCGAGCAGATCCCGCAGGCGCAGGCGCGCCGCCGGCCGTGAGCCAGCCATCACGCCGACCAGAACGGGTCCACGTAGCGGATCCCGACAGGATGGGCGCTCGCTGGCACGGGCCACGCATCACGCCATGAATCGCTCATCCGGTATGCTCCCCATGGCACATGCGCGACACTACTCCTGATGCCGCCGCCGTCCAGACCGCTATCTACCGCCGGATGACGACGGACCAGCGTACGTGGGCGGCGGCCGAGATGTCCGAGATGGCGCGCGCGATCACGCTCGAGAATATCCGGGCGCGCCATCCCGAGTATGACGAGCATCAGGCACGGATGGCGCTCTATCGCTTGCTCGTCGGTGATGATCTGTTTCGCCGCGCGTGGCCAGCCGAGCCGCTGCTCGCGCCATGATCCACGACGGCCCCCGCGGCCTGCTGCGGACGATCGTCGCGGCGCTGGATGCCACCCGCATCCCGCACATGGTCGTGGGCTCGTTCGCGAGCACGGCCTACGGAGAGCCGCGGACCACGCGCGACCATTGCCCCAAACGGAGGATGTTGCCGACACACCACCTGTTCGCTCATCTGCTATTCCTACGAGGAGGCGACGCAGCGCGTCTGGGCAAGAACTCCAGAGCATTCGATCGTTTGGTCTCGAAGACTTGCGTGATTTCGTCTGAACTGCGAGTGAGGTGTAGGTGCGATGTCTAACCCATCTGCCGGCATTGGCGACCCGTATTGGTACGAATGGTCTGTCGGTCTTACCCACATCATCGAGTTGCTCAACCCGGACTCCGACATCGAAACGGTCACATTGCAGTCGTCACGTTACCAAGGACTGGACGACATCATCGTAGACTTGCGATCCGGCGGCCGGCGATGCATACAGATCAAGCACACTCGCGTTGGCAACACTCTGACGTTCGGCTCTCTTCTCTCTGTTGATGAAGAGTCGGAGACCGACCAACCGTTACTCGGGTACTTGGCGAGCGCGTGGAAGGAAGCAGTCAGCGACGGTCGGCCTTGCACTGCGGAGCTATACACCAATCGCTCGGCTGGCCGACGGGCAAGCCGTACGCGTGGAGACGCGCCAGTAGCACGCCCGCCTCTGTCCGAGTTTTGGCCGCGCATCAAGGCGGAGATAGAACGTGTCGACAACATTGACGATATTCAAGTGCCTTCGGAGTGGCGTGACGGATGGGCGGAGTGGCTTGCGGCACTAAGTCATCTAGGACCGCAGGACCAACTCGCCTTTCTGAAGGCTCTCTCGATCAACGCAGACCAGCCCGAGCTTGATGAACTCGAACAACAATTGCTACGAAGACTTGAGGAGCTGTTCTACTGCTCCCGGGACCAAGCGACACAACTCCTCGCAGCGTTCGACCACGCGCTGCGACGGTGGACAGTGTCGACTAGATCTCGAGCTTCGATTGACGCCGAGGCCGTTTCGGAGGCGCTAACGCTGGGCAATGAACCGGTCGGAACCGCTCATCTGCTCGCGCCGCCAGAACCGTTTTTTTCGTCGCGCAACAAACTCCTGGATACCATCTCAGCGACAGCGAACGACCGATCGATTCGTGTCGCGTTGCTTACCGGAGGTCCGGGCTGCGGCAAGACGAGCGTGATGAGCAAGCTCGCGAACACGCGTGAGCCGCTAGTCGACATTCGATTCCACGCCTACCGACCGATTACCCCTGACACGATCCATTTGCCGCCGGACGCTGATATCGATCTCTCGCGTCGAGGACTTTGGGGCACGCTCCTTTCGCAGCTTCGCCATTTGCTGATCGGCCGCCTGTTTGAGTATCAAGTACCTGTACGCAACGCACTCCTCGACGACGATCAACTCCGAGCGGCAGTCCTCCGTCTCGCCAGCAGAATCGGAACCGAGCGGAAGCGCCCCTTCGTCATCGCGATCGACGGACTCGATCACGCTGCGCGTGCAGGTCGCCCGCAGGCTTTGGAGTTGCTCGCGTCTATTCCTCATCCAAATGAAGTCCCCGCCGGTGCCTTTATTTTGCTTGGAGGGCAGCCCCCGGAAGTATGGCGCCAGTATCCGCTTTGGCTGCGATCCGCGACAGAGAACGTCAAGCGCATCGATGTTCCGCCGTTGGATGCGGACGACATTCGAACGCTCATTCAGCATGTGGCTCCGAGCCTCGAACCTATAGATGTAGTCGCCACAATTGTGGCCGAAGTTTCGCAGGGTGACACATTGTCAGCTGTCTTCGCGGTTCAGGAAGCAAAGCTCTCCGAGAGCGTGACCGCGCTGCAGGCACGACTCGCAGCCCGGAAGCTGCATTCCGGGCTGCAGGCCTACTACGATTCGATCTGGACGAGTAGCACAGAACGCCTCGCGACCCCGGGGCAGCTCATTGCTTTTCGACTGGCCGCTGCCCTTTCAATGCTCGATAGTCGCGTTACCGGAGAGCTGCTCGATCATATCTACCAGACTCCGGCACTTGGGCCTACGGAATGGCGCGATTATCTATTAGCGCTTCGCCCGCTGGTAGTGCAGGACGCCAACGGGTTCCGAGTCACGCACAATGATGTTCGCCTGTTCTTGACGGCCTTCCTTCGTAGCGATCCAGAAAGATCTGGAGGCGCCGCTTCGAAGCTCGCCGACTACTTACTCAGTGAAACAGCGCCACCCGAGTCTCGCTACCGAAGCCTGTTTCCTGTGCTGCGCTTGGCGCACCGTGCAAGTGAAATTCCGTCGAGTTACACACCGCAATACGTTGTGAGCGCGTGGCGAGCGGGCGGTTCCCTCGACAAGCTATGCGGCCAAGGGTTTGAGGCGTTGGATGAAATCCAGCTTGGAGAGTGGTCCAAACTTCACGGCGTCGTTGTATCGCTCGCTACGCTGCAACAGTTGGATCGCACCTGCGACGCCTACGAATACCCACGAGGCGAGCGCGAAGGTGAATGGGCAGGGCCTCCACCCGCGCTTCCATATGAATGTCAGACGCTTCCACCTAATGCGTGGAACACAAGCGTCGTCGTCCGCATGCTCGATGACGTACTGCGGTTAAGCGCGTCCAATCAGGATGAGCGCGCTCGAGGTATGATGCGGCGCTGGTTTCATAGCATGTCGCCGCCACAAGTAGCGATGGCCATCCGAAACGCATCGCAAAGCCCTTTTCCCACCCCACAAGACGAGGGTGTAGCCGACGCTGCACTCGAACGACTAGGGAGGGTTGCGTACCGACTCACGAAGAGGTCGCCACGCATCGCGATTGGCCAAGAAAATACTGAGACGAGGGATTGGGCGCTGTTCTATGACGGATTCGCTGATGAAGCCGCCAACCACGTAGGCTGGATGGGTTGGGCCAGAGCGCTCCGTCAAGTGCGTATCTACCACCCGGCCAACCTCGAAGACACAGTGCGGCGACTCGCGAGTAATGCTCGATGGCGAGAGGTTGCAATTGCGCTGCGGATGTTGGAGGGCTCCAGAGCGGAGCGCTCAGCGTCGTTCCAGTGTGAAGCCGCAGCATGGAGCCTCCTTATCGGCAACGCGAGGCTGATCGACGCGTGGGTGTCTCCGATCGTGGCCGATCCACTCGTTCAAACGAGGTCCGCATCGGATCGCGATGATCGGGCTATCTCGGCGATCGCGACCGCATTCGTCCTAGGCTGGATAACGCATCGCGAGCCCGCAGCAATTCGCGATGCAGCGATGATCGCGTACGGGGATTCTCACCCGAATTCCGAGGCGAGAAGTCTCCTCTCATTCTTGAACCACGCAGCGGCAATTGTCGGGCGCTGGTTCCGCACGAACGAGCCGCCCGTGGCGTTACCTACGCTCACCGAGCTAGTGACGCGCTTGTTGGGTCACGCGCGTCACTATGAGATGTGGAAGATCTTCGAACGCGCCGCACCTGCATTATTCAGACTGGTAACGACGGCAGCAATGCGCTCCGGTGGCGAGCATGCGGAAGCCGTCGTTCAAGCCTGCGCTGAGTACGCGGACAGCGGACGACATAGTGATGGGGCTCAGTATGTATGGGAAGCAATCCGAGATCAAGGCGATGCCGGAAGGCTTAGAGCATGGGTGGAGAGGCGTTTTGGACCTCGGGGGGACAGCTGGCTGCGTTCGACAGGTGCGCGAATCAAGGAGCTAGATCTATTCCGCCAACTCGCACTTCGAACACCGGGCCTCCAGGAACTTGCGCCGAAACTGGAAGTGCTCTCGCGGTCCGCAGTGCTTGGCTATCTAGAAGCGGATGACTATGGACTAGCTCGCTCGCTAAGGTGGTTCGAGAAGCTCTCGACGCTTGAGCCCGGCGCTTGGTCGCAACTCGGAATCGATCTGCTTGCCGTGAACAAGGAGGCGGACGAAGCGGGACACAACAAGCTCTCTCATCGAATCGAGACCGCTGTCTCACGTGCGGCAGCGATCGTTGGGCCTGCTGCATTGGCCGAATTTCGCGGACTCCTGGACCCCAGGGGGGATGTCGCGTGGACTGAAATCACGGAATCAGCGTGGCGAGACGGCCTGCTGAAAATGGCTTCCGAAGCACAACTCGATCGCCATGCTCTAGCGGCGGTTTGGTCAATTGCTCTGGGATCCCTGTCGTGGCGACATCATCGTGACATCGACGACCTTCGATCATCCCGCAAAGTGGTTGAGGATGCAGACCAGCGATTCGGTCATGGTTTGGTTGCCGAACTTAGCTCGACGACGCCGCTTGAATGGGCTCAGGCAAGTCCGAAAGCAGAGCAGTCCCATACCAGTCATGAGAGGGATGCAAAGGCTACCGAGCTTCTTGCTCAAAGCGACGCGCTAGACGACGACCAGGCTCTCGCATTTACGACTGCTCTGTTCAGCGACACGGCCGTTCGCCGCTACGCGAACACGATCGCAGCACGCCTGGCGCAACGTCTGGTCGCATCTGGTAACGCGACGAGCCAGGCCGGCTCGTTGCTAAGCACCGTGCTTGAGAATCGCGAGAACAGAGAATGGCCGTGGAGCTATGACGGACTCACGGAACTCATTGTTGCGCTATGCCCAGCTCTCACAGAGGTCGATCGATGGCGACTCGTCCAGGAGACTGTCGCGCGCGTTGATCGCAGGGACCCCAAGAACGTGCTCTTGCTTGCAGAGGACCTGGATATCCTGTGCCTCACGCTAGCATCGGACTCGGCTAGTTGCGCGGCTGGGCTAGAGCGACACATCAATTCTCAAAAACTATGGGTGCCGATCGGGCACGAAGTAAGGCTTCCAAAGCGCGGCACAACGTCAACTCCCATCGATTGGCCCGACTTCTGTATGGATTTACTTCTGGAAATCATTTCCGGTGATAGCGCACTCCTAACGGAAGCCGCACTGCGAGGTCTTTGGGCGCTTGTTCACCTCAATCCAGATACGTGCGGCGAAATCGCGCGCCGCGCTACCGCACTGCCCAGAGACGTTCGCGAACTGCTCCTCCAGATGGTCGAGCGACTCGCTGTTGCAAATGTCGCACTCGCCCGTCGATTCCAAGACTTCATTTCTGCGAACGAGCAAAGCCAAGATCTCGAGTGTGAGATTCAGGCGTGGATCGCACGCAATGCAATTGCACGCTGCGAGGGCGAAGCAACACCGCCGGCTCCAGCTCTCAGCGACCGGGGCGCGAGTCAAGAGGTGATCCTACCGCCCGAGAGAATCGTTGTAAGGGAAAACGAGTCGCCCACTCTGATGATGCGCTCCACCACTGGAGACCAGGCCGTGGCGTCTATCCTTAACCAACTCGAAAGCACGATGCTGATCGACGCCGAGTTACTGGAGCGTCGCTATCTCGCCTCGTTGCGCGCAATTGCACTGGACTCTCCAAAGCGCGCGCATTGGGCACGCGGTGGGGACTCGCAATTCGTCGGAGGAGGCGAGGTATCGCGCGCGCTGAACATCGTTCGTTCGGCGCTTCCGGAGCGCAAGGATGTGACGTTCTGGGTGCGTCTTGCCCAGGCGGTTCTCGTTGCCGACGAACCGGCTGCGCTATATGGGCCATGGTCGGTCATGACAGACTTTGATTGGCCCATTGGCGAGAGACTCGATAGGTTGTTAAAGGAGCGAAGCGATATTTCGAGGGCCGCGTTTAGGGAGTTCCTTTGGTCGGGAATTGCTCAGGACCAAATGGTCTTCGCAGGTGTTGCGTTTCTGCACTCCTACTACCACGATGTTCGCGTCACTCAGCTTCCTCTGCTGACTAGCTCGACGCCGGAAATTGTCGCGCCCCCATACCACACGACGCTCGGGGCCAGAGGCTTTGCAGTTTATGACATAGCTCGCTTTGAGCAGCGACGCGACTCACTACCCCAGTGGCTGGCGTTAACGGGTGCCGGCCTAGGTCGGATACCAACGATGCATCTGGGCGTTGCCCCTGTTTCCTTGCTTCAGCGTGAAGCTGGATGGACGCCAACGATCGATCCGTTCGTGTGGTCAGCAGAGGATGGAAGTTCGGTCCGTTATGAACGTATCTATGCGCCCATGCGAAACACCCCGCATGAACGTGCGTATCGTCAACCGTACTTGGAACGATGGATCTGCAGCCGCTCAGCAATGCAGCAGCTCGCTCAGCGGTTACTAGGCGTGATTACCGAGCGGCTCGAAGTTGAACAGGTACGAGTTCAGGAACACTAAACGTCGATGGTGTGCACGGGCAGAGGCGTGTGGCGCGAACTGCGGTGAAGCTTGACCAGCGTTCCTCGGAACAGCTCGACCCGCTCGTCTGCGAAGAGGCCAAGCGCGACCATCTGGTCGTACTCCGAACGGGTGATCGGCCGAACGAGCTCGGGCTCGATCGCGAAGCCTTCGACCATGCCTGCGTGTACCACGGAGCCGTACCCGTCCGGGGAAAGACGCATGGCGGGCCACACGTGGGTAACGGATGATCGGCGGTCCAATGTTCGGACGTGAGTTCTGGGTCGCCATCGTCGATGAGTTCGAGCGCAGCGAGCTGACGCAGGAGAGCTTCGCGCGGCAGCGCGAGATTCCGGTGGCCACGCTGCGGAGCTGGCTCTACAAGCTGCGTCGTGAGCGGAAGGCGCGCGTGTCGTTGGTCCCTGTGCGCGTGGTAGCCTCGACCGCGCCTGCGGCGCGGGGCGCTGCGGCGGTGGGCGGCGAGATCGAGATTGAGCTGAAGACGGGCGTGCGGCTTCGGCTGTCGACGGCGGTGGACCTCGACTACGTGGCTGCGCTCGCGCAGCGTCTGGGGTGATCCCGTGCTCGCGTTGCCGTCCTCGGTCCGGATTTACCTCGCCGTTGGCGCTGTCGATCTCCGGAAGTCGATTGATGGCCTGTGCGCGCTCGTGAGCGAGCGCCAGCACGACCTCTACAGCGGTCACCTCTACGTGTTCGTGTCGCGACGTGGCGACCGGCTGAAGATCCTGACCTGGTCGACGGGCGGCTTCCTGCTGCTTTACAAGCGGCTCGAGCGAGGCCGGTTCCGGCTGCCGCAGCGCCGCGACGGCCAGGCCGAGGTGGAGCTCGACGCGACCCAGCTCGCGATGTTGCTCGACGGGCTCGACCTCAAGCAAGTTCAGCCGCCTCGTCGGTGGACGCCGCCGTCCCGCCAAAAAGTAGACGCGAGCCTCAGCGTGTGATTCCAAGGTGGTCGTGGCGGAGCTCCCCGACGATCACCACTGTCCCTGGCGCGAGGAAGCGGAGCGCCTGCGGGGCGAGATCGCCGAGGTCCGAGCCCAGCTCGCCACGGTCATGACCGCGATGGCGGCCCTCGAGCGGCGCGTGCTCGGGCCCAAGTCGGAGAAGGTGCCGTCGCCCGCGAAAGAGCTGCGCAAGGACGCGCCCGCTGAAGATGCTGAAGCGCGGCGGTGCGCGGCCCTCGAGCGCCGCCGCGAGCGCGCGGCCCTCAAGGAGCAGCTCCGCGCCGAGACCGTGATCCATCACCTCGCGGCCGATCAGCGCCAGTGTCCGTCGTGCCGCGGCATTGCCGCGCGGCCGCTCGGCACCGGAAAGCAGACGTACCTCTACGAGTACGTGCCCGGCTACTTCGTCCGGCAATGTCACGTGCAGGAGAAGGCGGCGTGCGCGTGCGGCCAGTTCATCGCGACCGCGGATCCGCCGGCACGGCCGATCGAGGGAGGGCACTACGGCGCCGGCTTCCTCGCGCACATCGTCGTGACCAAGTGTGCCGATGCGACGCCACTGCACCGCCTCGCGAAGCAGTACCAGCGGCTCGGCATCCCGATGTCGCGGTCGACGCTGACCGATCTGTTTCACGCGGCCGCCGAGAAGCTCGCGCCACTGTCGCAGCGGCTGATGCAGCTCGTCGCGCAGAGCGAGATCGTCCAGGCGGACGAGACGTCGCTCGTGATGCAGAAGCCGTTTCGCCGCGGCTTCGTCTGGACGTTCCTGACCGACGAGGTGATCGGGTATCGCTTCGCGCCCGATCGTTCGGGCGAGACACCGCGCGCCGTGCTCGGCGGCACGCGCGGCACGCTGGTCGTGGATGCGTATACCGGCTACAACCGCGTGACTGACGTCGACGGTCGTTCGCGCTCCGCGTGCCTCGCGCATGTCCGGCGCCGCTTCTTCGAGGCGCTCCAGCACAAGCCCGTCGAGGCGCGTCGCGCCCTCGACCTGATCCTCGACGTCTATCGCGTCGAACACGAAGCCAAGCAGCGCGGCATCGTACGCACGTCGGCGCACCTCGCGCTGCGACAGACCCGCGGCCGCGAGGCGATGACGGCATTCCGCGCCTGGCTCGAGGCGTACAAGGACACCTTCCCCCCGAAGAGCGCGCTCGGTCAGGCGATCAGCTATGCGCGCAACCGCGGCGACACGCTCACGCGGTTCCTCGACGACGTCCGGATCCCGTTGGACAACAATGCGTCTGAACGGGCATTGCGGATCGTCGCACTCGGACGCAAGAACTTCCTGTTCGTCGGCAACCCTGACTGCGGCGAACACCTTGCCGGTCTGTACTCGCTGATCGCGACGTGCGATCTCCACGAGGTCGATCCGCTCGAGTATCTGCGCGACGTCTTGCTCCGCGTCGACACGCACCCGGCCGCCAAGGTCGATGAGCTCCTGCCGCACCGCTGGACGCCGCCCACGCCCGCGGCCCTCGACATCGCTGCGTAGCCGTCAAGCCGCAGCCCCGCGGTTCGCGTGCGCGAGGGCCGCGCTGCGGCTCCGCGTCGCTCGCCGAGCGTCCTGCTACTCTGCCGGCGGCGAGCCCTGGTGATGAGGCCCGGCCACCTCGATGCGAATTTCGCCATGCCCTGGCGCCCACACCGTTATCGCGCGGTGCCACCAGATGATCTGATTCATCCGACTCCTCCTGATCTGGGGCGCCCCGAGACCGAGGTCATGGCTGATCGCACGCACCGCCGCATCCGTCGACGCAGTGATCAGGATGTACGTCCACGCCCCGAAGGCATGGACAGTAATCGCGGTCGCCCCGGGGAGCATGCCGAGGATGCCGAACAGCGTGACTGCGAGGCCGCGTACTCGCGTGTTCATCGCGGCCCCCTTGTGGCCCGCATCGCCACGAATGCGAGGATCAGGCCGAGCGCGGCGAGGGTCCGGGCGTCTGAGCGGCTCAGCACCGTGACGATGGCGTCGGCCACGCGTGCATCGCTCTGCTTACTGTGCGCGAGTTGCGCCATTAGCTCGCGCTCGTGTGTGGTCCGCGTTCGCTCTTTGCGCGGCTTCATTCCGCACGCTCCTCGTCGCGGAGCGCAACGCAGCCCCACCGTGCGGCGCGACGCCACCACCCGCGGCTGCACTCCATGTGGAATCGTTCTCGACGAAGATGTTCAGAATTTTGGTCCATCGCGGACCGATCTCGCAGAACCCGCTTCTCTTGTCAGAGCGGACGGCCCTCGAACCTCACGTCCTTCGTCGGACGGATAC
>DATMCI010000293.1:0-2955 GCA_035558535.1 Kofleriaceae bacterium
GAAGGACCCGACGCTCCGCCCCAGCGACGGCGCGAACCTCGCGGCGGCGCTCGCTGCCTTGAGCCCGCTCGTCCACAGCGGCGCCGCGCCAGCGCTGCGGAGCCACACGCCCCGGCTGGCCACGCTCACCGGCGGCGAGCGGCGCCTGTTCTCGGTGGTGCTCGTCGGACTGCCCACCGGGGACGCCCCGCCCGCCCCCGATGACGAGGACGACGAGACGGCCGCGGCGCTGCAGCGCGCGGCCCGCCCATTCGGCGGCCGCCTCGAGCCGCTCGCCGACGGCGCGGCGATCGTCGTCCTCGAGGGCGAGCGCCAGGTCGCCACCGATCAGGCCGCGCAGGCCGCCCGCTGCGCGCTCGCGCTGCGTGACCTCGCCGCGGGACGCGCGATCGCGGTCGCGATGGGCCGGGCCGACTCGACCGTGAAGCTCCTCGAGGGCGACGTGCTCGACCGCGCCGCGCGCCTGCTCGCGCACCCCGCCCAGTCCCCGCCGCGCGACGCGCCCCCGATCAACCCGTCCCCGATCGCGCTCGACGACATGATCGCCGGCCTGCTCGACGCCCGCTTCGAGGTGATCGAGGACGACGCCGGCCTTCGTCTCTGCGGCGAGCGCGCGCTGGTCCAGGGCGCCCGCACGCTGCTCGGCCGGCCGACCTCCTGCGTCGGCCGCGACTGGGAGCTCAGCGCGCTCGGTGCCCTCTTCAACGACTGCATCGACGAGTCGCAGGCGCGCGCCGTCATCGTCACCGCCGCGCCCGGCATGGGCAAGTCGCGCCTCGCCGCAGAGCTGATCGGCCGCCTCCAGCGGCGCGACGACGAGCCCGCGATCTGGATCGGCCGCGGCGACTCGCTGCGCGCTGGCTCCACCCTCGACCTGCTCGCCCAGGCGCTCCGCGGCGCGCTCGGCCTCCGCGGCGGCGAGCCGCTCGCCGAGCGCCGCGCCAAAATCCGCGCCCGCGTCGCCGCGCGCGTCCCCGCCGCCGAGCAAAAGCGCGTGACCGAGTTCCTCGGCGAGCTCGTCGGCACCCCGTTCCCCGACGGCGACCAGGGCGACGACCAGGGCAGCGCCCAGCTCCGCGCCGCACGCCAGGACGCGCAGCTCATGAGCGAGCAGATGCGCAACGCCTGGCTCGACTTCCTCGGGGCCGCGGCCGCCGCGCAGCCGATCCTGCTCGTCCTCGAGGACCTGCACTGGGGCGACTTCGCCACCGTCCGCTTCATCGACGCCGCGCTCCGCGATCGCGGCGACCTGCCCTGGATGGTCCTCGCCCTCGCCCGCCCCGAGGTGTTCGAGCTGTTCCCCAAGCTGTGGGCCGAGCGCCAGCACGTCGTCCAAGAGATCCGCTTGAAAGAGCTCGGCAAGAAGGCCGGCGAGCGGCTCGTCCGCCAGGTGCTCGGCGACCGCGTCGGCCCCGACACCATCGAGCGCGTCGTTGAACGCCTCGTTCGCCAGGCGGACGGCAACGCCTTCTACCTCGAGGAGCTGATCCGCGCCGCCGCCGAGACCACGGGCGACGTCCTGCCCCAGACCGTGCTCGCGATGGTCGAGTCCCGGCTCGGACAGCTGCCGCTCGAGGCGCGCCAGGTGCTGCGCGCCGCCAGCGTGTTCGGCGAGGTGTGCTGGGACGGCGGCGTCGCAACCTTGCTCGGCGCGGTCATGGCGGCCGAGACGGCCGGCGACTGGCTGACCCGGCTCGTCGATCAGGAGGTGCTGGCGCGCCGGCCGGGGAGCCGGTTCCCCGGCGAGCGCGAGCTCGTGTTCCGCCACGCCCTGCTCCGCGAGGGCGCCTACGAGACCCTGACCGACGACGACCGCCGCTCCGGCCACCGCCTCGCCGGCGACTGGCTCGACCTGCACGGCGAGGCCGATCCCATGGTGCTCGCCGGCCACTTCGAACGCGGCGGCGACGCCGCGCGCGCGGCGCGCTCGTACCTGCGCGCGGCCGAGCAGGCCTTCCACGTCCTCGACCTACAGGGGACGCTGGCCCGCGTCGCCCTCGGCCTGCGCTGCGAGCCGCCGCCGGAGGTCCGGTTCGCCCTGCTCGGCATGCACTGCGAGGTGTTCGCCCTGGAGCTGCAGAACCTCGACGTCGGGATGGCCATCGCCGAGGAGCTGATCCGCGCGGCGCCGCGCGGCTCGAGCCCGTGGGCGCAGGGGCTGGGCGCGTTCTACCAGGGCGCGGCGGTGACCGGCCGGATCCCCGAGCTCCTGGCCGCGGTCGAGCTGCTCCGGGACGTCCAGCCCGCTCCCGGGGCGGTCGGGCGGGTGGCGTTCGCCTGCGTCCTCGCGATCGGCATCCTCGACTTCGTCGGGCGCGTCGCGGAGGCGACCGAGCTGGAGGCGCTGTTCTTCACGACCGTCCGCCCGACGCGCGACGGCGACCCGCTCGCGCGCTTCTGGTGGAACCACTCGCTCACCTCCCGGAGCCCCCTGGCACACGACGACCCGTGGATCGCGCTCCAGCACGCCGACGAGAACCAGGCGATCTTGAAGGTGATCGGCGGCGAGCGGCCCGCTCTGGTCACGCACCTGTACCGGAGCGTGAGCCTGACGTACCTCGGGGCGTTCGAGTCGGCCGCGCACGCGCTCGAGCAGAACGCGGCGAGCGACGCGACGCTCAGCCTGGCCGGCTCGCAGCGGCGGTTCACCCTGGCCTGGCTGCGCGCGGACATCGGTACGCGCGACGCGCTCGACGAGGCGCGCGAGATCGCGCGGTCGCTCCGCGACCACGGGATCGCGCACCGGATCGGCATCGAGGAGGGCCGCGGCCGCTGGGTGCTCGCCGAGGTGCTCCGCCGCAGGGGAGACCTCGACGAGGCCGAGCGCGAGCTTACGCCCGCGCTCGGCATGCTCCCCCCGATCGATCAGCCGGGCGCCCGGGCGACGCTCGCCGCGATCCACCTCGCGCAGGGCCGCACCGCCGACGCGCGCGCCGCCGCCGAGGACGCCGCCGC
>DATMCI010000294.1:0-12426 GCA_035558535.1 Kofleriaceae bacterium
GGTGCCGTCCGCTCAAGCCGTTGCTGTCGCGCGCGCTCGCCTGCCATGCGGCCGAACCCTAGCAGGCCTACCAGGCGGCGCCGACACCCTGTCGGCCTGCTCTCGACGAGGCCATGCCACCCGTGAATAATCCGGGCTAGCCCGGCCACCGATCGATGAAATGCCGGGCCGCGCCCGGGCGTACTCCCTTTCGTGTCCTACGATCTCCTGGCGACGAGCCGCGACCCGAATCGGTGCCCGCCGGGCTTACCGCGCGCTCTGAAGCACGTTACTTTGCCCGCCGATTTCATGGGTGATACAAGCTGGATGGCCACCATCGCGAGGCGTGTGTGACCCCACCGAAACGGCAACTCGGGATCGTGATCGCCGCGGCGATCGTGATCGCGAACATGATCGGCGCCGGCGTATTCACGAGCGCCGGCTTCCAGGCGGCGTACTCGTTCAAGGACCCGTTGACGATGATGTCGACGTGGATCGTCGGCGGCGTGATCGCGCTGTGCGGCGCCGCGGCGTACGCCGAGCTCGGCTCGCTCTTGCCGCGCGCCGGCGGCGAGTACGTCTACCTGCGTGAGGCGTATCATCCCGCGGTCGGCTTCATGAGCGGCTGGGTGTCGCTCATCGTCGGGTTCTCGGCGCCGATCGCGGCGGCGGCGCTCCTGTTCGCCTCGTACATCGCCGCGATCGCGCCCGGGCTCAGCGGCACCGTCGCGACGAAGGCCATCGCGTGTGTCCTGATCGTCGCGATGACCGCGCTGCACGCGTTCGACACGCGGCTCGGCGGCCGCGTCCAGACCGGGTTCACGATCGCCAAGGCGGCGCTGATCGTCGTGTTCATCGGCGCCGGCCTGATCGTCGGCACCGGCGACTGGGGCCACTTCGCGGCGCGCGGCGACGGGCTGTCGAACCTGGACACGCGCGCCGGCGCCGCCAGCTACGCCACCGCGCTCATGTACGTCAGCTTCGCGTACTCGGGCTGGAACGCCGCCGCGTACATCGCCGGCGAGATCCAGAACCCGCAGCGCACCCTGCCGCGTGCGCTCCTGCTCGGCACGGTCGTGGTCATGGCGCTCTACATCGGGCTGAACCTCGTGTTCATCTACGCCGTCCCGCCCGAGGCGATGGGCACAGATCCGATCAAGCAGCCGGTCGGCGATCTCGCCGCGCGCGCCCTGTTCGGCACGCGGGCGGGCGATCTCCTCAGCACGCTGATCGCGCTGGCGCTGATGTCGGCGGTGAGCGCGATGGTCATGGCCGGGCCGCGCGTGTACGCGACGATGGCCGCCGATCACGCGCTGCCGAAGCAGCTCGCGTACTACTCCAAGCGCGGCGTGCCGGTCGTCGCGGTGGTCGTGCAGTGCGTCCTCGCGATGGGGTTCGCCATCGCGAGCGATCCGGATCAGCTGATCCAGATCGTCGGCTTCACGCTCGCGATGTTCGCGGCGCTCACTGTGGGCTCCGTGTTCGTGTTCCGCGCGCGCGGCAAGACCGCGCCGTACCGCACCCCCGGCTACCCGGTGACCCCGCTCCTGTTCATCGCGCTGTCTCTGTGGACGGTGTACTTCGGCGTGTCGGCCCGCCCGAAGGTGAGCGCCGTGATCGTCGGCGTGCTCCTCGCCGGCAGCGCGGTGTATCTGCTCACGGCGCGCAACAAGGCGCGCACGCCGATCGAAGCCGACGAGTAGCCGGCGGCGAGCGGCGAGCAGCCGCGCACCGCAGCGCTCAGGCGCCGCGCGGCGCGGCCATGTGCCGATCGAGGAACGCGAGCGCGTCGCGCCAGCAGCGGCGCGCGCCCGGGTTCCAGACGAGCGCGTGGAACGCGTGGATGCCGCCTGTGTAGTAGCGCGCCTCGCACGGCACGCCGAGGGACGCGAGGGCCTGCTCGAGGCGGCGCGTGTCGTCGAGGAGCGGATCCCGCGTCCCGACCGGCGCGAAGAACGGCGGCAGCGGCCGCTCGAAGGCCGCGGCGGGGCCTGGCTCGGCGGGCACCCCCGCGGCGAGCTCGAGCACGCGCAGCGGATCGGCCAGCTCGGTCTCGGCGCACGGCTCGAGCGGGTAGCCGCGGAGGTACGCGGCGGAGGCGTCGCGGATCATGCCGTCGATCCAGCGCGGCAGCTTGCGCCGCTCGGCGAACCGCCCGGGCCGCGACACCTCGAGCAGCGCGCAGAACGGCAGCGCCGCCCGCGGGACGAGCTCGGTGTCGAACACCGCGCGGGCCCACGGCTCGGCGCGGCGCTGGCACGCCGTGAGCGTGAGCGCCGTGATCAGGTTGCCGCCCGCGGACTCGCCGGCGACGGCGACGCGGGTCGGATCGCCGCCGAGCGCGGTGATGCGCGCCGCGAGCCAGCGGTACGCGGCGCACGTGTCCTCGATCGCCGCCGGGTACGGGTGGCGCGGCGCGAGCCGGTAGCTGATGTTGACGACGAGGTAGCCGAAGCGCGCGAACACGAGGCCCATCAGCCAGTGCGTGTCCTTCGACAGGAGGTGGAACGCGCCGCCGTGGACGTAGAACACGACGGGCCACGGCCCGGGCCGGCTCGCCGGCCGGTAGATATCGAGCCGGTGCCACTTCCGATCATCGCCGTAGACGATGTCGCGCTCGACCTCGATCCCGTGGCGCTCCGGCGACGCCGCCGGGTGCAACGACGCGACACCGGCGAGCGTCTCGAAGAACGCGGTCGCGGCGAGCGAGCGGGTCCGGCTCCACAGGGCGTCGCGCCACGCCCGCAGCCCGAGCGCCGTGCCCGCGGGCGCGCCGGGCGACGCGGCGATCGCGGCTTCGGCGGCGGCTTCGGCGACAGCCGCGGCGCTGGAGGGAACGCGCGGTGTGGAGCGGGAGGAGGCTCGGCTCAAGGGACTTCTTGCAAGGTTACCTTGACCGTCCGCCGCTGGCGCCGCTTCTCGAGCGTGACCTCGATCTCGTCGCCCACCTTATGGGCGTCGAGCGCCCGGAACAGGTCGCTCGCGCGCTTCACCTCGGTCGAGTCGACCTTGACGATCACGTCGCCGAGCACCCAGCCGTCGGGCGTCTGCCGCGCGCCGGTGATGCCCGCCTGCTCGGCCGGGCCGCCCGGCGTGACCGCGTAGATGATGACGCCCTCGATCTGCTGCTGCTGCGCGACCTGGTCCGTGAGGATGTTGATGCCGATGCCGGGCCGCATCAGCTTGCCGTGCTTGATGAGCTGCGGGACGATCGCGTTCACCGCGTCGACGGGGACCGCGAAGCCGATGCCGGCGTTCGCGCCCGACGGCGAGTAGATCGCCGTGTTGATGCCGATCAGCCGGCCGGAGCTGTCGAGCAGCGGGCCGCCCGAGTTGCCGGGGTTGATCGACGCGTCGGTCTGGATCACGTCGAAGATCGAGCGCTGCGTGACGCTCTTGATCTCGCGCCCGAGGCCCGAGATCACGCCGGTGGTCAGCGTCTGATCGAGGCCGAACGGGTTGCCGATCGCGAGCACCTTCTGGCCGACCTGCAGGTCCACGGACTTGCCGATCGGCAGCGGCAGGAGCTTCGCCGCTGAGGCGACGATGCGCAGGACGGCGATGTCCTTGTCGGGCGCGACGCCGACGATCTTCGCCGGGTACGACGTGCCGTCGTTGAGCGTGACGCGCGCGCGGTTGCCGAGCTGCACGACGTGGTAGTTCGTGACGACGTGGCCGTCCTGATCCCACACGAAGCCCGAGCCGGTGCCCTGCGGGATCTCGCTGACGTTGAGCGTCATGCGATCGCGGTGGCTCTCGATGCTCGTGATGTGGACCACCGAGCGCGAGAACTGCTTGAAGACGTCGATCGTCGCCTTCTCGTCGGCACCGAGCTTGTCATCGGGCCGCTGCGCGATCGGCCGCGGCTCGATCGACATCGTGGGCGGCGGCACGCGCCGCTGCTGGATCACGGTGAACACGAGCGCGCCAGCGACGATCAGCAGCAAGATCGCGAGGATCTTGGTGATGTGCGAATCGGCCGGGCTCCGGTACGGCGTGTGCGGTGGGCGACTCACGGGGTAGAACGATTGTGACATGGCAGGGCTCCCTGCGGACTGCCCTGTGAACCGGCGACCGCGCGCGGAGAATTCCGGGCCGGCGCCCGCGGCGCACGGAGGGGCGACTTTCGCCGCCATCTCTGCGCGTTGCGGCTGGACGCGCATCCGGAAGCACCCGACGCGCGCCGCGGGCACGCAGAGTTATGGGCGCACGGCCGCGGCGCGGCGCTACGGAGGCCCCGAGCTTCGCTCCCTCGCTGGCGCTCGGGAGCTCAGTGCGTGGTCAGGAAGTGCTCGGCCTCGAGCGCCGCCATGCAGCCGGTGCCGGCCGCCGTGATCGCCTGGCGGTACCGCTTGTCCTGGACGTCGCCCGCGGCGAACACGCCCGCGACGGACGTCTTCGTGGTGCCGGGCTCCGTGATGAGATAGCCCTGATCGTCGGCCTTGACCTGGCCGCCGAGGAACGCGGTGTTCGGCACGTGGCCGATCGCAAAGAACAGCCCGGCCGCGGGGATCGCGCGCTCGGTGTCCGTCTTGAGATCGCGCACGCGCACGAGCTCGACGCCCTGCCCGCCCTCGACGCTGGTCACCTGGTGCGAGAGCAGCATCTCGATCTTGGGGTTCTCCCGCGCGCGCTTCTGCATGATCTGCGAGGCGCGCAGCTCGTCGCGGCGGTGGACGAGGAACACCTTCGAGCCGAACTTCGTCAGGAACGTGGCCTCCTCCATCGCCGAGTCGCCGCCGCCCACCACGAACAGCGGCTTGTTGCGGAAGATCGGCAGCGCGCCGTCGCACACCGCGCACGCCGAGACGCCTTTCTGCCACAGCTCGGTGTCGCGCGTGCCGGGGATGTCGTCGCGCTTGGCGGTCGCGCCGGTCGCGATCACCAGCACCTTCGCGGCGCCCTCTTGCTCGTCGGTCCAGTAGCGGAACGGGCGCTGCGAGAGATCGACCCGCGCCACGGTCTCGGTGAAGATACGCGTGCCGAAGCGCTCGGACTGCGCGCGGAAGCGCTCGCACAGATCGGGCCCGGAGATGCCCTCCGGGAAGCCGGGGAAGTTCTCGATGTCCGTCGTCGTCGTGAGCTGGCCGCCCGCGGCGATCCCGCCCGCCATGAAGCCCTCGAACAGGACCGGGGCGAGGTTCGCGCGCGCCGCGTAGATCGCGGCGGTGTGGGCGGCAGGGCCGCTGCCGATGATGACGATATTCTCGAGCTGCTCGGTCATGGGCAGTTAGCTGTACCACCGTTGCGATGGCGCCGTCAGGCGCTTGTGTCTGCCACAGCCCGTGGTGGATTCTCGCCCGGGTATGGAGTTGGCCAGCCTCGCTCAGCTCGAGCGCTCTCACCGCCGTCACAACGAGGTGATGGCCGGGCTCCTCGAAGCCGCGCGGCGCCTCGCCGCCGGGCGCCCCGACGAGGGCGACCTCGAGCGCGTGCACGAGGCCGTCGCATACTTCGAGCGCGCGGTCACCCGGCACTTCCTCGACGAGGAGGGCTCGCTGTTCCCGCGCCTGTCGACGCGCCGCCCGGAGCTCGCGCCCGAGCTCGCGACGCTCTCGGCCGAGCACCCCGCGCAGATCGAGATGCAGAGCGCGGTGGCCGCGGCCGCGCGCGAGGTCGATGGCGAGGCGCGCCCGATCAACGGCAAGGCGCTGCTCGATGCCGCGACGCAGCTCGCGGACGCGCACCGCTCCCACGTCTCGCGGGAGGACGAGCTGTTTCGCATCGCGCAAGAGGCCCTCACGGCAGAGGATGATGCGGAGATCTCCGCCGAGATGGAGATGCGCCGCGACCGCGAGGAGAACGGCCACCACCGCGGCAGTGGCGGCGGTGGCGGCGGCGGCGGTGGCGGCGGCGGCGGTGGTGGTGGTGGCGGTGGCGGCGGCGGCCGTGGCGGCGGTGGTGGCGGTGGCGGCGGTGGCGGCGGCGGTGGCGGCGGCCGTCGGCGCAGGCAGGAAGCGCTCGATGGTCCGGCCTCGTTCGAGGAGGCGCCAGGCGCGCAGGTGAGCGAGCTCGCGGCGTCCGCGGCGCCAGCCGCTCAGAAGCGGGCGAGCAACGGCGCCGCCGCGGCCGCGAAGACCCGGCCGGCCGCGAAGGCCAAGGCCGCCGCGAAGGGCAAGGCCGTGAAGGTTGCAAAGGCCGCGAAGGGCCGCCCCGCCGCCAAGGACGGCGCGAGGGCGAAGGCGAAGCCAGCTGCCGGCAAGGCCAAGGCGACCGCTGGTAAGACCAAGGCGACTACCGGCAAGGCCAAGGCGACCGCCGGCAAGGCCAAGGCGAAGCAGCCGCTGCGCCCGGCGGCGAAGGCCAAGCCCGCGCGCAAGTCGCGCTAGCGCTGCAATCGGCGCTCGCGCAGCCTGCGCGTGAATGCAGATCCGGATCCGCTATCGAGGATTCGAGATTGCTGACGTAGCGCGGCGGCACGCGCCCACTTGAATTCGCCGAGCGTCGCGCGTGGCCGCTAGCGCTTCTTGCCCTTGCCCTTGCCGCCGCCGCCGCCCTGCTTCGACTGCTTGGACTGCGCCGGCTTGCTGGCCGGCTTCGCCGCCTCGGCGGCCGCCTTCGGATCGACCTCGGCGCCCTCGTCGGCCGGCTCCTCGACGTTCGCGGCAGCCGCCTTCTCCGCGGTCTCGTCCGCGGCCTCGTCGGCGGCCTTCTCCGCCGCCTTCTCCGCGCCCTCGTCGGCGGCCTTCTCCGCCGCCCGCTCCGCCCGGCCCGCCTCCTCCGCCTCCTTCGCGAGCGCGGCGTCCTCGGCGTCCTCGACCTCCGCCGGCTTCGCCGCCTCCACCGTCTTCGGCTTGGCGGCCGGGCTCTTGCCCTTGCTCGCCTTCTCCGCCTTCTCCTCTTCCTCCACTTCCTTGAGCACCACGCGGAGCTTGGCCTGCGCCTCGCTCGACGTCTTCGCGATCGTCTTCGCGGGCGTGCCGTTCTTGAGGACCCGGCCGGCCACGTACACCGAGACGCCGAACGCGAGGATCGACGCCCACTGCGCGAACGTGAGCCCGAAGTGGCGCGGATCGCTGTTCTCCGGCCGCAGGTAATCGAGGAAGAACCGCACCGGCGCGTAGAGGATCCCCGTGAGCACCGCGATGAAGCCCGCCGGCACGCGCTTCGCCGAGCGGAACGCCAGCCAGAGGATCACCGCGTTCACCGGGACCAGATAGAAGAACTCGACGAGGCCGAGGTTCCACGCGAGGATCGAGTCCCTCGCGTCGGGGTGCTGCTGGAACAGGTGCGCGATGTTGGAGTTGGTCGCCGCCGAGCGCGGGTAGTCCATCGCCAGGAACGCGTACCAGGCGTTCGGATCCTTCAGCGCCGCGCCGACGTGATCCGAGACCACGGTGCAGCCGATGCGCCCGATCGAGAACGCCGGCATGAGACCGACGAGCGCGATATCGGCCATGAGCCGGACCGGCAGCCGCTTCCACCATACGTACAGCGCGAAGCCCATCGCGCCGCCGATGAAGCCGCCGTACGACGAGATCCCGTGCCAGACCTTGAGGATCAGGAGCGGGTCCTTCAGCAGATCCTTCCACTGGTACGCGAGGACGTCGAACACGTGGGCACCGAGGAAGCCCGTGATCGTGATCCACCCGGTGAGGCCGCGGATGTGATCGTCCTCCACGCCGTGCCACTCGGCGTAGCGGCGCAACAGCGCCGCGCCGATGAGCACACCGGCGGCGACGATGAGGCCGAACGACTCGATCGGCCCGAGCGATCCGAGCATGAAGAACGGCACTCCAGTCGTGGCGACCGTGGTGGCCCCCGACAACGTCAAGGCGGCGGCGTACATGCGCGGCTGAGCCTACACCACGCGGACGCCCGCGCTATGCTCGCTGCGTGATCTGGGAGCCGTTCCTGCTCGCGCTGGTGCTGGGGCTCATCGTGTCGGCCGGGCTGTACTTCGCGTACCTCTGGCCGTCCGTCGAGCCGCTCGAGGAGGCGGCCGCGCCCCCCGAGGCCGCCGCCGCGCCCGCGCCGCCCGTCGAGACCGCCCCTGCCGCCGAGGCCGCCGCGCCCGCCGAGACCGCGCCCCCCGCCGAGACCGCGCCCCCTGCCGAGACCGCGCCCCCCGCCTCGGCCGCTGCCTCCGACGAGGCCGCCCCCGCCATCGCCACCGCGGCCGACGAGGCGGCCTCGACATGAGGCCCCGCCTCCCGCGCGCCCTGCTCCTCGCCGCCGCGCTCGCGCTGCCGCTCGTGCTGCCGCTCGGCTCCGCCGGCCCCGCCGGCCCGCTCGGCCTCGCCGACGCTGCGCCCGCCGGCCGCGCGCCCGGCCAGGTCGTCCGCATCGAGCACCGCGATCCCGACACCGCGCCGACGCGCGGCCCGGCGTCCGCCCCCGTCACCGTCGAGCTCTTCTTCCAGCCCAACACGAACGCCGCCGCGCGCCTGCCGTCGTACAAGCTGGTCGAGCGGCTGCAGGCAAACCACCCGACGCGGATCCGCGTCATCTACCGCGTCGTCAAGCGCGGCGGGCAGATCCAGCTGCCCACGGCGCTGCTCGAGGCGCACGCGCAGGGCAAGTTCTTCGAGCTCATGGAGGAGCTGCACCAGAACAAGACCGTCACCTCGCTCGCCCGAAACGACATCCTCGACCTCGCGAAGAAGGTGGGGCTGGACGTCCCGCGCGTCGCCGCGGCGATCGCCAACGATCGCTACCGCGACGTCCTCGAGGCCAACGATCACCGCCTCGATCGCGTCACGCGCGGCCAGCCGTCGGTGCCGTCGGTCCTGTTCAACACCAAGCTGCCGCGCTCGGTGATCGCCTCGATGAGCGAGGCGGACTACGAGCGCGAGTACCTCGAGGCCTACGAGCGCGCGCAGGAGCTGCTCGATCGCGGCGTCGAGCAGCGCTTCCTGATGGAGGCGTTCGACGCGCTGATCCTGCGGAGCGCGCAGCCGTTCGTCGGCACCGGCCCCGATAGCGCCAGCGAGGACGGCATGGAGCACCGGCTCGCGTCGCCGCCCCTGTCGCTCGCCGGGCTGCCGGCGTTCGGCGACCCCGACGTCAAGGCGCCGATCCCCGTCGTCCTCCTGTGCCGGCCGAACGCCAGCGACTGCACCAACTCGATGCGCCAGCTCCGCAAGCTGCAGGAGACGTACGCCGACGAGGTGCGCCTCGTGTGGGCGCCGTGGTTCGACGTGTCGCGCGACGACGCCGCCGATCTGGTGCTGCTCGGCGACGCGGTGCTGTGCGCCGAGCAGGTGGGCTCGAGCCCCGAGGACCTGAACGCGTCCCCCGGCTGGCGATGGATCGAGAAGCAGCTCCAGCGCACGAACCGGTCGGGGGGCCGCCGGGGCCCGGCGGAGAAGCTGATCGACGACCTCACCACCGAGCTGGACATCGACTCGCGGCAGCTCTCGGAGTGCCGCGCCCGGATGGCGAACGCCACGCTCGACTGGATCGAGCGCGCGCGCAAGTCGGGCGTGACCCGCGCCCCGGCCCTCATCGTCGGCGGGCGGATCTACGAGGGCGTCCCCGATCAGGGCGTCATCCAGCAGCTGGTCGAGGCCGAGCTGGCGCCCGGCGTGCTCGGCGAGCTGGCGCCGGCCTGGCCCCGCGCGCGGCCCTGAGCCCCGAGTCTTCGACCCGTCCTGAGCCCCGAGGCTCCTTCGGAGGGGGGCGATCTGCCCCGCGGCGCAGCCGGCGCGCCGACCCGAGTAGCTCGCCCACCCCAGCGCACCCCCTCGCGAGCCCTGCTCACGAGCTCATCTGCGCCGGCCGGCTCGTTTGACCGTCGGAACCGCGCTGTCATACGCTCGACCTCGATGGAGCTTTCGTTTGCGGCGGCTACCGATGTTGGTCGGCAGCGTACGCACAACGAGGACAACTTCCTCATCGACAAGAAGCTCCGGCTGTTCCTCGTCGCTGACGGCATGGGCGGCCACGCCGCGGGCGAGGTGGCGTCGTCGATCGCCGTCCACGAGATCCGCGACGCGATCTACAACAACCGCGATCTGATCGACCGCTACCGGGTCGATCACCCCGGCGTGCAGGCGTACGAGATCCTCCAGGTGCTCGAGCACGCCATCCAGGCCGCGTGCGGCGCCGTCCACGCGCGCGCGCAGGCCGAGCCCGACAAGCGCGGCATGGGCACGACGGCGACGGTGCTGCTCGTCGCGGGCGGCGGTGATCACCTGCGTGGCTTCATCGCCCACGTCGGCGACAGCCGCGTCTACCTCGCGCGCCAGAACCAGTGCCACATCCTCACCGAGGATCACTCGCTCATGAACGAGCTGGTGCGGCGCGGCAAGCTCAACCGCGAGCAGATCGAGAGCTCGCCGTACAAGCAGTACAAGAACGCGGTCACGCGCGCGGTCGGCGTCTACGGCTCCGTCGAGGTCGACACGTTCGACTTCGACATCTTGCCCGGCGATCGCTTCATGATCTGCTCCGACGGCATGTACGCGTACGTCGACGAGGAGGAGCTGCCAAAGCAGCTCGCCACCGGCGACATCAAGGACGTGCCGCGCCTCCTGGTCGAGCACGCGAACAAGCGCGGCGGCCACGACAACATCACCGCCGTCGTGATCCGCGTCGGGGACACCGCGTCGACGGAGCTGGTGCCGCGCACCACCGAGGTCTCGCTCAAGCTCGAGGTGCTGAAGGGCATGCAGATGTTCCGCTACCTCTCCTACAAGGAGCTGGTGCGGGTCTCGAACATCGCCGAGATGATCGAGCTGTCGGCCGATCAGGTCATCTTCAGCTCCGGCCAGCCGGGCGACGCGATGTACGTCGTGCTCGCGGGCAAGGTGAAGCTGACCAAGGGCGAGACGGTGGTCACCGAGCTCGCGCGCGGCGCGCACTTCGGCGAGATGGCGCTCGTCGACCGCTCGGTGCGCTCGCTCGGGGCGAAGGCCACCGAGGGGACGCGCCTCGTCGTGATCCACCGCAAGGACTTCTACGAGATCATCAAGCGCGAGCCGGCGCTCGCGACGAAGATGCTGTGGAGCTTCGTGCAGGTGCTCGGCCAGCGCCTGCGCAAGACGACCAACGATCTGAGCGACGCGCTGCACGGCGACCGCCACGGCCAGGAGACCGAGTCCGAGAACCTGTTCCAGGACTGAGCGCCATGCGCCCCCCGTGCTCCGGCGATGTCGGCGGTGATGGTCGTGGCGCGAGCCCGCGCCGCGCCGCGGCTCTCGCCGCGCTGACCGTGCTCGCGGGCGCAGGCTGTGCCGGCGGCCCCGGCGCCACTAGCGGTCCCGGCGCGGGCTCCGCGCAGCCGCGGGCCAGCGCGGCGCAGGCGTGCGCGATCCCCGGCGAGCCGACCCTCGTGCGCTCGGACGGCGCCGCCACGCTTGAGCGCTGGGACCTCGACGCGATCCCGGTGCTCTTCGAGCCGGTGCTGCCCGCCGATCCGGCGTACGCCGCCTTCCGCGCGGCGATCCGCGAGGCCGGCGCCGAGCTCGAGCACCCCATCGCCGACGCGCCCGAGCCGCGCGACGACGCCGAGCGCGAGCTGTGGCGCCGCGAGGATCGCAACCGCGAGATCGCGTACGCCGGCCGCGCGGGGACGATCCGGCCGATCCGCTGCCTGGAGGCGTGGTTCTTCGCGCGCCAGCACGCGCGCTTCTCGGAGCTCACGTCGCCGACCGAGTTCTTGCTCTCGGTGCTCGAGCACACGGCCGGCGGCCGCCGGCGGCTCCGCCTCTACTTCACGGCCGGCGATCAGCTGTTCCCGCCGAAGTCGCTCTACCCGTTCCCCGACATCGCGGCCGACGTCGCGCAGGGCTGGACCTTCACCGTGATGCTGCACAACCACACGATCCGGCGCCGCGGCGACCGCCCCGCGCTCGGCGTGACGAGTCCGAGCACGTCGGACGTGCAGATATCCCGCGGCCTCGCCGCCGATCTGCGGCTGGGCGCCGCGTGGATCACGAACGGCGTCTACACGATCGAGATCCCCGCCGCCGCGCTCGATCAGTACGTCACGCGCGAGTGACGGCAGCGCTCGCCCGCGCGACTCAGGGCTTCTTGCAGCACCAGCCGCCTTCGAGCCCGAAGCGGACGGAGGCGACCTCGGTCTCGCCCTGCGCGCAGTGCGCCTGCGCACCGCCGCCGATCGAGGCGTTCACGCGCCCGCCGAGGCACGTGCACTGCTCCTCGGTGATCGCGCCCTGGTTGGGCATGCCGCACATGTCCGAGCCGCTGCCCTCGCCCAGGGCCGCGCCGATCCCCGCGCCCGTCCCCGTGCCGTTTCCGGTCGTCGTGTGAGTCGTGGATTCAGATTTCTTACTACAACCAGACAGGCCAGACAGGCCAGACAGGCCAGACAGGAGCACGAGACTGATAAGCAAAGTACGAAGCATTGGTAGAACCTAACTTTCCCCCACCTGCCGGTGGGTTTGAGCAAGGACCCCTTTCAAACCGTGCATGCGGATTTCCCGCACACGGCTTACGGGCGGTCGTAGATGGACGTGATGAGGCATTACGCAGCCCCCGGAT
>DATMCI010000295.1:0-218169 GCA_035558535.1 Kofleriaceae bacterium
CGCGGCGGTCTCGTCAGCCGTCTCGAAACACGTCGCCGATCGAGCCGGCAGTCACGGCGGCATCGTGCCACGCCTCGAGGCGAGCCACGTCGGTCTCGCCGTCGATGCGGGCGCGCACGTCCGGCGTGACCGGTAGCGATCGCAAGGCGAGCACCTTGTGGAGGAGCGACCGTGCTTCCTCTGCGCGGCCCTCGACGCGGCCCTCGACGCGGCCCTCGACGCGGCCCTTGTCCTCCCACTCGCGAACCAGCTCCTGGACGTTCGGATCCTGAATGATCGATTCCATGTGGAAGATCCTCTTGGCCGTCTCGCTCCCGAGGATAGCGGCCGTGACAAGGTACAGCAACTGCATCGTGGTCTGCCGGTCGCGCGCGCTGAGCGACTCGTCCGTGTGCACCTCGTTGGCCAGCTCTCGGACGAGCTCCTCGTTCGCGCCGTGCATGGCGACGAAGAACGGCGCGCCCTGCAGCCCGAGCTGCGCCCGCATCTGCCGGGCATCGAGTTGCCACAGCGGCACCACCTGGTAGCGAAACACGAACGCGTCCCCATCGATCCCGGGGATCCGGTAGACACCCGTACCGACCGGCAGGCGTCCACCGGGCCGGAGCAAGATAACGACCGACCCCACTGGCAGCTCCGTCGTCACAACGGCGGCGCTTGCATACTCGAACAGCCGCCGTGGGATCTCGGGCCGCCAATCACGCTCGACCTCGACATGCACGGCCGCTTCGACACTGCCATCGTGGACCCGAAACAGGTTATCGGCGGTGCGCGGTCGCGTTCGATCCACGCTCGAATCGAGCGGGCCCAGCGGCTCGAGCTTTCGATCTGGAAACGCCAGTTGCAAGAGCGGCCGCGGCAGCACACGCAGCAGGCGCCGGAAGGTGACATCGGTCTCGCCCATCGCGGTGAACACGATAGCGCGCGCCTCTGATCTGACAAGGAAGACGGCGCACTCACTGAACATCATACTAGTGATCTGACTGGAGTTCAAATCTCCAACCGGCAGCGCCTTGATCTGGATTTAATACAAAGAACCAACCGTCACCCGGACGAAAACCTTCGAAGATGCCTAGGTCCCCAGTCGTTCGCGCACCGCGGCCGCGCTGTCGGCCCGTAGCGCCTCATCCGCCTGACGACGAGCTTCACGGGTGTCCACCGCGCGCACGGCCTCCTTGACGGCGGGGATCGCCGGGGGCGTGACACTCAGCGTGTCCACGCCGAGGCCGATCAGGAGCCCGACCGCCTGTGCGTCGGCCGCGAGCTCACCGCACACCGATACGGACGCGCGCCCTGCAGCCCCCTGGCAGGTGGCGCGCACCAGGTGCAGGAGGCCCGGATCGAACGGGTCGTGAATGGCTGCCACGGCGTCATTGTCGCGGTCCGCTGCCAATGCGTACTGGGTCAGATCGTTGGTGCCAATCGACAAGAAGTCGACGTGGCGCGCGAATACCGGCGCCTTCAGCGCGGCCGCGGGCACCTCGACCATCATGCCGACTTGCAACCCGGCCGGGCGCCCGCGGCCCGCGCGGGTGCTCGCCTCGTCCAGGAGCCGCCGCGCGGCGAGTAGCTCGTCGAGGGTGCTGATCATCGGGAACATCACGCTGACCGGCGTGCGCTGGGCGACCATCGCCATCGCGAGGAGCTGATCGGCCAGGAGCTCGGGGTGAGCCAGCGAGAGCCGGATGCCTCGCACGCCCAGGAATGGGTTCGCCTCCGCCGGGGCCGGCAGGAACGCGAGTGGCTTGTCGCCGCCCACATCGAGTGTGCGCAGCGTGATCCGCTGTCCTGCGAGCGACTCTGCGATCTGGCTGTAGATCGCGACCTGCTCCTCGACATCCGGGGCGTGCGGACGGCCGAGGAACAGAAACTCCGTCCGCACCAGGCCCGCGAGCTCGGCGCCGTGCACCGCGGCGGCCCGGGCGTCGTCGACCGAGCCGATGTTCGCGCCCACTGCGATGGCCACACCGTCGCGGGTGAGCGCGGGCGCTTGGGCACGGGCGCGGGCCTGGCGCTGCCGCTCGGCCACGGCGGCCACTTGAGCCTGGAACGCCGCCCGCACATCCTCGGGCGGGTCGACGACGTACTCGCCGCGGGTGCCGTCCACGACCACGCTCGTCCCGTCGGGGATCGCCAGCACCGAGGGCCCCGCGCCGACGATGACGGGGATCCCCTTGGCCCGCAAGAGGATCACGTTGTGCCCGTGCGGGCCGCCGAACGCCAGCATGACCGCCGCGGTCTGCGCGGGGTCGAGCTCCGCTGCTTCGGCCGGGGTCAGATCCGCCGCGATCAGCACGCCGGTCGACGCCGGAGCCACTGCGCTGGTGCCGAGCATCGCGCGCGACGCCGAAGCCGCTGCGCTGGTGCCGAGCATCGCGCGCAGCACCTGATCGCCGACGGCGGTGACATCACCGGCGCGGGTGCGCATGTACGGATCCGGTAGGGCGGCGAATTCGGCCGCCAAGTCACGCACCGCCGCCGACCACCCCGAGGCCGCGGAGGCTCCCTGGTCGATGCGCGCGCGGGCGGCGTCGAGCAGCGCGGCATCGTCGAGGAACAGCTGGTGCGCGTCGAAGATCGCCGCCTCCGCCTCGCCGGCATCGCGCGCGGTGCGAGTGCGCAGCTGGCTGATGGTGCGGCGCGCCGCGGCGATCGCCTCGCCGAGCCGCCGCCACTCGACCATGGGCGCTTCAGCGGGAGTATCCGGAATCGACACGGGACCGGGCCGCGCGCGGCGGGCGGGGCCGATGCCCAGTCCCGGACTTGCGCCGATCGGAGCGTGTGCCGTGGTTCCGGGTATCGTGGGCGCGGCCGCGGCTGGCGCCTCGTCGAAGCTCGGACTGGCGCCGGTAGGAAGGCGCGCCGCGACGCTCGGTGTCATGGGCGCGGGCGCGGCAGCGGCCGGCGCCTCGTCGAAGTTGCGGGCCGCCAGCGTCAGGATGCAGTCCCGGGTCTCGGCGGCCTGGCTGCCAGAGACGCGAATCTCGACTTCGTCCCCGCTGCGCACACCGAGCGTCGCGAGCCTCGAGAGGCTGCCCGCGTCCACCCACGCTGACCCAGTGCTGCGGTTGCGGATCTGCGCACGGGCATCGCGCCTGCGCACCTCCTGCACCAGCCGCGCGGCCGGCCGTGCGTGCAGCCCGTGCGGGTTTCTGACGACGAACGTGCCGGTGAGCCCGCCCTTCGAGACGTCGATCGCGTCCGGCGGCGCGTCCGGCGGCGCGAGCGGCGCAGCGCCGAGGTGGCCGATCTTTCCGGTCAGCGCGGCGGCGGCCTCGGCGGCGACCTCGGCGATCCCGGCCCCGCCCGCCGCCGCGACCGCGGCCATCACCAGCCCCTCGACCAGCGGCGCCGGGCACAGCACCACCCGCTCGCGGGCGTCGCCGCCGACGAGCTCCAGCGCGAGCTCGGCCGACAGCACCGCGCTGCCGAGATCCATCAGCACCACCACGCCAGCGCCCTGATCCGCCGCGGCGATGGCGTCGACGATCTGCGTGGCGTCGGTGCCGAACGTGGTCTCGTCCAGCCCCGCAGCCACCGCGATCGTGACCTGCTGGCCGCGCACCATCTCCTGCGCGAGCGCGACGGCGGCGTGAGCCAGCGCCCGGCTGTGAGAGACGACGACCAGCCCGACCGGCACGCCGGTCACTCGCCGTCGCCGAACGCCGTGGCCGCAGCGGCGATCAGCATCGCCGCCGACGTGGCCCCCGGATCCAGGTGACCGGCGCTGCGCTCCCCGAGATAGCTGGCCCTGCCCTTGCGCGCCACCATCGGCGCGGTCGCGTCACGGCCTGCTTCCGCCGCGGCGGCCGCGGCACGCAACGACACGGCGAGCGAAGATCCGGCCGCCAGCGCGGCGTCGAGCGCGTCCAGCGCCGGCGCCAGCGCGTCGAGCATCGTCTTGTCGCCCGCCTCGGCCCGCCCCCGCTGCACGATGCCCTCGACGCCGGCGCGTAGCGCCCTGGCGAAGCCGGCCGCGTCGACGCTGTCCCCCGACCCGAACGCGGCGGCCATCCGCAGGAAGAACGTGCCGTACAGGGGCCCGCTGGTCCCGCCGACCGACTTCACCAGCGTCATCCCGACCTGCTTGCACAGCGCGGCCATGTCCGCGGGCGGGGATGCGTCCAGCGCGGCCACCACCGCGGTCATCCCGCGGTCCATGTTGATGCCATGATCGGCATCGCCGATCGCCGCGTCGAGATCAGTGAGATATTGCTTGTGATTGCCAATCACCCGGGCGAGCTCACGGAGCCACTCCGTCAACCGGGACAGCTCGACGACAGCGCTCATTCAGCAGCCCCGCCGCAGCGCCGGGGTGTGCACCGGGTGATCCCACAGCTGCAAGAGCTCGGCGTCGGCGCGCAGCAGGGTCACCGAGCAGCCGGCCATGTCGAGGCTGGTGATGTAGGGCCCCACGAGCGAGCGGGCGATCCGGACGCCCGCTTTGTCCAGCAGCGCCGCAAACTCCGCATACATGACATAGAGCTCGAGCAGCGGTGTGGCCCCCATGCCGTTGACGAACAGGATCACGCCGTCACTTCCGGAGAAGTCCAGATCGGCCAGCACCGGCTCCAGCATGAGCTCGGCCACGGCGCGAGCCGGCCTGAGCGGCAGCCGCTGTCGCCCGGGCTCCCCGTGAATGCCAATCCCGACCTCGATCTCGGACTCGGGCAGATCGAACGTCGGGCGGCCGACGGCCGGCACGGTGCACGACGTCAGCGCGACGCCCATGCTGCGCGCCGCGGCGTTGACCCGCCGCGCCACCGCCGCCACCTCGGAGAGGCCGCGGCCCTGATCAGCAGCGGCGCCCGCGAGCTTCTCCACGAGCACCGTCGCGCCGACCCCGCGCCGACCGGCGGTGTAGGTGCTGTCCTGCACGGCGACGTCGTCGTTGACCACCACCGACTCGACGGTGATGCCCTCGGCCTGGGCCAGCTCGGCGGCCATCTCGAAGTTCATGATGTCGCCCGTGTAGTTCTTCACGATATACAAGACGCCCGCGCCGCCGCTCACGCTCCGGGTCGCCTCGAGCATCTGGTCGGGCACAGGCGAGGTGAAGATCTCCCCCGCGCAGGCGGCGTCGAGCATGCCGCGCCCGACGAAGCCGCCGTGCAGCGGCTCGTGCCCCGAGCCGCCCCCCGAGACGAGCCCGACCTTGCCCCGCACCGGCGCGTCGGCGCGATAGACGATCTTGTTGGTGTGGTCGACCCGGAGCTCGGGGTGCGCGACGGCCATCCCGCGCAAAGCTTCGCTGACGACATCGGCAGGACCGTTGATGAGCTTCTTCATGGGCGAGCCCGACGGTACGGCTCGCCCTCGCACCGGTCAAAGCCTACTTCCAGCTGTCGTTCGTCGTCAGCGTCGTGCCGGCGCCGCCGGTGGTCAGCGTGCGGTTGGCGCCGGACTCCCAGACGACGGCGCCCGCGCCGTCCTTCTTGATGTACTTGTACTCGATCGCCGTCGACGCGGGCAGCGCCACCGTCGCGCGCCAGTTGCCGCGCGTCCCCGAGCCGGAGATCCAGGTCAGCGGCACCGCGCTCGCGGGGTTCCAGCTGGCCAGCGCCGCCACGTTGCCGACCACGTAGATGTTCTGGCCAAACACGGTGTCCGCGGCCTCGTTGAACGTCACCGAGGCGGTGCCGCCGCCGCCGCCGAGCTTGGCGCCGGCGTGGATCGCCGCGGCGCCGAACGCGCCGACGGTGATGCTCGCGTTGCCGGTGGCGTCGACGGTCACGACGGTGCCGGCGCACGCGCCCGCGGTGAAGTCCCCCGAGATGACATCGCAGTACTGGCCGGCGGGGAGGCTGGTCTTGAACGTGCGAGTCAGCGCGGCCGACTCCTTGTTGATGACCACGAATCCAGCGTTGCCGCGACCAAACGCGATCTGGTTATTGCCGTTGTCCCACCAGTCGGTGACGGTCCAGTTACCCATCGTCGCCTTGCGGAACGCCACCATGTTGCCGATCGGGCGGAAGCGGTGCTCGCAGACCCAGCCGCCGCGGGTCTGGTTGAAGCACGCGGGGGCCGAGACGCCGCCGTCCCACGGGCCGCGCGTGGCGCCGGTGGCCGGATCGTGCGGCGGCCCGTAGCTCGTGTCGTAGTCCGTGGCCTTGTAGAACGCGTAGCTCGACATGAGCGCCGGATAGCCGTACGGCCACGCCAGCATGAAGACATTGCCGAGGTCGTAGGTCGATCCGTTGTGATACGTGAGGTAGTTGCCGCCGCCGCCGTGGCCGCGCTGCTTGTCGTGGTTGTCGGTGAACGCGATCGCGCGGTCGCTCGGCATGAGGTTCCACGTCTCGCCGAACGTGCGGAGATCGGCGAGCTTGCCACCGCCCGCGAGCTTGCCGTACAGCTCGCGGCCGTACCCGAACTCCGTCACCGTCACGCGCCCCTCGGCGACCGAGAAGTACTGGCTCGGCTGCACGGCCTCGCCGGAGGCGCCGATCACCTCGAGGAACCAGAACGGCTTGGTCGGGACGCGAGCCTCGACGGCGGCGACGATCGCGGTCACGTCGGCGGGGCTGATGTGCTTGGCCGCGTCGATCCGGAACCCGCGGACGCCGAGGCTATAGAGATCGACGAGGTAGTCGGCGATCTTGCCGCGCACGTAGCTCGCGCTGGTGTTGAGATCCTGGAGCCCGGAGAGCTCGCAGTTCTGGACGTTATTGGCGTCACCGTAGTTGTTGATCGCGCACGTCGCGTGGAAGTCATTGACGCCATACGGGACGTTTGGATAGCTCTTGATGCCCCACGGCCGGTTGCCGGCGGAAGACGTCGTGCCCGAGCCGCCCGCCATGTGGTTGATCACCGCGTCGGCGTAGATCTGCACACCCACGGCGGCGCACCGGCTCACCATGTTGGCGAACTCGGCCCGCGTCCCGCTGCGGCTCCGATCGAGGCTGTAGCTGACGGTCTGGTAGCGCATCCACCACGGGTACGGCGCGCCGTCGCCGCTCGGGATCCAGGCGTGCTCGCTCGGCGGCGAGACCTGCACCGCCGAGAACCCCTTGGGCCCGAGGAACGTCTCGCACTCGCGCGCGATGTCGGTCCACTTCCACTCGAAGAGGTGCACGAACGCGGCCCGGCTCGGATCCGGCGCCAGCGCCACGTCGTTGTCTTCGCTCGTCGAGTCCGCGACGCTGGCGCATCCGGCAGCCAGCGCCAGCGCGCCGGCGAGCCCGAGCCCGAGCCCGCGCATCGCATGTCTTCCGTGCTTCATGGCTCACCTTTTCGCACCCAAGGCCCGCCTCGGCAACGAGCGCTGAATGATAGGCCCTCGCTGATACGGCCTCGCAGATCGGTAGCCGCGCATAGCGGCTACTCGCGGCGCCAGCGCGGAAATCTCGTTCGGCGCGTGTCGGCGCGTTCGGCGCGTGGGTCCGACCAGGGACTCCGCGTCACGCACGAGCCGCGGGATCCGTGCGACGCTGCGCGGCCATGAATCGCCATCTTCGGTGCGCGGCGCTCCTGGCCGCGATGGTCCTCGCGGGCGCCGCGATCGGCGCCGGCTGCGGAGGCAAGCCCGCACACGATCCTGCCCAACCGGCAACTCCAGTTGCCACCGCAGGCGACGTCCCTGCGGGTGATCCGTTCGCGCGGCGCGGCCGCTTCGCTGACAACCCGATCCTCTACTTCGTGATGACGGATCGGTTCGCCAACGGCGACCCGAAGAACGACGGGAGCTATGGCCGGCAGCGCGAGGCGGCGCCGAAGGACGACGTGGGGACGTTCCACGGCGGCGACCTGCGCGGCCTGACGGAGAAGGTGAGCGCGGGCTGGTTCGACAAGCTCGGGGTCAACGCGCTGTGGATCACCGCGCCGTACGAGCAGATCCACGGCTGGGTGGTGGGCGGTGACAAGGAGTTCAAGCACTACGCCTATCACGGCTACTACGCGCTCGATTACACGGTGCTCGATCAGAACCTGGGCGCGCCGGCCGACCTGCAGGCGCTCGTCGACGCGGCCCACGCGCGCGGCATCCGGGTGCTGATCGACGTCGTGATGAACCACCCCGGCTACCTCGACATCACGACGGCGCGCCAGCTCGGCCTCGAGGTGCTGTGGCCGGGCGCCGAGAAGGCGACGCTCACCGATTACCACCTTCACATCGACTACAACAACTTCAAGTTCGGCGACTGGTGGGGGCGAGACTGGGTGCGCGCCGGGCTGCCGGGTTACCTGATGGCTGGCAGCGACGACGTGACCATGCAGCTCGCGTACTTGCCTGACTTCCGCACCGAGAGCACCGCGCCGGTGAAGCTGCCGGCGTTCCTCCGCAAGAAGCCGGGCACGGCGGCGGTGGATCTCCCGAATACGACGGTCCGCGGCTACCTGGTCGCGTGGCTCACGGAGTGGGTGCGCCGCTACGGGATCGACGGGTTCCGCTGCGACACGGTCAAGCACGTCGAGCCCGCGGCGTGGCTGGAGCTGAGGCGCGCGGGCACGCAGGCGCTCGCCGAGTGGAAGGGCAAGCACGGCGCCGGCCAGGCGGGCCAGGCCAGCAGGCTCGACGACACGCCGTTCTGGATGGTGGGCGAGTGGTGGGGCCACGGCCCGACTCGCGATCTGCCGGGCAACGCGGCCCCGGCGGGGCCGGTGGCGGAGCTGCACGCGGCCGGCCCAGAGGCCGAATTGCGCATCGCCTTCGACGCGATGCTGAACTTCGACTTCCAGGGCCGCGCCAAGGCCGAGGATCTGGATCCGCTGTTCACCGAGTACGCCGCGATCCAGCAGGGCAAGCCGATGCACATGGTCAACTACGTCTCGTCGCACGACACGGCGCTGTTCGACCGCGCGCGGCTGCGCCACGCGGCGAACGCGCTCCTGCTCGCGCCGGGCGGCGTACAGATCTACTACGGCGACGAGACGGCGCGGCCGCCGGGGATCACGCCGAACACGGATCCGCAGCAGGCGACGCGCTCGGACATGAACTGGGACAAGCCGGACACGGCCGTGCTCGCGCACTGGCGCGCGCTCGGCGCGTTCCGGGCCCGCCACGTCGCGCTCGCGCGCGGGGCGCACACCCGGATCTCGCAGCGCCCGTACGTCTTTGGCCGGATCGACGCGGAGCGGGACGATCGCGTCGTCGTCGCGCTCGACGTGCCGGCGGGCGCGGCGCTCCCCGTGGGCGGCGTGTTCCGTGACGGCGAGGCGGTGCGCGACGCGTACGCCGGCGCGGCCTACGTCGTCGAGCGCGGCGCGATCACCGTCCGGGCGGCGGCGGCCGCGGTGCTGCTCGAGCGCACCGCGCGCTAGCCTGCGCGGTAGCCGGCTACTGATACGTCAAGGTCAAGGTCGCGCTCGCACCGTCGCCGACGAAGATGTAGTTGGTCGCCGCCTGGTTCTGGCTGAAGCGCAGCCGCAGCTGCGTGCGGCCCGTCTTGTTGATCGCGCCGAGCCCGGCCGCGCCGAAGCTGCTGGACGTCTTCGTCCCCGACGTGAACGCCGCGATCGTCGCCACGTCGGACGCGCTCGCCGCGGCCGCCCAGTCGGCCGTCTCGGTGGTCGCCGCGGCGCCGAAGACGCCGTTCTTCACGTCGACGACCAGCGTGTTGCCCGCGGGGTCGTTCCACGCGTTGCCCACGCTGGACGAGTACGTGACCGTGACGGTGGCCGCCGTGATCACCGCGCCATCGGGCACCGACGACGTGTCGAACGACAAGACCGCCCGGTTGTACTTGCCGTCGGTGCCGCGCCCGAGCGCGAGCCCGGTCAGCGTGCCCACCGCCGCGGACGTTCCGTCGGCGAGCGCCTTCACGTAGCCGTCCTCGGCGGCGATCCCCGAGAACGAGACCGTGGCCCCTGTGACGCCGTTACTGGTCGTGATGCTCCGCGCCGAGGTGGCGGTGTTGCCGGCGCCGTCCACCGCCCGCGCCGTGACCGTGTGCGGGCCATCACTGACAGTCGCTGAGCTCCAGGTCAGCTCGTACGGCGCGGTCGCGTCCGAGCCGACCTGCGCGCCATCCACCAGGAACTCGACGCGCGAGACGCCGGCGTTGTCGCTGGCGGTCGCGGTCAAAAGGACGCTGCCGCTGACCGTGGCTCCGTCCGCGGGGGCCGTGAGCTGCGCCGAGGGGGGGATGTTGTCCGTCGCCAACAGGCCAAAGAAAAGCTCCTGATAATAGACCCCACAAATATTGACGTCGGTGATGTACGCGGCGGTGGTGCCGCAGGCCCCGCCGCCCGGCAGGGTGAACTGCGGATCGATCGGGATCGCGTGGCCCATGCTGGCGATCTCGTAGGTCTCGACGACCGCCGCGCCCGACGTGTCCTTGTAGACCTTGTGCGACTGGCCCGAGACGGTCTCCGTCACGTCGGGCGTCTGGTCCGTGCCGAACACGTTCGTCCATTGATCCACCGACTCCCGCAGGTTCGCCGGCTTGACCGTCGTGTCGGACGTCCCGTGCCAGAGCGAGATCCGGGGCCGGCGCCCCGAGTACCCGGGGTACGCGCTCCTGACCTTGTCGCCCCAGGTCTGGGGCGACAGATCCACGCCCGGGCTCATGCACATGAACGCCTCGGTCGACGTCCGCGCGCAGCCGTGCGGGCCGCCGGCCATCACCGCCGCGCCCGCAAAGACGTCCGGGTAGACCGCCGCGAGCGTCGCGGCCATGAACGCGCCGGCCGAGAGGCCGATCACGAAGACGCGGTTCGGATCGATCGACGCGTTCGTCTGCGCCCAGCTCACCATCTGGCGCAGCGACAGCGACTCCCCCGCGTCGCGCGCCGTGTCCCCGGGCTCGAACCAGTTGAAGCACGAGGAGCTGTTGTTGCCGGACTGCTGCTGCGCGTAGATCAGGTAGAACTTGTGCGCGTTGGCGGCGGCCGTCCAGCCGCTCGACTCCAGCGCCGCCGCCGTCTGCGTGCAGCCGTGGAGCGCGAGCACCAGCGGCGCGTTCGCGGGCAGCCCCGCCGGGACATGGGTGTACATCAAGAGGTTCCCGGGGTTCGATCCGAAGCCGGTCACCTGCGTCAGCCCCTGCTGCGTCTCGCCCTCGGAGTCACCGGCGCCGTCGGGTGCTCCATCGGCACAAGCGGCCACCAGGAACGTCAGGAGTGGGATCCAGCACGTCTTGCTCATCGGACAACCTTTCTTCGAGAGGTGCGGGTCCCCCAGGCAATGACTGTGCCGGCGCCGCTACGAGCTCTCGCCATCCCTGACGAGGAAGACCACGCTCTCCGGAGCGGAGGTCTGGCGGCCCTGCGGTCCGACGAAAAGCGCTGGCCACCCCCCCAGGTTCCACGGTAAGCGTCATCGCGCGTTCCGCACAAAGAGTGGTGATGTGTGAGCGCGTCACTCGGCACACCGATTCTCAATCTGATTGCGATTCGGACTCCGGTTCGGACTCCTGTTCACCCCCAATGATGACTCCGAAGGGCTCCTCCATGATGATGGTGAAATCAGCGGTCCTGCGCGCCGCGTCCGTCTTGCTCTGGTGCGCCCTGCCGGCCGCGGGGTGCGGCGACAACCTCGACACCGTCGAGAAGGCGCCCGCCGAGCTCGGGGACATCTGCAACGCCTCCGCGCCGAGCACGGTGCTGGTCCGGGTTCCGGACACGCGCGGCGGCGGCGGCGGCGTGCCCGCCATCAACGTCAAGGTGCATTACAACCGCGCCGACGGCCAGTACGACGGCTGGGGGCTGCACGTCTGGCAGGTGAACGACGCCGGCCAGGACGTCGGCGGCTATCCGGGCGTGGGCTGGGGCACGCCGCTCCAGATCGCGGGCACCGACGCCTACGGGCCGTTCTTCCAGATCGAGGCGGGCAAGATCACGAGCCCGGCGGCGGTCGGCTTCGGCTTCATCGTCCACAAGGGCGACACCAAGGACACCAACGTCGATCGGCAGTGGACGTTCCGCGACGGCGGCGAGCTGTGGCTGCGCGCCGATGATCCCACCGTCTATCGCAGCAACCCCGCCGGCGGGCTCGACATCGACACGGTGCGCGTCCACTACAAGCGGTTCGACGGCCGCTACAACCAGTGGGGGCTCCACCTGTGGCCGACCTCCGGCATCGACGTCGCGCGCCTGCCGGGCCTCACGCTCGAGCAGTGGGGCGCCCCGGTCCCGCTGTCGGCGATGCCGGGCTACACGCCCGCGGGCGACGGCTCGGAGGTCGTGTTCGACGTGCCCGTGCTCTCCCCGGTGTCCAACGCGAGCCGCGTCGCGGTCGACTTCATCGTCCACGGCCTGCCGGCGAACCCGGCCGGCGGCGTCGACAACAAGGACGGCTGGACGAACAACGTGCGGGTCGTCTACGCCGGCCTCGTCATCTCGAACCGGGTCGGTCACGTCTGGCTCGTCCAGGAGGAGCCGCGCGTGTTCACGTCGCCGCCCAGCACCCGCGTCGCGTCGACGACCGACGCGCGCGCGGTGTGGCTCGGCCGCGGCCTTTTGCGCTGGCCGAAGGTCGACAGCGCCGGCGCCTTCAAGCTCTATCACTCGGCGACCGGGCAGATCGTCGCCCGCCAGGGCGAGCCCGTGACCGGCGCCGATGGCTCCCTGCCGCTCGCGGTGTTCTCCGGCGAGCTGTCGCCGCAGGTCGCGGAGCGGTTCCGCTTCGTCGGGCTCGGCGTGACGCTACAGCTCGCCGATCCGGAGGCGCTCGCGCCGCACCTGCCGGACCAGCTCGTGGTCGTCCAGGAGGACGCCGCCGGCTTGGTGCTCGGCGCGACGACGACGCAGCTCGCCGGCCTGCTCGACGATCGGTTCGCCGCCGCGGCGGACGTGACCGATCTCGGCGTGACGCTCGGCGGCGGCCGCACCACGTTCAAGCTGTGGGCGCCGACCGCGCAGCGCGTGGCGCTGTGCCTGCAGAACCCGGGCGGCCGCGCGATCGGCCGCGAGCTGGTCAAGGATCCGGCGACCGGCATCTGGATGACGATGCAGCTCGGCGAGGACGCCGGCCGCTACTACCGCTACGCCGTCGAGGTCTTCGTGCGCGGCACGGGGGTCGTCCGCAACCTCGTCACCGATCCGTACTCGATCAGCCTCGACGCCAACTCGCGGCACAGCTACATCGGCGATCTGTCCTCGGCGGCGCTCAAGCCCGCGGGCTGGGACAGCCACGAGGCGCCGAAGACCGCGGCCGCCCAGGAGGACATGACGATCTACGAGCTGCACGTCCGCGACTTCTCGCTCGAGGACCAGACCGTGCCCGCGGCCCACCGCGGCAAGTACCTGGCCTTCACCAGCTCCAGCTCGGCCGGCATGCGGCACCTGCGCGCGCTCGCGCAGGCCGGGCTCACCGACGTCCACCTCTTGCCGGTGTTCGATCTCGCCAGCACCCCCGAGCGCGGGTGCCTGAGCCCGCGGATCCCCGACGCCGCGCCCGACTCCGAGGCCCAGCAGGCGGCGATCACGGGCGTCCGCGACCGCGACTGCTTCAACTGGGGCTACGACCCGTACCACTACACGGCGCCCGAGGGCAGCTACGCGCTCGATCCGGACAACGGCGCGCGGCGCGTGCTCGAGCTCCGCGCGATGGTGACGGCGCTGCACGAGAGCGGCCTGCGCGTCGGGATGGACGTCGTCTACAACCACACGAATTCGTCCGGCCAGGCGGACAAGTCGGTGCTCGATCGCATCGTGCCCGGCTACTACCACCGCCTGAACGCCAGCGGCGACGTCGAGCGCTCGACGTGCTGCGAGAACACCGCGACCGAGAACCTCATGATGGGCAAGCTCATGATCGACTCGGTGGTCACCTGGGCCACCCAGTACCGGATCGACTCGTTCCGGTTCGATCTGATGGGCCACCAGCCGCGGCCCGTGATGGAGGCGCTCAAGCGCGCCGTCGACGCGGCGACCGGCCGCGACGTGTTCCTGGTCGGCGAGGGCTGGAACTTCGGCGAGGTCGCGAGCGGCGCGCGCTTCGTGCAGGCCTCGCAGCTGTCCTTGAACGGCTCCGGCATCGGGACCTTCAGCGATCGCGCCCGCGACTCCATCCGCGGCGGCGGGCCGTTCGACGGCGGCGCCGACCTCGTGAAGAACCAGGGCTTCGTGAACGGCCTCTTCTACGACGACAACGGCAGCGGCGGCGGCAAGACGCGCGCCGATCTGCTGAAGGCGGCCGACATGGTCCGCGTCGGGCTCGCCGGCTCGATCCGGACCTACACGTTCACGATGAGCAACGACGCCGTGACCGCGCTCCAGGCGCTCGACTACAACGGCCAGCCGGCCGGGTACGTCACCGATCCGCAGGAGGTCGTGAACTACGTCGAGAACCACGACAACCAGACGCTGTTCGACATCAACGCCTACAAGCTGCCGCGGACGACCAGCCGCGACGACCGCGCACGCGTGCAGATGCTGGCCGCGGCGATCAACGCGTTCAGCCAGGGCGTGGCGTACTTCCACGCGGGCATCGACACGCTCCGCAGCAAGTCGATGGACCGCAACAGCTACAACAGCGGCGACTGGTTCAACCGGCTCGACTGGACGTACCAGGACAACAACTTCGGCGCGGGCGCGCCGCCGCAGGCGGACAATGGCGACAACTGGTCGATCATCAAGCCGCTCCTGGCGGACCGGTTCATCAAGCCGACCCGGGCGGAGATCGCGTGGAGCCGCGACGCGTTCCGCGATCTCCTGAAGATCCGCGCCAGCTCGCGGCTGTTCCGGCTGCGCACCGGCGACGAGATCAAGCAGCGGCTGCGCTTCTACAACACCGGCAGCCAGCAGGAGCCGACCGTGATCGTCGGCCACCTCGACGGGCGCGACTACGAGGGCACGTTCGACGACGTCCTGTACTTCGTCAACGTCGACAAGGCGCCGCACACGGTGACGATCGACGCCGAGAAGGGCAAGCCGTACGTGCTACACCCGGTGCACCGCGCATCCGGCGCCGCGGACGCGCGCCCGGCGCAGGCGAGCTACGCGCGGGCGACCGGCGCGTTCACGATCCCGGCGCGCACGGCCGTCGTCTACGTCGTCGACTAGCGCGGCCGGCTACCGCGCGGCAGGCGCAGCGCGCGGCGCCAGGCAGCTGCGGTGACGCGCAAGAGATCAAGCAGCGAGGTGCTTGGTCTGCGCGCTGATGAAGTGGCTCGCTTCTTCGCTGCGAGGAACGCGATACTGGCTCTGTTCTGCTTTCTCGCTGCGCGAAAGGAGCCTTTTCGGGCGCCTCTGTAACTGCCGGCGGATATCCGATTGAATTTCGTTCCCGAAAAACTCCAGCTTGTATCGCGTACACTCACGCTTCATCTGCGTGAGCTGCTTCAACGCAGCTGGTAGCTTGCCAAGCGACCACATTGACAGCGTCAAGAAGGCGAGCACCGTGATTCGATCTGTCGCGATCATCTTGGTAACGATCGCACGCGATCTGCTCGCGGCGATGTTCCGCGCTTCGCGCGCCACGATGGCGAGGAGCTCCAGTTGCTGCGTGCGATGCTTGATCGCCAGCGGGTATTGCTCGCGAGCCTCTGCAACAAGCGCGAGACAGTCGCGTCCAAGCAGCGTCTCCTCGATGCGCTGGTAGCCCTCCAGGGCTTTCTGCATTCGGTCCGCGTATACACGCGCACGCTTAGCGTGTGGTTTTATGTACAAGGCGCGCAGCAGCTGCTTCCTGAGCCTGCTGAGCTCCTGGGGCTTGGTGATCTCGGCTTCCGGCATGGTGAACCCTGGCTACCGCTGCGTCCGCTCCCAATTCTCGAAGCTGCCGTAGATGCGACGCGCTTCCTCGCTCATCGCAGTGTTCCACAATCTCAGGAGCCGTTCCATCCGGGCTTCCGTTTCGCTGGCCTTTCGCGCGGTAGTCGCTTGGAACCGCCTCTTTTTCTGAGGTGCGCTCTTCCGGTTGTGCCCCGGCGTATGTTTCTTGGCGCCGCCCGGTCCGCGCTTGACAGGGCGCGATCGAGGCGACCTCACCATCGGCCGGCACACTACTTGGCCAATACCGTCTCAATCAACCTGCTAGTCAGAAATGCTTGCATTTTAGCTGGCTTTGCGCGATCCGCTCTGACCCATCCGGCAGCCGAGCATGACGATCCGTTCACGCTCCCGCTGATCGCCTCCCGGCGCCACGCGAACGCGAGCGAACGCGGACGCGCTGGCTAGAGTGCCGCGAGGGCCTTGCGGATCTCCGCGAGCTCTCTCACGGCATTTGTGCGGCTCTCCGGCGTCGACATGGCGGAGAGGATGTTGATGCGCCGCCAGCGGGCGAAGAGCGGGTCGGTGGCGCCGGGGCCCTTCGACTTCTGGAGCGCTTTGATCTCGCTCAGCACCGCGCGCCATTTGCGGTCCAGGTCTGCTCCGGTCACGGGCTCGCGGGTCAGCGGCAGCGCCGCGGCGGTGCCGGCGGGCTCCGGTGCGGTCCTCGTGCTCTCGCGCGGCGCGCTGGGTTGCGGGCGCGCGACGGGAACGGGCGGTAGCTGGCGCGGGGCGGCCTCGAGCGATGGCTTGCCCGGTGCCAGCGCGATCGCCTCCCGCTTGCCCGGCGCGAGCGTGCTTGGCTCTGAGTTGCCCGGCGCGGGTACGATGGCCTCGGGGGTCACTGCCGGCGGGGCCACCCGCGACGCCGGGTCGCTCGCTGGAGCCGCGCTCGGGGACGGCGACGGCTCGAAGGCCGGAGTCGACAGTAATGGTCGCGCGAGGTCCGGCTCGCGCGCGGTCACGCTCGGCGGCGAGGTGGTTGGCTGCCCCAGCGACGAGCTGATCGCGAACGCGAGTAGCCCGCCGGCACCGACACCGGCGAGCACGGAGAAGATCCGGTGCCGCTTCGATCGAGCCTTGCCCTGATCCAGCGACGTGTCGGGCGGCTCCGTCTCGGGCACTGGCGTCGCGACGGACATACCGCGCGCGTCCGAAGCCACGAGCGGGCGCGATGCCGAGGTCAGGGCACCGACGTCCGACGAGCGAACGGGCTCGCTCGATCGCGCGGGCTGCAGGAGCTCGGGCGCGTGGCTCCGTACGATGGACATTCCGCTCGGCAGCTCTCCTGCGCCGAGCGTCGCCTCCGCGAGCGCGAGCACGAAGTCACGCGGAGTCTGCGGCCGGCGCGAAGGATCGGAATCGATCGCACCGCGGATTGCAGCGGCCCACCGGTCGGGGATCGAGGCTACGTGCTGCCGCGGATGGGTGGGCTCCCGCGACATCTGCCGGTGATAGATCTCGGCGGCCGGGAGCTGGCCGTAGCGCCCGCGCTCGGCGGGATCCTGATACGGCCGCCAGCCGCCGGTGATCAGCTCGTATGCGATCACCCCGAGCGCGTATACGTCGCTGCGCCGGTCGACGAGCTTCATGTCACGGACCTGCTCGGGCGCCATGTAAGCCGGCGTGCCCGCGCTCATGCCCGTACGGGTCAGCCCCGCAGTGTCATGCTCGCCGAGCTTCGCGATGCCAAAGTCGAGGATGATCGGGTGGCGGACGTTCTCGCCGTGCTGGATGAGAAAGATGTTGTCGGGCTTGAGATCGCGATGAACGATGCCCGTCGCGTGCGCGGCCTCGAGCCCGCTCGCGATCGAGGCGAGGAGCTCCAGGACGAGGTGCGTCGAGAGCGGTCCTGCCTGCGACGTCCGGAATCGCGAGAGCGTGCTGCCCGCGAGGTGATCCATGACGATGTACCAGCTCCCGCTGGCCAGCTGGCCGCAATCATGAATCGCAATGATGTTGCGATGTTGAATCGATGCTGCGGCGCGAGCTTCGTTGACGAACCGCTGCACGACCATCGCGTTCTGCGTCCACTCGGGCAAGAGCACCTTGATCGCGCGCCTCGTCCGCAGGATCTCGTGCTCGGCAGCGTAGACCGCGCCCATGCCTCCCTCGCCGAGCAGGTGCGTGACCACGAGCTGCCCGATGCGCGCGCCGATCATGCGCAAGGTTACCGGCGTCGCGGCGTTCGGGTACTCACCAGCCGCGACGGCACGGTTGGAAAGCATACTTCGCGATCTTACGCAGATCTCACGCTATGTAAAGCCGCTGCCTCTGCCGCATATTACGGCAGCCGTGCGTATTTTGGGCGCGCCCATGCCGCAATACCGCAAGAGGCACATCAATTTCTTATTGTCGCTGTCGTGATAAGGGCTGGTAAGCTGGTAGCTCAATTAACGTCCGACGAATGTCTGATGAATTTTCGATGAGCTGCGTCGAGCTCGAAAGCTCATCGTGTCAAACCACGAGTAGCCAGCGAGCTCCATGTCCGGTCCACCCGGTGCGGGCCGGCGTATTGCGAGATGGTAGGCTCTCGAGGTGATTGCGACCTCCCGCAGAGACTTCCGTGGGCAGGCGATCGACGTTCGCCAGATTGAGGCGCTGCTCGAGCGGATCGTCGGCGCGTTCCACCCCATCGAGATCCGACTGTTCGGGAGCCGCGCGAGGGGAGAGGCTCACGACGCGAGCGACTGGGACCTGTTCGTCGTCGTCCCCGACGACCTCGAAGCCGCTGACGACATGTTTGCCGGTTACCGGCTGCGCCGGGAGACCCGGATGCGCGCTGATATCGTGATCTGCCCGATCTCCGAGTTCAACGAGGATCGGGACACACCGAACACGCTCGCATACGAGGCGGCGCATCACGGCGTCAGGATCTACGAAACTCTGAGCTCCTGATCCGGGCCTGCGATAGATCGACCGCAAACATCGCGACGGCTCGACCGAGCGCCGTGCCGTCCCATCGATCGCTCTCTGCAGCTCGTCTGCGGCTCCGGAGCTTCCTCGACGGTTTCCCGAAGCGCTCGATACTCACGACGATCTGCTCGCAAGATCTCAATCTCAGGCAGATCCAACCGACCCTGTGGACTGCAGTTTCTCGCCGCCCCCGAACTGCAAGCTCGGTCACGCCCTATAGCGGGCTCGCGCTGGCGACCGCGCTCGTGCGACTGGCGCGAGCGCGCCCATATCGATCCCTCCAACTTGAATTCGCCGAGAGTCGCGCGCGGCGGCACCTCCAACTTGAATTCGCCGATATCCGTGATCGGCGCGTCGAGCGCAGGAGGGATGCCTGCTCTCACGCGAGCGCCTGGCTGTTGCAGCGCCAGCTGAGGGCGCTCAGGGTCCCCGACCGCGTGGAAGCTCACGGGAGGCTGTCATTGCGAAGGCCGGGATGACCCTTCATCGGCCCTTGCCCTGACATGCCTTGTTTAGGGCTAATTCCAGGAGTCGGCGGAGCCTCGCTCGCGATCGGCGCGATCCTGCGGTGTGCCGTGAGGCTTGGCGTCGAGCTTGGGTGTCCCCGCGGGCGCGTCGCCGGCCTCCGCGGGAGCCTGGGGGCGCGGGGGCGCGGGCTCCTCGTCGAGGTCCGGCGACGGGGCGGGATCGGGTGGCCGCGCGCGCACGAGGAGCTCGGAGGCGTAGGTCTGCACGAGGTCCAGCCCGCTCGGCAGCGCGCCCTCGGCGGGAGTTGCCTCCGCGAGCGCGAGCGCGAAGGCGCGCGGCGTCGGGGGCCGGCGCGCGGGGTCGGGGTGGAGCGCCGCGAGGATCGCGGCCGCGAACTGCTCGGGGAGCGAGGCTGTATGCCGCCGTGGATCGGTGAGCTCCCAGGACAGCTGCCGCTGCGCGATCGCGGCGGCCGAGAGCTGGCGGTAGCTGTCGCGCTCGACGAGGTCCTGGTACGGCAGCCAGCCGCCGGTGACGAGCTCGTAGGCGATCACGCCGAGCGCGTACACGTCGCTGCGCCGATCCACGAGCCACGGGTCGCGGAGCTGCTCGGGAGCCAGGTAGACCGGGCTCCCCACGCTCTTGCCGGCACGGGCGAGCGCCGCGGCGTCGCCCTCGCCGAGCCTCGCGATGCCGAAGTCGAGGAGGATGGGGTGGCGGGCGTTCTTGCCGCGCTGGACGAGGAAGATGTTCTCGGGCCCAAGGCCGCGATGGACGACGCCAGCCGCGTGCGCGGCATCGAGCGCGCTCGCGATTGGCGCGAGGAGCTCTGTGGCCACGTGCATCGAGAGCGGACCTTGGTGCGCGGCTCGGAATCGCGAGAGCGGGCTGCCCTCGAGCTGATCCATGATGACGTACCAGCGACCGCCGGTGAGCTGACCGCAATCGTGGATCTCGACGATGCTGCGGTGGCGCAGCGACGACGCCGCGCGCGCTTCGTTGACGAACCGCTGCACGATCGTGGCGGACTGCGTCCACTCGGGGAACAAGACCTTGATCGCGCGCCGCGCCCGCAAGACCTCGTGCTCCGCGGCGTACACCGCGCCCACGCGCCCCTCTCCGAGGTGAGCCGTGATCACGTGCAGGCCGACGCGCGCCCCGATCAGAGATGCACGGTCCGGAGCTTCCCCCGCGACCGTGATGGGGAGTCCATCCTCGTCAGTGGAATGCTCCTTGGGCATAACGCCCATCTTATGCACATCTCACGGTCGACGGCAATCGCGAGCTCGCCGCAGATCGAGGCGCGGACGCGGCGCGCTCGCTAGTACCAGCCGTGACTCTTGCGGAACGCGAGAGCCTTGTCGAAGCAATGGTTGCCGCCGTGGCGAGTGCGCGAGCCATCACGGCGCGCAACCGCCGCCGCGCTTCGCGCGCCGCGCCGGTGGCGGGGGCGCGCTATCGTCGACGCTGATGGCGGAGCTCGGCCTGCACGGTGCGCTGGCAGGGATCTACGTCCTGCGCGGCGCCGACGTGGCCGCGCTCGACACGATCGTGCAGGTGACGGCCGAGGGCTACGAGGGGCCGGACGTCGGCGGGCTCGACGTGATGGCGCCGGGCGCGGGCAGCGACGTGTGGCTCCTCCTGGGGCGGTGGATGGACTGCTTCGCGGACGAGGTGCAGGTGGGGGCGGGGATCGTCCTCGCGCGGCTGCGCGACGCGGTGAGCATGGTCAACGCGGGCACCTTGCGCGTGCGCGGCGAGGCGACGGTGGTGGTGCCGAGCCCGTACCAGATCGAGGTGGTGCCGTGGGCGATCGTCCACGGCGCGGTGGCCGAGGGAATCTCGCAGGCGAGCTGGTCGCACTGGCTCCACGACGTGTTCCCGCACCTGCCGTCGTGGATCGGGATGCACATGGGCGCGCCCCACTGGCTCGGCGTCGGCGTCCGCCTGGAGGAGGGCCAGATCGAGCAGGTGACGCCTTATGTGCGCCTGGACCGGCGAGCCGATGGTACGGTGCTGCTGACGGGAGTGGCCGAGGACGCGGTGCTGCGGGCATGGATCCCGCTGCTCAAAGCTGCGATCGGGGTGTAACCAGCGCGCCGGCCGGCGTATGCGGCCTGGGGGATCATGACAGCACGGGACGAGATCACACCGCCCGAGGTGTACTTCAATCGACGGCAGCTCCTGCGCGGGGGCATCTTGGCGGGCTCCGCCGCGGCGACGGCCCTGCTCTACCGGAAGCTGAACGGGGTCGAGATCGTCGAGACCAAGACGGCCGCGCTCACGGGTCTCAAGAAGCCGGCCGAGTACACGGTGAACGAGGCGATGACGCCGCTGGCCTCGATCACGAACTACAACAACTTCTACGAGTTCACGACGAACAAGGACGGCGTCGCGGCGGCATCGGCGGGGTTCCAGACGGCGGGCTGGAAGGTGGCGGTCGAGGGCCTGGCGCACAAGCCGCAAGTGTTCGACCTCGACGATCTGCGCCGCATCAGCCCGCCGGAGGAGCGGGTGTACCGGATGCGCTGCGTCGAGGCGTGGTCGATGGTGATCCCGTGGGCGGGATTCTCGCTGTCGAAGCTCCTCGAGCGCGTCCAGCCGATGAGCGGCGCGAAGTACGTCGCGTTCGAGACGCTCCACGATCCAGCCCGGATGCCGGGGCAGAAGACGAACGCGCTCACGTGGCCGTACGTCGAGGGCCTGCGCATGGATGAGGCGATGCACCCGCTCGCGATCCTCGCGACGGGGCTCTACGGCCGCGAGCTGCCGCCGCAGGACGGCGCGCCGGTGCGGCTGGTGGTGCCGTGGAAGTACGGGTTCAAGGGGATCAAGTCGATCGTCAAGATCTCTCTGGTCGCGGATCAGCCGCCGACGTCGTGGAACCGCGAAGCGTCGGGCGAGTACGGCTTCTACGCCAACGTCAACCCGGATCACCCGCACCCGCGGTGGAGCCAGGCGACGGAGCAGCGGATCGGCGAGTCGGGGCGCCGCAAGACGCTCATGTTCAACGGCTACGGCGAGCAGGTGGCGAGCCTGTACGCGGGGATGGATCTCCATGCCTACTTCTGAAGCGGCGGCCGCGGGCGCCGCGCGCCCGGCAAGCCTCGTCGACGCGCGGTTCGCCAAGCTCCTGGTCTGGCTCAACGGCCTCGTGCCGGCGCTGGTGCTGGGGTGGGACGCGCTCGAGGGGCAGCTGGGCGTCAACGACGTGAACTACGCGATCCGCACGACGGGGAAGCTGTCGATCGTGTTCCTCACGCTGTCGCTCCTCATCACGCCGCTGCGCCGGCTGACGGGCTGGGGCCAGCTGATCGCGGTGCGGCGCAACCTGGGATTGTTCGGTTTCTATTACGCGCTGGCGCACTTCACGATCTTCTTCGCGTTCGATCGGGATGCGAGCCTGGCGAGCACGGCGACGGAGATCATCGAGCGCGTGTACCTGTGGTTCGGCTTCGGCGCGCTGCTCCTCATGGTGCCGCTGGCGGTGACGTCGACGGACGGCATGGTGACGCGGCTGGGCGCGAAGAAGTGGAAGCTCCTGCACCGGCTGACGTACGTGGTGGTGCTGGGCGCGGTCGTCCACTTCTGGCTGCTCGTGAAGTCGGACCTGCGGCAGCCGATCGTCTTCGCGTCGATCTATGCCGCGATGCTGATCTACCGCGCGGTCGCAAGCCAGGTGGATCTGCGGCGCGAGCTGGCGGCCGCGAAGAAGAAGCTCGCGGACGCCAAGGCGGGCGCGCGGGCCGCGGCGGCATCGGGCGCGGGCGCGGGCGCGGGCGCGCCGAAGCGGCGCAAGTTCTGGTCGGGCGAGCTACGCGTGGCGCGGATCTTCGACGAGACGCACGACGTCAAGACGTTCCGCTTCGTGCTGCCGGACGGCGGGCCGCTGCCGTTCGAGCACACGGCGGGCCAGTACATCAATCTCGCGCTCGAGATCGACGGCCAGCGCGTGAACCGCTCGTACACGATCGCGTCGTCGCCGACGCGCGCGGCGTACTGCGAGATCTCGGTCAAGCGCGTGGGCAAGGCGTCGGGGCACCTGCACGACAAGCTGCGCGAGGGCGACACGATCAAGGCGTCCGCGCCAGCGGGCAAGTTCCACTTCGCGGGCGAGCCGAGCGACGCGGCGAAGCGCGTCGTGCTGATCGCGGGCGGCGTCGGCATCACGCCGATGATGTCGATCGTGCGGAGCCTGACGGATCGCTGCTGGCAAGGCGAGATCTACCTCCTGTTCGCGAACCGGACGCGCGCCGACATCATCTTCGAGACGGAGCTCTTGCAGCTCGAGCGGCGGTTCCCGAACCTGCACGTCCTCCACACGCTGTCGAAGGAGCCGGAGGGCGCGGCGTGGACGGGCGCGCGCGGCCACATCACGCGCGAGATGATCGAAGGCTTCGTGCCGGAGCTCGGGCGCGGGCCGATCATGCTGTGCGGACCGGACGCGATGATGACGGCGATGCGCGAGCTGCTGGTCGGGATGGGCGTGCCGGATGCGGAGATCCACCAGGAGGCGTTCCTGTCGCCGGCCGCGGCAGAGGGGGCGCCCGCGGCGGCGGGGGCGCCCGCGGCGGCGGAGGCGGCGGCGCCCGCGGCGGCGGCCGCGGAGGCGGCCACGGAGGCGGCGGGCGGCGAGGCGGGCAGCGTGCGCTTCCTCCGCGCGGGCAAGACGGCGGAGCTGCCGACGGGGCTCACCGTGCTCGAGGCGGCCGAGGAGGCGGGCGTCGAGATCCCGTTCGAGTGCCGATCGGGGATCTGCGGTCAGTGCAAGACCAAGCTGGTCTCGGGGCGCGTCTCCATGGAGGTCCAGGACGCGCTCACCCCCGCTGACAAGTCCAAGGGCTTGATCCTCGCATGCCAGGCGCGCTCGGCGGGCGGCCTCGTCGTCGATGCCTAACAGGCCAAGCTCGGGTGGAAACCTCGCCGGCTCGGGCTAGCATGGAGCGGTGTCCCGCCATCACCTGCTCGCCCTCGCGCTGATCGCGTGCTCGTCGAAGACCCAGGTCTCGAAGGAGTCACCCCGCACGGGCGACGTCGCGCCCCCCACGGCCCAGGCGCCGGCTGACGAGCCGGCGGCCGGCGGGGCGCAGATCGCGGTCCCGCCGCCCGATCCGCGTGAGGCGGCGCTGTCGATGGCGGTGCTGCGCCTGCTCGAGCACGGCCACCTCCTGCGCAAGACGATCGACGACGAGATCTCGCGCCTGGCGTTCGACAACTACCTCGATCGGCTCGACGGCGGGAAGATGTTCCTCCTGCGCGCCGACCGCGAGGCGCTCGCCTCGCACACGGACAAGATCGACGACGAGCTCCGCGCGGGCTCGCTCGACCTGGCGCACGAGGGGGCGAAGATCTTCGCCGCGCGCGTCGTCCTGGTGGATGGCTTCGTGTCGGCGCTGCTCGCCGCGCCGCTCGATCACAACAACGAGGAGTGGATCGAGCTGGATCCGAAGAAGAACGAGCCGGCCGCGAGCGAGCAGGAGCTGCGCGAGCGGTGGCGCCGCCGCCTCGAGCTGGAGGTGCTCGAGCGCGTCGCGCAGATGGAGGCCCGGCTCGATCCGCCGAAGCCAGCCAAGGCCGAGCTGAAGACCGAGCCGAAGAAGCCGGGCGCGATGCCGCCGAAGCCCGCGGCACCGCCGCCGGACGACAAGTCGCCGATCCCGCCGACGTGGGAGGGCCGCGAGGCGAAGGCGCGCGCGGATCTGGCGAAGCAGTACGCGGGCCGGTTCGCGCGGTTGCGCACGCCGGAGCCGCTCGACGCGGCGGCCGACCTGGTCAACGCCGTCGCCTCGGCGCTCGATCCGCACACGGTCTACCTGCCGCCGGCCGACAAGGCGAACTTCGACATCCACATGAGCGGCTCGCTCGAGGGCATCGGCGCGGTGCTCCGCGAGCGCGAGCACCTGATCGAGATCGTCGAGATCGTCCCGGGCGGCGCGAGCGCGCGCCAGGGCATCTTGCAGCCGGGCGACCTGATCCTCTCGGTCGCGCAGGAGAACGCCGATCCGGTCGACGTCACCGACATGCGGATCGACGAGGTCGTCAAGATGATCCGCGGGCCGAAGGGCACGGTGGTGCGGCTCCGCATCCAGAAGGCGAGCGGGACGCAGGAGACGATCCAGATCACGCGCGACGTCGTCGTGGTCGAGGAGACGTACGCGCGCGGCGCGGTGCTGACGCGCAAGCCGGGCCAGCCGGCGTATGGCTACATCCACCTGCCGAGCTTCTACGGCGGCAAGGGCCCGGGCCAGCGCACGGCCGCGGGCGACGTCCACCGGCTGCTCGGCGAGCTCAAGGCGCGCAAGGTCGCGGGCGTGGTGATCGATCTGCGCGGCAACGGCGGCGGGTTGCTCGGCGACGCGATCGAGATGACGGGCCAGCTCATCGACGAGGGCCCGGTCGTCCAGGTGCAGGACAACCGCGGCAAGCGCGACGTGCTCTCCGACGACAAGCCGGGCACGGACTACGACGGCAAGGTCGTGGTGCTGGTCGATCGGTTCAGCGCCTCGGCGTCGGAGATCGTCGCGGGCGCGCTGCAGGACTACGGCCGCGCGCTGATCGTCGGCACGGGCCCGACGCACGGCAAGGGCACGGTCCAGACGCTCGCGGATCTCGATCGCGCCACGGGCGGCAAGATCGAGCTGGGCAGCCTCAAGGTGACGATCCAGCAGTTCTTCCGCGTCACGGGCTCGTCGACGCAGCGCGAGGGCGTCTCGCCGGACATCGTGCTCCCCGATCCGGCGGCGCACGTCGAGTCTGGCGAGCGCGAGCTCGATCACGCGATCGCGTGGTCGCAGATCGCGCCGGCGCAGTACAAGAAGCTCCAGCCGGCGTGGAAGCTCGAGGCGCTGACGCAGAAGAGCGCCGCGCGCGTCGCCAAGCACCCGGTGCTCGCGAAGGTCGCCACGAGCACGCAGGCGCTCAAGGCGCGGCGGAGCGACACGCGCGTGCCGCTCGCGCGCCCGGCGTGGGAGGCCCGGCGCAAGGAGCAGCGCGCCGCCGCCGACGCGGCCTCGCTGGATCTGAAGGACATGCCGCCCGCGCTCACGGTCAAGCTGCTCGACGAGCCGGGCAAGGCGGCGCCGCCTCCGCCGGTGCCCACGACGGGCCCGGGCCCGGGCGGCCCCGGCGCCAAGGCGGCCCCGGAGGATCGGCTGACGCGCTGGCGCGAGAACCTGGCGCGCGACCCGTGGGTCGAGGAGAGCCTGAACATCCTCACCGACGTGAAGTAGCGCCCGGCGCGAGCAGCTCGCGTGGTCGTCGAGCGTCGACGGCGCGCTCGGCACGGGCGCGATGCGGTCGGTCACGCTGTCGGCGGGCGTCCATACGATCACGGCGGCGGTCGTGGACAGCGGCGGGGCGACGGGCGCCGCGTAGCGCCCAGGCGGCGCCGCGACCCAGGGCGCGGGCGAGAACGGAGCTTGCGGCCCAGGCGCGCGAACACCCCGAACAGTTCGCAGCTAAGGCATCAAGATTGTAGGGCGTTTGTGCCGGAATGAAGAATGCAAGGGAGTGACAAGGGTTGTCCGGCTGGTCGTGCATTGTACCCGAGATGAAGGCGCACCCCTCGCCCCCGCCCACCGGCCGCGCGCAGCTCTTCTACGACTACGACCCGAGCCTCGACTTCGACGAGCCGACGCCGCTGCCGCCGCCGACGCCGCCCCCATCGGAGGACGCGTTCGACGACGACGACGACAACGACGACGAGCCCAGCTTCGAGGACGAGGGCGAGGACGAGTCCTCGTGGTGGACGTCGATCCGGCCGGTCCCGGTGGGCTTCACCGCGGGCGCGAGCGCGGGCGCGGACGCGGACGCGGGCGCGCCGGCAGCGTCGGCAGCGTCGTCCGGGGTCGTCGAGCTGCCGGCGCCGCCGTCGATCTCGTCGTCCGTGACCGTCGAGCTGCCGGTGGAGCTGCCGCCGCTGCGGCCGTCGCGCCCGCGCGCGCGGACCGCGGACGATCAGGTCTGCGCGACGACGCACGTCCTCCGCGTGCGCGCGCGGCTCGGGCCGGACGAGCAGCGCGCGTTCGACGAGCTGATGAGCGGCCCCGCCGCGGCCGACATCATCACGATGATCGTGAACCGCGCCGAGGACGACGCCGTCGAGAAGCTGCGCCGCCGGCTCGACGACGAGCCGAGCGCCGCCGAGACGTCGCGCCGCTCGCTCGCGGAGCAGATCACCGCGGCGAGCGCGCTGCTGTCCAGCGATCAGCAGTCGGAGGCGCTCGCGGCGCTCGCGACGCTGTGGCCCGAGGAGCTGGTCGCGCTGCACGCGCGGCTCGCCGGGCTGACGCCGGCAGAGGCCGCGGCGCTGATCTGCACGTACCTCGCGCCGCATCGCTGACGCGGGCCCGGCGCGGCGGCGATCGCTTTCACCAGGTGATGCGGAGCGGGCGCATCGACGAGTGGAAGCTCGTGACGTCGACCTGCTTGGGCGGGAGCTGGGTGCCGTCGCGCCGCACGACAGCGACGCTGCGCCGGCCGACGGCGACCTCGATCGCGTTCGGGACGGAGCCGGTCCACTTGCCGGCGTCGACGCTCACGCGCGCGCCGACGAGCTCGTCACCGTACACGAGGAGCCAGCCGGTCTCGGCGGGCGCGGCGACCTCGGGGCGCGGCGGGGTGGCGGCCGGGCGCGGCGGGGTGGCGGCGGGGCGCGGCGGGGTGGCGGCGCGACGCGGCGGGGTGGCGGCGGGCGCGGCGGGGCCGGCATCGGGGCGCGCGGATGCGGCGGCGAGAGGCGCCGGCGCGGCATCGGGCAGCGTAGGCGCGAGCGCCGCCGCGTCGGTGGCGGGCGCAAGCACCGCTGCGTCGGTGGCGGGCGCGAGCGCCACGGCCGGCGGCGCGCCGGTGCCGCCCCCCGCGGCGAGTCGCCACACGCCGAGCCCGCCCGCGGCGAGCGCGAACGCGGCGAGCGCCAGCGCGGCGACCCGCCGGCCCCGCAGCGACGATGAAGACGATGAAGACGATGAAGGAGATCGCAGCGGCGAGGACGATCGCGTCGGCGAAGGCGATTCCGACGGCGGCGGCGAGGACGATCGCGTCGGCGAAGGCGACACCGCTGGCGGGAGTGGTGGAGGACGCGGAGCGGTAGGGGCGGCTACGTCCGGCTTCCGGACGGTGACGTCGGCGGGCCGGGAGAACGGCGCCGCCGCGGCGGCGACCGTGCGGTAGCGCGGCGGCTCGCCGGGCGCGGCCCCGCCGGGCACGGGCGCGTCGGGGACGACCTCGATGCCGAGCAGGTGATCGAGCGCGCCCGCCGCGGGCCGCCGCGCGCCGAGCGGCTCGACGAAGTCGCGGAGCACGCCGCGCGCGTCGCGGACGAGGCGCGGCGCGAGCGCGGCACCGAGCGCGGCCGCGAGCTCCGCGGCGCTCGGCCGATCCAGGCGCGCCGGCGCGACAGCGCGTGCGATCAGCCGGCGCACGTCCTCGGGCAGGTCCGGATCGAGCGGGATCGGCCGGCCGTCGATCACCGCCAGCTCGACGGCCAGATCCTGCAGCGGGGTCGCGCCGGTGACGAGCGCGTGCAGCGTGAGCCCGAGGGCGAACACGTCGGCGCGGCCATCGACCGCCCAGCCCATGCGCTGCTCGGGCGCCATGAAGCCGAACGTGCCGGCCACCGCGCCGGTCTCGGTGCGCGCCGCGCGATCGCGCGCGATCGCGATGCCAAAGTCGGCCAGCTTCACGTCGCCGGCCCACGACACGAGGATGTTCGACGGCTTCACGTCGCGGTGGACGACGCCGAGCGACGCGCCCGCGTCGTCGGTCGCCGCGTGCGCGTACGCGAGCGCGTGCGCGGCCTCGCTGGCGACCGCGAGCGCGACCTCGAGCGGGAGCCGGCCGCCCGCGCGCTGGAGCAGCTGCTGCGCGTTCAGGCCGTCCACGAGCTCGAGCACCTGGAACGGGAGATCGTCGAGCAGGCCGACGTCGAAGATCGCGACGATGCTCGCGTGGTGGAGCCGGCTCGCGATGCGCGCCTCGTCGAGGAACCGCTGCAGGGCGCGCGGATCGGCCGCGGCGTCGCCGAGCATGCGCTTGATCGCGATCTTGCGCGCGAACCCGAGCTCCCCGGCGAGCTCGGCCTCGAAGACCTCGGCCATCCCGCCTTGGCCGAGCCGGCGCAGAATGCGGTACCGTGGGCCGGCGGCGGACACGCCCGACACGCGATGACGAGGCTAGCACACCGCATCCGGCCGCTCGCCGCGCTCGTACCCGCGGCGGTCGCACTCGCGCCCGCGTGCGCGCCCACGCCGAAGCACGCGCTCGCGGTCGCGCTCCTCGTGGAGGGGGATGCGGCAGCGGTCGGGCCGGTCGCGCCCGACGCGGTCCCGGGCCTCGAGCTGCGCGCGCTCGCGCTGCCGGCGCCAGCCTCGACGCCGACGCCAGCACCGACGGGCGACGTGGCCGCGCTGGTCACGCGCGCGCGCGCCGCGTACGCGCAGGGCGAGCACGACGCGTGCCGCGCCGCGCTCACGCGCGTCGACCTGGTGGCGGTGCTCGCCGCGGGCGAGCGCGGCGTGGCGGCCCGCGCGCTCACGCTCGAGGCGGCGTGCGCGTACGGCGCGCGGCGCGTGGCCGACGCGCAGGCGGCCGCGGCGCGGCTGGCGGCGCTCGCGCTCACGCTACCCGAGGCCGCGGTGGCGATCGAGGTCGAGGCGATGATCGGCAAGGCGATCGCCGAGGCGGGCGCGCGGCCGCGGCACCCGCTCGCGGTCCGCGGCGAGGCGGGCGCGCGGCTCGCCGTGGACGGCCGGCCGGCGGGCTGCACGCTGCCGTGCACGATCGATCTGCCGGCCGGCGATCACGTGCTCGCCGCCGAGGCAGACGGCTTCGCGCCCGCGGCGCAGCTCGTCCGGGTTCCGGACGCGGGGGCCGCGGCGCTCACGCAGGCGCCAGCGTCGCCGGAGCTGGCAGGGCGGCAGTGGCGCGCGCGGCTCGGCCGCGGCTTGCCCCCGGCTGATCTGACGGGCGCCGCGCTGCTCGCGCGGCTCACCGGCGCGCCGCGCGTCGTGCTGCTCCAGGGCGGCGCGCGCGTGAGCGGCGCGCTCGTCGTGGACGGCGCGCTCGCCGCGACGGGCACCCGCGGGCGCGGCGAGGCCCCAGCGCTCGTGCGCGAGCTCGCCTACGACGCGCGCGTGCTGCGCCGGCCGCCGCTGTGGGCGCGGCCCTGGTTCTGGATCGCCGCGACGGGCGCGACGCTGCTCGCGGCGGGCGCGACGGTCGCCGTCACCTACGAGCCCGAGGTGCGCACGCGGGTGGGCCTATGACGCGCGCGCTCGCCGCCGCGCCCGCGCTCGCCGCCGCGCTCGCGACCACCGCCGCCGCGTGCGCGCGCGAGCACGACGTGCGGATCGAGCTGGGCTCCGACGACGGCACGCTCGGCCTGGGCTTTCGGTGCGTGGACGCGCAGGGCACGCCGCTCGCCGCCCGCGCGCTCGTCGGCGGCCGGCTCGAGTTCCGCATCGTCCTCGATCTGATCGGCGTGGGCGACACGGTGCCGGGCTGCCGCGGCGAGGAGATCCTCCGCGCCTGCCCGCGCGCGGAGGACTGCCCGACCCTGGTCGTCAGCGCCGATGGCCGGCGCGCGTGCGTCGAGGTCACGGTCGCGCCGCCGCTCGATCAGGCGTCGATCACGCGGCAGGTCGCGGACGCGCTGCGCGGCCTCGAGCTCACGCCCGACGCGCCGGATCGGCCGGTGATCGTGCGCGCGGTCGCGACGACCGAGCGGTGCGACGAGCGCCTCGTCGCGCCCGCGGGAGACACCTACGCCTCCCTCGATCCGGACGCGGCGATCGGCTGCGCGTACAGCTGCCCGCTCCAGCTCGACACCGTCGAGGGCGCGATCGCGCTCTACCTCGACGCGCTCGACGAGCGCTGCGAGACGCAGGTGCGCGCGTGCGCCGCGTTCCCGGCGCGGGGCCCCTGACTACGACTACCCGCGGCGCTTGGCGAGGAGCTCGCTCAGGTGCGAGCGCGTGAGCCGGCCGAGCCGCGCCGCGGCCGACACGTTGCCGCCCGCGCGCTCGAGCAGCGCCTCGAGGTAGCGGGCCTCGAACTGATCGAGCAGCTGCGCCCGCGCCTCCTTGTACGGCAGGGCGAGATCCGTCGCGAACGCGGCGTCGCTGGGCGCCCGGGCGGGCCCGCCCGCGGGGAGCGCCGGCGCCTCCCCCATCGCCACGGCGGCCTCGACGAGGTTGCGCAGCTCGCGCACGTTGCCGGCGTAGTGGAGCCGCGCCAGGGCGTCCATCGCCTGCGGCGAGATCAGCTGCGCGACGGGCCCGTCCCAGCCGGCGTCGCGCAGGAAGTGCTCGACGAGCAGCGGGATGTCGTCGGGCCGCTCGCGCAGCGCCGGCACCGCGACGGTCACCACCGCGAGCCGGTAGAACAGATCGAGCCGGAAGCCGCCGCGGTTCACCTCCGCGCGCAGATCGCGGTGCGTCGCCGACACGACGCGCACGTCGATCGCGATCTCGCTCCGGCCGCCGAGCCGCCGCAATCGGCGGCGCTCGAGCACGCCGAGCAAGGTCGCCTGCACGGCGGGCTGGAGCTCGCCGATCTCGTCGAGGAAGACGGTCCCGCCGTGCGCGGCCTCGAACGCGCCGACGTGCGCGCGGTCGGCGCCGGTGAACGCGCCCTTCTCGTGCCCGAACAGCTCGCTCCCGATCAGGGTCGGCGGCAGCGAGCCGCAGTCGACGGTGACGAATGGCCCGCGCGCGCGGGGCCCCAGATCGTGCAGCGCGCGCGCGATCAGCTCCTTGCCGGTGCCGCTCTCGCCGGTGACGAGCACCGAGACGTCGCTCTGCGCGGCCTTGCCGACCTGCGCCATCAGCCGCCGCATCGGCGGCGAGCGCCCGATCACGCCGCCGAGCGCGTCCCCGCCGTGGTGCTCCACCTCGATCGGCGAGCCGTCGCCGAGGCGCAGTACGCTGTCGCCGACGCGGAGCGCGGTCCCGATCGGCACGACGCCGCGCTCGATCCGCGCCGCGCCGACGAACGTGCCGTTCGTGGAGCCGTGATCGGCGATGGCGACGCCGCCGGGCACGGGCCGCAGCTCGACGTGGTAGCGCGACACGGTCGGATCCGTGAGCCGCACCGTGCTGCCCTCCGCGGTCCCGACGATCACGTCGACCCCGGTCACCGCGAGGCCGGCGTCGGGCCCGCCGATCACCTCGACGGCGAGGCTGCGGATCGGCAGCGTCGTCGGCCGACCGTGCCGCAGCGTCTCGAGCACCCCTCCTTGTACACCGGCGAGCTGCCGTCTGTCCGGCGCGCCGGTCGGGTGTCCGCTGGACCGGACAGCAGCGCGCGGCGCAGGTGCCCGAGATCCGGGCATCTCCGGCCGGCACGCCGGTCGCAATACACGAACGCATGCGCCCCCTCCTCGCGATCCTCTTCACCGCCACCGCCACTGCCCAGATCGCCGGCTGCGGCGTCGACATGGACCCCGGCGACGACGACACGACCACGGACCCGCCGCCGGCCGCGGACGGCTACACCCGGCTGATCAGCGGCGCCTGGACGCTGCCGCCAGCGACGGAGAAGTACGTCTGCGTCCGGCTGACCGCCACGCAGGACACGTTCGTCCGGTCGCTCCGCCCGCTGGCGCCGACGGGCACGCACCACACGGTCCTCATGCTGGGCGCGCCGGATGGCAAGGACGGGACCGTCGACTGCACGAGCGCGCTCTCGAAGCCCGCGATCTACGCCTCCGGCGTCGGGACGCAGGCGCTGGACCTGCCGGCCGGCGTAGCCGTGCACGTGCGGCCGGGCCAGCAGCTCCTCTTGAACCTCCACCTGTTCAACGCGACCGACGCCACGATCACCGGCACCTCCGGGATCGAGATCCTCGAGGCGGAGCCGGACGCCGTGCAGCACGAGGCCGGCGTGGTGCTGATCGGCAAGGCGCAGGGCCTCACGGTACCGCCGAACCTGTCCACGCAGACCGGCCGCTGCACCACGCCCGCGAACGTCACGGTGTTCGCGCTCGCCCCGCACATGCACATGCTCGGGCGCCACATGAAGGTGAGCTACGCGAACGCGAGCGGCGGCGACGCGCGCGTCCTGCACGATCAGGCGTACAGCTTCGACGAGCAGCGGTTCGCATCGATGGCGCCCGCGCTCGTGACCAGCGCCGGTGGCCGCATCACCGTCGAGTGCACGTACATGAACCCGAGCGGGCAGACGGTGTACTTCGGCGAGAGCAGCAGCCAGGAGATGTGCTACGCGCTGACGTTCGTCTATCCGGCGCCGCCCGTCGAGCAGTGCCTGCAGTGAGCGGGGCCTGGCGCCCCGCGCCGCGTCCGTCGATGCGCGCCGGTGTCACATCGGCTTCCTGCGTGGCTGTGACGGGGCGATCCCCGCGCGTTGCTTGCGTGCGAGCGCCACGCGCGTCGCGCGCGCGGGCATCATCGGCGGCGCCAAGGAGGATCCTATGCATCGCAGCCGCCTCTCCACGTTCGTGATCGATTGCAAGTCCGACGACGTCGAGGTCGCCGCCGAGTTCTGGAGCAAGGCGCTCGGGCGCGCGGTCACGAAGGTGGATCCTGCCGATCCGGACTACCGCGAGCTCGCCGCAGAGGAGAGCGAGCCGATGATCCTCGTCCAGCGGGTCGACCACGACAGCCGCATCCACCTCGACATCGAGGCCGACGACCTCGAGGCCGAGGCTTCGCGCCTCGAGGCGCTGGGCGCAAAGCGCGTCGCGTTCGTCAAGCGCTGGTGGGTGATGGAGGCGCCGACGGGCCAGCGCTTCTGCATCGTGAACCCGCAGCGCGGCCCGCTCGACGGCAAAGGCAACGAGTGGCCGTGACGGTCGACTGAGGGAGCGCTGAGCCGGAGGATCGCGGCTGCCGCTGCTGCCCACGCCCATGTGCGTGACGCTCTCAGGGCACGACGCGCGTCTCGCCGGTGAACGTTCGGTACGTCCCTGAAGCGCTCGCCGAGTACGAAGCGGCGGCCGCCTGGTACGACGACCACAGCCCCGGCGCGGGTGACGACTTCGCCGACGCGATCGAGCAGGCCGAGCTGTTGATCGCGGAGGCTGCTCACGGCACGGCGCGGCGCGGCGCGAGCGGCTGGTCATAGCTCCTCTGGAGCTATAGCCTGCCGGTTATAGTCGCTCCGAAGATACTAGTTCCGGGCGAGCGCCGCGGCGCGTACGTTGATCCGCATCATGGACCGCATCCTCGACCACGAACGCTTCGCGGAGACGTTCCGGCAGCTCGCCGGCGTGTCCCTGAACCCGCGACGCCACACGGCGGCGAACGCGCTCGCGCACTCCGAGGCGGTGGCGGCCCGCGCCGCGGCGCTCGCGCGCGCCAACGGCTGCACCGAGCGCGAGGTGTGCCTGCTCGAGGACCTCGGGCGCGCCCACGACATCGGCAAGGTGACGGGCACGGCACGGCCCGAGCGCTCGCTCGAGGTCCTGCGCGACTGCGGCGTGGAGGATCCGGCCCTCCTCGCGCTCGTGAAGTGGCACGACACGAACCTGCCCTGGTACCTGGCGCAGGCGAAGGGCCAACCGCCCTCCGACAAAGCGTGGCGCCGCCTGGCCGCGGAGGTCGAGCTGCGCCTGCTCGCGCTCTTCATGGTCGCCGATCGCGTCGACGCGCCGCCGGGGTGGCGGCGCAACGCGCCGACGGTCTGGTTCCTGCGCGAGGCGCGCGCGCGCGGGCTCGTCTCGGGCCTCGTGCTCGATCTCCCGGAGAGCCCGAGCGAGATCTGCGCGGGCGGCGCGCTCGTGCGGGGCGGCGGCGGCGCCCGCGAGCTGCTCGTGATCCGCGTCCGCGCCGAGGGCTACGAGCTGCCGAAGGGCGGGATCGAGTGGGACGAGCTCCCGGAGGCGGCCGCCGCGCGCGAGACGCGCGAGGAGGCGGGCGTCGCGTCGGAGCTGGCGGCGGGCCCGGAGCTCGGGGCCGTCGACTACTTCGTCGGCGAGGGCGCGGAGCGGTACCGGAAGCGCGTGCGCTACTTCGCGCTCGGCGCCGGCACCGGCACCAGCGCCGGCACCGGGGGCGAGCTCGCGCTCGGCCCGCTGCCCGAGCGCACGCGCGAGCGGCGCTGGATCGGCGCCGACGAGGCCCGGACGATCCCGCTGATCAACGAGGAGCTTCGCCCGCTGCTCGCGGGCGCGCTCGCGTGAGCCGCGGCCACGGCCGCCGGCCGAGCGGCGACGGCGACGGCGGCGACGGCGGCAACGACGGCGGCGGCGCTAGAACCGGCCGCTGAGCGCAAAGCCGGTCGAGCGCTCCGTGACCATCGGCGTGATCCCTACGACCTCGAGGCTCTGGTTGTGCTTGCGCGCCCGGCGCGGCGCGTCGACGATGTCGTCGATGGTCGCGCCGAGGTAGAGCAGCGCGCCGCCGTAGAAGAAGAGCTCGCCCGAGTCGTTGCAGTCGAACTCGCAGAACGCCAGGTTGACGAACCCGTAGAACGTGGACACCAGGCCGACGATGCGCAGGCCGGTGCCGCGGGTCACGACCGTCCCCTGGTACCAGTGGCCGAAGTTCGGGCCCACGATCAGGCTGCCCAGCCCGAGCCAGACCAGCGGGCTCTCGTCGCTCAGGGAGGCACCGAACAGCACCCACGAGCTGATCGTCCCGCCGAGCGAGAGCAAGAGCGCGGATCCTTCGTTGAGCCGCCGGCCTTCGGTCGGCTGCGGCACCGGCCGCGGCGGCGGCACGGGCATAGGCCCGACCTGCGACGGCGGGCCGAACGGCGACATCTGCGGGGCCACCGCGGCCTGGGACGCAGCCGGCGCAGGTGCAGGCACGGCCGCAGGCGCAGGCGCCGGTGCGGGCGCGGGCGCGGGCGCGGGTGCAGGCGGCGCGCTCTCCGGCGCAGGCGAAGCAACGGGCGCGGGTGCAGGCGCAGGCGCGGGCGCAGGCGCAGGCGCAGGCGCAGGCGGCCCAGCCTCGGGCGACCTGGCCGGCGCTGGAGCCGGTGCCGGCTGGGCAGTGGCGAGACCGACGAAGCTCACGACGGCGGCAAAGATCGTGGCGGTGAAGAAGCCAGGCGAGCGCATGTCCACCGCGATTGTCCACGAATCACGCCAGCTGTGGCGTCTCGCTTTTCGCGCGCTTGGCCGCACGGCGCCAAAACATCGCGCACGTGCCGCGGCGTGCCACTCGGAAAACCGAGGGCAGGACGCAGACATCGGCGGCAACGATCGGACGATCTGTCAGACTCTCGCCACCCGCGGGCACGCCCCGCCAGGCCCCGCCGCCCCGCCGCCCCGCCGCTTCCGCCGCTATTCGCGGCGCGCGGCGATCCGCTCGAAGAGGGTCTCGATGTCGGCGAGCTCCGCCGGCTTGCACAGGTGGTGATCGAAGCCGGCCTCGCGCGCCGCCGCGACGTCGCCCGGCGCGCCGTAGCCGGTGAGCGCCACCAGCATGACGTCTTCGAGGTGCTGCTTCTCGCGGATCCGGCGGGCGACCTCGAAGCCGCTCATCACGGGCAGGCCGATGTCGACGAGCGCGGCGTCGGGGTGCTCGCGCTCGATCAGCTCGACGCCCCTGGCACCGTCGGGGGCCTCGATCACGACGTGCTCGCGCTTCTCGAGGAGCGCGCGCAGCATCTCGCGCGAGTCATGGTTGTCCTCGATCACCACGACGCGGAAGCGCCGGTGCGCGCGCTCGGGGCGCTCGGCGCTCTCGCGGATCGCGTTCGCCTGGATCGGCAGCCGCACCACGAACCGACTGCCCTGCTCCGGCCCGTCGCTGAACGCCTCGATCGTGCCGCCGTGGAGCTCGATCACGCTGCGCGCCAGGGACAGGCCGACGCCGAGCCCGCCGCGCGGCCGATCGAGCCGCTGCTCCGCCTGCACGAACAGCTCGAAGATCTTGCCGAGCATCTCCGGCTCGATGCCCATGCCCTGATCGGCGACGTGGAGGTGCGCGCGGTCGCCGTCGAGCTCGAGCCGGAGCTCGACGCCGCCGCCCTTGGGGGAGTACGTGGCGGCGTTCGACAGGAGGTTCACGACGACCTGCTGCAGCCGGCTCGTGTCGCCCCGCACGGGCACGGGCGAGCCGGGGAGCGAGACGCGCAGCGCGATCCCGCGCTCCTTGAGCAAGGGGCCCGTGGACTCGATCGCCGCCTCGACGGGGCCGCGCAGATCGAGGTCCTGCTTGCGCAGCTCGAACTTGCCGTGCGTGATCCGCGAGACGTCGAGCAGATCGTCGAGCAGGCGCGCCATGTGGGTCGCCTGGCGGCGGATCACGCGGTAGCACTTGTCGATGACCTTGCCCTCGAACTTCGCCTCGCTCATGAGGTTCGTGGCGTTCAGCACGGCCGCGAGCGGGTTGCGCAGCTCGTGCGAGAGCATCGCGAGGAACTGCTCACGGCGCTTCGCGGCGATCTCGAGCTCGCGCTGCGCGGCGACGAGCTGGGTCACGTCGCGCGCGATCGTCGAGACGCCCACGAGCTCGCCGTCGTGGTCCCAGATCGGCGAGATCGTCAGCGACACCTCCACCTGGGTGCCGTCCTTGCGCGCGCGCGTGCTCTGGACGTGCTCGACCTTCTCGCCGCGGCGGATCAGGTCGAGGCTGCGCTCGAGCTCGTCGTCCGGCGCGCCCGTCAGCATCCGCGCGCTCTTGCCGAGCACCTCCTCGCCGCTGTAGCCATAGAGCGTCTCGGCGCCGCGGTTCCACGCGATGACCCTCCCGTCGAGCGCCCTGCCGACGATCGCCTCGTCGCACGACTCGACGATCGCGGACAGCTGCGCGAGCCGCGACCGGGCCTTGTCGAGCGCCGTGATGTCGGTGACCGTCAGGACGACGCCCTCGATCGGCAGGCCCTCGGGGCGGCGCGCCGAGCCGTCGCCGTCGCGCATCCCGATGCGGTACGGCAGGATCCGCAGGAAGTACGGGGTGCCGCTGCGATCGCGCACCTCGACCTCGAGCGTCGTGCCAGAGCGGAGCGTGCGCTCGATGTCCTCCATCAGGCTCTTGCGCTCGATGTTGTGCGAGAAGTCGCTGATCTGGCGCCCGAGGTCGTGCTGGACGATGTGGAACACCGACGCGATCCGGGGCGTGAACCGCCGGATCCGCAGATCGCGGTCGAGGAACAGCGTGCCGACGTCGGTGCCCTCGAGCAGGTGCTGGATATCGGTGTTGAGCTCCTTCAGCTCGGTGATCTTCTGCTGGTACTCGGCGTTGACCGAGTACAGCTCCTCGTTGACCGAGTGCAGCTCCTCGTTCGTGCTCTGCAGCTCCTCGTTCGAGGCGACGAGCTCCTCGTTGGTCGCCTGCATCTCCTCGTTCGAGGTCTCGAGCTCCTCGATGGTCGCCTGCAGGGTCTCCTTCGTGTAGGCGAGCTCGGTCTCGAGCGTGCTCATCCGCTCCTGCGAGACCTGATCCATCGGGATGCGCTGCACGCCCGCGGTCAACGACGCGGAGGGCTCCACCGGCTCCGGCGCGTCCCCGAACGCCACGAGCAGGTGGCGCGCGCCGGTCCGCGGGTGCAGGAGGGGCCGGATCGACATCATGTAGCGCCGCTCGCCGGATTCGTCCGCGATCCGGACACCGGTGTACTCGATGACGGTGTTCTCCTTGAGCGCGCGCTGGATCCCGCCCGCCACCACGGTCCGCAGGTCGCCGTCGAGGAGATCGACGAGGGAGGTCGACATCCGGCGCCGCCGCACCTTGAGGAACCGCTCGGCGCCGCCGAAGCTGTCGACGAGGCAGCGGTCCTCGTCGACGAGGAAGCTCGGCGGCATGAACCGATCGAGCAGCTGATCGTAGGTCGCGAGGATCAGCGGATCGGCGCTCGCGGTCCGCGGCAGATCGATCGGGGCGGGCGCCCGCTGCGGGACGCGGCGGGAGAGGGGCAGCCGCACGTGGCTGAGGAGCGGGACGTCGCGCCGCTTGCGGTAGAGCTTCCAGTGCTCGTCGATCGGCGTGAACTCGTCCGACAGCGCGCCGGGGCTCTCGCTCGCGCCGAGGAACAGGATCCCGCCCGACGCCAGGCCGAAGTGGAACAGCGACAGCACCGTGCGCTGCGCCGGCGGCTGCAGGTAGATGAGCATGTTGCGGCACGAGATGAAGTGCATCTTCGTGAACGGCGCGTCCTTGAGGACGTTGTGCCGGGCGAACACGATCAGCTGGCGCAGGTCCGTCGAGATCTGGAAGCCGCTCGACCGCCGCATGAAGAAGCGCTCGAGGCGGGCCGGCGTCACGTGCGCGAGCTGATCGTCGCCGTAGATGCCGGCGCTCGCGAGCTCGAGCGACATCGGGTGGACGTCGGTCGCGAGGATCTTCAGGTTGATCGGGCGGCCCTTCCCGGCGAGCGCCTCGTGGAACAGCATCGCCAGGGAGTACGCCTCCTCGCCGGTGGCGCAGCCGGCGACCCACAGCCGGAGCTCCTGCGCCGGCGGGACGCGATCGATGATCTGCGGGATGACCTCGCGCTCGAGCGTCTCGAACGCCTCCGGATCGCGGAAGAACTGGGTGACGCCGATCAGGAGGTCCTGGTAGAGCGTGTTGAGCTCGTCGGGATCCTGCCGCAGCTGCTCGACGTACGCGGCGATGCTGTCGGCCCGGAACATGTCCGCGCGGCGCTGGATCCGGCGCGCGACGGTGCTCGTCTTGTAGAGCGAGAAGTCGATCCCGAAGTGCTCGCGCAAGAGGCGCAAGCCGGAGTCCATCGCCGGATCCTCGCTGAGCGGCCCCTCGTCCTCGGAGGGCTCGAGCGGCGGCAGCCCGCACAGGATGCGCGCGAGGTCGCGCGGCAGCCGCGCGTCGTCGACGACGCCGGTCGCCTGGGCGCTGAGCGGCATGCCGTCGAACTTCGCGCTCGCGACGCTCTCGGTGAGGACCATGCCGCCGGCGCGCTTGATGTCGATGATGCCGCGCGAGCCGTCGCTGCCGCTGCCCGACAGCACCACGGCGACGGCCTGCGGCCCCTGGTCCTGCGCGAGCGAGCGGAAGAACTGATCGATGGGCAAAGACAGGCCCTGCGTGAGGTCCTTGTCGGTCAGGATCAGCCGCCGATCGCGGATGATCATCTCCTTCTTCGGTGGCATCAGGTAGACGCGGTTCGCCTGCACGAGCACGCCGTCCTTGGCGAGCTGCACGGGCATCTCGCTGTGGCGGCCGATCAGCTCGTCCATCAGGCTGCGGAAGTCGGGCGACAAGTGCTGGACGACCACGAACGCCATCCCCGTGTTGGCGGGGATCTCGGCGAACAGCTGCTCCAGCGACTCGAGTCCACCCGCCGACGCCCCGATGCCGACGATCCGCGAAGGCGGCACGTCGTCCTGAGGCATTGGTTTGACCAGTAGCTCAGAGTCCTCCATCAGGAGCGCTCTCTATTGCTCGAACCACGCCAAGTCAACGCCCCCCGCTGCACCGCGGCGTCCAGCAAGGGTTTTCATTACTCTGCAGCTCGAAGTAGAGAGTTCTTGACGCGCGTCAGCGCACTGTCTGAATGTGCGCCAGTGCTCGGTGTGCGATCGAGAGACAGTCAGCAGCTCAAGAGGCTGATATTGATAGAGATGCCAGGCAGGCGTAGACGCTCGTGAGAATTCTTCGTGCGCCTGGTCGAGGCGCCCATCGGCGCGGAGCAGCGCAGATCAGATAGGCATTTCCGAAGGCTGCCCCGAAGGATCAGTCACGGGCCTTGTGCTTCTTCCACCGGCCTCGGCCCCGGCCCGGGCCTGGACCGCGCTGCTGCTGCTCGAGCATCCTGCGCGCCGTCTCCTCGTCGATCGGGTTGCCGTGCTGATCGACGTACTGGGACCCGGGCGCGGCAGGGTCGGTGGGCTCACCGTCCTGATCCGGAGAGCCAGCTCCGGACGGGCCCGGCTCCGCGGGGCCGGTCGCCGGTGCTCGTGGATCGCGCGCGCCGGACGCAGCCGGTCCCTCGCCACCGCTGCCGTCTGCGAGGATCGCGAGCGCCAGCACGGCGGCGCTGATCAGCGCGGCGATGAGCCAGCGGCGGCGGCGGCGCGACGAGTCCGCTGCGACGGGCGCAGCGCCGGGCGCGGCGAGCGCTGCGGCGAGCGGCAGCGCGCCCGACGCGGTGGACGTCGCGGCGACCGGCAGCGCGCCTGACGCGGTGGACGTCGCGGCCGGCAGCGCGCCCAACGCGGCGACGGGCGCGGCACCGGGCGCGGCGACGGGCGCGGCACCGGGCGCGGCACCGGGCGCGGCGATGGGCGCATAGACCGGTGCGCCGGCCCGCGAGTCCTCGACCGCCGCGATCCGGTCCGCCAGCTCCTCGGCCGACGGGCGCTGCTTCGGATCGAGCGCGAGCGCGTCCATGATCGCGGCCTCGAGCGACGGCGGGACGGCGCGCCGCGCGCCGAGCGGCGGCGGCGGCGAGTCGAGCTTGCGCAGGAGCGAGCTCATGTCGTGATCGCCGTGCGGCGGCGCGCCCGTGAGCGCCTCGTACAGCGTCGCGCCGAGGCCGTAGACGTCGGCGGCGGGGCTGAACTCGCCAGCGCCCAGGGACTCGGGCGCGGCGTACGACGGCGAGCCGAGGAACTGGCCGGCGACCGTCAGCTGCGAGTCGGGGAGCCGCGCGATCCCGAAGTCGGCGAGCTTCCACCGCGCGCCCTCGACGGCGAGGATGTTCCCGGGCTTGACGTCGCGGTGCAGGATGCTGGCGGCGTGCGCGGCCGCGAGCGCGCGCGAGATCTGGATCCCGATCCCGCGCACGGACTCGATGTCGAGCGGCCCGGCCTTGAGCCGATCGCGCAGCGAGCCGCCCGCGGCGAGCTCCATGACGAGGTACGGGATCTCGCCCGAGGTGCCGGCGTCGTAGATCGCGAGGATGTTCGCGTGCGGGATGGCGCCGAACGCGCGGGCCTCGCGGAGGAACCGCTCGCGCGCGGCAGGGTCGCCGTGCGAGTGCAGCACCTTGATCGCGACGGGGCGGCCGAGCACCTCGTCCTCCGCGCGGTAGACGGTCCCCATGCCGCCCGCGCCGAGCGACGCCAGGGCGCGGTAGCGGCCGAAGCTCGGCAGGTCGGCGACGTGCTGCGTCTCGGCCGACAGGCCGGAGCCTCCATCGGGGACAAACTCGGTCTGCACCGGAGGATCGGCGGGGCGCCCGTTCACGGGCCCGATGATGAGGGCTGCGTTGGGAGCGTGCAAGGACTGTCTCGCCGTCGAGGGGTGAGACGGCGCGCACACGCGGCGCGAGAGATCACTGCAGGTAGCCGAGCTCGCGCGCGGCCGCGAGGATCTGCATCGCGAGCGGCCCGGCGGCCGAGGCACCGGTGCCGCCGCGCGGCACGACGACGGCGACGGCGAGCCGACCGGGCGACCGCGGCGCGCCCTCGGCGGCCGACGCAGGCTCGGCGAACGCGACGAACCACGAGTGCGGCGCGGCGGGCGCGGCCGGCGCGATGCCGAACGGCTCCTCGCCGGCGAAGCCGCGCACGTCGGCGGTGCCGGTCTTGCCGTACGCGCGCACGCCGGCCGGCGGCGTGAGCCGCGCGCCGGTGCCGGCGGTCATCACGCGCCGCATGCCGTCGAGGATCGGGCGCAGCTGCTCCGGATCCTCGACGAGCGTGACCTCGGCGCACGGCGCGACGTGCTCCAGCGTCGGCGGGCAGCGGACGTAGCGGCCGCCCCCGGCGATCGCCGCGACGAGGCGCGCGGCCTGCACCACGTTCATCACCATCGCGCCCTGACCGAACGCGGTCGACGCGAGCTGGCGCGAGCCGGGCTTGCCGGCGTCGAGCGCGGCGCCGTAGCCAACGTCGAGCCCGTCCTTCCGCAGCGCCGCGAACGGCGCGGGCCCGAGCGCGAGGCCGAGCTGGCCGAAGTAGACGTTGCAGCTGACGGCGAGCGCGAGCGCGAGATCGGGCGTGCCGTGCGGCCGATCGCCGGTGTGATCGTGGATCGGCTTGGGCCAGCCGGGCAGCGTGAACAGCGGGCCCTGCGCGTCCATGTCGCGGCACGTGTAGCGCGCGTCGGCGGCGCCCGCGCGCACCGCGGCGAGCGCCGTGACGAGCTTGCCGATGGAGCCGGACTGGAACATGCCCTGGACACCGGTCTTGTCCGGCCACTCGCCATAGGCGCCGTAGAACCGCGGCTTGTACGCTGCGGCCGCGGCGTCGCTGGCGAGCACGCGATCCTGCCAGGCGGGCTTGCCGGGATCGTAGTCGGGCACCTGCACGCGCGCGAGGACGTGGCCAGTGTCGACGTCGAGCACGGCGGCGGCCGCGGCGAGGCGCCGGCCCGTCCCGACCGCGGCCTGCGCGAGGGCGGCGACCTTGCCCTGGAGCTTCGCGTCGAGCGTCGTGCGCACCGAGCGCGTGGCGAGATCTTGATCGAGCGCCGCGATCGCGGCGTCGCGCGCGGCCAGGTCCAGATCGAGCAGCCGCACGAACGGGCGCAGGTCTGGCCACGGCAGCGCGGCACCGCGCGGCCCGCGCGGATCGCGCGGCCCGCCGGTCCGCTCGGGGTAGCCACGCAGCCGCTCGTCGAAGCGACGCTCGAGCGCCCAGCTGGGCAGGAGCACGCGGCTCGGGTGCGTGCCGAGCAGCGTGCCGAGCGCGGCGCCGAGCGGGTACGCGCGCGCCCCGGGGCGCGGGCTCTGCGCGAGCGGCGCGCCGTCGCGATCGAGGATGGCCCCGCGCCGCAGGCGCGCGGCGATCGCGGTGAGGCGCGGGTTCATGCGGTGGACGAGCGTGCCGTCGCGCAGGCGCGCCACGATCCCGCGCGCGGCGGTCTCGACGCGATCGGAGACGGCGGCCGAGATCCCGGCGGCGAGCGCGAGCGCGATCAGGACGGCGGAGACGGCGCGCACGCCGCGCGCGGCGGCGTGCAGCTCGTCGAGCTCGGCCGAGGCGGCGCGCGGGCGGCCGTCGGTCGCGAGGCGCGCCACGAGGCCGACGACGCCGACGAACACGACCATGCTGCTGCGGCCGGCGGACATGAACGGCACGACGATGCCGGTGAGCGGCAGGTGGCCGAGCGTGCCGCCGAGGATGACGAGCCACTGCGCGAGCAGGAGGATCGCGATGCCGCCCGCGATCAGCACGCGCTCGGCGGTGCGGCCGCGCGCCGCGATGTGGAGCGCCCCGAAGACGAGCGCGGCGAGCGCGAGCTGGTAGGCGACGAGCCCGACGGCGCCGAGCTGCTCGGTCAAAGTCGCGAGCGCCAGATCGGTCTTGCCGGCGGGGACGAGCGGCGTCGCCGCGTGCCCGAGCCCCTGCCCGGTCCAGCCGCCAGCGTTCATCGCCCACAGCCCTTCGCCGAGCTGGTAGCCGTTCGCGAGCCCGTTCGTCCACGGGTCCTGCCACATGACGAGGCGCGTCTTCACGGTGCCGCCGCCGGCGAGCCCGGGCGCGAGCGCGAGCGCGGCGAGCACGAGCGCGATGAGGCCGAGCGCGACGACGACCCAGCCGGTCGCGCGGCTCGAGACGTAGAACATGCCGAGGAAGACGAACGCCAGGAGCAGGACCGGGCCGAGATCGCCGATGACGTAGAGCCCGGCGACGATCGCGAGCAGGACGCCCACGGCGGGGACGAGCAGCTCGAGCCGCGGCCAGCGCAGGCCGAGGAGCCGGCGGCGGTGCCAGCGCAGCTTCGGCGCGCGCGCGCCGAGGTACGCGGCCAGAAACAGGATCGCGAGCGGCTTGACGAGCTCGATCGGCTGCAGCGGGCCGAGGTTGATGCGCGTGCCGGAGCCGGCGGGGCCGGAGCCGGCGACGGCGAGCGCGGCGAAGATCCCGCCGATCGCGAGCGCGATCGGCACGCGCGCGCGGGACGCGGCCTGCGCGAGATCGATCGGCGCGAGCATGAGCGCGGCGGCGGCGAGGCAGCCGAGCAGGAAGCCCTGCGCGAAGCCGGCGCCGGTGGGGGCGAGCGCGGCGCCGCGCGAGAGCTCGACGGTGGCGAGGTGGAGCGCGAGGCCAAACAGCGAGGCGACCGCGGCCGCCGGGACGAGCCACGGCACGGCGATCGGATCGGGCTCGGCCGCGCCGCCGGGGCCGCGGTGGCGGCGCAGCGCGCGCGCCCCGGGGCCGAGCGCGCGGCCGGCGGCGAGCGCGGCGACGCCGGCCGTGAAGAAGATCGCCGCCTGGCGCGCGAGCGCGTGCACCTCGCCGGGGCTCGGGGCTGGCACGCCGAGGCGCGCCACGCGGCCGAGCCACGCGGTGGTCGCGGCGCCCGCGAGCCACCACGCGGCGGCGATCGCGGCCGCGAGCGCGGCGAGCTCGAGGGCGAGCCAGCGCGATCTCATGCGCGGGTCACGGAGAGCACGAGGTCGCCGTGCGAGAGCGAGATCTCGGCGGGGAGCGCGACCTCGAGCTCCTCGCCCGCGCCGATCGATCGGCCGTTCGCGTGGACGGGGTTGGCCTTCGCGAAGCGGCCGATCCGCACGCCCGCCGACGAGACGGCGATCCAGAAGTGCAGCTTGTTGACCTTCGCGCCCGCGCCGGCCAGCGCGACGAACGGTGCGGGCGGATCGGAGTGCGGGCGCCCGACGGCGATCGGGTGGCCCGGTACGAGCGGCGCCTGGCCGCCGGGCCAGCGCATCACCCAGCCGGTCGCGGCGGGGGCGTCGTCGACGGAGACGGTGTCGCCGCCCGCGCTCGGCGCGCGAGCCGCGATCTCGCCGGAGACCATGAAGGCGTCGAGCCGCATCGTCATCTCGCCGGGCCGCGGCGCGGCGAGCCGCTCGGTCGGCACGAACGCGACGCGCACGACGCCCTCGCCCTGCGGGAGCTCGTCGGCCTCGTCGAACACCACGGTCACGCGCAGCTCGCCGACGAGCTCGGCCTGGCGCGCCTTCGCCTCCTCGGCGAGCACCTGCCGGAGGTCGCGCTCGAGCGGCGCCTGCAGCGGCCGGATCTGATCGAAGTCGCGGCGCGCGAGGATCATCCGGTACTGGTTCCACGTGATCGGCCGCCCGGCGGCGGAGCGCACCGTGCACTCGCGCATCACGAGCGCGATCGCGCGCGCGATCAGGAACGGATCGATCTGCACCGGCTGGCCGCGGCGCACGCGGGCGAGCTCGCCGAACCGGATCCGGAACTGATCGAGGCCGTCCTGCTGGATCACCGCGGCCATTCGTCACCGCCTCTGGACGATCAGGCGCAGCGCGCCGCCGCGGCCGTCGCCGAGCTCGATCGCGTCGCCGTGCCGGACCGCCGCGCGCCCGCGCGCCGTGCGCGCCGGCCGGACCGCCTCGCCCGAGGCGCGCCGCACGATGAGCTCGTCGCCCTGATCGAGCGACTCGACCTCGAGCTGGTGGCCGGCGCGGTACAGCCGGCCGGCGCGGCGGCTCACGAACTCGGTCCGCTCGCACACGACGAGCTCGTTGCGCGCGCCGTGATCGGCGCCGTGCCACGCGCCGCGCCCGAACGCGAGCTCGGTCCAGCCGTCGGGCAGCGCGAGCTCGGCGCCGTCGCGATCGCCGCCAGCGATCGTCACGCGCCAGGCCCGCGGCGCGCCCTCGGCGGCGGTGACCGAGAGCCGATCAGCGGCCGACAGGACGTACTCGCGCGCGGGCAGCGCGTCGACGGCGACGTCGCAGCGGTTGGCGAGGGCGGCGGCCACCTCGCGATCGAGCTCGGGTCGATCGAGGAAGCCCTGGACGACGGCGGTGCTGCCCTCCGGCACCGTGATCCGCACGACCGCGTCGGCCGGGAACGCGGCCTCGCCGCGCGGCCCGTAGCGGCGCAGCGCTACCAGCGCGTCGACGATCCGCCGGATCAGGTCGTCCCAGCCAAGCTCGTCGCTGCCGCCTCGGAGCAAGTCGGACAGCCAGCCCATCGCGCCTGCGACTGTACACCGGGCCGGGCCGCGCCGCCCACGCCGCGCCGGGCTCGGCGCCGCTGGCGTTGATCGCGCCTCGATCGGGCGGCGCGCGATCTCAGATTTTCGAGGCGGCGGCGCCGCCGCGGGGAGCGAACTCTCGGCGCGGCGCGCAGCTGGCGCGCCCGCCGCCGCTGGCGCCCTGCTTGCAATGAGAGCCGCAACCATGATGGACGCACGCAGCGCACGCAGCGCCGAGATCGCGAGGGTCAGCCACCACATCGAGCGAGCCATGGACCACGCCGCGCGGCGCGACGTGGCCCGGCTCCCGCGCGTCGCGCGCATCGTGCGCGAGCTCCTGCTCGCGGAGCTCGCCCGCTACCGCGCCGCGGGGCGCTTCCCGCAGAACCGCGACTTCGCCGAGCACACGCCGTACTTCGTCGACGCCAGCGGGACGCGCTGCGCGATGGCGCACCTGCTCGAGCTCGGCGGGCAGGCCGCGCTCGTCGAGCGCGTCGCCCGCGCGCGCAACAACACGCGGATCCGCGAGCTCGTCGACGAGCCGGGGCTGCTCGCGTGGCTCGACGCCGCCGGCATCAGCGTCGCCGAGGCGGCGGCGATCCAGCCGGGCTACTGCTCGGACGTGACCGACTGCGTGTGCGGCGGCGACTTCAGCTACGTGGACTACCCGGTCCCGGCGCGCGGCGTGCTCGAGGGCGTCGTCCAGGCGAGCGGCGCCGCGCGCATCGAGCGCACGTACGGCGACGCGCTCGGCGTCGCGATCGGCGCCGAGGTGACGCTCGCGGAGACGTACCCGGCCGGCACGCGCGTCCTCGCGCCGATCGACGCGGCGCCCGGTGCGATGCGCCTCGGCTCGATCGCGCTCGACGCGGGCGGGCTCTACGCGTGCCGCTCGCAGGGCGTGTCGAGCGCGCCCGGCCTCGACGCCGATCAGTTCGCGCAGGCTGTGCTGGCAACCGACTGCGCCGCGGCCCTGCGCGCGCTCGATCCGGCGTGGCAGGAGCGCCAGGGCTGCGGGGGCGAGCCGGACCCGGATCCGTCGCCGGACGACAGCGGCGGGTGCAGCACCGGCGCGGACCTCGAGGCGGCGTCGATCGGCGTCCTGCTCGCGCTCGTGACGGCGATCGTCCACCGCCGCCGCGCGGCCTGAGCGCGGAGTTACAGAAGAATCCTGAAGAAGAATCCCGAGCTCGTCTTGGCTTTGTCGTGGCTCGTCTTGGGCTCGTCTTGGCTCGTCTGGGGCTCGTCTTGGGCTCGTCTGGGGGCCGCGATCTTGATCCGTTCTTAGCGACGTCTGGACGCTCCGGTCCATAGTTTGAGACAGGCGCGCGGACGCGCCGGAGATGGTCTATGCGCGTGATGGAGGTGGTGCCCCGGGTCGTGAAGCCACGGGGACGCGCGCCGCGGCCGCTGCTCCCGCTCAGCGTCGCCGCGCTCGGCGTGGTGTTTGGCGACATCGGGGTGAGCCCGCTCTACGCGCTGCAGGACGCGTTCGCCGGCCCGCACGCCGCCCTGGTCAGCCGCGAGAACGTGCTCGGCGTGGTCTCGCTGTTCCTGTGGTCGCTCGTCCTCGTCGTCAGCATCAAGTACGTCGTCTTCCTGCTGCGCGCCGACAACCGTGGCGAAGGCGGGATCCTCGCGCTTCTCGCGCTGACGGGCGCGCGCGCCGGGCACCGCCGCGCGGGGATCACGATCGCGCTTGGCCTGTTCGGGGCCGCGCTGCTGTACGGCGACGGCGCGATCACACCGGCGGTCAACGTCCTCAGCGCCGTCGAGGGGCTCGCGGTCGCGTCGCCGGTGCTCCAGCGCGCCGTGATCCCCGTGACGATCGCGATCCTCACCGGGCTGTTCGCCGTCCAGCGCTACGGCGCGGGCCGCGTGGGCCGACTGTTCGGCCCGATCCTCGCGTTGTGGTTCGTCGCGATCGCGCTCCTCGGCGCGGCGGCGATCTCGCGCGATCCGTCGATCCTGGCCGCGATCCATCCCGCGCACGCGGTCGGCTACTTCGCGCGGCACGGGCTCCACGGCGTCCCCGTGCTCGGCGCGGTCGTGCTGTGCCTCACCGGCAGCGAGGCGCTGTACGCCGACATGGGCCACTTCGGTGCCCGGCCGATCCGCGTCTCGTGGTTCTCGCTCGTCCTGCCCGCGCTCGCGCTCAGCTACCTCGGCCAGGGCGCGGTGCTGCTCGCGGAGCCGGCCGCGGCCGCGCGCCCGTTCTACTCGGCGGCGCCGACGGCGGTGCTGTACCCGCTGATCGCCCTCGCGACCGCGGCGACGGTGATCGCGTCACAGGCGCTGATCGTCGCCGTATTCAGCCTGACCCGGCAGCTGGTGCAGCTCGGGTATTGGCCCCGCGCGCACGTGATCCACACCAGCGCCGAGGCAGCAGGACAGGTCTACATCCCCGGCTTCAACTGGGCCGTGATGGCCGTGACGATCGCGCTGGTGCTCGGCTTCCGCTCGTCGACCGCGCTCGCGGGCGCGTACGGCCTCGCCGTCGCGGGCACCATGACGTTCACGACGATCCTGTTCGCGATCGTCGCCCGCCGGCAGTGGCGCTGGCGGTGGCCGGCGCTCGCGCTGCTGCTCGCCGCGTTCGGGACGATCGATCTCGGCTTCCTCGCCGCCAACGCGCTCAAGGTCGGGGACGGTGGCTGGGTGCCGCTCACGCTCGGCGGCGGCATGTTCGCCCTCATGAACGTGTGGGCGTACGGGCGCGTACGGCTGCATCGGCGGCTCGAAGCGCGCGCGTTCCCGCTCGAGCCTTTCCTCGACAGTTTCGGTCTCGATCCGCCGGTGCGCGTGCGCGGCACCGCCGTATTCCTCACCGGCCGCCCCGAGGGCGCACCGCTGGCGCTCTTGCACTACCTGAAGCACGCGAGGAGCCTGCACGAGCGCGTGATCCTCCTGTCGGTGGTGACCGAGGACGTGCCGCACGTGTGCGCGGCGGAGCGGCTCTCCGTCCGCGAGCTGCGCCACGGGTTCTGGCAGCTGATCGGCCATTACGGCTTCATGGAGAGCCCGGACGTACCCGGTCTGCTCGAGCTCGCGCGCGATCGCGTCGACGCGACGGACGCCACGTTCTTCCTCGGGCGCGAGTCGATCGCCGCGCGCCGCGGCGGGTGGGACGGCTGGCGCGAGCGCCTGTACGCGTGGATGCATCGCAACGCGCGCCCGGCAGCCGAGTTCTTCGGCCTCCCGCCAAACCGGGTCCTCGAGGTCGGCGCGCAGGTGGAGCTCTGATCTGACGCCAGCGACCGGGCACGGCTCTCTACCGCGCTACGGCCGGAGCCCCTCGGGCGACCACGCGCGCACGATCGCCTCGGCGAGCCGCGCGATCAGGATCGCCGCCTCGTTGTCGGGGCTGTAGCGGTGATCGGCGTTGTCCCAGGTCAGCGCGGCGATCACGATCGGGCCGGTGCGCGCCTCGACGAGCGCGACCTCGATCCGCGCGGCGTCGATCTCGCCCAGCTTCGCCGCGACGGCGGCCGGCGCCTCGCTCGTGTCGCCCGTCTCGATGTAGCGCGCGATGTAATAGCGGACCTGCTGGTTGCGGAGCATGTCGAGCATGCGCCGGCACAGCGCCGGATCGCCGAGCTCGCAGCGCGCGATGCTCTCCATCAGCCGCGCCAGCTCGCGCGCGGTGGACTTGCCGAGGCCGAACTGCTTCTGGTCCGCCGGCATCGGCTCGGTCGCCGGGACGTAGACCTTCTTGTAGAGGTGCGTGTGCTGGTAGCCGAGCGCCGCGAGCCGGCGGTTGACCGCGCCCACGCCGCCGAGCTGATCGATCGCGAGGTTGGTCGCCGTGTTGTCGCTGAGCGCGGTCATGAGCGCGAGCGCGTCCTCGAGCGTGAGCGGAAGGCCGCCGTGGAGGAGCGGCAGGATCCCGGAGCCGGTGACCTTGTCGGCGTCGCGGAGCGTGATCGGCGCGGCGAGCGAGCGCGTCCCCGCCTTGATCTGGTGGAACGCCTCGACGAGCACGGCGAGCTTGATCGCCGACGCCGTGCGCGCCTCGCGATCCGGCTGCAGCTCGACGGTCGCGCCCGTGCCGAGGTGGCGCGCGAACAGCGCGACCTGGCCGCGGTGGGCGCGGGCCAGCGCCGCGACGCGATCCTGCAGCGTGCCGGCCGGCGGCGGCGCGGAGCCGGCCGCGAAGCCAGCGGCAGCGGGCGGGCACGCGGGCGCCGGGGGCGCCGGGGGCGCCGACGCACACGCAGCGGCGGCGACGGCGATGACGAGCACGCGCGCGGGCAGCAAAGCAGCGGATCTCACACCAGAAGCTTCGCCGCCTCGCGCGCCGCGATCGAGCCTTCGAGCCGCAAGTCTTAACGCGATCTTGATCGAAGCTTGATTGAACCTGCAGCCTCCGCCTGCGCGCGCCCTCCCAGACTCGATCTGCGATGGAAGCTGCGAATCTCGACTCGCCCGACGCGCCGGCCACCCTCGAGCCCGCGGTCCACGCGCCGCACGGCGCGCTCGGAGGCCGCGAGCTCGCGGTGCTCTCGCTCGGCGCGCTCGGCGTGGTCTACGGCGACATCGGGACGTCCCCGCTCTACGCCATCAAGGAGTGCCTCGCGTGGCACCCCGAGGGCAAGCTCTCGCCGCACGCGGTCCCGCCCGTGCACGACAACGTCCTCGGCGTCCTGTCGCTGGTGTTCTGGGCGCTGATGCTGGTGATCTGCGTCAAGTACCTCGTGTTCGTCCTGCGCGCCGACAACAAGGGCGAGGGCGGCATCCTCGCGCTCGCGGCGCTCGTCGTCGGCGAGGACGGCAAGACCTCCGGCGGGCCGCGGCGCCTCGCGATCCCGATCCTGCTCGGGCTGTTCGGCACCGGCCTCCTGTTCGGCGACGGCGCGATCACGCCCGCGATCTCCGTGCTCGGCGCCATGGAGGGCCTGTCCGAGCAGAGCCCCGCGCTCGGCCACCTCGTCGTGCCGATCACCGTCGGCATCCTGATCGGCCTGTTCCTCGTGCAGCGCCACGGCACCGGCCGGATCGGCATCGCGTTCGGCCCCGTGATGCTCGTGTGGTTCGCCGCGATCGGCCTCCTCGGCCTGCACTGGATCGCGGAGCGGCCGGAGGTGCTCGCCGCCGTCGATCCGCGCCACGGCGTCCGGTTCCTCGCGTCGCACGGCAAGGCCGGGTTCTTGCTCGTCGGGCTCGTGTTCCTCGCCGTCACCGGCGGCGAGGCGCTCTACGCCGACATGGGGCACTTCGGCCGCGCGCCGATCCGGATCGCGTGGTTCGCGGTCGCGCTGCCGGCGCTCCTCCTCAATTACTTCGGCCAGGGCGCGGTGCTGCTCGACAGCCCCCCTGGCACGATCAGAAACCCGTTCTACGCCGCCGCCGACCTGGAGCTGTTCGGTGTCCCGCTCCTCGTCCCGATGCTCGTCCTCGCGACGATGGCCGCGATCATCGCGTCGCAGGCGCTGATCTCCGGCGTGTTCTCGATCACCCGCCAGGCGATGCTGCTCGGGTTCTGGCCGCGCGTCTCGGTCGTGCACACCTCGGAGAAGACCGAGGGGCAGATCTACATCCCCGAGATGAACTGGCTGCTCATGGCCGGCACGATCGCCGTGGTGCTGCAGTTCCGCACCAGCTCCGGGCTCGCCGCCGCGTACGGCATCGCCGTCACCGGCACGATGGGCATCACGTCCGTCCTGTTCTACATGGTCTGCCGCCGCCGCTGGGGCGCGTCGCGGACCGCGGCGCTCGCGTTCCTCGTCCCGTTCCTCGCGATCGATCTCGCGTTCTTCTCGGCGAACGCCGCCAAGATCCTCGACGGCGGCTGGTTCCCGCTCGCGATCGGCGTGTGCGTGTTCGCGGTCATGACCACGTGGTGGCGCGGCCGCATGGAGCTGTCGGCGCAGATGGACGCGCACGTCGTCCCCGACGAGCTGTTCCTCGCCGACCTCGAGGTGAGCCCGCCGCCGCGCGTGCGCGGCACCGCGGTGTTCATGTCGTCGACGCCCGGCGGCATCCCGAACGTCCTCATGCACCACATCAAGCACAACCAGGTGCTGCACCAGCAGGTGGTGCTGCTCTCGATCCACACGCAGCCCGTGCCGTGGATCGACCGCGCGCGCGGCCTCGAGGTGCGGAGCCTCGGCTACGGCTGCTTCCGCGTCGTCGTGAAGGTCGGCTTCATGCAGACGCCCGACGTGCCCAAGCTCCTCGGCCGGTGCGCCGTCCACGGCATCAAGTCCGAGCCCATGACGACGACCTACTATCTCGGGCGACAGACGCTCCTGACCGGCGGCCTGGCGCGGATGGCGCGCTGGCGTAAGCTCCTGTTCGCGTTCCTGTCGCGCAACGCGCGGCCGCCGACCGCGTTCTTCCACCTGCCGCCGAACCGCGTCGTCGAGCTCGGCCTGCAGATCGAGCTGTGAGCCACCCGGGAGGTCTCCCATGATCGACCTTGACCGCAACTTCGACCGCGATCGCGACCGCGACCTCCAGCGCGAGGAGCGCGCCATCTACGCGATCATCATCGCCGCGCTCCTGCCGGTCGTCGTGGCCGCGCTCTATCGCGGCGGCGCGGAGATCGACGGCGGGACGACTCTCAGCTTCCTGATCGCGGCGCTCGGCCTCCTCGGCCTCGGCGCCGGAATCCGCGCCATGCGCGCGCGGCTGCCCCGGGCGCGCGTGCATCGGCCGCGCGCGCCCCGGGCGCGCGAGCCCCGGAGCCAAACGCGGTGAGCGCGGCCAGGGCGTGGTACGCCTCGATCGTCCCGCCCGCGCGCATGTCAGAGCTCCGCGACGTCTCCACCGATCCGAACGCCGCGCGCGAGCGCGCCGCGGCCGGCGCCCCACGCGGGCCGCTCGAGATCGCGCCGACCGCGGCCGGCGACCGGCGCGCGCCTCCGGCTCGCGCGGCGCGCGAGCGGCCCGGCGCGCTCGCGTACGTCCGGGCGCTCGGGACGATCGCGGCGACCACGGCGTTCGGGCTGCTCGTGTTCCCGTACACGACGCTGGCCGATATCACGATGCTGTACCTCATCGCGATCGCGCTCGCCTCGCTGCGCGGGCGCAGGCCGGCGCTCGCCGCGGCCTCGGCCGCCGTGCTGGCGCTCAACTTCTGCTTCATCCCGCCGCGGTTCACGTTCGCCGTCTCCGACACGAACCACGTGCTCACGTTCGCGGTGATGTTCGCCGCCGGCCTCGTGATCAGCACGCTGACCGGGCGGCTGCGGCGCCAGGAGCGCGAGGCCGTGATCCGCGAGCGGAACACCGCCGCGCTGTTCGCGTTCACGCGCGACATCGCCGGCGCGACCACGCCCGGCGACGTCGCGGCCGTCACCGTGCGCCACCTCGAGGACGTGTTCCCGATCGCCGCGACCGTCGAGATCCCCGACGCGGGCGAGCCCGGCGCGCTCGTGTCCGCGGCCGGGCTCATGCCGCTCGCGCGCGCGGAGCAAGCCGTGGCGCGGTGGGCGTTCGAGCACCGCGCGCCCGCGGGCCTCGGCACCGACACCCTGGCCGGCGCGCGCGTGCTCGCCCTGCCGCTCGTCGCCGACGACGCCGCCGTCGGCGTGATCATCGTCCAGGCGCGGCGTGACCCGTGGCGCCAAAGCGGCGCGGCGCTCCCGCTCCTCGAGGCGTTCGCGCGCCAGGCCGGCCTCGCGCTCGCCCGCGTGCGCTACGCAGCGGAGGCCCGCGCCGCCGCGCTCCGCGCGCACACCGAGGAGCTCCGCAGCTCGCTGCTCTCGGCCGTCTCGCACGATCTGCGCACGCCGCTCGCGGTGATCACCGGCGCGGCGACCACGCTCCTGGGCGCCGACGGAGACCGGCTCCCGCCCGCCGCGCGGACCGAGCTCTTGTCGCAGATCGTCGACGACGCCCGGCGGCTCGAGCGCATCCTCGGCAACCTGCTCCAGCTCACGCGCGTCGAGAGCGGGCTCGTCCCGAGCCGCGAGTGGATCCCCGTCGAGGAGCTCGTGGGCGCGGCGCTCACGCGGCTCGAGGACGCGATCGGCGACCGGCGCGTCCTGCTCGACGTGCCGCCGGAGCTCGTCGCGTCGGTCGATCCCGTGCTGTTCGAGCAGGTGTTGATCAACCTGATCGACAACGCGCTCAAGCACGGCGCGCCGCCCCTCGAGCTGCGCGCGTGGCGCGAGGGCGCGGCGATCGCGCTCGAGGTGCGGGACCACGGCGCCGGGATCCCCGAGGGCGTCGGCGAGCGCCTGTTCGACAAGCTCGTGCGCGCGTCGACGGCGCCCGGCGCTGGCCTCGGCCTCGCGGTCGTGCGCGCGATCGCGCTGGCGCACGGCGGCCGGGTCACCGCCGACTCCGCCCCCGGCGGCGGCGCGCGGTTCCGCGTCGAGATCCCCGCCGAGCCGGCGCTCCCCGGCGCCCCGCGGCCGACGCGCGACGCGCTCGCCGAGCTGCCCGTGCGCGAGGCCCCCGCCCCAACGGAGGCCCCCGCCCCGACGGAGGCCCCCGCCCCGACGGAGGCACGATGACCGCCGGCAGCACCGTCCTCGTCGTCGACGACGACGTCCAGGTGCGGCGCTTTTTGCGCACGACGCTCGCCGGGCACGGCCACGCCACCGTCGAGGCCGGCACCATCGCCGAGGCGATCGACGCGATCCGCCGCTTCCAGCCGGCGGTCGTCCTCCTCGATCTCGGCCTGCCCGACGGCGACGGGCTCGCCGTCCTGCGCGCGCTCCCCGCCGAGCAGCGGCCGCCGGTCATCGTCCTGTCGGCGCGCGGCCAGGAGGGCGACAAGGTCGTCGCGCTCGACGCTGGCGCCGAGGACTACCTGACCAAGCCGTTCGGCGCGAGCGAGCTGCTCGCGCGGATCCGCGTCGTCCTCCGCCGCGGCGGCGGCACCGCCGCCACGCCGGCCATCTTGCAGGTCGGCCCGATCCGGATCGACCAGCCGCGCCACACCGTGACGATCGACGGCCGCGAGATCCACCTGACGCCGATCGAGTTCCGCCTCCTGCTCGAGCTCGCGCGCTGCCCCGGCCGCGTGCTCACCCATCGCCAGCTCCTGTCCGAGGTCTGGGGCCCGAGCGCCGTCGAGCACACGCACTACCTGCGCGTCCACATGGCCGCGCTCCGCCGCAAGCTCGAGGCCGATCCCGCGCGCCCGCAGTGGCTGCTCACCGAGGCCGGCGTCGGCTACCGCCTGCGCGAGCCCGCCGCCTGATCCGCCCGCCCCGCCCGCTCCGCCAGCTCCGCCAGCTCCGCCAGCTTCGCCCGACGCCCTACGGCGCCTCGTCGGCGCCCAGATCGAAGCGCGCCCCCCGCGGCCGCGGATCGCCCTCGAAGTCCATCGCCGGCCCGGCGTCGACCGCGTCGCGCGCCGGGCTGCCCGCCGCCAGGTGGTAGTCCCGCCCGACGGCGTCCACGAACCGCGGATCGACGTTGGGGGCGCCCGGGACCGCCGTCGGCCCGACGATCGTCGAGGCCAGCGTGCAGCCAGCGTCGATGGCGGGGCGCGCGACGGTCCCCGGCGCCCAGATGATGCTCGATCGGACGGTGAGCCCCGACGGCGGGCAGCGGAACGCACGCGGGCCCGAGCCAGCGTCCGCCCCCGAGTCGGCGATCGTCGTGAAGCTCACGGTGCCGCCTGCTGCATTCGCGAGATCGATCGCGACATCGGTCGCGCCGAACACCAACAGATTGGAGACATCAACGGTGGCGAATGAATCACCCTGGATCGCGGTGTTCGTATTCTTGATGATTCCTCGCTCCAGGGTGAGCCGGGCACCACCGCTGAGAAGGATGGCGTATGCACAATCCTCGATGGAGACGTCCCGCATCACGACCGCGCCTCTAACATCCATCGCCCGCAGACCTCCCCTGATTTGGATGCGCTCCAGAATACTCCGCGAAGTTCCGGTTATATCGATTGCCTCATTACCGCTGATAATCTCGAGATCTCGGATAACGGTATCGATCTCCGTGCGCACAGTGCTCACCTCACCAGCCGTGCGAAGCCTGGCACCGCCTCCGTGGATGAAGAGCTGCTGCGCCGACGTGCTCTGGGATGTGAGGTGCTCCGTCTCACCATTGAGATCATATGTCCCAGCAGCTAACACGATGTGATTGCGGCTCGCAGATGTCTTCGTTGCGCCGAACTGGATCCTCCTGCACGGCACATCCCGTGAGCACAGTCCCGCATCGATACCGTTCGGGTGAAGGTAGACGATGTTTGCTTCGGGCACGCAGGCGCCGTCCTCGCCGCAGGCGCCGCTCGGGCATTCGGTGTCGAGCCGGCAGCCCCGGCAGGATCCTCCGTCGCAGACGGGCTCGGCCGTGGTGCAGTCCGCTGCGACGAGGCATTCGACGCAGCTGCCGGTTTGCGGGTCGCAGACGTCGGTGCCCGGGAACCGCGAGCAGTCGGACGCGTCGGTGCAGCCGGTGCAGACGTCGATCGCGACATCGCAGACCGGCGCCTCGGCGGCGCAGCCCTGGGTCGAGCACGACGGTACGACGCACTGGAACTCCACGCACGCCTGCCCCGCCGGGCAGGGTCGGTCTTCGGATAGACCGAGCTGACTGCAGTCTTCGGGCCCTCGGCAGCAAACACCCGGGACGGGCCTCGTCGAGCAGGCCACGGCCAGCGCCGCGGCGATCAGCAGCAGGCAGTGCTTCATACACCACGCCTCCGCAGGCCATGATGCCAGCGGCGTGGCGCAGCCGAAACGGAGGGCCGGGCCAAACGAGCGAGCCGAAGAAATGACGCGAGACGATGCGCGTCCAGATAGGGGCGACATAAGCATGGCCGCACGTATCGGCCGCCGTCGCCCCAGGTTGCGTCGAAATTTAGCTGCTACGCGCGAGGTCTGCGCGCCCCGCTACTCACAGGATCGGCGGCTGCACGCACGACGCGATGTCGAAGAACATGAACGCGAGCGCCTTCTCTTGCGGCGTGAGCGGGTTCGCCGAGCACTGCCCCGGGAACGCCGTTGTCGTGGTGGACTTCGAGTCGCCCGAGACGTGCATGTCGGAGAACACGACCTTGCCGCAGCGGTCGCCAGGGGCGGCCTCGGCCGGCGTCGTGAACTGGAACATCTGCGGGTACTGCATGTTGTTCTGCGGCCAGTACACCCAGCGCTCGACGCGGGTCCGATCGACGTTCGTGCACGTCTGCTTGCCGGTGCCCGCCTCGATCGGGATCTGGCCCCGCTGCGGCGAGCCGCCCACGTTCTGCATCCAGGTCGCGAACGACATGCCCTTGGGATTGTTGATCTCGTCGACCACGTCGGGGGGCGTATCGAACGTCGTGCCGCTGTTGTTCCACGTCGCGACGCCGTTGGCCCCCGACCACACGGCCGGCGCCTGGTTGCCGCCGCCCTGCGTGCTGCCCTCGACCCAGATGTTGTGCCAGTGCGAGAGGAACACGCGGCCGCCGAAGTCCGCGTACGCCTTCATCGCGTCGAGCGCGGCCTGCGACTTGGTCTCCGGGTGCTGACCGCCCTCGCACGACAGGATCACGATGTCGTACTTCTTCAGATTGTTGGCGTCGTTCCACAAGGTCGTCGAGTTCGCGAAGTTGCCGTTGCCACCCGGGAAGCCGCCGGCGAACTTGTTCGCGCCCTGGCCGCCACCCGCGCCGCTGTCGGCGTAGAGGTGGAACTGCTGGGCGCCGCCGCCGGTGCCGAGCTCGGCGTCGTCGATGCCGAGCTTGCGGACGAGGCACTCGAGCGCGTCGGCGCTGCCCGTCGAGATCGCGATCTTCGGCATGTAGCCCTCGGTCTTGTTCTTCGGCAGGCGCGTCTCGGCCGCGGTGAGCGTGTTCTCGGCGCACTCGTTGACCTGCGGGATCACGATCGTCTTGCGCCACTTGCCGGTCTGGATGACGACCGGGATGTCCTTGCCCGACGGCACGTCGGCGAGCGTGAACTTGCCGGCCTCGTCGGTCTTCGTCAGCGAGAGCGGGTAGCCCGGCAGCGTGTCCGTGCAACGGTCGCACACCGCGCCGTCCTGCGGCGGGCCGAGCGGCGCGTTCGCCACGTAGACGTTGACGCCGTACAGCGGCAGCGTCCCGTTCGGCGCGAACACCGTGCCCGTGATCGTGGTCGTCGGCTTGCCCTCCTTGGAGCAGTTGACGATGTTGCACTCGAGCCCGACGCAGGCGTCCTCGCCGACGCAGTGGCCGTCGGGCGTGCAGCGATAATCCGCGCCACACTGTTCGCCGCTCGGCGTGCAGAGCGCGTCGCACTTGCCGCCGGCCCCGCAGTGGTAGCCACCCGGACAGGTCGAGGCTGCCCCCGGCGACGGATCGCACGCCGTCATGCACGCCGCCGGTGCCGGCACGACGTTGTCACAGACGCTCTGGCCGCGAGGGCCGTCGCTACTACTGCCGCACGCGACGCACCATAGAACGAAGAACGAGATCAGGGCTACCCGCATGCGCCCGATGGTATTCGCGTTCGCAGCCGGCCGCTACCACCGATTCCTGGGTGTTCATGTGGTTTTCCAGGCGCTTGTGCTGAAGATCATGGGTGGGTATCCCCCCCTGATCCCATCCCCTGCGCAGAGGCGCGCGGATCCACCATGCTTGGCCGGTGCAGGGCCGCGCCGGCAGCCGAGATCGAGGCATCGTCGCGACCGACGCCTCCACCGTGATCCAAGCGGCTCAGCGAGCTCATCTCCGCGGCCGCCCCGCGCCCTGAAATATCCAGACACACGGCTGACAAACCGCGGACGCGGGCGCGGCTCATACCTGGGGCTCCCCCGAGGAGAACCGAGGAGAACCCCATGAAGCTGCTCGCCGCCGCCGCCCTGCTCGTCACCGCCCTGCCGCTCGCGCTCGCCCGCGCCGATCGCCCGCCGCCGCGGCAGCCGCCCCGGGAGGCATTCGCCGCCTGCGCGAGCGCCAGGCGCGGCGACGCCTGCACCGTCTCCCTCGGCGATCGCGCCATCTCCGGGACGTGCGAGGCCGTCCCCGACACCGCCGCGCTCGCGTGCCGGCCCAGCCGGCCCCCCGGCCCGCCGCCCGAGGCCGTCGACGCGTGCCGCTCCGCCAAGGAAGGCGACGCCTGCTCGTTCTCCCACCGCGATCGCTCGCTCTCGGGCTCGTGCGCGCGCGGCCCCGACGCCGCCGCGCCGCTCGCGTGCCGGCCCGCTGGCGCCCCCGCGCACCCGCACCCGTGACCCCGTCCTCCCTCGCCGCGGCAGCTGTGCGCCGCGCTGCACGATCTCAAAGGCCGGGCTCGCGCGAGCGGATACCGCCGTGGCGCCGCACGTACGCGCCGATCCGCGCTGTCACGATGTCCACCGCCTCTGCCGCATCCGAGGCACCGAACACGCGATCATCGGCGAGCTCCGGGTAGCGCACACGGTTGTCGATCCGTCGATCGGCCAGCTCGCCGCTCCAGCCATCGACGCGCAGCGCCACGATCAGCCGGCGGTAAATCCATGCCAGGCCGATCTCGGTGAGCGTCCCGGCGCCTCCTCCGATGGCGACGATCGCGTCCGCCTGCGCGACGAGCGAGTTCCGGAGGTGATCGAGCCCCGTCGGGATCACGACGTCCGCGTAGGGGTTCGCCTGCTCGGGATCGAAGCCCGGCAAGAGCGCGACCACCGTCCCCGGTGTCCAGGCCGCATTCTCTCGCGCGCCGCGCGATGCGGCCTCCATGATTCCGCCGAGCCCGCCGGTGATCACGCGGAAGCCGCGCATGCAGAGGAGCCCACCGACCTCGTGCGCAAGAGCGTACTTCGGTGCGCCCGCCGCGACACCGCCGTCGCCGATCACCGCGACCATCCGACGCCGCTCCGCAGGGCTCACGACCGTCCTCTCGATCGCAGGGCCGGCCTGGCGACGATCCGACCGATGATCGCCTCGCGCGCGCGGCGCGCCTCCCCGGCCTTGCCCACGCCCGAGGGCTCGTGCAGGTAAAGCGGCTCGGCGATGAACCGCGGCGCGCGCGCCACCTCGACGAGCGGGAGCATCAGCGCCCAGTCCCACGCGAGATCGACGTAAGCCCCATCGAGGCGGAGCTCGTCGTCCGGGACCAGGTCGAACAGCTCGCGGCGGAAGGCCCGCAGGTGCTGCCAGACGTTGCCGCCCCGCCGCTCACGCGGACGCTCGAAGTCGACCGGATATCCCCCGCCCTTGTCGGTGCGCAGCATCCCGCCGACGATGAGATCGGCTCCCAGCTCGAGCTCGCGGGCGACGCGGGCGAGCGCGCCCGCCCCGAGCAGGGCATCGTCGAGATCCACGAGCACGATGATGCTCCGCGGATCCTTGCACACGTACCGGAGCGCCCAGACGATGTTCGCGAGCCCGCCCCGGCGCTCGCGGAGCGCGAGGACGGTCGCGTTCGGCCAGGTACCGAACACACGGCGCACGACCTCAGCGCTCGTGCGCGCGCCGCCGTCCTCGACCACGACGAGCCCCCACCCCTGCTCGGTCTGCGCGATCAGCGCGTCACGAAACCGCGCGACGCGCGACGCAGACACGTCGCGACCGCACGCGATCACCACGATCCGCTCGGCGCGCCTCGGCGCGAGCCACGCGCCCAGGTCGCCGCGCAGATCCACGTCGCCGACCTGCACGCCGGGCACCGCCCCCGCCTCCACGCGATCGAGGATCGCGAGCCACTCCTCGCGCTGGCGCTTGCGCTCGTTCGGCGGGTGAATGAAGAACGTCGCCGCGTGGCCGCCCCGGAGCGAGCGAAGCCCCGCGGTCCGGATCCGCTCGTCGAGCGCACGGTGCCAGCTCCGCGCGAGCACCTGCCCGCGCAGCTCGTTGGGCCACGGCCGCGACGCCAGGAGCCGCGCACGATGCAAGAGCGTGCCCCGGGTCTCGACGCGCCAGGGACCGCGCGCGTCGCCTGCCGTCCAGGCGCGATCGCGCCCGCCGCAGATGCTCAGCGAGGCGCAGACCGCCTCGGGCTCGCGCTCGAGCGCGCCTGCGAGCTCGCAGAGGTAGTCGTGCGCGCGGTCGAGCCGGGCGACCAGCAGATCGTCATCGACATGCAGGATGTAGTCCCCGGAGCAAACCTCTAGTCCCGCGAGCGTGGCCGCGATCGGCGCGCCGCTCTCGGTGTGCGTGCCCGTGGCGGGGAGGCTGAACCAGCGCAGGCTCGCCGCCGCGAGCGCGCCCGCGTCCGCCGACGCCTCGACGACCCGATCGATCGTCCCGTCGACGACGAGCTCCCCCAGCGCCAATCGCGCCGCTTCGAGATCGGCCTCGTCGTACTGCCGCACAAAGCCCGCCCGACGCGAGTCGAGCACGACGATCCGCTCATGGAACGCGCTCGGCCCCTCGAGTTGCTCGACGACGTGTCGGATCTGCACCGCGAGCGTACGCCACTCCAGCGCGGACGCGCGCACGAGCAGCGACACGCGCTGTCCCGCGTCGACCGCCCGCGCGGTGAGCACCATGAAGTCCGACGCGGGTTCCAGGCGCGCCGAGGCGACCGTCTCGGTCTCGCCGATGTCCTCGACGACCAGCCCCACGCGGAGCAGATCGCGCCTCAGGATGTGTAGCGGCCGGTGTACGTCCCTGCGGCGGCGGCCCGTCGCGCGCAGCGTCTTGGTCCACACGAACCGTCGATCGGCGTCGCTGCCGTCCGGGACCGATCGGATCTGGAGCGGCGTGTCCCCGCCAAGCGTGTGGAGCGGATTACAGACCGCGACGATGGCGCGGCCGCCTGCCCGCACGGCAGCCCGCAGCCCAGCGAGCACAGCGCGGTACTCACCCTCATCCTCGATCGCGCACAGCACGAGCGAGCACGCGACGACGTCGTACGGGCCACCGGCGAGCGCCGCCACGCGATCAGCCGTGAACCGGGCGACCTCGCCGTCCTGCCAGTTGTGCGACGGGTGCGGATCGTAGCCGACCGCGGTGATCCCGCGCGCGGCGAGATCGCGGACGAGCCCGCCGCCGCCGCAGCCGTAATCGAGGACCTTCGACGGCGCAGCGCGCAGGACCGCGGCCCGCACCAGCTCATCGAGATCTCGCTTCGCGTCGCCGGCCAAGGCGGCGCGCTCCAGCGCCTCCCAGCCGCTCAGCTCTGGAACCTCCTCGCGCAGCGCGCGCGTCATCACAGCCTCGAGCTCCGGGTGGTGCGGCCAGCGCCAGCAGAGCCACGCGCGGCGCACCATGGCGCGCCACCCCGCCGCGTCGAGCGGCACGAGGTCGACCCCGTAATCGACGAGCCGCACGCGATCGCCAACCACACGCAGGTTTCGCGGGTGGAGGTTGCGGCAGACAACGCCGTGCGCGCGGCACTCGCGGAGCAGGCGTACGATCCCCTCGGCGTGCCCGCCGACGAACGGCTCGCTCGGCTCGTACGTATAGACGAGGATCGCGTCTGGGCCGCGCTCGAGGAGACGGCAGAGCGGGTAGAGCGCCAAGGTGTCCGTCCAGGCGCCGATCTGGCCGCGCAGGAACGCTCGCTCGGCGTCGGGCGCGCGCGCGCGCCAAAGATCGAGGTACTTGAAGACTTCGCGGCCGTCGGTGAACACGACCCCTTCGTACCCAGCCCCGAGGAGCGTCAGCGCCGCCGCGGGCCGGGCGAGCCGCTCGATCTGTGCCTGCGCGATGCGGACGCGCTCCTCGCGGATCCAAACGGGCTTGACCGTGACGGGGACAGCGGCCGCGTCGAGCTTGGCGCGCAGCGCCCCCATGTACTCCGCGATGGCGAGCGGGGGGGTGTCCGCGATCGCGGCCCGCAGGCGCTCGACGAGGTGGGGCTCGAGCGACGCGAGGACGTGCTCCGCGAACGCGGCGAGCCGGGCCGCGTCCTCCTGCGCGCCCGGCTCCGCGTGCCACCACGCCGCCGGGTCGGTCGCGATGGCGCGGACGACGCGCGCCGCGCCGCGGGCTCGGTGGACCGACAGCGCGAGCGCCGCGCCGCGCTCGACGAGGTACTTCTGATAGCGATCCCGGGCGAACAGCGCCGCGTCCTCGCTCGGCCCGTCCAGCGCGGGCCATCGCTCCATCACGTCGCGCAGCGTCGAGTAGAGCGCATACCCACGGATATCGTCGATCAGCGCCAGCACGTCGAGCGCGACCTCGGGCTCTCCGTTGCCGATGTCGCTCCGGTCGTGGAACACGGTGAACGAGGCCTCCTCGACGCGACGGCCCCGGAGCCGTGAGCTCAAGAGCGCCCACACCATGTCGGAGCGCCGTGTCGGCCGACCGTCCGGCGCCGGCACGACCTGGGGCACATCGACCAGCGCGTCGGCGGTGAACACCAGCGTGCTACCGCCGCGGCGAATCGATGGGCGCAGCGTCAGCTCCGCCGGGTCATCCGTGACCAGCGGGCGGAACACCTGCTCGCCCGCGAGGATGCGCGGCGCTCGTGCGCAGAGGCGGGCGAATGCCGCGCGGACGGAGCCATCACGAGGATCAGAGGGCAGCCAGAACGGCAGCTCCAGGTGCCAGGTGTGCTGGCGCGACAGATCGTAATAGAAGTCGGGCGCCGCGCGCGCGTGCGCGAGGTTCTCGGCCATCCGATCAGGCCAGTCCGCCGCGGGGCCGAGCGCGCGCATCGCGGCGAGGTTCGCGCCCAGATCGACGAGCTGGGTGCGCAGCGTGGCCGCGGCCGGCAGCGGCGCCGCGCCCGTGTCCGTGCCGAGGACGATGTCGGCGCCCGACGCGCGGAGCCTGCCGATCGCGCCGACGACATCGTACGCTCGCCGCGCCAGCCCGCCGCCCTCGCGGACCAGCGGTGCCAGGCGCTTATCGTCATCGAGGATCCAGGCCACGGAGCCCGGGCGCATCAACCGCCGCACGTAGCGCTGTGTGATCGCCCGTGCCTCGCTGATCCCGATCCGCCCGGCGCGGCGAACGAAGCCCGGCCCGAACAATCCGGCCGCCGCGTCGGCGCGCTGGCGCGCCACGTCGGCGAGGTAGCAGCGGAGGCCGCGGCCGATCCACTCGTCGATCGCTGCCCGCAACGCCTCGCCACCGGAGCCGTTCTCGACCACCACCACGTCCAGGGCCGCGACGCGCTCGTCGTCCCCAAGCGCGAGGAGATCGCCCAAAAGCGGCGCGACGCGCGCGACGCCGCGCTCGTCGCCGTCGCAGGTCACGCCCACGACCAGGACCAGGGACTCGCCGCTGGGCGCGCCGGGCGCCGGACGCCCCGGACCGCTCGGCTCCCTCGCCGAGGCGATGGGCGGCCGGACAGCCACGGCCGCAACGTCGGTCGAGAAGACCGTGCGCGCCCGCTCCTGAAACGCCGCGCGCGCTGCCTCGCTCATGCGCAGGCGGTACTTGCTCCAGAACCTCGCCAGCCCCTCGGACTTCGCCTCCGAGCCCGCGGTAGACAGACGCGGGCGCGCGCCGCGAGCATCGTGATGCACCGTCGCGCGACCGATCGCCGCGTACGTCGCGCCCAGGTCGGCGAGCCGCACGACGAGATCGCGATCCGTCGTGCTCCGCAGGGACTCATCGAACATCCCAGCCTCGAGCAGCGTCGACAGCCGCACGAACAGATTCGAGCCCTGGATGTGGGGATTGCGGACCAGCGCCTCGTCCGCCGCGAGGCTCGCCGGTGGCTCCTGCGTCCGTCCCTCGGCGAGCTCGTCGCCTTCGTATCTGATGATGCCGGTGGCGACGACATCGACGTCGTGCGCGACGGCGTGGCCCAGGCAGCACGCGAGGTGCGCGGGGTCCCACCAGTCGTCGTCATCGAGGATCGCGATGTACAGCGAGCTCGCGGGCGCAAACCGCCGCGCGGCCTCGTCGATCCCCGAGCTCCAGGCCCCCGCGGCCCCCGGCGTGCGCCGGTTCTTGAGATAGATCAGATCGACGCTGGCCGGGAGACCGCACTCGGCGGCGATGCGCCTTGATGCAGCGCTGATCTCCGGGCCGTCCTCGACGAGGACAACGGCGTTTGGCGGCCGGGTCTGCGCCGCGATGGAGGCGAGAGCGCGCGGGAGCAGCGCCGGGCGGTCCCGCGTCGCGACGAGCGCCACGACGAACGGGCTAGGAACACGAGCAGGCAGCAGCATGAGACCTCCGGATGGGGAGAAGGAAACGCGGCTCGTGCCGCGCCGGGCGTCTCTCGAGTCGTCTCCGGTCTCAGCTCGCGCTGACGTGTCGCTCGCCGTTCATCCGCGGCTTGCGACAACGATTGCTGACCATGGACCCCCGCCGAGAACACCCGATTCAGCAATACCCCAGCACCGTAGATCAGGCAATGCCATCGTGGCCCGCACGCCGGCGCCTCCGGACTCAGCGCCGCGCGAGCTTCATGTGCGCGACGCCCGGCGCGGCGATCGTCTGCACGAGCTCGAGCCCGTGCAGGTCGCCGCCCATCTTCAAGCGAAGCTTGGACATGCCCGACGCCTACCACAGGCGCACCCGCCGAGGTCGGCCGCGGCCGGATCCCGGCCGATTCACGGGCTCGGCCGGGCGCGAGCAGCTACGCCGCGGCCGCGGGCGGCTCGTGGTGCGTCCTGCCGAACGAGCGCAGGAGCCAGAACACCGTGCCCAGGGCGACGACGCCGCCCAGGTTCAGCGCCGCGTCGCTCCACACGACGTGCTCGATGTGCGCCTCGGACGCGAACCGCGTGTCGATGAGCCCGACGTAGGCGATCGCCAGGTTCCCGGACGCGACGCACATCGCGTAGCGGGTCGACGCCGCCGCCTTGCTCCCGCCGATCGTCTCGAGCACCGTCGCGGTGAACGCCGTGTAGCAGAAGCCCGTGATCAGCGCGTACACCAGCGCGCCCCACACGAACGTCCCCTCCGATGGCGACGACAGCGCCATCCCGATCCCGCACACCGCGGTGAGGGCGCCCGCGAGCAGGTACATCGCGCGGCGGTTCGTGCGATCGCACAGGTAGCCGCCGGCGAGCGCGCCCACCGCGGTGAGCCCTTGCCCGATCGGTCCGTTGACGAACGCGACGACCTCCGCCGCGCGCTCGTCGAGCAGCGCCTTCGCCGCCGTCGCGTCCAGCTTGGCCATCTCGCCCAGCAGATCCGGCCGCACGTAGTCCGTGGCCAGCGCGCTCCAGAAGTTGACGAGCGCGGCCGTCCCCACCGGCGACAGGAAGAGCAGGAGGCCCGTCGCGCCCCCGCGGCTCAGCAAGACGCCCCGGACGTCGCGCAGGAGGCTGCCGAACACCTCGCCCGCCGCGCGGCCCTTCTCGCGCGGCGGCTCGTCGATGGCGAGCACCGCGAGCGCCGGCACGATCATCGCCGCCGCGAGCAGGAGCCCCACCGTCACCGGCTCCCAGCCCTTGCCGAGGAGGTAGACGGCGAGCGCCCCGAAGATCCCGCCGCCGCACAGGTTGCCGATGTTGTACCAGGCGCCCGCGCGGCCGCGCACGTCGTCGGTGATCATGGTCGCCATGAGGCCGCCGTTGCAGCTCCCGACGAGGCCGGAGATCAGCTGCGCCACGAACGCGAACGCCAGGAACGGCACCAGCCGCCCGGGGAGCGGCATCGCCATCGCGCCGACGAGCGCCGCCGCGCCGATCCCCGTCACGATCAGGAGCCAGTGCTTGCGGCGCGGCCCGAAGTCGATGATCGGCGCGTACAAGAACTGCAGCACCGGCGGCAGGAACATCAGCGTCACGAACCAGCCGATGTCCGAGACGCTGCTCCCCGACTTCCGCGCCAAGAACGGCATCACGCCGCCGATGAACGCGCCGACGACGCCGTAGGGAATGCACGTGAGCCCGAACAGCCACGGCGGAGTCGATCTCTGCGCCATCGGCGCATGATGGCCGCGCGCGCCCGCCCGGCACAAGCACCCGCCGTCCGCGTCGTCAGCTCCGCAGCCGGAGCCCGCGCGAGATCGTCTCGAGGCGCAGCCCGTCGCCCAGCTCCGGCCCCAGCTCCAGCACCGAGTGCCCGTCCGGCGCGTCCGGCAGGTTCACGTGGAAGGTGCCGCGGTACCACGGCGCGCGGCCCTCGCCCGCTGTCGGCGCCGGGAGGCGCGCGCGCAGCCGCTCGGGGAGCGCCGCCGCCGCCGCTGCCAGGCGCGCCTCCGCCTCCGCCGGCTCGCGCACCGCGAAGTCGTCCCACACGCACGCAAGCGGCGAGCCCATGTGGCCCGACACCGTCACGTCCGCGCCCAGCGCCGCCGCGAGCAGGCCGATCAGCGGCACCTTGCCCGGGCTCACGTGCGTGACCAGCACGCGGACCTCGCCCCGCTCGCGCGGCGGCGCCGCGTCCAGGAGCGCCTCGACGCCGCGCGCCGTCGCGCGGATCTTGCCGCGGCCGCCGTCGAGCGGGACCTCCTCGCCGAGGACGTCCGGCAGGACGTTCCCGCCGAGGCCCAGGAGGCACAGCCGCCCCAGCCGTGCGTGGCCCAAGAGCGTCAGGTTCGGCACGCGGCGCCGCCCCGCCAGGAGATCGGCCACGACCGCGCCGTCCTCGTGGTTGCCCCAGACCGCGAACGTCGGCACCGCGAAGCCCCGGCCCGCGGCGAGCCAGCCGCCCAGCTCCGAGAGCGGGAGCTTGGTGCGGATGAAGTCGCGCAGCGCGTCGCCTTTGAGCTTCTTCGCCTGCTTCTTGGTCTCGGCCGGCAGGTCCGAGTGGACCACGCGGAGGAACAGCTCGCGCGTCTCGAGGCGCGCCGCGCTGTCGTCGTCGTAGAAGCCGAAGTCGCCGGCGTGCACGACCGCGTCGGCGCGGGCCTCGCGCGCGAGGCGATCGATCGGTTCCAGGTGACCGTGGGTGTCGGAGAGGAGGAGCAGGCGCATGACCGGAGATCCTTCGAGCCGCGCGCAGACCGTGCGAGGCTCGCGTGAAGAGAACCACCGCGCTCCCTGCCCGGCCGCTCGCCGCGGCAGGTGCGCTGGCGAGCAACATGACATCGAAGCGCGCCCCGCGGACCGGACAGAAAACCGGACAGAAGACCGAGCAGCCTCCTGCCGAGGCCGCCGCGCCCGCCGGCTACACCTGGGGCGACTACATCGAGGCCCTCGTGGCAGCGCACGGCACCCTCGCCGCGGTGGCGTGGAAGCTCGTCGAGCGCGGCCTCGCCGAGGACGCCGCCTCCGTCGAGCGGGCCATCCGCCGGCTGCGCGCGCGCGGCCAGCGCGACGGCGGGCTCGTCGGCACGCGGCTCCTCCGCACGTTCGGCATCCCCGCGGACATCGAGGCGCGCGCCCGCTGGATGGGCCTCTACCACAGCCCGTTCGGCGATCTGCCCGTGCAGCTCTGCATCGATCAGCTGCGCCTCTGGGATCGGCCGCCCGTCTCCGAGTCGCGGGCGCGCGTCTGGATCCTGCTCGGGCTCGCGAGCACGGCGCTGCGCCGGCGCGCGTTCGCCGACGCGCGGGCGACGCTCGAGCGCGCCGCCGCCGCCGCCGAGTCCCCCGCCGCCCGCATCGAGCACCGCCTCGCGATGGGCTACCTCGCGTCGCGCGAGGACCCAGACCCCGCGCGCGCCGCGGACGCCGCCCGCCCGCACCTCGACGCCGCGCGCGCCGCGCTCGCAGCGGCGGCCGCCGCCGAGATCGATCCCGTGGATGCCGCCTGCTTCGGGGCCCGGCTCGCCGATCACGAGGCGTTCGCGGCCAACCGGCGCGGCGACCACGCCGCCGCGCTCGCGCGCTACCGCGCCCTGCCCGCCGCGGACGTGCACCCGTTCGCCAGCTACCGCCGCGACGCCGGGCTCGCCTATGGCCTGTACCGCACCGGCGCGCGCGACCAGGCGCTCGCGCTCGCGCTGCGCGCCTGCGAGCACGCCGGCGACGGCGGCTACGTGCGCCTGCGAGCCATGGGCCTGCTCATGGTCGCGCGCATCCAGGGCACGCCCGCGAGCGCGGGCACCCTCGCGCGCGCCGCGGCGATCGCCGCGCGGCTCGAGGACGCCGAGCTCGCGGTCCGCGTGGAGCGAGCGAGCGCGCGCGGTCGGCCGCGCGACGACGCCGCGGCCCCGTGACGCATCACCCGCCCGGGACCTCGCCTCGACGGGCTTCGATCAGAGCGGCGCGGCGGCGCTGGCGGCGACCTCCCGCTCGCCGAGCTAGCATGTCGCCATGAGCGGCACCGGGTACGCGTCGATCCTCGCGCTCGCGCTCGGCCTCGCCCTGGACGCCACCGCCGCCGCCGCGGCGTGCGGCGTCGCGACGCCTGTCCTGCGCGCGCGACACTTCGCGGCCGTGGCGCTCTACTTCGGCGGCTTCCAGGCGCTCATGCCGCTGCTCGGCTGGCTGCTCGCCACGTGGATCGGCCCCGTCATCGCCGCCTGGGATCACTGGGTCGCGTTCGTGCTCCTCGGCGGCATCGGCGCAAAGATGATCCACGGCGCGCTGCGGGCCGCGCCCGATGCCCCCGGCGCGCCCGATGCCCCCGGTGCGCGCGCCGCGAACATGTTCCGCGCGCGCGTCATGCTCGGCCTCGCCGTCGCGACCAGCATCGACGCGTTCGCCGCCGGCATCACGCTATCGATGTTCGAGGTCCCGATCGCGATCTCGCTCGCGACGATCGGCGTCGTGACCGCGGCCGCCGCGTCGCTCGGGCTCGCCGTCGGCCGTCGCCTCGGCGGGCGGCTCGGGCGCGGGCTCGACGCGCTCGGCGGCGCGGTGCTGATCGGCCTCGGCGTGAAGGTCCTCGTCGAGCACCTCACCGCCTGAGCCGGGCCCAAGCCACGCCTCACGTCGACGGCCGCGGCGTCAGCTTCGTGACCTGCGCCGCCTCGACGTAGACCTTCTCGCCACGAGCCCGCGCCGGCGCGAGCGCTGCCGGCTGCGCCGCCTCGGCGCCCGCCGCCAGCTCGCGGACCGTCCCGCGGATCGCGACGTGATCTCCTGGCGCGATCCCGACGAGCTCCGTCTCGCGCAGCGGCACGACGAACAGCTCCGACCGCGGCCCGAACCCGATCCACAGCCCCTGCCCCGCCACGGCGCGCACCGGCACGTTCGCCAGATCGACGGAGTGGCCCGCGAACGTCGCCGGATCGATCCCCGAGAGCAGCCGGATCGCGCTGACGATCGCGCCCTGCTGGTACGGCTTCGACCACCGCGCCTGCGTCTCGATCAGCCGCACCGAGTCGGCGACCAGCACCACCTGATCGCGGTAGCGCGCGGCGAGCACCGGATCGACGCTCTGCCCCAGCGCCTGATCGATCACCTCCGGCGCCATCGGCTGGACCGTCCCGCTGACCACCAGCTCCTCGCCGTCCTCGAGCTGCGTCGGCCCGAACCGCACCGGCGCCCGGGCCAGGACGAGGAGCTTTTTGGGCCACACGACGCCGTCGCCCTCGAGCTCGAACGCGCGCTCGCCCAGCACCTGCTCGACCGTGCCGATCACCGTGACGCCGCGCCCCAGGTAGCGCAGCGGCCGGTCGCGGATGTCCTCGACGCGATCCACGCGCCCTGCCCGCGCCGCGGCCCCCGCCCCGGTCCCGCGAGAATCTCTGTCGCCGTCGCTCCCCCGGCAGCCTCCAAGCGCGCCCGCGATCCACGCGCCGATCAGCCAGCTTCGAACGATCCGCATGCACCTCGCTGGTGCAACCGCGGTGCCCGCGCCGCCCGCGCCGCCCGCGCCGCCCGCGCCGCGCCGCCCGTGCCGTCCCGCAGCGCCCGCGATCCTCGTCCGATCTCGCAGGGCGCTGACCGGCTCGCTGTATGCTGCGCGCCCATGAAGCAGGCCGCGCGCCTCGCGGCGCTCGCGCCGCGCGCCGGGCCCGAAGCTCCCGTATGCTGCGCGCCCATGAAGCAGGCCGCGCGCCTCGCGCTCTTCGTGGTGCTCGCCGCGTGCGCCCGCCCGCCTCGCACGGCGTCCCCGCCGCCGCCGTCCTCGCTGCGCTCGCCGCCGCCGCTCGCGCAGCCACCCGCGCGGCTCGCCACCACCGAGCTGCCCAGCCTCGATCGCTGGCGCCGGCACCTCTCCGACGAGCTGATGCCGTTCTGGACCACGCCCGACGCGCTCGGCACGCCCATCGGCAACTTCCCGACGTTCCGCTGCGCCGACGGCTCCGCCTACCGCGCATCGGCGCCGTGCCCCGAGCTCGCGCGCGGTCCCGGCTGGATCGCCTCCGAGCTTCCACGCGACTACACGCGCATGAAGTCGCGACAGACGTTCACGTATGGCGTGGCCTATCACGTCACCGGCGAGGAGCGTTACCTCGAGTACGCGCGCGCCGGTGTGCAGTGGCTCCGTGAGCACGCCTACGACCGCGCCTCCGGCAGCGCGATCACGTACTGGGAGGCCGGCCAGCCCGGCCCCGCGCCCGAGCGCCGCACCACGCAGGATCTCGCCTACGCCCAGCTCGGCCTCGCGTTCTACTACTACCTGACGCGCGATCCCGACGTGCTCGCCGACCTCCTCGCGCTCGAGCGGCACGTCATGAGCAAGTACTGGGACCCCGCGCTCGGCGGCGGCATGCTGCGCTGGGTGCTCGCCGACGGCGAGACGCCCGGCGACGCGCTCCGGCAAGAGCTCGTCGCGCAGCTCGATCAGATCAACGCGTACCTGCTCCTCGTCTGGCCGCTCCTCGAGGACACCGCCGTCGCCGCCGCCTGGCGGCGCGATCTGCTCGCGCTCGCCGACGTGATCAAGGATCGCTACTTCGCGCCCGAGCACGGCATGTTCTGGGGCGTCCTGCACGATCCCGCGCAGCGCCGGTTCGGCGGCCGCCACCTCGATTTCGGCCACTCCATGAAGGCCCTGTGGATGCTCTACCTCGTCGGGCAGGCCGCCGCGCGCCCCGACCTCACCGACTTCGCGCGCCCGCACGTGGCGCCGCTCCTTCTGCGCGCCGCGCAGCCCTCCGGCTGCTGGGCGTCCGAGCCTCGCCCCGACGGCTCCGTGAACCGCGGCTCGCAGTGGTGGATCTCCGCCGAGCTCGATCAGGCCGCCGCGACGCTCGCCTTGCGCGAGCCCGCGGCTCCCGGCGGGCGCGCGCCCGAGGCCTTCGCGCGGCACCTGCCCAGGAGCTACGCGTGCTGGCTCGAGCGCTTCGTCGATCCCAAGGGCAAGGAGCTGTGGCCGTTCGTCCCCGCCGACTGGAGCCCCGCGACGTTCGCCGATGGCGGCCCCGTCAAGGCCTTCCACTGGAAGAACGGCTACCACGGGGCCGAGCACGCGCTCGTCGCGCTCATCACGACCGCCGGCCTGACTGGCCAGCGCCTGCCGCTGTACTTCGCCTTTGTCCGGCCTCCGGACGCGTCGCGGATCCAGCCGTACTACTTCCGCGGCCGCATCGCCGCGCGCCGCGATCACCCGCTCCCCGCCCACCCCCGGCTGCGCGGCGCGGCCGTGGAGTTCGCGGACATCCAGTGAGCGATCCGCCGGCGCCGCCGCTCGCGCCCGTGGCGCCGCCCGAGCGCCTCGCCGTCCTCGACGTGCTCCGCGGCGGCGCGCTGTTCGGCGTGCTCGCCTCGAACGTCCACATGCTGTTTGGCACCCGCTGGCTGCTCGGGCCCGCCGGCGCGACGCTCGATCAGACCGCGCTCGACCGCGCCGCCGCGACCTTCGTCGAGATCGCCATCGCCGGCAAGGCGATGACGCTGCTCACGTTCCTGTTCGGCCTCGGCTTCGCGATGCAGCTCGTGCGCGCCGACGAGCGCGCCGGCGAGCCCGGCCGCGGCGAGCCCGGCGCCGCGCCCGGCGACCCCGCGCGCCGGCTGCTCGTGCGCCGCCTCGCGGCGCTGCTCCTCTTCGGCGTCTGCCACGTGACGCTCGTCTGGTGGGGCGACGTGACGTGGACCTACGCCACCTCTGGCCTCGCGCTCCTCGCGTTCCGGCGCCGCGCGCCGCGCACCCTCCTCGCGTGGTCGCTCGCGCTCACCGTGATCCCGCACGCCGCGATGAACCTCCCCGAGCTCGGCGCTGCCGTGCGCGGCGTGCTGCCTCACCCCGCCGATCCCAAGGCGTTTCGCGCCGAGCTGCTCGCGGCGATCCACGGCACCGACTACGCCGCGCTCGCCTGGGCGCAGGTCCGCCACGCCGTCTACTTCGTGTCGGTGATCGCCGGCTGGTACTTCCCGTGGCTCGTCGGCCGGTTCTTGCTCGGCTACTACGCCGGCACGCGACGGCTGTTCGACGGCGACGGCGCCGCGCACCTGCGGCTGTTCCGGCGGCTGATCCCGTGGGGGCTCGCGCTCGCGCTCGCCAGCATCGCCGTGCACCAGCTCCTCGGCTCGAGCCTCATGGCCGACCACGAGCTCCTCGTGCCCGGGCGGCTCGCGGTGATCACCCTCACCGATCTGGGCGTCCTCGGCCAGGCCGCCGCCTACGCGTCGATCATCGTGCTCCTCCTCCAGCGGCCCGCCTGGCGCCGGCTGCTGCTCGTCCTCGCGCCCGTCGGCCGGATGCCGCTGACGACGTACCTCTCGCAGAGCGTCGCCGCGACGTTCGTGTTCTACGGCTGGGGCCTCGATCGCGCCGGCCGCACCGGCGCCGCCGGCAGCCTCGGCATCTCCGCCGTCATCTTCGCGCTGCAGATCGCCGCGGCGCACCTCTGGCTCCGCCGCTTCCGCTTCGGCCCCGCCGAGTGGCTGTGGCGCGCGCTCGCCTACGGCCGCCGCCCGCCGCTGCGCCTGTGACCCGCGCGCGCCTGCGCTAGTTGAGGCCGTACTTGCGCGGCCCCGCGAACCGGAAGAAGCCGCCCGCCTCCTCGTCGGCGATCGTGGCCGCCTCGGCGCCGAAGTACCGGCTCCGCAGCTCCTGCAGGTGCGTCTCGAGCTCCGCGCCCGCGTACCGCGTCCCCAGCGCGGCGCGCGCTGCCATGTACTCCTGGCCCACCGCCCAGCGGCGATCGCGCTCGGTGTCGAGCGTGTCCCACCGGCCGAGCGCGGCGTCGTCGAGGCCCAGCCCCTTGCGCACGTCGCGCAGCGCCTGGGATCGCTCCGCCGGAGGCAGGGCCCCCAGCTCGCGCTGCACCGAGTCCAGCGCGAGGAACCGACTCAGCACCTCCTGCCGGTGATCCTGCAGGTACGTCTCGGCATTCTCCTGGTGCGTCTCGACGAGGCTCTCCTTGTACTGCGCCAGCCGATCGCCCACCGTGGCGTTCGGGAGCCCCTCGATCGCCGCGAGCGCATCGGTGACCGCCTGGCCCTTGCGCTCCGACGCCCAGATCTCCTCGGCCGCGTCGCCGAACAGCCGCTTGCGCGCCTCCCACATCGCCTCGCGGCGCTCGCGCTCACCCAGGCCGCGCAGGCGCCCTTCGTTGGCCCCAAGCCACGCCTCGTAGTCGAGGCGGTGCCCGAGCATCGCCGCGATCTCATCGTAGCGCTCGGGGAACGCGGCGCGCACCACGGCGAGGAGCTCCGCCTGCCAGCCGTCCGGGCTCTTGCCCTGGAAGTGGCGCATGAGCTTCTCGATCATCTGCATCTGGACGTACCGGCTCGCGATGTGCTTGCCGAAGCGCCCGCGCAGGTACGCCACCAGCTCCGTCGGATCCGCCGGCAGCGCGCCCGCCGCCGCCCCCGGCCGCGCCGCTCCGCCGCCCGCGCGCGCCGCGAGCACCGAGGGCCCGCCGCCCGGCGCTGGCGCCGCCGCCGGCGCCGGATCGCGCCAGATGCGCACGATCACCAGCACGGCGGCCGCGACCGCCGCGAGCGCCACGATCGCCGCGAGCTTCCGCCTGCTCATGCGAGCGCCTGGCTCAGTCGTACGTCGCGATGTACTGGAAGATCGCGGCGTAGAACTCCATCTCGTCGAACGTGTCTGGCCCGACGCCGATCACGTCCATGTGGTCCTGGTTGATGACGTCGGACGCCGACGTCATCTGCGCCGACGTCGGCGCGTTCAGGCTCGAGGCGTAGCCGAGGGTCGTGTTGGTGGAGATCGTGTCGAGGCTGAACGCGTTCTCGCTGTACTTCAGGCGATAGCCCATCTGCTGCGAGTTGACGCCCACGAGGCCGTCGTCGTCGTTCTCGCTGCGCGCCCCGTCGCCCCTGCCGCCCGCGCCGTCGTTGTCGCAGTCATCGAGGCAGTAGCCGTCGCCGTCGATGTCGTAGAACACCTTCGACAGGAGGTACAGCGCGGGGTTGACGCTGAGGCCGTCCTGCGCGGTGATGAGCGACGCGTACCGGGTCGCGTAGCGCGAGTCGACCGGGTACTGCGTGTTGAACGCGCGCATGCCCGTGGTGACGCCGTCCGTCGCGCTGAAGTCGTTGTAGACGAGCTGCTTGGCGCCCGCGACGCCGTCGTTGCCCGACTGATAGATGATGTCGCCGAAGTAGCTGGCGAGCGCGTTGATGACGCTCGTGACGCCCGGCCCCAGGTCGAGGATGTACTTGGCCACCGGCGAGCCGCGGTGCGGCGACGAGATGCTGATCGCCTGGCTCACGACCGTGTACCCGCGGCGCTCGTACAGGACGCGCGCCGCCTTGCGGATATCGAGGCCGCCCTGCGAGTGCCCGACGAGGTTCACGCGCGTGGCGCCCGCCGTGGCCATGAAGCCCTCGACGTCGTTCGCCAGATCGAGGCCGCGCACCTCCGACGTCTGGAACGGCTGCACCTGGGCGACGTACGCCTTCTGCCCCGAGTCGATATCGCCGTTGCAATACACCTCGAAGAGCTCGTCGCACGGATCGCCGACGAACGTCCCGTAGTCATCGCCCCAGTAGTCATAACCAAGGATGTTGTTGAATCCCGCCATGCCGTGCGCGAACACGACCGGGTACGTGGTGCGCGCAGCACCCGCCCCCGCGTCGCCATCGCCGATGGCCAGGGACGCGGACAAAGCCAGCAACGTGTATCCGAGCTTCTTCATTGCTCTACTCCTCGAAGGGCCTCGATCGATGCGGCCGGAGTATAGGGATCGAGGCGCGCCGGGATAGGGAAATCGCGCGCGTCGTCGCGCAAGTCATCCGTCACCTGGAGCTATCCAGTCCACGGCCCGTTCACCACGTATGGAAGCCCACGCCCCCTACAGCCGCGCGCGCAGCCGCACGCCGCTCCTCCTCGCCGCGGATGAGAGCCACGGATATCCAGACGTTTGCGCCATCTAGGAACGCCGGCTTTCCTAACGCGTTCCGCTAGTAAAGCCCGCGTTCCTAACGCCACGCGGCCCGCTGCCCCGCCCCCCGTTGGCCCTCAAGTGAACCGACGTTAAGCTTCCGTTCGTACGAACGTAGAACGAGGCCGCCATGATCAAGAAGCTCTCCGCAGTCGGCAACAGCCTCGGGCTCATCATCGAGCGGCCGATCCTCGAGCTGCTCGGCATCGACAGGGACACCGAGCTCGAGGTCAAGACCGACGGCGAGGCGCTCATCATCCGCCCGGCCCGATCCGGTAAGAAGGAGCGGGTCCGGGAGTCCACGAAGCGGATGATGTCCGTCCACCGCGAGACTCTGCGGAAGCTGGCGAAGTGAGCTGGGACGAACCGGAGTTCCTCGACGTCGAGGAGGTCCTCGAGATCCACACGACTCAGCTCGAGCTGTTCGGAGGCGCTGCGGGCGTGCGCGAGCGCGGCCTCCTCGAGTCGGCCGTGGCCCAGCCTCAGATGTCGTTCGGCGGCGAGCTCGCGCATCAGGGGCTCTTCGCGATGGCCGCAGCGTACCTCTTCCATATCGTCAGGAACCACCCGTTCGTGGACGGGAACAAGCGAGCCGGGCTGCTCTCGGCCCTGGTCTTCCTCGACGTGAACGGCATCCGCATCGACCACCCGTCCGAGGCGCTCTACGAGCTGACCATGGGTGTGGCCGAGGGTCGCGTCGACAAGGTCGCGATCGCCGCCGAGCTCGAGCGCATCGCGAAGTCCAAGCCGTAGCCCGCGCCGGCTGCGTCGATCGCGGCCGCGGCGCGGGCGAACGCGGCGAAGGAGGTGAGCGCGCGTGCTCAGTGCCCCAAGGACCCGACGAGCAGGAACAGCGCCGCGAGCGCGAGCACGCCGCCGCCCGCGATCGCGGCGCCCCGCTCGAGCGACGAGGTGTCGCCGCAGGCCGCCAGGCAGACCCCCACCGCGCCGAACATGAGGCCGAAGCTTCCCGCCGTCTCGGCGCGCGCACGATCGAACCGGATCTGCCGCCGCTCGAGGGCCGGCTCGGCGACCGCCTGCGCCGCGAGGCACCCCGGCGCCGCCGCGTCGTCGACGCACCCCGCGACCAGCTCGCGCACCGTCACCTGCAGGGTCCGCTCGAGGTCGCCCTCGCGGATCCGGATCGTCACCACCTCGTCCGCCGACACCCGGATCGCGCTCGTGGGGCTCGTGACCACCGCGCTGCCGTCCTGCATCAGCGGCCGGGCCTGCTGCGCGATGTCGAACGGCGTCACCGTCGCGCGCGTCGTCATGCACGCGGACGCCGCGATCGCCGCGACCGCCGCGATCGCCGCGAGCACCCAGTCGATCCGCATCGGCAGATTCTAGCCCGGGCCCTTCCGGATCCGGGCTCGTTTCAGCACGCTCGGGCCCCAAGGACCAAGACCCAGACCCATCACGAGCGGAGCGACCCATGAAGAGATTCCTCGCCATCTACATCGGCACCCAGGCCGCGCTCGAGCGAGCGCAGTGGGAGACACTGGACGAAGGCAAGCGCAAGGAGCTGGAGGCCGCCGGCATCCAGGCCTGGATGAAGTGGGGGCAGATCCACGCGGCCGCCATCGTCGATCACGGGAGCCCCCTCGGGAAGACGAAGCGCACGTCCGCGGAGGGGATCGCCGACTTCAAGAACAGCATGACCGGCTACGTGATCGTACAAGCCGAGTCGCACGAGGCCGCCGCAAAGCTGTTCGAGGACCACCCCCACTTCACGATCTTCCCCGGCGACTCGGTGGAGATCATGGAGTGTCTGCCGCTCCCCGGACAGTGACGTAGCCGCCCCGCGTTCGGCTACGCTCGCCATCACGCGTGCGCCCCGGCGCATCCCGCGCTTCACGCTGCCGAATGACGAACATCGCCGAGCTCGATCCGCGCCTCGAGGGCACGTGCGCTGCCGTCCGGGAGCTGCTCGCGCAGGGCCTCGACGTGACGGGCCAGCCCGTCCGCTCCTTCGCGCAGCGCGCGGCGATGGCCGACGAGCGCGCCGCGTACCGCGAGCGCGGCGGCGCGGCGTACCGCGAGCGCGGCGGCGCGCGCCCAGTCGTGCCACGGCTCACCGACCAGCGCGGCACCGCCGAAGGATCTGACCGGCAACACCGTCGCCACCGCGCGCGGCGTCGGAGCGCACGTCGCGCACCTCAGGCCCTCCACGTGGCACCGCGCCATGCCGTGCTCGAGCTGCCACCGCGTGCCGACGACGGTCGCCGCCCCGGGCCACCTCGACGGCAGGCACATCGGCGAGGAGAACATCGTCAACGCGAACCTGCACGTCAACGGCGTCCACGAGGTGAAGATGGCGAACGGCACCTACAACGCCACGACGCGACAGTGCGCAAACACCGGCTGCCACGGCACCGAGACCTGGTAGCAGCATCGAAGATGTACACGCCCACGCGTACGCTCCGCTCTGTCCGAGACGTGCACATGGCACGCGACGTCGATGTCGCGAAGACATCGCGTGCGAGGCCCGGCGCGACGAGCAAGCTCATGAGGTTATCGATGGCGGAGTTCTTGCTGGGCGTTGGGCTCGATGCGCCAGCTCAGCCTCAAGCTCCTCAGCTCGTCCCTACCCGCCCTGTTCGTCGTCCTCGTCGCTGCGTGCGGCGGCGACGACAGCGGCATCGACCCCACCGACGTGCGGTTCGGTGACACGGCCCTCGTGGTCGTCGTCAACCCGGTGGTCAACGACGTCAACCGGCGCCCGGTGCCTCCACCCGGTTCGACGCTGAACGGCATCACGCTCCGATCCGACGACGGAATCTCCGACACGACCGAGGCCGACGGGGTCGCCGTGCTCGCACCGCTTGCGTCCGGGGCCAGGACCATCCAGGTGTCCGGCAGTGGCATCGATGGAAGCTTCACCGTGATGATGGGGGCAGGCGAGCTCCGCGAGATCGCACTCTCGGCCGAAGGCGGACGCGTCGAGGTCATGCTCGACATCGACTACAAGACGGACCGGGTCGTCGAGATCTCCCCGGCGATGACCAATGCGCAGGTCAACGACGCGATCCGCGTGAGCGACCGCGTGGTGTTCCTAGCGGGCGGCGTCTACACCGGGGATCTCGATTTCTCGGGAAGCCGGGTCACGCTGTTCGGCGAAGGCGTCCTCGGCGGCACCGTCACGCTGCAGGGCAACGTGATGATGTCCGGCAGCGACAGCCGGATCCGCGGCGCGCGGATCACGGGGAACCTGAGCGTCCCCGCCAGCGGCACTGGCCTGAGCTTCTCGCGCGTCGACGGCATGACGACCGCGGTCGGCAGCGACGTCACGCTGCTGGCGAACGCGCTCTGCGGAGGTGCCTCGGTCACGGGCTCCGGCTCGTTTGCCGTCGGCAACTCCGGCGTGGCGCCGACGACCGCGTGCCGGTGAGGGAGACGGAGCCGCTCGAGGACTCGAGACGAGGACATCCTCGTGTGGCGAGAGCTCCCTTCGCCGACACCATGGGCACACCGCTTGCCAGGCCGGGGGATATCCCGATGTTGGGGTTCTGATCGCGAATAGCAACGACGACTCGTCAGCTAACTCGGAGGGCGCCATGGGAATCAGATCTGGAATGGAAACGTTATTGAGCTGACCATCGGACTGATCGGCCTGATCGCAACTCGGCAAGTGGATTGCCCAGCTGCTCCTACCCGACGAGGTCGTGCGCTGGGAGTGGAAGCAGTTTCGCCAAACGTTCGTCTACGCCGCCTCGCAGGTCATCTGCTCCAGCCGACAGGTCATCATCCGGATCAGCGCGGCGCACCGCTGGTCGCCGCACATCAGAGGCTTCAGCCGTAGCGCCCTGCGGAACTTCCATCTTGAATTCGCCGAGAGTCGCGCCCCGCGGGACTTGTGCACGAGAGAGGTCTGCTTGCATGCAAGCACTTCGGTGGGAGCGAGTGCGGTATAGAGCAGACGATGCTGGCAGCTCCAGCCCTGGTGCGCGGCGTGGTGTTCGATCTGAACGGCACGCTCGTCGACGATATTCGCTTCCACCGCGACGCGTGGTACGCGCTCGCCGAGGAGCTCGGCCTCGCGATGGACGAGGCGCGGTTCCAGTCGTTCAACGGGCTCAAGAACGCCGACATCATGCCGAAGCTGCTCGGGCGTGACGCGACGGCAGAGGAGACCGCACGGCTCGGCGAGTGCAAAGAAGCAGCCTACCGCGCGATGTACCGCCCGCACCTCGCCCTGATGCCTGGCGCGCTCGCGCTGCTGTCGCGGCTGCGCGCCGCAAAGGTCCCGATCGCGATCGCGAGCTCTGCCCCGCCGGAGAACCGAGCGATGGTCATCGACGGGCTGGCGCTCGGCGCCTACGTCGATGTCGTCGTCGCGGCGGAGCACTTGCCCGGCAAGCCGGCGCCAGACGTATTCCTCGAGGCCGCGCGCCAGCTCGGCGTGGCCCCGGCCGACTGCCTCGCCTTCGAGGACGCGGCCAACGGCGTTCGAGCCGCCGCCGCTGCGGGCATGCTCGTCGGTGCGGTCACGACGAACAACCCGGCCCATGTGCTGCTCGAGGCAGGCGCCGTGTTCACAGTCGCGGACTTCACGATGCTCCCGCCGGAGATCGACGCACGCTTGCCACACGCGGCGCTTCGCCCGGAGTGACGTGAGCGCCCCGCCGACGAGCTCGTCAGCTCCCGCTGTCGAGCGCGACCAGCCTGCCGTCCACGAGGGCCGCGTCGTCGCGCAGGCCGTTGCGGCCTGCGAACACCGACACGATCACGCGCCCCCGCTGGCCCGCGATGCTCCCGGCATCGATGGACAGCCGATCCAGGATGCCATCGTGGACGCTGGCGGTGCGGGGCAGCAATGGGATGGTCTCGCCGCCCTGCTCTAGCTCGAAGGCGATCTCGAACATGACGCCATCCACCTGGGCCATCTCTTCCGGCATGGGCCGCGCCGATGCCAGCATGCCGAACCCGACCCGAAGCTCGATCCGCCCGGACGGTACCGTCATCATGGGAAACGCTCCGCGCAGGGCGCGCTCGCCCGGGTTGGGCGGACGGACGAAGATCACGGACGAGTAAGTGAAGCCGTCTTCCAGGACCTCCCTGCTCCGCACCTGCACGGCCGCGCCGCCGTAGGCCGGCGGCGCGCCGAAGGACACCTTGCCGGCGCTGGTCGACCACTCCGCGAGGGATGCCTGCGTCAGGAGGTTCCACGCCACCGTCTCCCGCCGCACCTCCAGGCTCTGCGGCGAGGCGGCCGAGGCGCCAGCGACCTGGATCTCCACCGGCCCCCGCCCGATCACGTCGGGGACCCGGAAGCTGATCATCGACGGCGATGCCACCAGCACCTCCGCCGGTTGCCCCAGCACACGCACCTGGCTCGCATCCTTCGGCGAGAGCAGATTGGCACCCGTCACCATCACCTCCTCTCCGGCGAGGGCGGCGATCGGCGTCACGCTCAGGATACGAGGCGGGAGGAGGAACCAGCTCGTCCCGGTGGAGGCCACCTCCTGATCCAGGAGGCCGCGGAGCTCGATCGGGCCCGTGGTCGCCCCTGCCGGCACGCGCACGCGCGCCCGGTTGCCGTGCCGCTCCAGGATCTCCGCCTCCACCCCGTTGAAGAACACGCGGGCGGCCTCGTCGAGCCCGGCGCCCATGAGCTCCACCACGGTGCCCTCGCCGCCCTGACGAGGGGAGAAATCGTCGAGCCGCAGCACGGGGAGCGTCGAGTCGTCGGCGAGCTGGCCAAAGCGGTAATAGCTCGCCCCGGGGAGCACCAGATAGTCCCCTTTCATCAGCACGACGTTGTCCCAGCGCTGGTTGTCTCCTTCGGCCAGCAAGGCGACGCTCGTCACGGTGAGCGGACCGGACGCGAGCCGGTGGAGCACTTCCTGGTTCAGAGCGAGCACGAGCTCGCTATCCGTGAGAGACAGTTGCAGCAGGTAGCTCTCGCCCGGCAGCTGCGTCAGCTGCTTCTCGGCGAGGGGGCTCGCGACGCCCTGCGCATTCACGCGCTGCCAGGTGAGGACTGGACTCGTCCCCGTCAAGCGCACGCGGAGATCGAGCCGCTCGCCTCCCGGCAGACCGAGCGCGAGGCCGAAGCACTCGGCGCGCAGCACATCGGCATAGACCGTCAGAGTCTGGAGCGGGAACGCGGCCACCGCCTGGGGCTGAACGAGCCGCAGGCGGGCAGCCCCCGTGCTGGCGAGACGTCCGCGCTCCACGCGCCACGCGCCCACCTCGGGCAGCCAGCCGGCCAGCGTGCCGTCGAAGCGGTCGTCCATCACGAGGTCGCCCGTGCGGCTCATACCCGTGATCAGCGTGATCTTGTTCGTGCTCTCGCCCGTGGTCTCCGCGTGCGATCGCCCCGAGTAGACGCGCTTGCGAATGAGCTGCACGTATCCCGTCGCGGCGTCCAGCGGCACGCGGGTCTGGATCGCCTTGCGATCGGCGGTGACGGCCAGCACCGGCGCCTCGCTGATGCCGCCCACCGCGTCGAACAGCAGAGTCATCATCTCCGGATCGGCGTCGAGCCCTTCGGCCCAGATGGACAGCACCGCGCCCGGCCAGCTCACGGTCTGGCCCAGCCGGACGATCTTGGGCACGACATAGAAGATGTCCCGGGTGGTGATCTCGTTGGTGTAGCCGCCCCCGAAGGTCTGCCGAACGCGCAGCGGACCATCGAGCGCGCCGGCCGGCACGTTGAAGCGAAGCTGGCCCGGCGTCTGGAGGAGGAAGTCTTGCCGGGCGATGATCGCGGGCCCCATCGCCACCTCGGTGATTTGATCGAGGCCGCCGCCGAGCACGGTGACCTGCTCGCCGACCCGAGCCTGACGCGGACTGACCTTCTCCACCCGAGGCAGCACGAAGAACGGGCGCGACAGGGTCTGTTCGTGCGGCCCCATGACAAGCGTCAAGGGACCGGAGCCCGCGCCCTCGGGGACCTCCACAGTCAGCTCTCCGGGCGAGACCACCTGCTCCGACTGGCTCATGACCCCGTTCGCGAACCGGATCCGGCAGCCATACCGGAGATTGGAGCCCAGAATGGTGAACGTCGAGCCCCGCCGACGGATCGAATCGTAGGAGCCCCGCTCTGGCGTGAACCCGTGGAAGCTCGGGATCGGCGTGACGGCGCCCCGCCCCTGGGCTCCCGTCGTGCCGTTGGCCGTCTCGATCTCCAGATCGCCGGCCGTGGCGGAGGGCGGCATTCGAAAGGACAGCGCCCGCATCGACAGGCGGACGATCGGCAGCGGGACCCCGTCCACCTCGAGCAGGGTCTGTCCTCCGAGCGTCAGGAAGTTGTCGCCCTGCACCGTCACCAGCTCGCCATGGCGCGCAGCCGGCGGTACCACCCGATCCAGGCGGGGAGCGCCGACCGGCTCGAGCTCCGCGGGAGCCGGCGGGAGCCGCTCGGCCATGCGGGCGAACACCTGGCCCGTGCGGTCATCCACCAGCGCCACTAGCCTGGGCTCCCGCCCCTCGAGGAACGCGGCGATCCACAGGTGAGTCTCCTCCTCGTAGACCAGCTCCACCGTGGGGCGCACGAGCTGCGCGATGATCGCGGCCAGGGCCGGATCTTTGGCCAGCACCGCGGAGACCTCGTCGCGGGAAAGGCGGCTCGGCGGCGGCGCCGGGGACGACTTGGCCTGGGGCACCGACACAAAGCGCAGCTTCACCTCGCTGGCGGCCTCGACGTTCACGTCGCTCTGGCCTGCCGTGGTGGCGTTCAGGGGGATCACGGACAAGGTCGGCGCGCCGCCGCCCTCCGGATAGCGGATCGACATTCCAATCTTGATCTCGAGCTTGGTCTCGGGAATCACGTAGCCGTGATTCGGGATCACGTCGAGCTGGCTGATGCGGCCCTCGGCGAGCGCCCGGGCGATCTCCTTCTGGAACTCGATCTGCCGGCGGTCAAGCGCCTCCTGGGCCTTCGAGACGGCGCGCCCCACCTGGAGGATCATGTTGTCGAATGCCAGCGACGTGTCCCGATAACGGTCCATCGCTCGCGAGGTCTTGTCGTCCTCCGCCATCGTCTACCTCTGCTTCGCCGGCAAGGTGACCACGCTGAACTTGATGGTGACCGAGGCAGTGTCCCGGTCCACGCTCTTGATGTTGGGCAACATGAGCGTCGGATCCTCGGCGTGGCCGCCCTCGATGACCGGCGCCTGCAGCGAGACCTCCAGATCCTTGATGGCCATCTGCGCGATGTCCTCGCCCTCGCCCTCGCCGGAGCGCGCGGAGCGGTTGGCGCGGCTGACGGCTGACTGGAAGCCGCGCATCAGATCGCCGACGCGCACGGGGACGAGCTCGAGGCGCCGCCGCAGATTGGCCTCCTGGGCCGCCGCCTGCATGCTATCGACGCCTTTGCGCACCTCCACCAGCTGGCCAAAGATGGCCCCCATCGATTGCTCCTGGTGGCGGAAGCGCTCCTCCCATCGCTCCTCTCGCTCCTTCTCGGTCTCAGCCTCCTCAGCCTCCTCTTCTTGCAGATCGCCGAGGGCCTCAGACACCGCCGTGACCTGGGCCGCGACCGCGGCAATCGCCTGCTGCTCTTGCTCGAAGCGCGCCTGCCACTGCGCGTTCTGCGCCTCCTCCGCGGCCGCCTCCTCGATCCGCACCGCCGTGAGCTGGGCGGCGAGCGCGGCCAGCGCCTGCTGCTCTTGCTCGAAGCGCGCCTGCCACTGCGCGTTCTGCGCTTGCTCCGCGGCCGCCTCCTCCGTCCGCAGCGCTGTGATCTGGGCAGCGACCGCGGCAATCGCCTGCTGCTGCTGCTCGAAGCGCGTCTGCCACTGCGCGTTCTGCGCTTGCTCCGCGGCGGCTTCCTCCGCCCGCACCGCCGCGAGCTGGGCGGCGAGCGCGGTCAGCGCCTGTTGCTGTTGCTGGAGCTTGGCTTCGAGCTCAGCTTTGGCCGCCCGCTGCTCGGCCAGGTCCACCTCCTCCTGCTGCTGCAGCGTAGTGACAGCCGCTTTCAGGTTGTTGAGCTGTGTCGTGATCGCCGCGAGAGCGGCATCCACGGCATTGAGCCGCGTCTCCCATTGTCCCTGACTTGGATCAGGCATCGTCCTTGCTCCTTCGTTGAGCCGTGACCACGAACCACAGGCGATCTGCGCCTTCGGAGACTCCCACCAGCTCGCCCTGGAACGTGATCGGGATGGGATCGTCGGCGAGCGCGATGCCCGCGGCTCCCAGCAGCGCGCCGCGGCTCCGGGCGAGGGCGCCCAGCGTCGCGGTCAGTAGATCCTCGAACTCCACCGCGTCGCTCTCGTCCCACAGCGGAGGCTGCAGCGGGGGTGCGTTCACGTGCGTCTGCGCCGGAGGGCGCCGCGCGGAGCGGAGCTTCTCCACGGCGTCTCGCACCAGGAGGACCGGGAGCCAATCCGCGTCATCCGCCATCGCCGCTACTCCTTCACTCGCTCCAGGAGGTTGCGCAGGCTGATCGCGCTGAGATCCGGCACCTCGGCCACCGCGGCCAGGGACGGGAAGGGCCGGCCCGCGAGGATCGCCGGCACGGCGGCCGCGTGGAGCCCGAAGATGTCGCGCAGCTCGGCCTCGAAGGCGTGGTTCACCACGGCCAGGGCGGCGCGCGCCTCCACCGCCGTGAACACCACGCCCTCGACGGTGACCGGCCCGCCGCCCCCCGGGTCAGGGTCCCCGGCTCCGAGCTCGTCGTCGGTCCACAGGCGCACGATCTGCCCGTCCTGGTCATTCACCACCACCAGGGCGGAGAGGTGTTGCCCACCCCCGGCCAGCGCGTCGAGGAGGAGCGCGTACCACAGCCCGCTGCTGTATCCCTGCGGCGAGAACGGGCGATAGACCGCCACGAAGTGGGGCGCCGCGGCCCGCGCATAGGCCATGACGACCCGCTTGAGCGTACCGATGCGCCGCAGCACCTCCGCTGCTTCGAGGAGGTGCAGTCCCTGCCCCTCGGCCGCCGGGGCGGCCACGATCCGGGTCTGCAGCAGCGAGGACGCCTTCAGGTTGAAGCCGTACTTGTTCTGGTAGGCGGCGTCCACCATCTGGGTGGTGACCTGGCCCTTGTCGCCGATCTCGAAGGCCAGCTTGATGTCGAACGTCAGCTCGGGGATCGAGTACCACTTGGCCGACATGCCGAACTGCGTATCGAGGCCGGCCTGGTGGATCTCCATCTCGGTCCGCAGCGACGCCTGGTCGAGCGCCTGCTGGGCCTGGGCCAGGCTATCGGCGAGCCTGACCAGGATGTCGTCCACGGGGAGGGACGGGACGGTGGTAGAAGAAGTATCGGAGTTGTCGGGCATGATTTGTCGATCCTAACCAGCAGCCGAAGTTCAGCTTGTTCCAATTAGCATATTACACATTCATACAGAGGTCACAGATGGTTGCCCTGTATTGAATGAAAATATCTCATCCGGAAAACCGGTAGTAGCCAGATCTTCGTCGCGCAACCAGTACAATGGGAACAAGGTGAGGTGGCCCCTGATCGTTTGCAGGGCCGCGGGGTTACCGGGCGCGGTCGTTTCTGCTGCTCTCTGCTGAGAGAGCTCCGCGAATGCATCGCGAGGGAATCCGGGGAAGGTCGCTTCGAGGGCACTGGTGTTCACCTTGGCAATCTCCAGGATGCGGTCGTGAAACAGATCTGACAGGTCCCCCTCGACGAGCAGCTCCATCTCGTTGCGTTCGGAGGCTGTCCACCCCGAGTCAGACGATCCCAGCAGCCCGAGGTGCTCCTTCCACAGCCTCACCCGAAGGTTGCGGGCAACCGTTCGATCGCCGATCAGCGCGGCTATCTCGGTATCTCGATCGCCCAGGAGACTTCGATCATTGATATTCGCGGAACCAATAATCGCATATCGATCATCGACAATCATTGCCTTGGCATGAACGTAGATTTGCGAATAGTACCAACGTTCTCCAATCCCCCCATCAACCACTGTTGGGACCTTCTCGCTACGCACCAGATTGAAAAATTTAACATATCGATTCAACACAAGCATGCACTCGTCGACTGTCGCTGATGGTTGTTTCTTTCGCACTGCCTGCATCCCCCGGCCATAGAGGCTGGCGGGCCCGATCTCCTTCCCGGCCTCTTTAGGCTCTCCGCGAATAATCGTCTGGTATTGCCAATGCATCAGCTCCTGCACACTCCATTTATCTAGTATCCCCTCCGGGTATTGCGGAATTATGATATATACCCGAAATGTCTCTTCCTTCGAGATCGCTCTCTCAAGGCGGCCGCAGATCGCGGACACCACCTTGTTTAAATTCTCATTCCCTTCCTTAAGTAGTGAAGAGAAGAACTGCTGCTCGATATGGATATACGTCTTGGCTTCGCCGATGAGATTGAGGTACATTTCCTCGATACCTCTCTCCGAGCCAAACGTACGCGCAATTTGAACAGCACACGAGCCATTTGCTGAGATATCGGCATCGCCCAGTGCCGTGATCGGCGCGGCTGGGTGATACACCAGATTCCATGCTCGAGTCCCCTGAACCAACGCCCTGTTAGATCTCCTCAGCACGATGGCCTCGCTCCGCTCCTGATCGAGGCTCGAATTCCATCTTTGGACAAAATTATGTGCAACATCGACCGCTGATTTACCCATCAGCTTGACATGGATGTCATGCCAAGGCATGCGGATAGCACTTTGCTCTATGTTATCCACTTGTGGATTATAGCGATTATCTGAAGTTGTCGCCGAGATGGCGAGCGGGTGCTTATACGTATCTCTTCGACCACGCGCGAGATCTACGCCGCCCAGAAACGCACATTTCTCATCCACGACCACCGTTTTTTGATGATGGCTCCAGCGGATGCCTGGCGAGACGCGTACAACATGAATGCGCGCTGGAAAGAGATTCTCGAGAGTATCCTCAGCTTTGTCCTCATCGAGGCCTAGCCCGATTATATCCGGCGGATCAAAAAGCAATAACTTGACAAGGACCCCGGCGGCAGCTCTCTCGCTCAATATGTCCTTTAGAGACTTGTTCGTTTCTGTCATGATAATGTCAGGGGAGATCCACCAGCCAGTGATATAGATGGACTTGGCCGCTGCCATCATGACTGCAGCCATCTCGGCCATGGCACCCTCTCCGTCCACGTAAACGGTCGCCTCGTCACCGTATCTCGGCGGCTTAAACTTGTTCTTACTGACCCAGATGCTGTCCGGAATATCATCTGTTGGCTGCTCGCCAGTCTTGGTGTACTCTACCAGCTTTCCATTCTCCACCTTGGCCTGGCCGACCGTGACTTTGCCGGGCTCGATGACAACGGAGATATCCTGGTACAGCTCGGCGAAGTCCACACCGTTGTAGGTCGTATAGATGAACCCCGAGATGTCCTTCGGTGTGCCCGACGAGGTGGGGATGGACATCGTCGCCCGGATGCATTGATACGCGGCCCCGTTCGGGTTTGCCGTCGACGGTATAGTCTGGGTGGCTTCATACAGGATCTCCTGCACCGTGAAGATGCGGCCCGGCGCCACGGCGGCGAGGTACTCCCCGGATACCGTGCGGGGGGGCAGCGCTTGCGGCGCGTCCGTCTCCTGGATGGGGGGCCAGACATAGTGCGTGCGGGCCCGGAACTTCTCGTCGCTCCAGAGCTCATTGGTCCTGAGCGCGCGAAGCTTCGTGCCCGAAACCAGCTTGGCTTTCGGCAGCATGGATCACACCACCTTCGGATAAGAAACGGTCCCATGTAGCTCTGTGCCCTGCGTGGGTGTCGCGAGCGTGAGCGTATAGGTCCCGGGCTTGATGCCGTCCAGCCGGCCCTTGTTGGCCTGGAGGGGCAGCCGGTAATAGCCTGTGGCACCCACGAGGACGACCTGCGGAACCGACTCTCCAGCGCCGGCCGTCACGGTGATGTCGAAGCTCCCCGACGGTGCCGGGCTTGCGGGTGCATCGCGCGCGACGATCTCCAACACCAGGGTCTGCCCGGCCTTGACCTCGATCGAGAGCTCCTGCTGGAAGCTGGGCGTATCGCTCACGAGGCCCCCTTGCGAGCCAGCTCACGGCCGGGCGCGCGCAACGCATAGTTCCCGGCGGGCAGGTTGTCGAAGTGGAACCGGCCGGCGGCGTCGGTCGTCTGGCGGGCCACCACGGCGCCGCGGGCGACGAGCTCAAGGAGCTGGTTGGCGCCGGCACCGCCGAGGCGGCCCTGGACGGCGGCGCCCGAGGCCGAGCGCAGGTAAAGAGTGCAATCAGGCACGCCAAGGCTGAAGCGTCCGGCGGCCAGGCCCTGGAACGAGAAGCGACCATCGGCCGCGGTGGTCCGCCGGGCCAGCTCGATCCCTCCCTGCTTGAGCACGACGGTGAGCCCCGAGAGCGGCCGGCCCTCTTCGTTCACCAGGTTGCCCGTGATCTCGCCGCCGGAGATGTAGCTGACCTGAGCGCTGAACAGAAAGGGGGGCACTCGCAATCGATAGGTGAACGGTGGCAGTGGACCGGCGCTGAACTTCCCTTCGGCGTTGGTGCTTGACTGGAACAGCTCTCCGTCCGGGGCCGTAAGCTCGATCCGTTGTCCGGTCAGGACCACACCGCCGCTCGTCCGCGCCGTTCCGGTCACCAGGCCATACGGCAACCGATCGAGGATCCGCGCGTGGAGCTGCCGGTTGGGCAGCCGCAGCTTGTGAAGGCCGGGCGGAACGCGAGAGAACCAGAAGTGGCCGTCGGCCTGCGTGGTGCGGCGGAGCACGCCGCCGGGGCACACCAGCTCCACCACCACGCCGCCGGCTGGGCTCCCGGTGGCGTCCCGCACCTGGCCGCAGAGCGACGCTTCGCCGCCGACGAAGCAAGACGGGCCCACGCCGGCCACAGCGGTCGTGTGCGAGCGCAGGTGGAACAGGAAGCGGCGCCGCTCGAAGGTGGCGTGCAGCGAGCTGGACGTGGTCCAGCCCTGCTTGGTCCCCGGCGGCTGCAGCTTGTCGTCCCGGTAGAGCGCCATGAATCGATCGAGCCGCCCGGCGACTTCGATGCCGGTCAGCGTCTCCCAGGCCGGCCGCTGAGCGCCCTGCCGGTCATGGGTCAGCGTGATGGCCTTGAGCGCGGGCGCTCTGCAGGCAAGCAGCGGCTGGTCGAAGACAAAGTCGCCAGCGTCCCCCCCGACAGGCTTCCAGTCCATCAGGTAGTACGGATCCTGCTGTCCGCGATCGACGTAGACCTCGCGGAAATGCCAGCTCCCCACGGGGAGAGCGGTCGCGCGCAGATCGCGCACCACGCGCTCCAGCTTGTCGCGGGTCAGCTTGGGATCCGGTGTCTGGCACAGCAGCATGGCGCGCTCACTCCACCCGAAGCCGTCCGGAGTCCACGCTCCGCGTACGCGGCTCCTCGTCGATGCGCAGCCCGCTCGCGGAGGCGCGCTCCGTCCGCTCGGCCGCCGCCGCCGCTCCCGCCCGGCTCGGCCGGCGCTCGGCCAGCAGATCCTCCCGCTGTGGCCGCCGCTCGGCCAAGAGGTCCTCCCGCCGCGGCCGCCGCTCGGCCAAGAGGTCCTCCCGCTGCAGCCGCCGCTCGGCCAAGAGGTCCTCCCGCTGCGGCCGCCGCTCGGCCAAGAGGTCCTCCCGCTGTGGCCGCCGCTCGGCCAAGAGGTCCTCCCGCCGCGGCCGCCGCTCAGCCAAGAGGTCCTCCCGCCGCGGCCGCCGCTCAGCCAAGAGGTCCTCCCGCCGCGGCCGCCGCTCGGCCCAAAGGTCCTCTCGCTTCGACCGCCGCTCAGCCAGGAGATCTTCGCGCTGCTTCAGCCCCGCACGCCTGGACTCGTTGAACCCGCGTACAACTCGAGCCTGCTCGTCGGGGGACAGATCGCGCGCCACCTCCGCGACCTCCCGCCAGGTCGATGGCGCCGGTGCGCGGGGCTCGCGCACCTCGTCCGTGATCGCCGGCCGGCTCGCCGCGGGCCGCTCCAGCCCCAGCTCCAGCACGGCCGGGGCATCGATCTCGATCGAGCGCGAGCGCTCCATCCGCTCGACGAGCAGCTTCCGGATCCGGAGCGCGCGCTGCAGCGTCTCCTCGTCCAGCTCCGGCGACGGCACCTCCGCGCCATCTGCCTCGCTACGCGAGAGGCCCAGCGCATGCTCCGGCGCGGTGCCGGCAGCTCGCTTCTCTGTCATGAAGCGCTGGATCAGCCGCTGTCGCGTCGCCGCGTCTTCCGCCTCCTTGTCGCGGAGCTCGCGGTTCCGCCGCGCTTCTTGCCGGCGCTCTTCGAAGTACCGCTCCTCGGGATCGCTCGGGATCTCCGCTTGCCGCGCGCGCTCGACGGCCGCGGCTTTGCGCTGCGCATAACTGACCTCGGGGGTGGGCGGCGCGACCGTGGCAGGCGGCGCGCTCGCCGCCGCCCACTCCGGCCGATCGGCCGCGATCCGCTCCCGGAGCTTGCTGACCAGCACCTCGCGATCCACCCCCTCGGGCACGCCGCCCGGGCAGGTGATCGCCAGGAATAGCTCGATGGCCTCGTCGATTGAGACGGGAGGGACTTCGCTCATCGCTCATCGCTTCCCTTCTTCGATGGGCATCTGCAGATCGCCGAAATCCACGTCCATCGAGTCACCCCGGGGACGCTGCGAGGCCGTAGCGGCGGCGCGCTCCTCGGCAGAGCGATAGAGGATCCGCTGCGTCACGACCCCAGCGACGTCCTTCAGTCCCGGCGCGAGATCGTCCATCCAGCGCGCGAACAGGCCAGGCGCCGCCATGGTCGCGCCTATCCGGTGGCCTTGGTGACGCGCTTGATGAACTTCTGCTGCACCTTGGCCATCAGGATCGCGTCGAGCGACTTCTGCGGGCCATTCGGCGGTTGCGCGGCGTGGTCCGCCTCGGCTTCCTGGCGCAGCTTCTCGAGCAAGATCTTGATCCGCTCGACCAGGAGCTCCGGCGCTGGAACGGGCACGATCTTCGTGCGCATCAAGCTGGAGGCGGAGAGATCCTGACTGAATTTCTGCGAGTGGCTCGCGTCCAGGCTCCTCGAAAAAGCGCTGGAGTGCTTGGCCTTGTATCCCGCCTTGACGCTCGCTTCGAAGATGCCGGCGATGCCGCCCGAGCCTTCGGTCTCGATGCTGACCTCGATCTCGGACGCCGAGCTGGCCGTGATCTTGAGCGCCTCGCTCGAGGCCTCCTCCTCGCGGATGTTCACCTCCATCTTGAGCTCGAGGATGGTGTCCACGAAGTGATAGAAGGACGGGATGAACCCGGCCTCCAGCATGGAGATCATCTCACCGCCGATGGCGACCGTGCCCGGTACTCCCATCATCTTGGTGATCGCGACACCTGCCTTGTCGAGCTCGTATTGACCCCACGCGATCCCCTTGGCGAGCTCGAGGATCATCTGCTCGAGCCTCACGCTCGTCAGCGCGTTGCCGACCTTGGCTGTCTCTGCTGCGATGTCGACCATACGTCCCTCCTGTTGCGGGCACCTGCGGCGTGACTACGTGGAGGGCGGCGTCGCCGGCGGCGTGCTTGGAGCGCCGACCGCCGCGAGCTTCGTCTGGACGGCGGCCATCGCGCCCTGGTAGGTGCCCAGCGCGGCGAGCAGCGCCGGCTTGAGGACCGCCTGATCGCCCACCGATGTGTCGGAGTAGAAGGCCCCGATCGCGGCGACCTTCGCGACGACGACATCGAGCTGCCCCTGGGCCGCAGCGCGATCCTCGGCCGTGCCGCCGAGGGCCCAGTGCTCGTCGGTGAGCGAGGCGTGGCCCTTCTTCAGGGTCACCGCGGCGGCGGCGAGCTTGTTCGCTCGCTCGCGGTTCTCCGTGTTGATCGCGACCGTGAGTAGATTCGTGTCCGAGCTCATCGTCGTGATGAGCGCGAGCTGTGCCGTCACGATGACCTTCGCCTCGGCGGCGAGGCGCACCTGCCGCTCCAGCTCCTTGCGCTGCTGGACCTTGGCCCGGATGATCTCCTCGAGGACCGTGGGCGGGGGCACCGGCACGATCTTGGTCTTGACGACGGACGACGCCTCCACAGCAAAGTTGTACGTGGAGGAATACTTGGCATCGACCGTGGTCAAGGAGAGGTTCTTCTGCTTGAACGAGCTGGACGCAGACGACTGCGCCGACTGCGATCCCGAATAACCGTACACGTTGTAGCCGCCGCCCCACCACCAACCCCAGCCCCAGTTCACGCCATAGCCGCTCGAGGAGCTACTCGACTGACTCCCATGCGACGACTGCCCCGAACTCTCGTTCTCGTCGTACTGCGTCGAGCTAGATTCCTGCTCGACGGTCTCCTCGAACTTGGTCGACACGGCGACGCGCAGCTCGAGGACGGTATCGACGAATTGATAAAAATTGGGAGTGAATCCCAGCTCGATCAAGCTGATGAGATCAGGCTCGTTCGTCCCGGGGCGCTTGCCAAATGCGACCTGCGCGTCGCCCATGAACCGCGCGATCTTCATACACTCGAAGTCGAGCTGAGCCTGCCCCCTGGCGATCCCGATCGCCAGGTTCGAGACCATCTCCGCGAGCCCCATGCTGGTAATCGCGCCCGTGACGGCGCGTGCCTCGGTGCCAGCCTGCTTTTGATCAGCCACAGACCCCTCCTCGACGTTCGAACTTCCGAAGACGCTCGTGAACGAAGGATGAGCAGTACGCCGGTGCTCCGACGCATTGCTCACCACCCCAATTCGCTCACGGTGCCCTAACGGATCCGTGCCGTCAAGGCAATTACTTTGTGGGCGGCTCTTTTATGTCTGTGTCTGACCCATTTCCGAACGCCACCGCCAGATAGCAGAAGAACCGCTCGGCACAGAATCCTCGTCGAGAACGATCACCAGCGTAGGCTGACGCGGTGCCGCAAGAGTGCCACGTATTGCGGCACCCTTCGGTAGTAAATGTGTAAGAACGCCGCGATGGCTTCCTTGAATGCACTTACTTCACTCTGTAGCAACACTCGAGGTTCATCGACGCCACCCATCGACGAGCGCAGGACGAAGCCCGGCCCGGCCCGGCCCGACACGGATTGGCTCGGGACGTGCAGGCGATCCGATGCTAAGCCTTGGCGTGGCGACGTATCTGATCCGGTGCGCGGAGACCGGCCGCGAGCAACAGGCGCGGCTCGGCAAGCTCCGCAATGATCTCGCTCGCGTGATCGCCGAGCGGCTGCCCGGCGCACACATCGAGACCGCACCCGGGCGGGTCGTCGTCGAGGCAGGCGAGGCCGCCGAGGATGTGCTCGCGGCGCTGCCCGGCGTCAGCAGCGTCTCGCCCTGCGCGCGCGTCCCGTTCGACGAGCTCGAGCGCGCGATCGTGGAGCTCGCACGCGACCACCGAGCGACGGCGAGCACGACCGTGGCGATCCGCATTCGCCGCGGTGGCGAGAAGTCCGGCGCCTCCGCGCGCGAGCGACGGCCCGACCTCGTGCGGCGCCTCGCCCACGCGATCACCGCCGCGACCGGCGCGCGCGTCGACCTCAGCCGGCCCGAGCTCGAGATCGGGATCGAGCTCCGCGGTGACGACGCGTTCGTCTTCGACCGCATCGTGCACGGGATCGATCGCATCGGCCCGATGACGCCACCCGCCGCCGGAGAGCCTCGCTTCGTCGCCGACCAGATGCTCGGCCGGCTCGCTGCGCGCTTGCGCCTGCTCGGCTACGACACGCTCACCGTGTTCGACATCGCCGACAGCGAGGTCACCCGGCTCGCCGCCGCCGAAGGCCGCATCCTGCTCACGCGGGACGGCCCGCTCGCCCAGACGCGCGCCGTGCCGGTGCACTTCGTGCAAGCAACGGCGCCGCGCGAGCAGCTCGCGGAGGTGCTGGCCGCGCTCCAGCTGTCGCCCGATCCCGCGCGCCAGTTCACGCGCTGCACGCGCTGCAACGCGCGCCTCGAACCGGTCGAGGAGGCCGTGGTTCGAGATCGCCTGCCGGAAGGTGTCCGCGGCCGCGAGCAGGTGATCCTGCGCTGCCTCGGCTGCGACCAGCTGTACTGGCACGGCTCGCACGTCGACCGCATCCTCGCCGAGCTCGCGCCCTGATGACCAAGGACGATGTCGAGCGGCATATCGACCTCGCCTTCGCAGGCGAGGCGATGCCGCGCACCGAGCGCGAGCTGTGCGAGCCAGGCATCGAAGCGCCCTACGTGATCGAGCATTTCCTCGGGCGCGCTCGCGACGACGTGCACGCCGCGAGCTTTCGGCCATCGCTGCACATGGAAGATTTCACGTACATGACGCGGGCCGCGGTCGCGTACTACCTGCCGCCGGTGCTGAAGCTGGTGCTGCGCGAGCCGCTCGGCTTCGAGCTGTGGACGCATCTGAGCGGCTTTCTGCGCAGCGCGCGGCATGCGTCGGCCGACAACCTGCGCGATCTGACGTCGTCGCAGCTCGCAGCCATCGCGGATTGCCTCGCCTTCCTCGCCGACGAGCGCGACGGCTCGTTCGGATTCAAGGCCAAAGACGCGCGCAAGCTGGCGACCTTGTATCGAGAGCTCGCGGCCACGAGGTGAGCGGACGAGCGTGATGCGTTCGTCGAGCACTCGGCCGCCGCAAACACGCTGTCACTCAGGCGGCGCCCGGAACTCCGCTCGAGAAGGAGATAGCCGATCGCGTGATCATCGTCTTTGCGTGATCTTGAGATCAGCCGCGAACCGACGAGCTTGCCACGAGGGGCGGCTCGACCAGGGGCGGCAGTCCGGCGAGCCGTAGTCCTCGCCGTGCTAGCCTGATCGGCGATGGCCACGCCAGGGCCCCACGATCGCCGCCAGGAGCTCTACGATGCTTACTGCGCGGTACCGGAGCACGAACGAGCCGAGATCATCGACGGGACGCTGTATGTCTCACCAAGGCCGGCGCCGCGGCATGCGAATGCGACAACCGTCCTCGGCGGTCAGATCAACGGCGCCTTCCAGCTCGGCAACGGCGGGCCCGGCGGATGGTGGGTCCTCTTCGAGCCAGAGCTCCAGCTGGTGTCGCTGGAGCCGATGGTTCCGGACCTCGCCAGCTGGCGCGTGGAGCGCATGCCGGCGCTGCCGGAAACCGCGTTCTTCCAGCTGGCACCGGACTGGGTGTGCGAGGTCCTGTCGAAGTCGACCGAGATCACGGATCGCACGAAGAAGCTGCCGATCTTCGCCGCGCACGGAGTCGGCCACGTCTGGCTGATCGATCCGATCGCGAAGACGCTCGAGGTGCATACACTCGGGACAGACCGGCGGTGGCGCGACGTCCGGATCTACGAAGGTTCCTCGCGGGTGCGCGCAGCGCCGTTCGAGGCGATCGAGGTCGATCTGTCCCGTCTGTGGGACTAGAGCCCAATGGGCGTGTTCCGTCGGGGTTCGAAGCTGTGGATCCGGTTCCGCGACGCCGATCGCAAGTGGCGCAACGAGCCCACCGGGGACGACGTGGCCAGGAGGCTCTCGCGAGCGCGATGCACGACGAGGTCGTGCGCCGCGCCGCCGAGAAACTCGAGGGGCCGCTCGCGGTCGGCGAGACCGCCAACCGGTCTTGCTCGTCACAGCGAGCGCAACTACGGGCGATGCATCAGGTTCTGGGCTCCGGAGGAGGGTCTCGAACCTCGCCAGGACGAGCCGACAACGACTTGAGTCACGCGGCCTTGCAGTCGTCTGCGTAGGTTAGCTCGCTCCCTCATCCGGCCACGTCCCGCCTGATCCCGCTGGATCTGGTGTGGCGTGGCAAGATTTTGCCACGCGGTTTCGAGGGGGGTGGTTGATGCTTTCTTATGATCTTTCCCTCGAGCCGTGCCGCGCATGTGACCCGCTGGTCGAGGTAGAAGCGCGCGCCGACGCTCAGGGCTGAGCATGGGGCTTGCCGATAGGTGACGCCGACGGTGTTCCCACACCGCTGGCGTTGTGCTCCGCGCCGGCCACCTTGCCGAGTCCGACACGAAGCCATTCACACATCGTCCCATTACGCGCTCGACGTCAAGGGCTGGCTCGCATCCCCACCGACGGTCGAGGCTGCGCGCCCGAGCGCCTGCGTGTGCAGGGCGGCGAGCCGTCTGATCGTCTGCCCCGCGGGGTTCACCTGATCTCGGAACTTGTCGACGACAGACCGGTCGCCTTCATCAGGTACCGCCACGAAGACCCGATGCAACGTGGCCAGGTTGTCGGGGGGTGCTCGGAACTTCGCGCTCCTGCGCTGTCCGCGATCGCTGCCATCGGATTTCGGCCACGGCCAGCCCCCTGGTACTGTTCCCGGAATGAAGCGCCGCCTCCGCAAGAAGAAGCGCGTGGGCGAGTTCAAGGAGCTCGGCTTCGAGATTCTCGCCGACCTGCGCCCCGGGCTCGGGCAGGAGGGCTTCAACGGGATTCTCGGCCGATGGATCGACGCCGTCGAAGCGCGTCACCTGGCGGGTGGGGCCGGGCGGGATGAGCATCCTCCTAAAACTGAAAGCGGCATTATCTGGGCCGGTGGCACCATCCATGACCGCAGCGCCAACCCTCGTCGCGAGCGGAGTTCGTCGGCGACCGCAGCCATCGTCGTCGGCGCGCTCAACCTCGGCGGCTCGATCGATAATCCCGAACGCCGTCCGCATTGCGGAGCTGGCCTTCGACAAGCAGGTGCAGACGCTCCTCATGCCGGTCGCTGCCCGCCGGCAGCTCAACGACCTCCTCGACGAGCTGTGGACCAGGATCAATATCGAGTTCTACAAAGACGCGTCGGACACCGTCTTCAAGTCGCTGGTGAAGTGAGGGCGGGAGCGATGAGCGAGACGACGACGCCACTGCGGGCCGCGCGTTCTCTACCGAAAGGGGTCTCATGACCTCCGCGCCCCCCTCCAATGAGCCGAACCGAGTCATCGCGTCGCTCGCGCGCGACCAGGTGAACCTCGACCTCAAGACGGTAGATCTCTGCTTCCTCGCGGGACTGTACCTGCGCGCCGACAGGGCGGCGTTGGCCTCCTTCGAGGAGGACGCGCTCATCGACATGTTCGAGCAGGTCTGCGACGTGGTGGAGCCCGGTGCCGAAAACCCGCGCAAGCGTGCGACGCACGCGATCCAGCGGCTCCGCGAGCAGCGTATGCTCGCGCGCGTCGATGGGGCCGGCATCGTGCGCGCGGGCGACTACGCGCTCACGACACTCGCGGCGGCTGTCGTCCAGTACTTCCTGACGGATGAGGCCCTGACCCGTGAGAGCCTGACACTGCTGACGGGCACCTTGAGCGCGCAGCTCGCGGAGGTGCTCGCGGCCGCGAAGAAGTCCACGGACACGGAGATGTGGAAAAGCAAGGTGTCTGGACCGCTCCGGGTCACGGTCTCCGAGCTGGTCTCCGGCATCGAGCGCAGGCAGCGCGGGCTCGATGCGCAGCAAGAGGAAGTCCAGGCAGAGATCGCCAAGCTCCTCCAGTCGGACTGGTTCAGTGCCGTCGACCGCTGCCAGCTCCTGCTGGACACGACGACGAGCACGCTCAATGAGCTGAACGAGATCCTCCTGCGCGACACGAACCTGTTCGTCGCGCTCCTCCTCGAGATCCAGGGGCTCGCCACGGCGGCCGAGAACCGGGACGCCGAGGAAACGGTCCAGCGGGTCATCGAGCACGTCGATCGGATCGCGGCGTGGGGTAGAGCGCGGCAGCAGGCGTGGTCGGAGTACTACCAGTACGTCCACCGGTATCTGCGCGACGTCGTGCGGCTCGACCCCGATCGAGCACTCAGCCAGCGGTTGCGCGATCAGACCGCCGCATGGCCGACGTGCCCGTTCTTCCTCCTGGTCGCGCATGCACCGTCGATCCGACTGTTGCGTGCGCTCGAGGCACGCGTCGATCGTCCGCCGGTTGCGCGGCCGATCACGGAGCGCGAAGCCGATCCCGAGTGGGTCAAGCCCGAGAATGTTTACGCCGACATCGAGGCGCTCGTAGCGCAAGCCATCGACGAAGGTGCAGCGACGCTCGCGGAGGTGTCTTCGCGCGTGCTCCCCAAACTGCCAGAGTCGCTGCACTACGCTGCAACCGGCCGTGTCGCCGATGCTGTCGGTCGCCTTACCTGCGTGCATGGTGAGCATGAGCGTCCTTGGGCGCCCGTGCTTTCGCGGCTCGAGGTCGAAGATTGGACGGTTGATGGGAGGGACACGCCTTGAGCGCCACGACGTTCCACACGCTCGAGGAGGCGCTCGACGACGAGCACTACCCGGAGGTCGACCTCGCACTCCGGCGTGGACGGCACATCGGACGCGACGACGGCACAATGTACGAGTACCTCGTCGACGCCCAAGCGCTGCTCGAGGCGTTCTACCAGCGGTTCGGGTGCGAGCTGATCCAGCAGAGCGACGGGTACTTCTACCTGTTGCCGTCGGGTGATCAGCTCGGGCGACGCCAGCTTTCGGCCGGCGAGATGCTGGTTGGGCAGACTCTCGCGCTGCTCTACCTCGATCCGGCGACGCTTCAGCACGGCGGCATCGCCGGGCGAGAGGCGCTCCTCCAACGGCTGTCGGCGCTGCTCGGCATCGACGTCCTCGTGCGTACCCTCGACCCGCGCAGGGCGCGGAGGGGCAAGTACGATGAGCGCATTGCAGCGGAGGCCGTGCGGACGAAGGTTGCCGACGCGCTGCGCCGCCTCGCCGACCTGGGCTTCGTCGACCTCCTCGATGACACGCGCCTGCGTCTTCGCCCCGCGCTGATGCGCTTCGCTGAGCCGGTGCGCGGTCTCGGCGACCGAAGCGCTGCGCTCGAGCGGCTCGTACGCGTCGGCGAAGTTGTCCTCGACGACGGCGAACAGGCGTCCGAGGAGGACGCGAGCATCGATGAGGAGCCGACGCCATGAGCCGAACGACCGCCGAAGCTCTGGCATTGGTCAACTGGAAGGGCGTGTTCTACGCCCGCTACGGGCTCGACCGGCATGTGACCGCGCTCGAAGGCGCGAACGGCGCCGGCAAGACGACGGTGATGATCGCGGCCTACGTCGTGCTGTTGCCTGACATGTCGCGGCTGCGGTTCACCAACCTCGGCGAGACCGGCGCTACGGGAGGCGACAAGGGTATTTGGGGCCGACTCGGAGAACCGGGACGTCCCTCGTACGCCGTCGTCGAGTTCGCGCTGCCGGGCAAACGTCGCCTTGTCGCGGGCGTCCACCTCGAGAGGAGAGGCGAGCCCTCCGTCGAGCCGACACCGTTCATCGTCTCCGGGCTGGAAGCCGACGTTCGACTCCAAGACTTGCTACTCATGAAGCAGGGCGAGAACGAGGCCGTGCCCGAGTTGCAGGAGCTTCGTGAGAACGCGGTACGCCTCGGTGGACGGCTTCAGTCCTTCACGTCTGCACGCGACTACTTCGCGGCGCTCTTCGATCAGGGGGTCACGCCGCTTCGTCTCGGCACCGATGAGGAGCGCAACAAGCTGAACGAGATGCTCCGCACCAGCATGACCGGCGGCATCTCCCGCGCGCTCACCTCGGAGCTGCGCGCGTTCCTCCTCAAGGAAGAAGGCGGGCTCGCCGACACGCTCCAACGCATGCGCGCCAACCTCGACGCATGCCGGCGCACGCGGACCGAAGTTCAGGAGGCGCGTCGCCTCGAGCAGGAGATCGGTGGGGTATTCGAGGCAGGGCAGACGATGTTTGCGGCGGCGCTGATTGCCACTCGCGAGCGAGCAGAGGAGCACACCCGTCGCGTCGCAGAGGCCGAAGCTGCGCAGGCAACAGCCGCCGCGGCACACGACAGCGCCAACGATGCCCTCGTGCAGACCCTCAGCGCGATCAATGCCCTCGAGCGTCGGCGAGGCGAGATCGGCCAAGTCCTTGAATCGGCCCGTGCTTGGCACAGGAGATTGCGCGAAGCGCTCGCTGCGGCGAAGCATCTTGCCGAGTGCGTCGCCCAGCTCACGCAGGCAGAGGAGCTCGCGAAGGCGACTGGCGCGAAGCGCGACGCCGCCGAAGCAGAGCGCGGTGCCAAGCGGGAGGCGCTGCGTCGTGCGGAGGAGGACTACACGCGCACGGCGGGAGGTCTCGCAGATCTCCAGCAAGGGCTCGAGGAACTGCATCGCCGCGCCGACGCGTATCGTCATTCGACCCGGCGTCTGCGCGAGGCCGAGGAGAGCCTTGGCGCTGTCCTCATCCCCGTGCAGGCGTTCGGCGAGCGCGCCTCGAGCGCCCGTGACGAACTGGCCATGATCGACGAGGAGCGGCGAGATGCAAGGACGCGCCTCGACGATGCTGAGGCTCATCGAGCGCAACACTCCAAGGTAATGACCGCACTGCGCGCCCTTGTCGACGGCGAGGTCGCGCTGAACGCGGCTTACGAGGCGGCCCTCTCAGCCCTCCAGGAACACCGAGATCGCTTGAATCTCGCTGGCCGGCTTCCTTCACTTGAGCGCGACCTCGCGGAGGCACGCAGGCAAGCCACGCGACAGTCTGGCGTGCGCGAACACGCGAAGGCGCTTGGGGTCGTCGTCGGGAACGAGCCTGCGGGCCAGCTCGTCGAGCGACTTCTCGGCGAAGCCGAAACCGAGCTGAAAGACCACGAAGATCGAGAGCGCACCGCCAAGGCTTCCGCCCAGCAGCTCGAGCGAGACCTGAAGGATCTGGAGTCGCGCCGCCGTTCCCTCGTCGAACGCGAGCCAGTGTTCCGCGCTCTTGCGGAGCGCGCAGCCCGTCTCGCCGAATATCTCGCTACCCCTGTGGACAGCCGGACCACGCTGGATACCGGCCGCACCATACTCGACGAAAGACTCGTGGCAGTGCGAAAGGCCGAGGACCGCGCGCGCGATGAGCACGAGGCGCTGCTTCGGCAGGCTCGTGACCTTCTGGCTCAAGGTGGTCCTTTCGCGCACGAGCTACTCAAGCTGAAGGATCAGCTCGGCGCCGAGTTGGTGGCAGGAACCTTCGAGGACGTCGGGTTGGATGAAGCGGGACGCCTGGAGGCGCGCTTGGGCCCGCTTGCTCAGGCGCTCGTGGTCGACGATCCGAAAGCGACAGCCCGCGCCCTCAACGTGCGGTCCGACGCGCTCGCGAACGTACTGCTCGTCTCGCGTGACGCGGACCTTGAGCAACTCGCCTCGGCAACCAGCACGATCGACGTTGGCGACCGTGACGTCGCCGTCGAGGACGGGATCGCCCTCCGTGTCTCGCGCATCCCCTCGCATCCGCGGCTCGGGCGCCGAGCTCGTGAAGCGCGCGCCGCCGAACTGAATCGTGAAGCTGATCGGAAGGCTCGCGAGCTCGAAGCAGTGAGGGGCGAACGCCGACATCTCGAACGCCTTATCGCCGACGGCGAAGCACTGTTGGCGGGCCATGCGGTGTGGCTCGCTGGCGATCCTGCTCCTGAGCTGGCCGAGGTGAAGCGCTCGGTCGTCGAGGCCGAGGCGCAGCTCGGGATTCATCGTGCTGCCAGCGTGCGTCACGCGGAGGCGGCGCGAACGGTGCGCCCTCGCGTGAACGGCCTACGTGTCCTGCTCGGCGAAGCGCTGCTCCTCGACCCACCTGACTTCGCAGAACGCGCCCGGTCGCTGGAGCACGATCTTCACGCAGCTCGGGTGGCCAAGGAGCTGGTGGCTCGCCACAAGGCGAGCATCGAGCTCGTTGACCGTCATCAGACCGTTCTTCGACAGGTGCCGCTTACGGACGAGAACGTGGTCCGGCTGCGCGAGCGACTGCAGCAGCTCACGAATCGGCGCGAACGACTCAGGGAGGGCATCGACGCGCTCGAGTACGTGCAGGCGAACGTTGAGGCCCTGGCGTGGGAGGACTCGCCCGCTCGGCTGGCCAAGGAACAAGCTCTGGTCCCTGACATCAAGCAGCAGCTTCGGGAGACCGAGCTGCACCGAGCTGCGGTCGAACACGAAGCGAAGGACGCGGAAACGAGCTTCAATTCTGCGCTCACCGCATTCCAAGACGCCGACGGGAAGCGGCTTGCCGCGACGCACACGCACACGCAGGCGGTGGAGCACTTCGACAGGCTCGGCATTCCTGATCCGAGCGACGAAGCGCTTGCGGTAGCAGAGAAGGAAGTCGCGCGTCTCGACGAAGAACATCGGAGTCACGACACCAGGCACCGGGAGCTGCTGACCACGAAAGGTCGGCAAGAGGGCAACGTCAGCGAGACTGCCCGCCGCCTCGAGGAGGCCGAGGAGAAGCTCTCCAAGGAGCGCGGCGAGGCCGAGCCTGCCGTGAGGCGCTGGGACGACCTTCGCGAGCGCGCAGCGAAGGTCGGGGTCGTTGGCGGCCTCCTCACCGAAGCACCGAGAGACCTCGCCGATGTCCGCGGGCACGTGAACCTCGTGCAGAAGGCCAAAATCTGGCGGGAGGTCCTCGTCGAGCGCCTGCGCGGAGCCCAAGGTGGCGCCCAGCTCTTGGCGGAACTGCAGACGCTTCGCGCCCCCTCGGAGGGCGAGTTTGGCGCGGGCGTCCTCGACCTGTGGCTCACGGTGCGCGACTGGCTTCGTCGCCGTCTTCCGGCGCAGGTCGCCGAGGTAGACGATCCGCGCGAGGCGCTCCTACGTTTGCGCGATCGGCTCTCGGCGTTGGAGGAACGGCTCAAGAGCCAGGAGACCGCCCTCCGTGGCGCGAGCGAGGACGTCGCGCGCGGCATCGACGTGCAGATCCGCAAAGCGCGCACGCAGGTCAACCGCCTCAGTAAGAACCTCGAGGGCGTCAGCTTCGGCAGCATCCAGGGGATTCGAGTTCGTCAGAACGCGGTCGAAAAGATGGAGCAGGTGCTCCGAGCGCTGCGCGACGGCGCCGCTCAGGCGCTCCTCTTCCAGGCCGATCTACCGATCGAGGATGCGCTCGATCAGATCTTTCAGCGCTTCGGTGGAGGGCGTACCGGCGGTCAGAAGCTGCTCGACTACCGTGAGTACGTCCACCTGCAGGTCGAGATACGTCGGAAGGCAGGCGCCGATTGGGAGATCGCGAACCCCGGCCGACTCTCGACTGGCGAGGCGATCGGCGTCGGCGCGGCGCTCATGATGGTCGTCCTCACGGAGTGGGAACGCGATGCAATGCTCCTTCGGGGCAAGAAGTCGCACGGCTCGCTCCGTTTCCTGTTTCTCGACGAGGCCAACCGCCTTTCGCACGATAACCTCGGCGTGCTCTTCGACTTGTGCCAGGCGCTCGAACTACAGCTCCTCATCGCCGCGCCAGAGGTCGCGCGCGCTGAGGGCAACACCACCTATCGTCTCGTCCGCAAGATGACCGCCGACGGGCGTGAGGAGGTGCTCGTCAGCGGCCGTCGAACGAGGACCGAGGCGTGAACTGGCCATCCGAGGCGGCCCGTCTCGCCCTCTTGGAGCTGCTCGTTCGCGGCTCGCTCAAGCGACGACGCGCGCAAGCATCCGCCTGGGATGCCCTCGACGAACTACCTTGGACCCGACGCACGGGGCGACGTGACGAAATCGGCCTCGTCGAGGAGCGGCGACACGAGCTCGTCGCGCTTCTCGGGCGCGTCTGGCCGGAATGGGGCGAGGTGCTCGCAGCGCTGACGGCGCGCGGGCTCGCGCCCACACCCGACGGCTGGAGCGAGTTCGAAGACGCGCAGCGCGCCGAGGGGCTGCCGCAGCTTCCAGACCAGCTCAACCGGCGAACGGCGGCGGCCCTCGTCGCGCCGCACTCGAAGGCGACGCTCACAGGTCGCCGTCTGGCCGCGCTTGGCGACGCGGAGGCCACGCACGACGGTTCGGTGCGGCTCCGACCACCGCAAGATCTCGTCGCGATCACGCCACAGGGGAGGGTCGATCTCGCGGCCGTTGCGGCTGTTCTCGGCGAGGTGTCGATCCCGGAGCGTGCCCTCAGCGCAGGCCTCGCTCTCGATGGAACGATCCGCGCGGCGCTGCTCGTCGAGAACCTCGGCGCGTTCTGCGATCTACGCGCCGTCGATGGCTGGCTGCTGGTGCACGTGCCTGGATGGGACACGGCAACGGTCGCTCGACTTCTCGAGCGCCTGGTCCACGTGCCGGTGGTTCATTTCGGCGACCTTGATCCCAACGGCGTCCGCATCGTTAGGCATCTCCGCGTGCTCCGTTCCGACCTGCGGTGGTTCGTGCCGGAGTTCTGGACCGAGCTCATTGAGGCGAAGGGTCTGCCGGGTGTGTGGCCCGAGGATCTCGATCTCGGCGAAGCTCCTGCTCTCGTGCGGGAGCTCGCGAGCCGCGGTCTGTGGCTTGAGCAGGAACCTGTCGTGGTCGACCCGAGAATGTCGGCGGCGCTGGAGGCGCTGCTTGAACGCTGACGCGCAACTCGCGTGTTCTGCCTCGATGCACCCGCGCGTCATGGCGATCCTGCAGCGGCAGTACGCCGCCGAGCCGGGGACCGGCGGTGGCATGCGTGCGCTCACGCCGCAGCCGCAGTTCGGCAGCGTCCGCTCGTCCGACAAGACACCGGCCCAGCAGCGCCAGTCCGGCGAACCGTAGCTGTCGAGCGGCCCCCATACGAACTCTCATCGGCGCGGACGACGCTATCGGGCGAGCCGTTACTGTCGTCGTGCTAGCGTGAAGGCGATGGCCACGCCGGCACCCCTCGATCACCGTCAGGCACTTTACGACGCGTTCTGCGCAGTGCCCGAGCACCAGCGAGCTGAGATCATCGATGGAACGCTGTATGTCTCACCGCGGCCGGCGCCGAGGCACGCGAACGCGGTTACCGGACTCGGTGCCGAGCTGCGCGGTCCCTTCCAGCGCGGTCGCGGCGGTCCCGGCGGGTGGAGGATCCTGTTCGAGCCCGAACTCCACCTGGTGGCCCTTGAGCCAATGGCGCCGGATATCGCCGGCTGGCGGGTGGAGCGCATGCCGGCGCTGCCGAAGACCGCGTATTTCACGCTGGCGCCGGACTGGGTCTGCGAGGTCCTGTCGAAGTCAACCGAGGCGGTGGATCGCACCAAGAAGCTCCCGATCTACGCCGCGCACGGCGTGGGCCACGTCTGGCTGATCGATCCGATCGCGGAGACGCTCGAGGTGTATTCCCTCGGAAGCGACGGGCGGTGGCGAGACGTCCGGATCTACGAAGGGTCCGCGACGGTGCGCGCAGAGCCGTTCGCGGCGATCGAGATCGACCTGGCCGGCCTGTGGGACTAGCGCGCCAATGGGCGTGTTCCGTCGAGGTTCGAAGCTGTGGATCCGGTTCCGCGACGTCGATCGCAAGTGGCGCAACGCCCCACCGGCTACGACGTGGGCCAGGAGGCACTCGCGAGCGCAATGCACGACGAGGTCGTGTGTCGCGTCGACGCCGAGCTCGCGGCAGCCGCGCCGGCCGGCGGCAAGATCGACGCCGCGCCGCTAACGTTCCGCCCGTACGTGGCGCTCTGGCTCGAGGAGCCCCCGGCCGCCGCCGCGGCGCGCCGGGCGCGGACAGGCGAGCCGTTTCGGACCGAGGCGTACAATGGCAAGCGCTGGCGCGAGGAGGACATGGTCGCCTTGGTCGCGCTGGGCTGGGGGCCGCGCGAGATGTACGCGATGAAGGCCACGTTCATCACGCTGATCCTCGACGACGGTGCCGACCCGCACGTGATCGAGACGCGCGTGACGCACACCAAGCGATCGCGCTCGGCCTTCGACGGCTACAACCGCGGACGTCAGTGGGAGCTGACCTGCGCTGAGGTCGCGAAGCTGCGACTCGCACGACGCGCAGAGGATCTCGAGGTGCCGATCGCCGTTGGGGCAGCCCCGCTCGTTACAGTCGGCGCAACTACGGGCGATGCCTCAGGTTCTGGGCTCCGGAGGAGGGTCTCGAACCCCCGACCCGGCGGTTAACAGCCGCCTGCTCTACCACTGAGCTACTCCGGAATGTGAAGGAACTAATAGATGACGTAGGAGGCCGGGGGGTGTCAAGCCGGGCCTCGTACAACTCGACGCGGGACCGTAGCGACGGAGGAGGCGGTGCAGAGGGCGCCGCGCGCCGGGCCGACGGCCGGCGGACGGGCAGCCGGCGGGCGCCGGTCAGCGGGCTTCGCGCTTCTTCGTGGCCTGGTACTCGCGGAGGAGCTGGTCGAAGCCGGCCAGGGCGATCTTCGGGGACTTGCTGCGCTCGAGGGCGATCGCGACGAGCTCGCAGATGAGCTGGGGGTACGTCCGGCCGGCGGCCGAGGCGGAGGCGGCGAAGGCGCAGCTGTCGGCGAGGTCCGGGTTGGGGTTGACCTCGAGGACGAAGATGTCGCCGGTGACGGGATCGACCCGCATGTCGACGCGCGCGTAGTCGCGGCAGCCGAGGGCGCGGTAGGCGCGCAGGGCGATCGCCTGGATGCGCTCGACCAGGGCGGACTCGAGGTCGTCGACGGGGCACTGGCCCTCGACGGCGTGGTGCTCCCGGCTGTAGGGGTCCCACTTGGCGCGGTACGTGATGATGCGGGGCAGCGGCTGGCCGTCGTCGCCGACGGCGCCCTTGAAGCGCATCTCGTAGAGGGGCAGCACCTCGTCGCCGAGGATCGCGCAGTGGATCTCGCGGCCCTCGATGTACTCCTCGACGAGGACGGCGCCGCGCTTCTCGCCGAGCAGACGCGCGACGCGGGCGGTGAGCGCGGCGCGGTCGTGGACCACCGAGCCGGTGTCGATGCCGTTCGAGGCATCGTCGAACGCGGGCTTCACGATCAGCGGGAAGCGGAGCGCGCCGAGCTCGATGGGCGCGGTCGACTCGACCACGATGCCGGCCGGGACGGGGATGCCGTGCGAGGCGAGCAGCGCCTTGGCCTGCGGCTTCTTCTGACACAGCGAGAGCGCGACGGGCCGGTTGCCGGTGTAGACGACCCCGAGCAGCTCGAAGATCGCAGGGACGTGGTGCTCGTGCTCGGGATCGTCCCGGTAGAACTCGACCAGGTTCATCACCAGATCGGGCCGGGTGCGCTCGATGGCCGCGACGATCTCGCGGACGTCGTCACGGATGTTGACGAGCGTGGCCTCGTGGCCGCCGCCCTGGAGCGCGTGCACGATCTGGTGCATCTCGTCGGCGACGGACTCCCACGGCTCGACCTTGAGCGTCGGGTCCCACTCCACGGAACGCCGGTCCTCACGACGGTAGTGCTCGTACACGTCGTCGTCGACTTGATTCCAGAGGACCAGGATGCGTGCCATACAGCCGGCGTTCTTCTACGGGTACCACCGCACGCGGAAGATGTCGACGATCGCGACACGCGCGCGCGCGATTCGCATCACCGCCCGTCACCGCCCGTCACCGCCCATCACCGCCCCGCGGGCGCGGCGCCGGGCCGCGCGCCCCACGGATAGCGCGCGATGACGTCATCGGCGCGCCGACGCTGCGCGGGATCGAGCGCGCCCTCGGCGGCGGCGGCGAACCAGCGCGCGAGCTCGAGCGCGGTGGCGAAGCGATCCTCGGGGCGCTTCGCGAGGCCCAAGCCGAGCACGCGGTCGACGTCGGCGGGGAGCTGCGCGAGCAGCGACGGCTGCGTCGGGACCCGGTACACGACCTCGTAGAGCGTCGTCGGTACATCCTTGCCGGTGAACGCGGGGTGGCCGGTGAGCGCCCGGTACAGGATCGCCGCGAGCGAGTAGACGTCGGCCCGGTGATCGACGCTCTCGCCGCGCGCCTGCTCCGGCGCCATGTAGGCGGGCGTGCCGACGACGTGGCCCTTCGTGAGCGTCCCCGAGCCGCCGGTCTTCGAGACCCCGAAGTCGAGGATCTTCCAGCGCCGCACGCCGCCGTCCTCGGCGAAGAAGATGTTGTGCGGCTTGAGATCGCGGTGGACGATGCCGGCCCCGCGCGCGGCCTCGAGCCCGAGCGCGACGTGCTCGGCCACGACCTTCGCGGACCCAAGGCCGAGCTGGCGGTGGCGGCGGAGCCGCACCGCGAGGTCGGCGCCGCGCAGGCGCTCCATCGCGATGAACGGCAGCTCGGCGCCGGTGGTGCCGACCTCGAGCACCCGCACGACGTGCGGGCAGTCGAGCCGCGCCGCGATCTGGGCCTCGCGCAGGAAGCGCTGCACGGCCGTGGGGTCGCCGAGCGTCCCGGGTGGAGCAGCTTGACGGCGGCCTCGCGCCGATCGGCCGTGTGGACGGCCTCGTAGACCTCGCCCATGCCGCCGCGCCCGAGCAGGACGCCGAGCCGGAACGAGCCGATGACCTGATCGGTGAACCGGCCGGGGCCGCCGATCTTGAGCGCGCGATCGAGCTCGGCGCGCGCCTCGGCGAGCAGGGCGTCGCGCTGGGCGACGTGGCGCGCGGCGCGCTGGAGCTTCGTCATCGCGTCGAGCGTGAAGCGCTGGCTGACGCGCGCCGTGAGGAACGCGGTGAAGTAGAGCGCCTCGTAGATCGAGATGAGCGTGATCTGATCGAGCGTCCGCAGGCCGGACATGTTCACGACGCCGCGGTCGCGGAGCAGGCCGGCCGCGATGCCGAAGCCGAGCACGCCGTGGACGACGGCGATGACGGCGTACATGAGGGCCGTGACGCGCGCGCTCGTGCCGAGGCTGAAGAAGTAGATGCCGTAGACGAGCATCGCCGCCACGGGCGAGGCCGCGCCCCAGTAGTAGACGCCGGACATCGAGCCTGCCACGGCGAGGAGGCCGGGCAGGATCATGCGGCGCGGCGCGTACGCGGCCTGATCGCGGAACACGAGGAGCATCCAGATAGAGCCGACGAACGCGCCAGCGGTGCCGACGAACAGCGCGGTCCGCGCGATCGGATCGCCGCGCGAGACGAGCGCGACGATGACGCCGCCGAGGCAGAGCCCGAGGCAGGCCTTCAGGAAGACGCGCGTCCGCTGCACCTCGTCGAGGCGCATCGCGCCGAGCGGCGAGTCGGCGGTGCTCACCGCGGCGGCGCGGTCCGAGGACTGCGACGGCGCGGACGACGGGGTCTTGCGGCGCGGCGGCAGCTGCTGCGTCGGCAGGTCGTGGACGGCGTCTTGCGGCGCGGGCGCGGCGGCGGCGGCAGCGGCCTCGGCGCGCTGCGGCGCGGCGGCCGGGGCGGCGCGGGCGACGGCGGCGGTCGCGAGCACGGCGTCGGCATCGGCGGTGTCGAGGTCGGCGTCGTCGACCTCGGAGGTCTCGCCGGAGTCTGGGTCCTCCACCACCTCGATCGACGAGCGCCGGCCGAGCTCGACCGTCGGCCGATCGTCATCCGAAGCCCTGGCGCCCAAGCCCCCACAGCTTACGCCGAGTCCCCGCGCAGAGGTTCGCCGGGTGGGGATCCGCTCCAGCCTCGTCAGGTCGGTGCCTGGTTCAACGCGGCAAAACCGCTGCGGCTCGCGACGGGTCCCCCGCCGCAGCGGCCTTCGATGGTCGATCGTGGCGTCCACCCCGACGGGTAGCGGCGAGCTGCGGGTGCAGATTTTCGGAAAATGCGGGGAGCCGGCTTGTGCCGCCGCGCGCTGCCTCGATTAGATCCCGCTCCTCATGTCCCGCGCGCTCCTCGCGTTCATCTGCTTCTTCCGGATCCTGTTCGGCAAGAAGCTCCCCCCCGATGCCGCGAAGTTCCTCCCCGAGGGTGCGGCGCCGCCCAAGGCCCTGCCGGAGGCGGCGCCCAAGGCCCGCGAGCCGGAGAAGAAGGCCGAGAAGGCCGACAAGGCCGACAAGGCCGACAAGGCCGACAAGGCCGAGAAAGCCGACAAGGCCGACAAGAAGCCCGAGCCGGCGGTCGAGCGGCCGGCAGAGCGCCCGGCCGAGCGCCCGGCCGAGCGCCCAAAGGTGTCGGCGGCGCAGCACCACAAGGACGGCGCGCTCGCGCTCCTGGCGCTGCTCCAGCGCGAGGGCCGGCTCGTCGACTTCCTGACCGAGGCGATCGACGACGCGCCGGACGACGCGATCGGCGCGGCGGTCCGCGAGGTCCACCGCGGCTGCCGCAAGGTCTTCGATCAGTACCTCTCGATCGAGCCGGTCATGCCGGGCGAGGAGGGCGCGAAGGCGTCGGTGCCCAAAGGCTTCGACCCGGCCGAGATCCGGCTGATCGGCGAGGCCAAGGGCGAGCCGCCCTACCGCGGCACGCTTCGCCACCACGGCTGGCGCGTGGTAGACGCCAAGCTCCCTGCCCTCGCCGAAGGCGTCGATCGCGCGGTCGTCGCGCCCGCCGAGGTGGAGCTCTCCGCATGAAGATCCTCGGGATCGATCTCGGCACCACCAACAGCGCGCTCGCGGTCGCGGGCGACGAGCAGCCGGCGCGCGCGGTCCCCATCATGCAGGTGGTGGGCCCCGGCGAGGCGGCCGAGCGGCCGACCCTGCCCTCCTTCCTGCTCCTGCCGAGCGAGCTCGAGGTGCCGCCAGCGCAGCTGCAGCTCCCGTGGTCGGGGCCGATGCGCTACGCGGTCGGCACGTTCGCGCGCGAGCGCGGCGCGGAGCTGCCGCACCGGCTGGTGTCGTCGGCGAAGTCGTGGCTGTGCAACCCGTCGATCGAGCGCACGGCGCAGGTCTTGCCGTTCCGCGGCGCGCAGCGCGAGCTCGAGGCCGAGACAGACGGCGAGCGGGTGTCGCCGGTCAACGCGTCGGCGCGCTACCTCGCGCACCTGCGCGCGGCGTGGGACGACGCGAACCCCGACGATCCGGCCGACGAGCAGGAGGTGCTGGTCACGGTCCCGGCCTCGTTCGATCCGGTCGCGCGCGAGCTGACGGTGGTCGCCGCGCGCGAGGCGGGCCTCGATCGCGTCACGCTGCTCGAGGAGCCGCAGGCCGCGTTCTACGCGTACCTGGCCGCGCGCGGCGACGCGTGGCGCCAGGACCTCGCGCCGGGCGACGTCGTGCTCGTCTGCGACATCGGCGGCGGCACCACCGACTTCTCGCTGATCGAGGTGGCCGACGCGGGCGGCAGCCTCGCGCTCGAGCGGATCGCCGTCGGCGATCACATCTTGCTCGGCGGCGACAACATGGACCTCGCGCTCGCCGCGCTCGCCGGCAAGCAGCTGGCCGACGCGGGCAAGACGATCGACGCGCTGCAGCAGCGCGCGCTGGTCCACGCGTGCCGCCGCGCGAAGGAGACGTTGCTCGGCCCAAGTCCGCCCGCGGCGGTGCCGATCTCGATCCTCGGGCGCGGCTCGAAGCTGATCGGCGGCACGCTCAAGGTCGAGGTCACGCGCGAGCAGGCGGAGACGTTCCTCGTCGACGGCTTCTTCCCGACAGTGGGCGCCGACGCCCGCGCGACGCGTCGGCGCGCCGCGGGCCTCCGCGAGATGGGCCTACCGTACGCGCACGATCCGGCGATCACGCGCCACCTGGCCGAGTTCCTCGGCCGCTTCGGGCGCATGCCGACGGCGGTGCTGTTCAACGGCGGCGTCATGAAGGCCCCGCGGCTGCAGGGCCGCGTCGTCGAGCTTCTGCGCTCGTGGTGCGGCCGCGACGTCCGCGTGCTCGAGGGCGCCGATCCCGATCTGGCGGTCGCGCTCGGCGCGGCGCACTTCGGCGAGGTCCGGCGCGGCCAGGGCGTGCGGATCCGCGGCGGCACCGCGCGCGCGTACTACATCGGCATCGAGAGCTCGATGCCGGCGATCCCGGGGTTCGCGCCGCCGGTGAAGGCGCTGTGCGTCGCGCCGCAGGGGCTCGAGGAGGGCTCGTCCGTCGCGCTGCCGGACGACGAGCTCGGGCTCGTGGTCGGCGAGAACGTCACGTTCCGGTTCTTCGCCGCGGCGACGCGCAAGGACGATCAGGCGGGCACGCTGATCGACGCCGACACCGAGGGGCTCGTCGAGCTGGATCCGGTCGAGAAGCTGGTGCCGGCCGAGGGCGAGCGGCGCGCCGGTGACCTCGTCCCGGTGCGGCTCGAGGCGCACGTCACCGAGGTCGGCACGCTCGAGCTGTGGTGCGCCGCGCGCGACAGCAGCGGGCGCTGGAAGCTCGAGTACTCGGTGCGCGAGCGCGACGCCTGATCAGCGACCGCGACCGCGATCGCGCGTCACGCGCGTCCCGTCGGCCCGCGCGCGCGGATCGTCGGCCTTCGCGCGCGTCCCGTCGGGGAAGCGCGCCGGCGGGGCCGCGACCACCGCCGTTGGATCGGGGGTTTCCATCAGCGCGCGCACGACACCCTCGATGCGCACGACGCTCGCCATCATGGCGGAGCGCAGCGCGCGCACGTCCGAGTCGCCCTTGGACTCGAGCTCCACGAGCTTGGCGTGCAGATCGACGGCGCGGGCCCGGAACTGTTCGATTTGCGCGCGCAGCCCCTCCAGCTTCTCTGTGATCTGAGGCGCACGCGTTGCAGGGTCTGCGTGAAGTGCGCGCGCGAGCGCGCGGTGACGATCTTCGATCTCGTCCCGGCGGCTGATCGCCGCGGGAGTGAGCTCGTTTATGTCCGCCCGGGAGCCAGTCCCCATGTTTACTTGATGCCCTTTCCTAGTCCTCAGGTCTACAGCGAAATTCTGACTCTAGGTTGCTCCTGAAGGATGAGTGCTAGGTCCTCCTATCGGACTAATCGTCCGCCCGAGGGATGAGACCTGATGCGACCCTGGTGCGTCACACCCCTGATCGGAAAATCGCCTATATAGAGACCGCCGATCGGCTCACGGTTGCCTCACCCAAATTATTAATGTCATTTTTATGCGTGAGCTAGAATACTCGATTCACTTATGCAGATCCAGCGTAATCGTTAGGGCTTCATCGGAGGGCTGAGCGCGTGATGTGGTCGGTGCCCCGATCCGTAACGAGATCCGCGCACTGGCCGGGCGCTATCATGCCGCGCGATGGCGATGACCCCGACCTATGCGCTCGCCCACGTCTTCATTCCGAACCTGATCAAGCTCAAGGGAGCGGCGACCGTGATCTCCGCGATCGAGCGCAAGGAGAAGGTCTTCCTGGATCAGCTCTGGTCCCAGGCGCACGTCACGCACAACCCGGACATCTTGGCGGTGCTCCGCGAGCCGTACCGGATCGGGATGTTCACGCTGCCGGCACCGAAGGAGATCGGCGAGGCGTACATGGTCGGGATGGTCGTCAAGAAGGGCGATCCGACGTTCTCGCGCTACTTCATGCTCGAGCGCGACTACGTGCTCGCGAAGAAGGCGGACCGCACGCTGCTGACGGAGCGCGAGCTGCAGTCGCACAAGAAGCACGGCGAGGGGCCGCAGCTGACGGGCGACTTCGCGCAGGACTCGGTGGCCTTCATCGACTGCTTCATGGAGCTGATCGTCCCGACGCGCGTCGTGCGCAAGAAGTAGGACGCGCGCAGTGCCCGCGCGCTTCCTGATCGGCATCGATCTCGGAACCACGAACTCGGCGGTCGCGTTCGTCGACACGCGGGCGGCGGATCCACGCGTGCGCGTGTTCGAGGTGCCGCAGCTGGTCGCGCCGGGCGAGGTCGCGCCCCGGCGGCAGCTGCCGTCGTTCGTGTACCTGGCGGGCGAGATCGATCTGGCGCCGCACGAGACGCGGCTGCCGTGGCACGCCGCGGACGCGGCGCAGGCGCCGGTGGTCGGCGAATTGGCGCGCAGCCAGGGCGCGCGCATGGCGTCGCGGATGATCGCGTCGGCGAAGTCGTGGCTGTGCCACCCGGGCGTCGACCGGCAAGCGCCGATCCTGCCGTGGGGCGAGGGCGAGGGCCCGAAGCTGTCGCCGGTCGCGGCGCAGGCGCTGATCCTCGGGCACATCCGGCAGGCGTGGGACCACGAGCATCCGGACGCGCCCTTCGCCGAGCAGGAGGTGCTGGTGACGGTGCCGGCGTCCTTCGACGAGGCGGCGCGCGAGCTGACGCTGCAGGCGGCGACGAAGGCGGGGTACCCGCCGGTCGTGCTGCTCGAGGAGCCGCAGGCGGCGTTCTACGCGTGGATCGACGCGGGCCGCGGCGCGGCGCGGCGCCTCGGGCCGGGCGAGCGCGTGCTCGTGTTCGACGTCGGCGGCGGCACCACGGACTTCACGCTGATCGAGGTCGACGCGGGCGGCGACGGCTTCACGCGCACGGCGGTCGGCGATCACCTGCTGCTCGGCGGCGACAACCTCGATCTCACGCTCGCGAAGATCGTCGAGCAGCGGCTGCTCGCGAAGAGCAGCAAGAAGCTCGACACGCTGCAGTGGCACGCGCTGGTCCACGCCTGCCGGCTGGCGAAGGAGACGCTGCTCGGCGACGAGCCGCCCGCCGCGGCGCCGATCGTCGTGATGAGCCGCGGCTCGAAGCTGGTCGGCGGCACGCTGCGCGACGAGGTGTCGCGCGAGGAGCTACGCCGCGTGCTGGAGGACGGGTTCTTCCCGGCCGTCGAGCGCACCGCGCCGCTCCTGCGCGGGCGCGGCGGCCTGCAGGAGTTCGGGCTGCCGTACGCGAGCGACCCGGCGGTGACGCGCCACCTGGGCGCGTTCCTCGAGCGCCACGGCGCGACGCGGATCGACGCGGTGCTGTTCAACGGCGGCGCGATGACGCCGGCCTCGCTGCGCGCGCGCGTCATCGATCTGCTGGCGGGGTGGCAGGGCGCGCCGGTGCGTGAGCTGCCAGCGGCGATGCCGGAGCTGGCGGTCGCGCAGGGCGCGGCGTACTACGGGCTCGTGCGGCGCGGGCTCGCGACGCGCATCAAGGGCGGCACGGCGCGCGCGTTCTACATCGGCGTCGACACGGGCGCAGAGCGGATGGCGGTGTGCCTCGCGCCGGCGGGCCTCGACGAGGGCGCGCGCGTGCAGCTGGCGCGCGACTTCCAGCTGGTCACGAACCGCCCGGTGAGCTTCCGGCTGTACTCGTCGAGCTCGCGCGACGATCGGCCAGGCGCGCTCGTGCCGGTGGGCGACGGCAAGGCCGACACGATTGACGACGGCAGCGACCTGCTCGAGCTGCCGCCGATCGTCACGGTGCTGCGTGCGCGCGGGCGCGGCTCGCACGACGGCGTGACGGTGCGGCTCGAGGTCCACATCTCGGAGCTGGGCGCGCTCGAGATCTACTGCGTCGAGCGCGAGCCCGCGGCGGCTACACCAGTGGGTACAATTCCGGGCGCGGCGCCGGAGACGTGGAAGCTCGCGTTCGACATGCGCTCGGGCGGCGCGGCGCCGGCACCGGAGGCAGCGGCGGACGCGGCGCCGCACCCGCGCACCGACGAGGCCAAAGCGCTGATCCAGCAGGCGTTCCGGATCGGCGCGCAGTACCTCGCGACGCTGATGCGCGATCTCGAGGCGCTGCTCGAGGCGCGGCGCGACGACTGGTCGCTCCTGACGGCGCGCGCGCTGTTCGACGCGCTCGTCGACGTGGCGCCGGACCGCAAGAAGACGCCGGACCACGAGCAGCGCTGGCTCAACCTGGCGGGCTTCCTCTTGCGGCCGGGCACGGGCGCGCCGCTCGACGCGTGGCGCGCGCGCGTCATGTGGGGCGTGTTCAACGAGAACCTGGCGCACGCCAAGAGCGAGCCGGGCAAGCTCGCGTGGTGGATCGCGTGGCGCCGGATCGCGGGCGGGCTCGCGAAGGGCCAGCAGGAGCAGATCTACGACCGGCTGTACCTGCTGCTCCTGCCGAGCCCCAAGCAGCAGAAGAAGCTGGCCGAGGTGAAGGCGAGCAAGCAGGAGCTCGCGGAGATGTGGCGCGTGGTCGCGAGCCTCGAGCGCCTGCCGGTGCCGCACAAGGTGAAGCTCGGCGACGAGCTCCTGCGGCGGATGGACTCGCGCAAGGGCCGCGAGGACGCGGTGCACCTGTGGGCGCTCTCGCGCGTGGGCGCGCGCGTGCCGCTGTACGGGCCGCTCAACGCGGTGGTGCCGCCGAGCAAGGTGGCCGAGTGGGTCGATCAGCTGGTCGCGTGGGACTGGCCGGAGCCGGATCGGACGGCGTTCCCGCTGGCGCAGCTGGGCCGGCGCACGGGCGATCGGGCGCGCGATCTCGACGACGCGACGCGCGCGCGGCTCGCGGCGGCGGTGCGCGCGATGCCGGGCGGCGATCGGGCGGCGGCGCTGATCGAGCAGGTGATCGCGCTCGAGGCGCGCGAGGAGAGCGTCGCGCTCGGCGACACGCTGCCGGCGGGCCTGCGGCTCGTGATCGACGACGAGCGGCCGGCGGCCGAAGGCTGAGAGTCACGAGAGCAAAAGCAGGCCCCGAGCTTCGCCCCCTCGCTCGCGCTCGGGAGCTCAGGGGGCTCAGGCGCCCGTGCCGCGCCGCTCCGACGGGAACCGCAGCGGCATCACGAGCAAAACCACCGTGCCGCGCGGCGCGCGGCGCTTGACGGTGCACGACCCGCCGAGCCGGCGCGCCCGCTCGCCCATGCCGAGGATGCCGAGCGTGCTGCGGCGCGGCCCGACCTCGGGGATCCCGACGCCGTCGTCGGCGACCTCGAGCCGGAGCTGGCCGTGATCGAGCACGAGCGTGACGTCGACCTGGCGCGCGTCGGCGTGGCGGGCCACGTTCGTGAGCGACTCCTGGAAGATCCGGAACACCGTCGTGGCGAGCTCGCGATCGAGGTGCAGGTCGCCGATCTCGGCGCGGACCCGGCAGCGCATCCCGCTCCGCTGCTCGAACTCCTCGGCCTGCCACTCGATCGCGGCCTGGAGCCCGATGGTGTCGAGGATCCCGGGCCGCAGGTCCGCGGAGATCCGGCGCACGGTGCGGAGGATCTCGTCGGTCGCGCGCGCCATCTCCTCGACCTTGGCGGAGAGCTCGCCGCCCTCGATCCGGCGGCCCAGCCACCCGAGGTCGAGCTTGAGCGCGGTCAGCGCCTGGCCGAGCTGGTCGTGGATGTCGCGCGCGATCGCGGTGCGCTCGTCCTCGCGGATCGCCTCGGTCCGCGCCGCGAGCGCGCGCAGCTGCTCGTCGAGCGTCCGCCGCTCGAGCACGATCCCGGTGACGTGCGAGGCGCGCTTCAAGAGCTCGCGCGCGGCCTCGTCGGGCTCGCGCGGCTCGCGGTGGTACATCGCGAACGTGCCGAGCACGCGCCGCCCCTCCTCGGAGAGGATCGGCACCGACCAGCACGAGCCGAGGCCGTGCCGCTCGGCGAGCTCGCGGTAGTCGTCCCACAAGGGGTCCGTCGCGATGTCGGTGGTGTAGACGGGCTCGCGGCGGTACGCAGCGGTCCCGCACGAGCCGACGCGCTCGCCGACCGGGGAGCCGTCGATCGCGCGTGTGTACGCCTCGGGCAGGTGCGGCGCCGCGCCGTGGCGCATGCGGGCGTCGGTCTCGTCGACGAGCAGGATCGACGCCAGCGTGCCGAGCGGGGACGCCTCCTCGATCGCGCAGGCGATGACCTCGAGGATCGCGGGGAGCGGCGCGCCCTCGGCGAGCATCTGCAGCGCCCGGCGCTCGCCGGCCTGGAGGATCTGCGCGCAGCGCTGCGCCGTCACGTCCTCGAGGACGAGCCCGATGTGCCGGGGGAGCAGCGGGAACAGGGTCGCGGTCACGAACCGCGCGCCGGGCGACTCGCCGAACCCGATCGGCGCGAGCTTCTCGGTGCCGCCGCCGGCCGCCAGCCGCGCGACGATCGCGGGCAGCTCGCGCGCCGACAGCTGCGGGAGGATCGAGGTCATCGGCTGCCCGAGGAGCCCGGCGAGCGGCCCGCCGACGATCGCCTCGGTGGCGGCGTTGAACGCCACGAGCCGCAGCCGCGGCGGATCCTCCCGGCGATCGATCTGCCAGGCCGACAGCCCGACCTGCACGCGCTCGAAGACGTCGCCGTAGAACCGGAGCCGCGCGTCGCGGCGGGCCTCGTCGGTGACGTCGCGGCACGTCCCGATCAGGGCCGTGACGTTGCCGCCCTCGTCGGTCACCGCCTCGCCGACGGTGTCGAGCGTGCGCAGCTCGCCGTCGGGCCGGACGATCAGCTCGCGGTAGGCGAACCGGCCGCGCTGCTGGAGCGCGGCCTCGATCTCGCGCTGGACGCGGTGGCGCTCGTCGGGGTGCAGGAACGACAGGAAGAGCTCGAGCGTGATCGGGCGCGTCTGCGGCTGGCCGTAGATGCGGTACAGCTCGTCGGACCACGTCACGGTGCCGCTGGCGATCTCCCATCGCCAGCTACCCATGTGCGCGATGGCCTCGGCGTGCTCGAGCTGCTCGCGAAGCTCGCGCTCGGTGAGCTTCGCCTCCGCGTCCGCCATGCGCCGACGTTATAATGGGCCCAGATGCCGCGGGTGCTCCTAGTGGATGATCACGTGGTAGTTCGCAAGGGTATCCGGCTCATCCTGGAAGACCGGTTTGGCGACATCGAGATCGCCGAGGCCGGAAACGGCGACGAGGCGCTGGCCGCGCTGGAGGCGTCCGTCGAGGCGGCCCCCGAGGCGTCCGCCGAGGCGGCCACCAAGGCCCCCGAGGCGCCTTATGACGCGGTCATCCTCGATCTCTCGATGCCGGGCCGCAGCGGGATCGAGCTCCTGATCGAGATCAAGCACCGCTTCCCGACGCTGCCGGTGCTCATCATGAGCCTGTACGCCGAGGAGCAGTTCGCGGTCCGTGCGCTGCGGGCGGGCGCGGCCGGCTACCTGACGAAGTCAGCGGCGTCGGAGCAGCTCGCCGCGGCGTTCGAGAAGATCCTGCGCGGCGGCCGCTACATCAGCGAGGCGGTCGCCGAGCGGCTCGCCGCGGACGCGAGCGGCGCGGCGGGCGCGCCCCACGAGATCCTGTCCGATCGCGAGTTCGAGGTGATGCGCGGAATCGCCTCGGGCGAGACCGTCAGCGAGATCGCGGCGCGCATGCACATCAGCGTGAAGACGGTGAGCACGTACCGGGCCCGCCTCCTCGACAAGATGGGCATGGAGAACAACTCCGAGCTCACGCGCTACGCGATCGCGAACGGCCTCGTGTAGGACGGCGGCTGACGCGAAGATCGGAAGCCATCCGACAGGATGATTCTCTGAAAATAGCGTCAAACTGGGCAATGATGAATGTCTTAGTTGTGGACGGTCATACGGATGAGCGCCGCGCCATCGTCGAGGCGCTCTCGCGGGTCCCCGGTGTGTCCGTTCAGTGTGCCATGTCCGATCTCGAGACCGCGGCGGGTGTGCTCGCCCGGTACACACCCGACATCCTGGTGACGGGGACCGAGCTCGCCGATGCCGATGGGATCCAGCTCGTCGAGAAGGTGCGGCGGCGCGGGATGTCGATCGTGGTCGTGGGGCCCACGTCGTCCCGCGACGTGTGGCTGCGCTACCTCGCGGCGGGCGCCGATCGATTCGTGGAGTCGGATCACGAGCTCGCCGAGCTGCAGGACGTGGTCCGCGGCCTCGTCCGCCAGCTGCGATCGACGTGCCCGGAGTCGCCGGTGCGCGTCGGCCGCGTCGCGACGGGCCTCGTGCACGACTTCTACAGCTACCTGCACGCGCTCGAGGTCGTGCTCGAGCTGCTCGAGCGCGCGCCCAGCGACAAGCACCTGTGGGGCGAGGCCCGCGCCGCGCTCGAGCAGGCGGTGTCCCTGATGTCGATGCTGATGGGCCACGTCCGCGACGACCAGGCGCGCGCGCCGGCGCCGGTCGCGCTCGGCGAGGTCGTCCGCGCGGCGGTCACGGCGGCCCAGAGCCTGACGGCGCCGCGGCTCGAGCTCAGCGTCGAGATCGCGGGCGAGCTCCCGCCCGTCCTCGGCGTGGCGGGCGAGCTGGAGCGGATGGTGCTCGAGCTCGTGCTGAACGCGAGCGAGGGGACGCGGAACGGCGGAGAGGTGCGCGTCGCCGTGACGCGGACGGCCGACGCCGTGCTCGTCGCGGTCACGAGCGTCGGGGTCGACCCCTGCGTCCCGCGCAGCGGGCTCGATCTCGGCATGGCCCGCGCGATCGTCGAGCGCCACAGCGGGACGTTCCTCGTCGCCTCGTGCGAGCCGGCGAGCAGCTCCGTGCTCGTGACGCTCCCCGCGTCCGGCGCGCTCGAGCTCGCCCGCTGAGCGCGTCCGCGTCTCGCTCCCTGCTCGTGAAGCTCGCGGCCAACCTCGCCGCGCCGATGGTCGGCGACCGCACAGCCGACCTCTCGCTCGCGCGCAGCTTCTAGCCGCGATCGCCGCTAGCGCAACCCGGCCCGCCCCTTGGGTGCGAGGAGTGCCGCTGCCCACCGAGTCACCTGGTCCACGATCACGGAGGGCCGACCCACGATGGGCGGCCGCTCTTCGATGGTGGCAGCGAGGGGCCGGAGCTTGTCGAGCACCTTCGCCAGCTCGATCGGATAGCTGGCGCGCAGACCGAACCGGCGCCAGGTCTCGAGCACGTTGGCGATCAGCACGAAGCGCTCGGGCCAGCTCGGCGCTTGCCTGGGCAGCGGAGCAAGGAGCGCGCGCAACGACGTGCCCTTGATCAGCTTGTAGCTGATCGCGGGGCTCGTCACGAGCTTCTCGAGCACACCCGCAGCGGCGAGCTCGCCCATGACCGTTGCCACGGCAGGCTTGGTGTACCCGACCGACCGGAGCGAAGAGATCCGCGCAGCCTCGGCTCCGCGCGAGCGCGTGGCGAGCACACTGATGACATCTGCACGCGCACCGACGCCGAAGATGTAGCGACTCCGCAGCTGGATCAACGCTGGATGCTCGAGACGAGGCATCCTCGATTTCCCCGACACCTTCGCGCGTACTGATGGATCCTTCGGCCCCTCCAGCAGGAGCTTCGGGAGGTCGAGCCCATCCTCTCCGCGTGATGGCATGAGGCGAACGATCTGACGCAGCCGCGAGATCGACACGAAGCTCGGCGCGATCCGCACGCACCAGTCGACGCACTCGCGCGCGAGCCGCGGATCGGCGGCCGCCACGAAGGGCATGAACGCGATCAGCGCCTCGAGATCAATCGCGTGCTCCGGGAGTGGAGCAACCCCGGCGACACCGAGTGCCGTCCAGTGCCGCCATGCCAGCTCCACCACTTGCTTCTGGAGCTCTTCGCTCACCGCCAGCCCTCATCATCGACCCCGAACGTACGCAGCACACCCCCGAGCATGATCGCGAAGCCCTCCGACGCATCGTGGGTTCGCGTCCAAGAAGCAGCCGCGCGCAGCTCGTCATGCGTGGATCGGAGCCGCTGCAGATCGACGTGATGCTTGCCCTCAGGCCTGTCGTCGGCAGCCGCGTACAGCTTGAAGTGGATCTGATCGAACCGGCTCGCGAGCAAGATCACGAGACCGCCGTACTCGCGCCGCTCGACCCTCTCGAGGAACCCCTCGGGCAGCCCGAACCTCAGCAGCGAGGTCGGGCCGCCGTTCATCCAGTTCGGAGCGAGATCGAGAACGCGCGCGACATCCTCGGCGGCTTCGACCAGCGGCGGAGGGAGATCGCTGGCTGGCAACAGCACGCCCGCATCCCGAAGGGCGACGAGATCGAGATCCTTGGTAGGCCGATCGATGACGCCGATCAACAGCAAGCCACCACCGCCGACAGCCACCACCTCGAAGCGATGCCCTCGATCGAGCAGCAGTTGGCCGAGCATCGCCAGCGCCTCCTCAAGCGTGCCTGCGTCGAACATACGTGCAGTTTAACTTGGTGAGGCACCAACTCTAAGTTTCCGATCCGCCAAGTTAAATCTGGCGCAAATCACTGTGTCGATCAGGTAATTTCAGCTACTTACCGAAATCCGGCCCGGCCGAGCAGGCGGTGAAGTGCACGCGGCCGATGCCCGCGGCGCGCGCGGCCGCGCTGACGTTGCCGCCGTGCGAGTGCAGGAGCTCGGCGAGGTAGCGGCTCTCGAACAGCTGCACCCAGCGGGCGCGCGCCTCCTTGAGCGGGATCGAGACGTCGACCTCCGAGCCGCCCATGCCGAGGCGGCCCAGGTTGCGCGCGCGCTCGACGTGGTTGCGCAGCTCGCGCACGTTGCCGGGCCACGGGTGCTTGAGCAGCGCCGCGACCCACACCGGATCGCGAGGACCGCGAGCCGGTAGTAGAGATCCGACCGGAACCGGCGCGCGTTCACGTCGGCGCGCAGATCGCGGTGCGTCGCGGCGATCACCACGAGATCGATCCGATCGATCATCGGGGCGATCTCGCGACCGCTCACCGCGGCGGCCGCGCGCGTCTCCTCATGGCTCACTAGCGCCCCATGAACTGCTCGGCGAACTGGCGCAGCCGCAGCACCGACGGGATGCCGTCGGCGGAGCTGAACGTCAAGGTCGCGCCGAACTTCACGTTCTCCGCGGCCCGCCACGCGACGTAGGCGCGGCCGGCCGGCGAGCCCAGGAGCGCGTTCAGCTTCGTCTCGTACTCGCCCTGGACCTTGGCGACCATCGCGTCGCCCTCGGACTCGAGGCGGCCCTGGATCGCGTCGGCCGACGCGGTGACGCGGTTCTTGTACTCGAGCGTCTCGGCCTGGATGTTCTTGATCCCGATCAGGTACCCGTCGGTGACCGACGCCGCGTCGAGGCCGAACAGCTTCGCCGCCTGCTCCTTGAGCGCGGTCTGATCGGGCGGCGGCAGCGCGGCCAGCTTGGCGCGCGCGCCCCCCGGCGCCGCGTCCGGCACGTCGAGCAGGCCGACCTGGTACGCGCGCTCGAGCTCGGCCTGGCGCTTGACCCAGTCCTGCGTGCGCGCCGCGACCTGCGCGTTCGTGCCCTGGACGTAGTTGTCGAGGCTCTGCTGCACGCCGGCGAGCTTCTGCGCCGCGGCGTCGAGCAGCTTGTTCTGCTCGTTCAGCTGGATCTGCTGCAGCTGCTTCTCGTACTCGGCCCGGAACGTGACCTGGCGGACGAGCACAGACTGCGCCTCGAGGTGCATCGGCGCGAGCTGCTTGTTCAGCTGCTCGAGCGTCTTCGCGGTGGCCACGAGCCGGCGCTCCGTCGAGTAGAACCCGACCGAGTCGAGCGTGGCCATCTCCTCGCGGAGCACGCTCGTCGCGGTCTCCTCGGCGAGCCGCTGGTAGCGGAAGCGCCCGTCGGAGTCGGTGACGTGGTTGCCCTTGACGACGAGGCTGTGCGCCTCGCCGGGCTTGATCCGGATCGGCACCGTGACGTCGAGGAGGACCGTGTTGTTGTCCTTCGTGCGGATCACGAGCGGCTTCTGCGGGCCCTTGTCGTCGTCGGTGTAGTCGAGCATGAAGTACGTGCTCGGCAGCACGATCATCTTGTGGATCCCTGCCACGCGCCAGTGCCAGCCCGGCGCCTGATCGTCCTCGTGGACGCCGCTCATCGCGCTCTGCCGCACGCCGATCTCGCTGGGCTCGACGCGCGTCAGGCACGCGGTCGGCACGATCCACAGCGCCAGGGTGCCGATGACGATGGCCTTCGAGACCTGGACGAACGAGCTCACCGGGCACCTCCCACGTTCTCGAGCTGCACGCGCTGCGGCGAGCCGTCGTTGCGGAACGGCTGGATCTCGATCGTCGAGCCCTTGAGGCGCTCGCCGAGCCGCTCCATCACGCGCTCGACGGGCTGGTTGCGGAACGCGTCGATCTCGGCCTTCTTCGCCGCGTAGTCGGCGTCGAGCTGGCCCTTGAGCTCCTGGGCCTTGCCCTGCGACGCCGAGCGCGCGGCCTGGCCCGCGGCCAGCTTCTCGATCTTGTAGGTGTCGGCCTGGCGGTGGGTCTCGACCTGCGCGGTGACCGCGGTGGCGAGCGTGGTCTCGAACTCGGCGCGCTTGGTCTGGATGATCTTGTTCTGGTCGCGCTCGACCTCGGCGAGCTTGCGATCGCGCTCGGTCTTGGCGCGCGCGAGCTCGGAGTCGATGACCGCGAGCTGGTTCTCGGTCTGGTTGCGCGCCTCGATCAGATCCTCGTACTCCTTCGAGAACCGCGGGCGCGGCGTCACGATGCTCGTGACCTCGATGCCGTGCTGGCCGAGGAGCTTGTTGATGCGCTGCTTGGCGCGCTCCTCCGCCTGGCCAAAGCTCGTCGGGTTCGACACGCTGATCGTCGACTCGCGGCCGAACTCGTCGCGCAGGATCGAGCGCGCGTACGGCAGCATCCACTCGTAGTAGGCGTGGCCGAGGCCTGAGTCGCGCAAGGTCAGCGCGGCCTCGGCCGGGATCGCGCGGAAGAGCAGCGTCGTGTCGTTGAACGCGAACATCGAGCCGTCCGAGGCGCGGACAGAGAGCTCGTGGGCCTCGAGCGGGCCCTTGTCGGCCGGGCCGCGCAGGTGGAACGTCTGCGGGCTGACGTCGAGCATGTAGACCGAGTGGACGCCGAACGGCAGCCGCAGGATCAGCCCCGGCTGCGTGATCACGTCCATCGAGCCGGTGATGTTGTTGACGCGCACCGCGACCTGCCCCGCGTCGACGGTCGCGCACGACCGGACGGCCACGATGAACAGGGCGAGCGCCGCGCCCGCGATCCACAGCCGCGACGACTCGCCCCCGCGGAACAGACCGACTACCGAGCGCTTCGCGCGCTCTCCGAGCTCAGACATAGACCCTCCTACCGCCCAGCGTAACGCGATCAGGGCGGCGGGAGGCGGATCGCCGGCATGCTGCGGCGCTCCAGGCGCCGCCGCACGACGACGGCGAGCAGGTCCTCGTGCACCGCGGCGGCGCGCGCCGCGGCGTCCACGAGCAGCGCGGCCGCGCGCGGGCCGGCCGGCGCGAGCCCGCGGAGCGCGTGCGAAAAGCGGGCGTCGTCGTCGCCGCGCGCGCCCGACGACACGACCACGAGCAGCGCGTCGTCGGGCAACGCCGCCTGGCCGCGCGTCGCGACCACGAGGCTGGCGCCGAGCCGCGCCCCGCCGCCGCCGAGCAGGACGGGCGCGCGCCCGCCGTCCGCCGCGGCGATCGCGCCGCCCGGGTGGCCCGCGCACGCCCACGCGATCGTGCGCGCGTCCGGATCGAGGATCGCGAGGAACGCCGCGACCGGCTCGCCGCCGCGCACGACGCCCTCCGACGAGGCGCGCATGCTGGTGAGCAGGTCGTCGAGATCGACCGGCGCGCTCCCCGACGTCGACGCCGCGAACGCGCCGGTCAGCGCCGCCGTCGCGAGGGCGGCCGCCACGCCGTGCGCCTGCGCCTCCGTGACGAGCACGGCGAGCCGGCCGTCGGCGAGCAGGTTCGCCGACCAGCCCGCCCCCGTCGTGCGCGGCGCGGTCCGGTACTCGGCCGCGACCGACCACAGCCCGAGCTCATCGTCGCGGCTCGCCGAGGCGTGGAGCCGCATCGCCTCGGCCACCTCGACCTCGCGCGCCGTCTCGCGCTCGCGCGCGGCCGCCCGCGACAGCGCCGCGTACGTGAGCGCCCGGGCCGCCGTGCGCGCCGACTCGATCACGAGGCCGCGCTCGTCCTCGCGCAGCGCCTGCGCGTGGCTCGCCTCGACGAGCCCGACGAGCGCGCCGCGGTCCATGAGCGGGACGACGAGCGCGGCGGCGCCGGCGGCGAGCGCCTCGAGCTTCGGCCGGATCGCGCCGAGCCGCATCGTGCCGAGATCCGCGGCGGCGAGCAGCTCGCCGTGCGCGGCGAGCCACGCGGCGACGTCGCGATCGAGCTGTTGCGGCGCGCCGGTCACGACGTCGACGAGCCGATCGCCGCTGGCGCCAGCGCCGGCCGCCTGGTCGCCGGCAGCCTGGTCGCCCTCGACGCGCAGGAGCGTCTGCACCTCGACGCCGATCTCCTGCCACAGCGCGCGGAGCCGCTCGAGGATCCGCGGCTCGTGATCGAGCTCGCCGAGCGAGCTCACGAACTGCTCGAGCGCGCGCTCGCGGGCGACGGCCACCGGGCGCGCGTTGCGGCGCGCCCACACGACGCCGAGCGAGATCGCCCAGAGGAGGCTCCCCCCGGCGGCGAGCGCGACCGGCGACCGGACGCCCTGGGCCGCCGCGGCGCCGGCCAGGGCGACGATGAGCGCGAGCGCCCCGAACTCCGACAGCGCGACACGATCGAGCCCCTGCGGCCGCAGGAGGTCCGAGCGGAGCTCGTAGTAGATCGTGATGAGCGACGCGATCGTCGCCGACAGCCACGAGATCGGGAACGAGCCGACGACGCCGTACAGGATCAGGACATCCGTCGCGCCGACCGTGCACAGCACGAAGACGATGAAGATGATCCGGACCAGGTTCCGGCGCGCGCCGCCCAGGAGCGAGCGGCGCGCGATCGCGATGCCGACGACGAGCCAGATCCCGAGCTGCGAGAAGTGCAGGCCGGCGAGCGGGCCTGGCTCGAGGTAGAAGACGCCCGCCGGCAGCGTGCGCACGCCCGCGACGATCCACGGCGTGACCAGGCACAGCACCGTGAGGACCGCGCCCACGGCGGCGCTGCCGAACGCGATCCAGCGGTGGCGCTCGAGCTGGCCCGTCACGCCGAGCAACACGAGCAGGAAGCACACCCCGACGAGCGCGAGCGGCGCGTTGCCGAGCCGCAGCAGCCGCTCCGCGAGCTCCGCATCGCGCGTGCACGCCGCGAGCGCGGAGCACGCGGCCCACGGCAGCGAGGTGATCGAGGCGCCGATCGCGCCGAGCCGCAGCACGCGATCGCCGCGGACCAGCGCGGCGACGATCCCGATGGCGGCGAGCGACAGCGCGCACACGAGGTACGGCACGCCCAGCCAGTTCCATTCGATCGCCACCGGCGCGCAGCTTAGCGCCTCCAAAGCCCAGATCGCGCGCGCCCGTGGCAAGATGCCCGCCGTTGTCACGGCGCGCCCCACGGTATCGGATCGAGATCCCGGCCACCGCGGTCCCGCTGCTCGGCGGGGAGATGGCGGTGTCCCGCACGCGCGACGTCTCCGAGGACGGCTTGTGCCTCGACACCATGGCGTGGTTTCCGCTCGGGACCCGGCTCTCGGTCAAGCTCGTCGATCCGGCGAGCGGCAGCACGCTCGAGGTGGTCGGCGACGTCGTGCGCGAGGCCGCCGCGCCCGCCTGGGTGCTCGGCATCGTGCTCATCACGCCGCCGCCCGAGTGGCACGCGCTGGTCGCCGCCGCCCGCCGCGCGCGGGCGGACGGGCGCGCGAGCCCCGCCACCGCCCGCTCCGCCCGCCGGACCGGCCGGCGGCTGCGCGTGCTCGTCGTCGGCGACGATCACCGCCAGCGCGGCGCGCTCGCCCTCTACCTCCTGAGCGGCTGGGACGTCCTGTTCGCGAGCGACCTCGCCAGCATCGCGGACGCCGTCCGCGGCCTCTCGCTCGACGCCATCGTCGCCGAGCTCGACGCCACCGATCCGCGGCTCGTGCCGATCCTCGCGGCCGCCCGCACGGCGCAGCCCGCGGCGCGCCGGATCGTGCACGGCGCCGGCCAGACCGGCGGCGAGCTCGTCCACCGCTACGTCGAGCGCGACGCGGGCCTCGACGCGCTCGTCGCCGCCGTCACCGCCGACCTCGGCGGCGCGGCGCGCGAATCGGGCCACTAAGGGCTAATAGGGCTAATAGGGGCTAATAGCCGCGCTTCAGCTCGTCCTCGAGCAGCGCGATCGTCGAGGTCTCCCGCTCGATCGCCTCCTGGAGCTGGCGCTGCGCCATCTCCTCGCGCAGCCGCGCCGCCCGCTCGCGGGAGGCGCGCGAGACGGCGGCGAGCGCGACCACGCGCGAGACCGTGACCGCGACGAGCGTCGCGGCCTCGACCACGACCATCTGATCCGCCGGATCGCGGAACGCCCGCTCGACCGCGCCCAGGAGCCGATCGAACACCGCCTCGGCGTCGGCGAGCACGACCTCCTCGCCGTCGCCCCACGCGAGCCGGCGCGCGACCGCGTCGTGCAGCGCCAGGTCGAGGCCCGGGACGGACTCGCCGCCGACGGCGAGCGCGCGCAGGACCGCCTCGAACACCTCGGCGCCCGGCGGCTCGCGGTCGCCGTGGTGCACGGTCTCGAGCACCTCATCGCGCAGGACGCGCACGCCTTCGAGCAGATCGGTCTCGGCCACGGCTACGGCTCCGTATCGCCGTGATCGTCCCACGGCGAGCTCGGGTCAGTGTTCGCCGCGAACTTGCGCTCGAGCGCGGCGCGCCTGCGCTCCGCGCGCTCGAGCTGCTCGCGGAGCTTGGCGGTCGTCGCCTGCACGTCGCGCAGCCGCTCGCTGTACGGCGCGACCGCCTCGAGCACGAGGCCGGTGGTCGCGCCCACCAGGCGCTGGTGCGCGGTGCTGATCGCGCGCAGCACGCGGGCGCGGCTCGCCTCGGAGGCATGGATCTGGTGCACGCTCGCCGTGGTGATGACGCGCGCCTGATCGAGCGCGTCGAACAGCGGCATGATCCCGGCGTCGTCGGCGGCGCGCACGCCGTACAGCTCGCGCGCCGACAGGACCGCGGTCGCGAAGCTCACGCTGTTCTCGGCCGCGATCGCGTCGAGCGCCACGAGCACCTGCTTCACGAGCTCGGCGCGCGGGGCCGTCCGCGCCCGCGCGATCGTCACCGTCTTGTGGATGCCGTCGAGCACCTCCGACGACACGCCGGGGCTCGTCACCGGCCGCTCCGGGCGCAAGAACGGGATCGTCGGCCGCTCGGTGAACCGCTCGCCCGTGTCCGATGGCTCCTCGATGGCCGAGTCGAGCGTGTCGTTCTGCGCGATCAGCTGGATCAGGTCGGTGTCGACCTTCTGCAGCCGGTCGGAGAGCAGCCCGCCGAGCGCGAGCTCCGCCACCACGAACGCGCGGCTCACCGCCACGTCGAGCAAGAACCCGAGCTGCGGATCGGCGGCGCTGACCTCGTCGATCACCGCGCGCGCGCCCGCGCTGAGGATGTCGATGAGGCCGCGCACGGCCGCCCAGTCGCCGCCGCGCTCGAACCAGGCCCCGGCGAGGTTCTGCGCGAACGTCCACACGTTGACGCCCGTCGACTTCTCGAGGTCGTGGAACACCGCCTCGCACAGGCTCTGCGCCACGACCTCGAGCGCCTCCTTCGGATCGAGGCCGCGCACGATCGGGTTCTTCGTGAGGCCGCGCTCCTTGGCGACCGCGAGGAACCGCTGCCGCTTCTGCCACCACGCCGTCGCGCCGGTCGTGCGCACGACCTGCGTCGACGTCGGCGCGGGCGTCCGGGTCGGCGCCTCGAGCACGATCGTCGACACGTTGTCGCCGCCGCCGCCGCGCAGCGCGAGCTCGATCAGATCGCGGCACACGTGCTCCGGCGCGTCGCCCGAGCCCAGGAGGTACTGGATCCCCTCCGCCGACGCGTAGCCGTACAGCCCGTCGGAGCAGAGCAGGATCCGATCGCCGCCTTGCATCGAGATCTCTTGCACGTCGACGCGCGCCTGTGGCCGCGAGCCGAGATTGCGCGACAGGACGTTCTTGTGCGGGTGGCGCCCCGCCTCCTCCGCCGCCAGGAGGCCCCGCTCGACGAGCTCCTCGACGACCGTGTGATCGCGCGTCAGCGCCTGCAGCCGGCCGTCGCGCAGGAGGTACGCGCGGCTGTCGCCCACGTGCGCGATCACGGTGCGCCCGCTCTCCCCGACGAGGCACGCGACGACGGTCGTGCCCATGCCGTGGTGCTCGCGGCTCCGCTGCGCGGCCAGGTGCACCGCCGAGTTGCCCGCCTGGAGTGCCTGCTCGAGCAGCTGCTTGGGCCCAAGCGACGCGCGCCGGAGCAGCACGAAGTCGCGGATCGCGTCGCGCGCCGTCCGCGACGCGACGTCGCCGGCGTTCGCGCCGCCCATGCCGTCGAGCACCGCGAACAGGCCGGCGCGCGGCTCGACGATCAGCGAGTCTTCATTGGTCTTGCGCACCCGGCCGACGTGCGTGTCGCCGGCCATCCGCAGCGGCGGCGCCGTCACGACTGCGTCCGCCCCGGAGGCACGTGCGCCGACATGTCCCGCCAGGTTCGCCGCCGGCTCTCGAGCTCCTCGGCGATCAGATCGTTGAGCGCGCGCGCCGTGCTCGCCGTCACGCGCGTGAGCATGAGCGTCAGCTCGGCCCCCTGCGCGGCCACGCCGGCCTGGTCCTGGGCCACCTGCACGGCGGTGTCGCCGATCGCGACCAGCGTCGCGAGCGCGCTCGCGGGCGACTGCGCCTCCGCGGCGCGCATCGCGAGGAACGTCTGGAGGAACGCGCGGTGCATGCGGAGGTCCCCGGCGGCGATGAAGTTGCCCATGTGCTCGAGCACCGCGCCGATCTGCGCGCGCGCCGCCGCCTCGTCGAGGCGACCGAGCCCGGGATCGATCGCCGACCGGCGCTCGAGCAGCCGCTGCAGGATCTTGGGTCGCAAGGCCTCGTAGGCCCGTGCCAGTGGCGGCGCCGTCGCCATCTCGGCAGATGGTACACCGCGCCTCGCGCGCGGTGATACGCTAGGTTCGCGCGAACTCATGAAGGAAGGGCGAGTCCTCGTCGTCGATGACGAGCCTATGGTCCGGGAGACGCTCGGGCAGGTGCTCTCGGATGAGGGATACGTCGTGGATCTCGCCGTCGACGGCGAGTCTGCGCTCGAGCGCGTCCACGCCGCCCGGCCCGACGCGATCCTGCTCGATCTGATGATGCCCGGGATGAACGGGCGCCAGTTCCTGCAGGCGCTGCGCGCCGATCCGGCGTTCGGTAGCGTGCCGGTCCTGCTCATGACGGCCGTCCACGGGCTCGAGGTCAACCTCGCCACGCTCGGCGCGAGCGAGGTCGTCGAGAAGCCGTTCAACGTCGACGAGCTGCTCAACAAGGTCGCGCTCGCCGTCTACCGCTCGCGCGACGCGAACACCGCGATCGCGCTCCCGAGCGCCTCGCCCCCGCGGACGCCGACGCCCGACCCCGATCGCGGCGTCGTCCTGATCGTCGAGCGCGACCGCGCCCGGATGCAGCAGCTCGACCTCCTCCTCTCGAACCGCGGCTTCACCGTGGTCTCGATGACGCGCGCGCTCGTCCAGCTGTCGCGGCTCGCGCGCGCGCTCCGGCCCCGCGCGATCCTGCTCGACCTGCACAGCGACGGCGCCGCCGACGTCCTCCATGAGCTGCGCGCCGAGAAGGAGCTCGCCGTGCTCCCGCTGCTCGTGTACACGCGCGAGGGCGGCCCGCCCGCGCACACGGGCGTGGAGACGCTCACCGCGGCGACCGACGCCGCCCTCGTGAGCTTCGTCGAGCAGATCGCCTGACGCCGGCCGCCGCGCGACTCACTTCGGCTTCGGCGACAGGACGATCTCGATCCGCCGGTTCGCGTTGCGATCGCGGCGCGAGATCGGCTGGTACTGGCCGAAGCCCGCCGCCGACAGCCGCCCCGGATCGATCTTCGACACCTCCTGCAGCTGGCGCACGACGGCGACCGCACGGCCGGCCGACAGCTCCCAGTTCGTCGCGAACCGCGGCAGCGGCGGCGGCGGCGCGGCGGGCGCCGGCCGCTGGCCCTTCTTCGGCGGCGCGGGCGCGGGCGCCGGCTTCGGCAGCGGCAGCGGCGCGTCGTCGGTGTGGCCGTACACCGCGATCCGCTTGTCCAGCATCTCCTTGAGCGAGCTGCCGACGCGGTCGATGATCTGCTTGCCGCCAACCGACAGGGCGTCGTCCTTCACGAACAGAAAGCCCGTGTTGATCGTGACGCGGAGGTCGGGGCCGTCGACGGCGACCGCCGCGATCCCCCGCAGGCTCGCGCCGAGCTTCTTCTGCACCGCGTCGAGCTCCTTGGCGCGCTTCTCCGCCTCCGCCGCCGTGTCGGCGAGCTTCGTCTCCGCCTTCGACGCGACCTCGAGCCGCTTCTCGACCTCGCGCTTCTTCGCGCTGGCGGCGTCGAGATCCTTCTCGAGCCCGTCGGCGCGCGTCTTCTGCGCCGCCGCGGCCAGGCTGGCGTCCTCCGCCTGCTTGCGCGCCAGTGCGATCCGCGGGTCGGGCAGGACGAGCGGCCGGACCACCGCCCCGAGCACGACGCCGGCCACGAACACCACGCTGACGACGCCGAGCAGGAGCTTGTTCAGAGGGCGCTGCTTCCGGTCCTGCCTCGGCTCACCGCCCTCCCGCGGCTTGGGGACCGGCAAGCGCGGGTAGACCGTGACCCCCGTCTCGGAGCCCTCTCGTTCCTGGCGCGGCACGCCTCGATGCTATCGCACTCGACCGGCAACGAACACAGAGCCAGGCGCGCGACGCCTGCGGGCGCTCGCGCACGGCGCGCACGGGGCGCCTACTTCTTGAGCGCGTGCGGCTGGAGCATCTTCTTCCAGGCCGCGAGCCGCTGCGGGGTGTCGCGCTCGCAGTAGGCGAGCTTCGACGGCGACACCTTGTACTGCTTCATCAGCTCGCCGTACTCCGCCTTGTCCGAGCCGTACAGGAGGCACAGGACCGACTCGAAGCGCACGTTGTCGGCCGGGTGCGTGGAGAAGTACGGCGTCTTGCGGCCGGGCTTCTTCATCTTGGCCTCGAACTTGGCGGCCCCGGCGAGCGCGATCAGCTTGGCCTTGGGCGACCCGGCGAGGATCAACGTCGCGAGCTCGTCGGCCGCGCTCTCACCGCTGCCGGTGATCGGCAGCCCGAGCTCGCCGACGAGCGCGTGGCCGAGCTCGTGGAGGAACGTGAAGACGAACGCGCCGTCCGCGATGAGCACGGACTTCCTCTCGTCGTGGCCGGCGTCCGCGAACAGCTTGATGAGGTCGTCGTAGAAGTCGTGGCACATCACGACCGCGTGCTTGGCCGGCATGTAGAACGCGTTCACCGTCCCGCACTCCTCGAACGAGACCGCGAGCGGGCGGGGCAGCCGGAGGTTCTGATCGAACGCCTCGGTGATCTTCGTGATCCCTTCGATCACCGCCTTCGGCGGCGTGGCCATGCCGGCGGTCTTCGGCGCCTTGAACGCGATCGTGATGCGAGGGCCCGGGACGCGCGCCGACGCGATGATCGACACGTTGTGCTTCCGGATCACCGGATCCTGATCGGCGCCGACGAACGAGATGAGCATGGTCGCCTTGCCGCCGACCGGGATGACGAGGACGTCGACGGTGGCCGGCCCCTTGGCCGTGACCAGCTTGCCGCTGGCGGCGACCGCCTTCGTGCCCTCGCGGTTGCCCTCCTTGACCGCCGCGAGCTCGAGCCGCTCCTCGCCGAGCAGCGCCTTGAACGCCTCCGGCGTCGCGGCCGGCATGGCCCCAAGCTCGATCGCCATGATCGCGCGCCCCTTGTGCTTCGCCGGGCCGAGCCACGTCACGCGGCCGTCCGTCCTGCGGTCCCAGTCCGCCGGCAGCCGCAGCTCGACCCCGCTGACGACGACCACCTCGGCGCGCGCGCTGGACACGGCGCTCGCGAGCGCCAGCACTACCAGGATCCCCAGCCTGGATGGTTTCATCGGGCGAAGCTATCACCGATCGCGAGCCCGCTCGGGCGCGAGGAGCAGGGCCGCATCGGCGCGACCTCGGCGCGCCTCGGGCGCGACGCGCGACGGCTACTGGATCGTGACGAAGACCGCGCTCGGGACGCCCCAGTTGCCCGCGGCGTCCTGGCTCTCGACCAGGATCAGGTGCCGGCCCGGCGTCCAGCCGCCCGTGTCGACCACCGCCCGGACACCCTCGCTCGTCGCGTTGAACGCGCCGTCCGTGGCGCTCATCGAGGTCAGCGTCGCGCCCGCGGCCCACGAGGGATTGTCCACCGAGTACCGGGCCGCGGCGATGCTCTGCGTCGGCTCGGTGCCGTAGCCGTTGCTGTTATACCGCGTGTCGTTCGCGGTGGCCGTCAGCGTCACGGCCGTCCCCGCGGTGACCGTGGTCGGCGACACCGCGACCGACAGCGACTCGGGGCCCGCCGGCGCCTGGTACGGCCGCCGCGCCGCCTTGAACGCATAGCGGATCGCATTCAGGTTCGGCGGCAGCACGGTGTTCGTGAACGACGAGCAGCTCTCGAAGAACGCCGTCCCCATCTCGAACGTGTACCCGGCGACCCCCAGCGTCCCGTACGCCCAGTCCTCCGTGACGCCGCTCGCGGCGTACAGGCACACGCCCGGCTGACACACCGAGTAGCCGTTGTGGAAGCCGAACTTCCGCCCGAGCGTCGCCAGCTGCGCCGCGTTCGGCGGCGGCGTCGTGCTAAAGCCCCACGGATAGAGGACCAGCTGGGCATAGCTGTGTAGCGTGATGAGGAGTCCCGTCGCGGTCGCCGGGGCCGCGTCGGTGTCGAGCGGCCCGCGCTGATCCGGATAGATCGACGCCAGGTAGCTCTCCACCGCCTTCGTTTCGGGCTCGGAGTCCGCCGCCGGCCCCAGATACGTCGCGTTGCACTTGCTCGTGCTCGTGCTCGCGCCGCCGAACTTGAACGAGTAGTTGCGATTCAGATCCACGCCGTACTGGTTCGACGAGGTGGGCGGGTTCGAGCAGGTCGTCGCGCCGACCGGATTGCGATTCTTGCGCTGGTAATAGCCCTGCTCCGCCTGCTTCCGCCCGTCGGGGTTCGTGTGCGGCAGGACGTGGAGCTCGTGGTGATCGAGCAGCCACGTCGCGTCCGGATCCGTGCCGTAGCCATTCACGATCTGCTCCGCGAAGCGCATGACCGTCTCGGAGGTCGTGTACTCGCGGGCGTGGATGCCGCCCATCAGGAAGAACGCCGGCTTGGGTCCCGGGATCGCGCTGTTCGTCAGCTTCAGCACGAGCAGGTCGTAGCCCGGCCGATCGGCGCCCGAGGGCGTGTTCGGCGTGACCTTGTCCCACGAGTCGCCGATGTCGACGAGCGTCGCCAGCGTCGGGTTGGCGGTCGCGATCGCGGTCAGTGCCGTCCGCGTCTCCTCGACGGTGCGGTAGCACGAGTAGTTCGTGATCGAGCGGAGCCCCAGCCGCTCTCGCCGGACGACGTCGATCCGGTAGCCGCCGGCGACGAGCTCGTCGTACTGCTCGGTCGTGAGCAGGACGCCGACCCAGCCGGCCTGCCGGTCGGCCTCCTCGAGCGCGTCGAGCTCCTCGACGATGCGCTGCAGATCGGCCTCGTCCTTGTAATAGACGTGCGCGAAGATGGCCTCGTGGCTCGTCGCGCCCGGCAGGTCGGGCGCCGGCGCCTCCGGCAACTCCGGCGGCGCCGCCGGATCGGGCGGATCGCCGGCCGAGCAGCCGTCGAGGACGAGGAGGAGGACGAACAGCGCCGTGGCCGCGAGCGCCGGCAGGAGGAGGGCCGAGCGAAGCTGCGCTCGAAGCTGGCTGGCGAAGATCATCGGCGAGACGATACACGCGATCTCAGAATCCGGCTGATGTTCATTCCGGAAACTCGGAGTACAGCGCTGACTTCCTCCTGATAGATGAAATCGAGTGCTACGCGCTCAATCTTCCATTGGCTCGAAGTCCGCCTTCGTCGCCCCGCAGTCGGGACACACCCACGTGTCGGGGAGGCTCTCGAAGGTCCTGCCGGGCAGGATCTCCGCGTCCGGATCACCCTCCTTCGGGTCGTAGACGTGCGAGCAGATCGTGCAGCGGTACTTCGTCGGTCGGGTCATCGTCGTGCACATCATGGCGAGGAACGTGCTCCTCGTCGAGGCCCATCATGGACGCGACCCGAGCTGACCGAGCTCAGCCGCGGATCGCGCGCTCGAACTCGCGCAGCGCCCGCGGCGTATCGGGCCGGACGGCGTAGCGAGCGACCAGCGCGAAGTCGAGCGCGGGGAGCAAGCGGCTCCGCTCGATCTGGGTGTACTGCGACGAGTCACGATCGAGCGCGAAGAGCGCGAACCGCCCGTCCTTGAAGATCCACACCTCGGATACGCCCATGCCGGCGTACACGTCGAGCTTGTTGAGCAGCGGAGCGGTGTGAATCACCTCGAGCACGATCTCGGGAAAGTCATCGAGCTGCTTGCCGACGAGGTAGCACTCGTCGGGCTCGGCGCCGCGCTCCTTTGCTTCCTTCTTGAAGGTCGTCGATCCGTAGCCGTACAGATCGATGTTCATCAGGTGGGCGTACATCTCGATGAAGCGCGCGATGTTCTTCTTCCACAGCTCGTGCTCGGGGGACGGGCTCATCAGCTCCAGGGCTCCTCGCAGATAGGTCATTCGCAAGCCCGGCCGATCGAACAGCTCGCGGAAGATCACGTACTCCTTCCACGACACATCATGGAGCAGCATGCGCTGCTCGTCGGGCGCGGATTCGAGGCCCGGTATCGAGGCGACGGCGACCATGCGATCAACCTAGCATGAGCGGTCTACGGCCCGGCCCGCTCGAGGCAAGCGAGCAGACCTTGCTTGGCCCGGTGGAGGATCACCGCGACGTGGCCGGGGCTGAGCGCGAGGCGGTCGGCGACCTCCTGGCTGCTCAGCTCCTCGAGGACGCGGAGCTCCACGACCCGCCGCTGCGTGTCCGCGAGCCGGCGGATGCAGGTCACGACGCCGGCTTTGGCCTCGGCGCGGGCGAGCAGCTCGTCGACGCTGGGCAGGTCCGCTCGCGGCTCGCCGGCATCGTCGAAGGTGACGTGCTCGCGCGCGAGATGGTGGCGGCGGCGCATGTTGCGGGCGGTGTTCACGACCATGACGTGGAGGAACGCGCGCGCCTCGTCGTCGCGGCCGGCGAGGGCCCGGGCCTCGGGGAGCGCACAGAACCGCGCGAACGCCTCCTGCACGGCATCGACCGCGTCCTCGCCGGTCAGGCCCTCGGCGCGCGCCGCCGCCGCCAGCCGCCCGGCCGTGGCGTGCACGAGCGCGCCGACCCAGTCGAGGAACGGCCGCGCCTCGCCACCCTCGCCGCGCGCGCGCCCGACGCCGCCCGTGCTCCTCTGCTCCGCTGTGGCCATCGCGTCCTCCATGCTGATCGAGCCCTCGAACGATGATATGGTTGCTCATACAACCATATGGCGCGCGCGCGATCAAGAGCGGCCCTCAAGCACCCCTACGACCTCGACACCGCGATCGGGTTCTGGCTCCACCTCGTGCACCACAAGGTGCGCGCGACCGCCGAGCGCGAGCTCGCCCCGTTCGGCGTGACGCCCGAGCAGTGGGCGATCCTCGTGCGGCTGTGGCAGTCCGACGAGATCAGCCAGGCCGAGCTGGTGGGCGCGACGTTCCGCGACAAGCCGAGCGTGTCGCGCCTCCTCGACGGGCTGGAGGCGGCCGGCTACGTGGCGCGCGCCCGCAACCCGGACGACCGCCGGAGCCACCGGATCATCCTGACGGCGCGGGGGCGCGCGCTCGAGGCCAAGCTCGTCCCGCGGATGCGGGCGTTCATCGGCAGGTGGACGCGCGACGTGTCGCCGCGCGATCTCGAGACGACGGTGCGGACCCTGCGGGCGCTGTATGCCGCGCTCGACCCGGCGGCGGCCCGCGAGAAAGTTGTTGATGCAACGTAATGCTCGCGCGCGCGGCGACCTGCCTCATCAGGAGGCACACCATGCAAGCTGAACCGACCCTGACGAACCGCTCGAACCTCGACAACCTCACGGCGCAAACCGCCCTTCCCGCGCCCGCGCCCGTGCCCGCACCCGCGCCCGCGCCCGCGCCCGCGTCCGTGCCCGCGCCCGTGCCCGTGCCCATGCCCGGAATGATCGAGACCCGCGGCCCCGGCGGCATGAACATCGAGGAGCTGGGCGCCGGACCGCGGCTCCTCCTCGTCCACGGCGGCGGCGCCTGCGGCGCCCGCGCCTGGGCCCACCAGGAGCCGCTCGCCGAGCGCTGGCGCCTGGTGATGCCGCACCGCCCGGGCTACGGCAAGTCGCCGGAGCTCGGCCGCGAGGACTTCGACGTCGACGCCCCGCTGATCGCCGCGCTCCTGGGCGACGGCGCGCACCTGGTCGGCCACTCGTACGGCGGCGTGGTCGCGCTCCTGGCCGCCGCCCAGCGGCCGGAGCGCGTCCGCTCGCTCGTCCTGGTCGAGCCGGGCGCGACCCGGATCGCGCGGCACGTCCCGGCGGTCGCCGCGTTCGAGGCCGCGCTGCAGCGCGCGATCGACAAGGCCCCGCCGACCGACCCGGAGCGGCGGCTGCGCGCGCTGTTCGACGTGATCGAGCCATCGCGCGTGATCCCGAGCCCGCTGCCGCCGCCGCTCGTCCGGGCCGCGCAGCGCCTGGCGGAGATGCGCTGGCCGATGGAGGCCGAGATCCCGACCGCCGCCCTGCGCGCGGCGACCTTCCCGAAGCTGGTCATCACCGGCGGCGGCAGCCCCGCGTTCGAGGCGATCGCCGACGTCCTCGCCGACGCGATCGGCGCCGAGCGCGCCATCGTCCCGGGCGACCACGCCACGCAGGATCAGGGCGCGCCATTCAACGACGTGCTGGAGCGGTTCCTCGCGCGCGCCGAGGGCCGCGCGTAGGGATCACAGCGACTTCGCGAGATAGATCGCGCTCTCCCCCGGCATGTACGATCCGTAGAACAGCCGATCAGCGCCGCACAGCGTGTAGCCGAGGCGCTCGTAGGCCCGGATCCCCGGCACGTTGACGTTGCTGGTCTCGAGCCAGACGTGCGTGGCGCCGAGCTCCCGGCCGTGCGCCTCGGCGCGCTCGAGGAGCGCGCGGCCGACGCCGCGCCGACGCCAAGCGGGGGCGATGTACAGGAACCACAGCACGAGCCGCTCGTGCCACGCCTCGTACCCGGCGGTCGCGAACCCGTGGACGCCGCCCTCGTCGGCGACCCAGCCCACGCTCCAGCGCGCCCACGGCGCGAACACCTCGCCGATCGAGTAGCGCTTCGTCAGCGGCGCCTCGAGCGCGCGCTCGACGAGCTCGATGGCGCGCGCGCCCGTCACCACGTCGAAGACGGAGCTCGTCGAAAAGCCGGTGTCGATCGCCTCGACCGCGCGGCGATCGGTCTTCGGGTCCAGCTCGCGGATCGTCATCGTGGGGAGTCTGCCCCAGGCGCGCCGCGGAGCCCGACGGCCCATCGCTTCTGGCGACCTCTCGTCTCTCCCGCACATCCGAGCGGCCAATGTGAGGAAGCTCAAACGGACGCCTCCCTCGGGCGTGCTCGGCAGGCTCGATCGGGATCGCTTCGTCCGGTCCTCGTCGGAAACAGCCGAGGGAGGACCTTCCGTCGGTCCGGGTAGCCCGGCACCCTCTCATCAAGAAGAAGGAAAGATCACGACCCGACGACGGCGTCTCATCGTGGTTGCGAGTCGTACCCGCAGGTTTTGCGTCGTGCCGGCATCCACGCGCGACCTTGGTGCTGGCTTGCGAGCGTTCCCTGCCGCCCGCGTATCCGTGCTACTGAAGGTGGTGATGCGGAAGGGAGTCACTATGTCGATGAGGTTGCACCTGGCATGCGGTCTTATCGCGCTGGCCGCGATGGCTCAAACGGCGGAAGCGGTCTGCCTCGGCGGCGCACCCGACGGGCTCATCGGAGACACCGAAGGTTGCGACGACAACAACACCGTCAACGGTGATGGCTGCAACGCGACCTGCGATATCGAAGGCGAGTACACCTGCGCCCGGCCGGTGAAGATCTCCGAGATCGACATCGAGGACTTCCCGAACTCGACGGCGTCGTGGCCGATCGCTCCCGACAACCAGTCGGTGCGCCAGACCGCGAACACGCCGGCGCCGTCCGTGATCCTGCTCGGCAATAACGGCATGCAGGGCACCTACGCGGTACGGGCCGAGGTGAAGACGGTCAACGACGAGGACTTCATCGGGCTGGTGCTCGGGTTCAGATCGAACGACCAGACCAACGCCAACGCCAACTACCTCCTGATCGACTGGAAACAGGCGCTCGAGGACAACGTTCCAGCCGGACTCCGCCTCGCGCACGTGCGCGGGGTGCCCCCCGGCAACAACACGCACTCGCTGCACCCGCTCGCCCAGCGCGTGTGCCCCACGCCGACCTCGTGCGCGAAGCAGCTCGCGGTCGGCCAGAGCCACGGGACCACGGGGTGGCAGGACAACACGCCCTACGAGTTCCGGGTCACGTATCGCCCCGACCGGCTCGAGCTCCGCGTCAACGGGCAGCTCGAGTTCTTCCTGAAGCCGACCGACTTCCCCGGCGAGTTCACCAACACCAACAACATGTTCCCGCCCGGGCCGATCGGCTTCTACGTGCTGTCGCAGGAGGAGGTCGAGGTCCGCAACCTCGCGCCGCCCGCCCCCGCGGTCTGCAACGTGACCTCCCTCGACCCGGCGACCATCAACGTCCGCACGGGCACGCCGAACGTCACGATCAACACGCCGGCGCTCCTGAAGGACACCGACGACGGCCTCGATCGGGCCAGCGTGGCCGTGGTCAGCGTCACCGGCGGCGCGACCGCCATGGTGCAGCCCGACGGCACCATCAAGGTGGTCCCGGCGGATCCCAACAAGCCGGGGACCTACGTCGTCACCGTGTTCGCGTGTGACGACGACGCGGCGATGCCCGACTGCGACACGACGACGGTCACCGTCAACTACGGTGACAGCAACACCAACGGTGACAGCGACGGCGACGGCATCCCCGACGGCTCGGACGTCTGCCCGATGGTCGCCGACCCGGACCAGGTCGATACCGACAGCGACGGCCTCGGCGACCTCTGCGACGAGGACAAGGACGGCGACGGCCGCCCGGACAATCTGACGCTAGGCATCTCCGGCGGTGGCTGCTCGACCGGCGGCGGCGGCATGGGGGCGTTCGTCATGTTCGGTGCCGCCGCGGCGCTGCTGCTGCGCCGCCGCCGCCGCTAATCGCGGCGCTGCCGCCCGCTAATCGCGGCGCTGCCGCCGCTAATCGCGGCGCTGCCGCCGCTGAGCGCGGCGAGCGGGCCCCGGGGGCACTCAGGGCACGTTCTTGCCCGAGACGGGGAGTCGCTCGCGCTGCTCCTTCACGGAGCGGTGCGCCTCGTCCACGGCATCGGGATCGATCCCCTCTCCCATGGTCGTGAGCGGCTCGGGATCGACATCCGAGATCCCGACGATCGCGGCATCGGTCACGACCTCGGCTTTGCGCGCAGGACCGCGTGCGCCGGAGCTCGCCATATCCAGGTCACCGAAGCTCGCCGCATCGAGGCGCCCCGCGAGCCGGAGCCGCCGGCGATCGTAGTAGATCCCCGCAGCCACGATGAGTCCGATCCCGAGCATCTTGATGAGCAGCCTCATGGCTCACAGACGGAGCAACCGACATGCCGCGGCGCGTTCGCTGGCAGGAGCTTGGCGGGCGCCCTCCGGCTCGACTCCGCCGCCGACGCAGCGCTCCGCTGTCATGCCGAGCGCGCACGCGCGCGCCGGGTCCAGCTGGAATCCGGACGCGAGCAACGTGAACGCGATGCGGCTCGCGCGACCCGATCGATCCGGCCTTCGCTGCCGAATGGCAGCAAGGCACGATGGCCCCCGCCGGTGGCGCCGACGCTCGTCCGTCTCCGATCAGAGTCCGCCGCGGGCGGCGAGCTCATGGCGGCCCCTTGCAGTGCCTGGTCGAGTAACTTCGATCGTCAGATTGGCCCGGCGGCTTCGAGCCCGAGCACATGAACAAGCACCGGCCGACGCTTGTCAGGCGCTTCGAAGCGAAACCAGCGAATATCACCGCGGTCGATCATGGGATGTCAGTGTCAGGCCCATCATCGATCGGCCCCTGCGGCCCGCGCTCGAGCCACGCCTGCCAGAGCTCGCGCTGCTGTTCGTTCGAGAGTCTCGGCTCTTCCACCGGCTCCAGCACGACGCGCACGCGCTGACCGTCCATCTCCGGGACCGCACTCTCAAGCTCGATGGTCTTGCCACGAACGAGCCCTGTCTTCGAGGTCACCACGTCGTCAACATACCAGGATCGGCCCTGGGGACCACGCTGCTCGAACAGAGGCCGCTCCCAGACGGCGCATTCGAAGGCAACCCCGGTCGAGGTCCCTGGCCAATCTCCCGAGCGGGTACATTCACAGCGTTACATGGCGCAGCGAGCGCACTGCTGCCTCGCCGAGCCGCGACCGGACGGCGAAGTTAGCGCAAGGAGGCGCGGAGCACGACCTCGAGCCCGAAGTGGTCCGAGACGAAGGTGTCGTCAGCGTCGAGCGCGGCCGTCCCGAGCAGCTCGATCGCCGCGGGCTGCCACCGCCGCGTGCGCGCGAACACGCGGTCGATCCGCTTCCGGCTCGGCTTGCCCCGCACCTGCGCTCGCATCGGATTGCGCTCGGAGTCCACCGTGTATCCGGGGTCATCCGGCCGCAGCACCGGCCACACATCAACGAAGCTCGGATCGAGCACCGCGTTCTCGAGCGGCGCGTCCGGCTTGAAGTTCATGTCCCCGACGAGCACGACGTCCTCGCTCTCACCCGCGAGGAATGGTTGGATGATCTGCAGCTGCGCCGCGCGCACCGGGGCGCTCTCGTCGATGCTCTCGAGGTGGACCGTGGCGACGTCGAGCCCGCACGCGAGCCGGGCCACCGCGACGCGCCGCCCCATCTGGGTCGGCAGTGGCAGCGTCGTCATCCGGACGATCGGCACGCGCGACAGCACGACCACGTCGTAACCGAGCACCCGGAGGTCCGAGACCTGATACTCGGCCCGGATCCACGGCTCGGCATGGATCGCGGCGAGGAGCGGCGCCGTCACTTCCTGCAGCGCGATCACATCCGCGCGCTGCTGCGCGAGCGTGGCGAGCAGCGCCGTGCGCCGCTGCTGGAATCTGTATTCACCGAACCACACATTCCACGTGATGATCCGCAGATCGATCGGTGCCGTGGCTTCGGCGGCGGTGCACCGGTCCCAGAGCTGGCCGTCGAACCGAAGCGGCGCATACGTTTGCGCGTCCATGCTCATCTCCAGGCTCGAGGCTGCGACCTACAGGCCGGGAAATCAAGCGCCACGCCAGCCCCGCTCATTTCGGGCCAGAGACGATCGCGTCCAGCAAAAGTCTGCGCTGCTCCAGCGGGATGTCTAGCAAGACGCCCTCGTCCCCAGTTGCAGTGTAATGTACGCCCACCGAGAAGAGCTGCAGCAGGACTTCGAACCCTGGCATGCGCGAGGTCATCATTGCCAAGGCATCTGCCCATTCTGGATGGCGACTCGATGAGGATCGCGTACGGACCAGCCGATGCAGGATCGCCAGGAGAGCCTCAGACACGAGCTCCTGCCGGCTTCCGGTGACCCCGGTGAGCTGGTCTAACAATGCCACACACTGCGTGGCGAACGACGATGGGCCACGCTGTTGCAACTCGTTCCATAGGCCAGCGATAGGATCCACGAAGCTCGCTCGAGCGCTGGGGTCCTGATGCCGCGATTCCAGCTCGCGCGCCGAGAACCAGTGCCGCAGCAGATCCACGAGCACGCTGATGTACTCGGTCCGTTTGTCCTTGACCTCGATACATAACCTCATGAGCGGCTCGGAGATCTCGTAAAAGCTCTCGCGGCCTCGCGACGTCTTCTGGACGATTCCGAACTTCGCGAGCTCTCCGAGCTGCTTGGCCGCCGATTGCTGCTGCACGAGGGTCGCCCGGGCGATGTCTCTCACGGTCGCGGGCCGTCGCTGGCGACACAGGTAATCGACGAGCTTGCGCTGCAGCGGCGACGTCGAGTTTCGCGTCCGCTCCTGATAATAGGGGGTGAGATCGTCGACCATGTTCATGAATGGAGAGACAAGCTCGCCGAGGGACTCGCGCGTGAGGAACTCCGACAGTACGATGTATGCGCGGTGGTTTCCGCCGACGATATGATGGATCGCGCGTACGCGCGCGCGTCCGGTAGCGGTATCGATCGCTGCCGCGAGCTCGGACCGACCTTCCAGCTCGGCCTTGCAGCGAAGGAGCTCGATCGCATCGTCGAGAGACAGCTTCTCGAGGCTCCTGATCGTGAAGAAGCCGTAGAAAGGCTCGGTCTGTCGGCTGACCTGGAGAAAGAGCGAGGGAGCTGTAGCGACGATGCACCAGGAGCGCTGCTCCTGTACGAGTGATCTCCACCGCTGTTGGCCCTCCGCTCCAATCGCCTGGAAGAGATCATTCAGGTTTTCACAAAGAAGCACCAAGGTCTTGTTCTTGACGACTTGCCTTAGTGTGTCCTCGGCGAGATCGCGCGCCTTGTCGGGATCTCGCTCGAAGGTCTCCTCTACGAGCGCGATGCCGCGAGCGACCTCTCCGTGCTCCGATTGAATGCTGCGCAGGATCACCAGAATGAAATCGAGGAACGAGGCCACCCCCCACTCCTCTTCATTCAGGTATGCAATGATGGCTCGCGCTCTCGCCTCCGCGAGCTTTGGATCCGTCTTCAAGCGTCGATGGAGCAAGGCGGTGGCGTGAGTCTTGCCTGAGCCTCTCGGGCCAACGAGCAGGATGTGCTGCTTGTCCTTGGAGAGGACGCTCCTCGAGACCTTCGCGATGAGCTCGTCCAGGAGGCCCGAGCGCCCGATGAACAATCGCTCCAGGACATCCGGCGCAAGATTTCCTGGACTGTATCGAGACCTCTGGAGAGCTCGCCTGCTCATAGCCTGCGGTCCTGCCACCAGCGCTTCACGATCGGCCAGGTGAATGCGAAACCTTCACTCGTTCTCGTGACACATTGATCCTGCCGCAACATCTCGCATACAGACTTGACGTGGTGCTCGTCCGCGCTGGCTTGCTGGTGCCGCACGCCGTTGAGCAGCCTCTCGAGGCGCAGGGGCTCATGACTGCCGGCGAGCACGTCCATGATGGACAGCGCCATTCTGGAGTCATCGCGCGAGTAGTATGTCTCTATCCTGTGCTGCGTATATCCGATATGGGCCGGATCAGACGAGTGTGTCGCCACGGCCTCGACGGCGACATCGACGTCCGCTCCCCTGGCTGGACGCCCCAGCTGGTCTAGCCGATCGAAGCAATGGTGAATGTGGTAGGCGAATCCACCGAGCAGCGCGCTGACACGCCCGGCGATCTCCGTCGGCTCCTGCGGCTCGTGGCAGAGCGCACCACAAAGATTTCCGATCAGCGCAGCGGTATCGGCGGGTGACAGCGGAGGGGCCAGCTCGATCTGCACGTCATTGAAGGGAGCGTTCGCGTTTCCTTCGGCGCGGAGGCTCTTGAGCGCCAGGTGCAAGCCGATCGAGCCCGTGAAGAGGAAGCGCAGGCGAGGATGCGACGCTCGAAGAAAGCGAAGCGTGTCGAGCAGCTGGATCGTCTTGTCCGCGCCCTCGCGCTGCCGCAGGTTGTACAGCATCAACGGAAACTCGTCCCACATGCAGACGACCTTGGTGTCATCCTCGAAGGCGTCCAGCACGTCCTTGACTGCCACTTCGAGGAGCGTCTTCCACGCGTCGCCAGCAGCCGGCAAGGAGAGCTTCTCGATTCGATCCGAGGACAGTGCCAGCCACCCCTTGATCGCGGTCGCCTTGAGCCGCTTGGTGCGGGGTAGGTCGACCGAGACCGTGCGGTAGATCTGGGAGATCAGCTCGGTGATGCTGTGGACACGCTCGAGCTCCTGGTAGTACGTGTGAAAGCCGTCGCGACCGAGCGCGCCCATCTTCTGAAGGATGCTGGTCTTCCCGATCCGACGTTCCGCGTTGAGCACGAGGCTCTGGCGCTCCAGGACCGCCCAGTAGCGCTCGATCTCGCGCTCGCGGCCGACGATCTCCTCCACGCTCAGCTGCCCACCTGGATTGATCCCCATGGGCAGCCAATCTACGTCGAAAGTGACGTACGTCGGAAATGACGTACGTCAAATTTGACATCTACCTGGAATTACTAGCCGCGGGTCAGTCGCCCTGGGCAGCGCCGCCGCCGCGCGGGTCGGCGGAGCCTTCCCAGCCGGACTTGGCGCGGACGATGGCGTTGACGGCGCCGAAGGCGCGGCGGTCCTCGCCCCAGTCGAGCTTGTGGCCCTTGGCGGCGAGGGCCTGGTCGGTCTCGCGATCGAGGGCCTCGGCCTCGACGCGCAGGAGGTCGGGGAGGTGCTGGTGGTGGACGCGCGGGCTCGCCACGGCCGCGCCAGCGGAGAGGTTGTAGTCGACGACGTTCGAGATGGTCTGCCAGACGGCGGTGATGATGCGCGGGCCGCCGCCAGCGCCGGCGAGCATCACGAGGTTGCCCTTCTCGTCCTCGACGATCGAGGGCGACATCGACGAGAGCATGCGCTTGCCGGGCTCGATCTTGTTGCGCGTGCCCTGCACCAGGCCGAACGTGTTGGGCTCGCCGGGCTTGGCAGTGAAGTCATCCATCTCGTTGTTGAGCAGGAAGCCGCCGCCCGTCACCGTCACGGCGCTGCCGAACGACGTGTTGATCGTCGTGGTCAGCGCGACGGCCATGCCGCGGCCGTCGACGACGCACAGGTTCGTCGTGTGGTTGCCCTCGAGCAGCGGCGGCACGTCCTTCGACGGGGTCGCCTTGTCGGGGCTGATCGTCGCGGCGAGCTTGTCGAGGTACGCCTCCGAGAGCAGCGTCTGGAGCGGCGGCGCCTTGCCGAACGCAGGATCGCCGAGCAGCTCGTTGCGGACGGTGAACGCGCGGCGCCACGTCTCGGCGAGCCAGTGCACGTGCTCGGCGCCGTGCCAGGGCACGGTCTTGAGATCGGTCTTGCGCAGCACGCCGGCGGTCATCGCCATCACGATGCCGCCGGACGACGGCAGCGGCATCGACGCGATGGTGTGGCCGCGATACTTGAAGCGCAGCGGATCGCGCCAGATGGGCTTGTAGCCGGCGAGATCCGCGGCCGTGATGATCCCGCCGCCGGACTTCATCTCGGCCACGATCGCGTCCGCGGTCTCGCCCTTGTAGAAGCCGTCGGGACCGCGGTCGGCGATGCGCTGCAGCGTCGCGGCGAGCTCGGGGATCGTGACCTTCGCGTCGGGCGAGCGCGGCGCGAGCCAGAGCGCGGCGCTGGCGGGCGAGCGCTTGAGCCGCTCGGCGTTGAGCGGGAAGGCGATGGCCTTCGCGAGGAACTTGTCGATCACGAAGCCGTCGCGCGCGAGCGCCACGGCGGGCGTCACGAGGTCCTTCCACGGCTTCTTGCCGTACTTCTTGTGCAGCTCCCACAGGCCAGCGACGGCCCCGGGCACGCCGGAGGCGAGGTGCCCGACGAGCGATCGATCGGTGGGCTTGCCATCCGCGTCGAGGAACATCTTCTCGGTCGCGGCCGCGGGCGCGGTCTCGCGGAAGTCGAGCGCCGCGCCCTTGCCGGGCTCGAAGCGCACGACGGCGAAGCCGCCGCCGCCGATGTTGCCGGCCGTCGGGTGGACGACGGCGAGCGCGAACGCGGTCGCGACGGCGGCATCGACGGCGTTGCCGCCGGACGCGAGGACCTGCTTGCCGACGGCGGTCGCGGGCTCGGCCTCGGACACGACCATGAACGTCTTGCCGGCGCCGAGGACGCTCCGATCGAGCTCGGACGTCTTGCCGGGCTCGCGATACTTGGGCTGCGCGCCGGCAGGCGCGGCGCCCGCCGCAGAGCCGGCGGAGCCAGCGGCAGCAGCGGCGGCAGACCCGACCGCGGACGAGCCGGCGGTGGGCGAGGTCTTGACGACGCTGAGGTCGCCGGGCGCGGGCTCCGGCGGCGGCGGCGCCTTGCGCGAGCAGGCCGCGGCGAGCACGGCGGTCGCGAGCAGGGCAATCAGGCGGTTACGAGACATGGCGCATCCTACGACACAGATGTCGCGGGCTGCGGGGATCGCGCGAAACCCACGATCGCGCGCGGCGGGCGCGCGAAGCGAGCCAAGCCATCGCCGTGGCTCGGGAAAAAGAACGGCGACGCGCGTGGCACCGCCGTTGCTAAAGAAGTCTCCCATCATGCGCTCCCTCTCCCGGTTCCCTCGTTCCGCTCTCCTCTTCCTGGCTGGAGCCGCGTGCGCCGGCAGCGCCGGCGACTCTGCCAGCCCCGGCGCGGGTGACGACGGCGGCGGCGGCGTCAGCTTCGGCGGCGCCCAGGACATCGGCGAGTTCCGCAGCATCCTCGATCGCGGCGAGATCCCGGGCCCGAGCACGCTCGACGCCAACGGCTTCTTCAACGAGCACTTCGCCCCGCCGCCGCCGGCCACGTGCGGCGGCAAGCTGTGCATCACGAGCGGCCTCTCGGTGGGCCGCGCGTGGCTCGACGACAGCCACCAGGCGACGCTGCAGGTCGCGATCAGCACGAACGTCGATCCGTCGACGTACACGCGGCTGCCGATGCGGCTCGTGGTGGTGGTCGATCACTCGGGCTCGATGGCGCAGGACGGCCGGCTCGAGAAGGTGAAGCTGGGCCTGGGTACGCTGATCGACAACCTGAAGGACGAGGATCGCCTCGCGATCCTGTCGTTCGACGACGTGGTCACCGTGGACGCGCCGTTCGCGCAGACCTTGAACCGCGCCGCGCTCAAGACGGCGGTCAGCCAGCTCCAGCCGCGCGGCGGCACGAACATCCACGACGGCCTCAAGGCGGGCCTGGATCTGCTCGGCGACGCGCCGCCGAGCGATCGCCAGAACCGCGTCATCTTCCTGTCCGACGGCCTCGCGACGGTGGGCAACACGTCGACGCCGGCGATCATCGAGATGGCGACGTCGAAGATCACGCGCGGCATCGGCCTCACCACGATCGGCGTGGGCAACGACTTCGACGCGCCGCTGATGCGCGGGCTGGCGGAGCGCGGCGCGGGCAACTTCTATTACGTCGAGGACGCGGCGGCGGCGGGCGAGGTGTTCCACGACGAGCTCGACTACTTCATGTCGCCGCTGGCGCTCGAGCTCGAGCTCAAGGTCACGGCGGCGGAAGGCTGGGAGATGCGCGGCGCGGTGGGCAGCTCGCTGTGGCAGTCGGTGGCGCGCTCGGGCTCGATGTCGATCCCGGCGGTGTTCCTCGCGAGCCGCACGAGCCAGACGCCGGATCCCAATGGCGGCCGGCGCGGCGGCGGCAGCATGATCTTCATCAACCTGGTGGCCACGGGCGCGAGCCCGGGCCGCGTCGCCGACCTGCGCCTGTCGTACCGGCTGCCGGGCTCGACGGAGCGGGTCACCGACACGGCGGTGCTCGACTACTCGGCGGATCCGAACGCGACGCCGGACGAGCCGCACCTGTCGTACGCGGCCATGGCCGAGCGCTTCGCGATGTACAACATGTTCCTGGGCCTGCACGCCGCGACGCAGTACGCGGGCGCGAGCCACGACTGCGCGGCGGCCGCGCTGTCGGCGACGCGCCGGGCGGGGAAGGCGTGGCTGGTCGAGCACGAGGCGGATCAGGACCTGGCGGCGGACCTCATGCTGGTCGAGCAGTTCCTCGCGAACCTGGCGGAGCGCGGCGCGCAGCCGGACGGCTCGCTCGCGGGCTGCCCCAAGCTCGGGCCGGACGGCTGGCCGGAGGACCAGTGGGGCGACGACTGGGGCGATGACCACGTCCACTACGGCATGGCGTGCTCGTCGAGCGGCGGGAGCGCGGGCTGGCTGGTGATCGGCCTGGCGGTGGTGCTCGCCGGGGCGCGGCGGCGCCGCCGCAGCAGCTAGCTCGCCGCGGCACAGCGAGCGACACGAGCCGAGGCACGGCCACCGGCTGTGTCACCCCGCCGCGGCCGCGCACCGGCCGCGGCGTCTTTGTGCTCCTCGTCGCTCGTCGTCGCTCGTCGTCGCTCCTCGTCGCTCGTCGTCGCTCCTCGTCGGGCCACCGCTCGCGCCCTTTCGATGAGGTGAGCTCGGCACGGTCGCGGGTCACCGCTGGCACGACCTTCGCTTGGATCACGGCATCGAAGGCCGCGCCCGCCACGCGCGCGCGGCCATGTAGATCCTGCGCCTGTGCGAGGCGCAGGTCGTCGGCGGGCACGGGTGCCTGCATCCATGGGCGGAGGAGTCGTCATGCTGCTGGAGGGATGGGCGTTCGATGTGCTGGGGGGGATCGCAGACCACACGTTCATACGTGCTGCGAACGGCAAGGTCTTCGAGTGCTGGGGAGGCGTGGCCGGCCCCAACCTGAGGAGCCTGGGATCCGCGAACGGAAGTTACAACTGGGCCGACTGCTACAGAGGATCTTTCCTGGGCCTCACGGATACGGCTTGTATCGGTGTTTATCTCGTCAATGGCGTATGTCACCAGTCAGCCAACTGCTTTCTGTTCTCCACGGGCCACGTTCTGGATCCTCTGAAGGTGAAGGGTTGCTGGGCCAGCTATGGGGCGTATGGGCTGTACGGGACGAACTTCAACGCCTGGTTCGCCATTTACGCGGCGTGCTCGTCGTCTCGCCCCTTCCGGATGGAGACGAGCGACAGTGACGCCGCAGCGGATCAAGTGAAGAAACAACCCATCACCGAGCTGGTCAGCAAGGTCCATGTCGCGCACTCCGCCGCAGGGTCGGACCCCAACACGACGCTCGTGGCTGAGTTCGACGCCATCACGAGGCATTACGCTCCATCGCTGGGTAATGCCTTTTTTGCAGATGTTCACTGGGAATTTCTGCTGGCCAAGGACGCCCTCGTCGCGCAGGGCCTCCAGGGCTACGAGCTCGCCTCGCGCGTAAACGATCTGGCCCGGCTCACGCAAGAGAAGCTCCGCGCCCGCATCGGCACGGAACACTACAAATCCCTGATGGGAGTGGACGACGCCTCGATCACGCTCGGCCTCGTCGAGCCCAACCTGGTCGACGCGGCAGGCGTACCGGTCCCGGCACCGACCGACGACGCGGCCTTCGTGTCCCAGAGCGTGCCCTCCGCGATGATCGCTGGAACCACCTACTCCGTCTCGGTCTCGATGCGCAACACCGGGACGACGACGTGGAGAGCCGGTCGATACAGGCTGGGCTCACAAGAACCTCAAGATAACCGGGCCTGGGGGACGAACCGGATCGAGCTCCCAGCCGACGTGAGCCCAGGCGCGGAGGTCACGTTCGTGTTCAACATCGTGGCTCCCGAGCGGCTCGACGAGCCAGTCCCCTTTCGCTGGAAGATGGTCAGGGAGAATATGCGGTGGTTCGGCCAGCGGAACGCCCACGTGGCGGTCACGGTGGCCAAGGACGCGCGATACATATCCCAGGCGGTGCCGGCATCGATGGTCGCCGGGACCACCCAGACCGTATCGATTACCATGCACAACCTCAGCGCGCTGACCTGGACTCGCGCTGATGGCTACAAGCTCGGAGCTCAGAATCCTGAAAACAACACCACCTGGGGCACGTCGCGAGTCGAGCTACCCCACCCGGTAGCTCCGGGCGCCAACGTGACCTTCACGTTCCCGATCCGGGCTCCCGTCACGGTTGGCCATTACAACTTCCAGTGGCGGCTCCTCCAGGAGAGAGTCGCCTGGCTGGGCCAGAAGACACCCAATGTCGAATTGAGAGTGATGCCGGCCCTGACCAGGGCCGCGGTCTTCGTGTCTCAGCACGTGCCCAACCCCATGCCCCCGAGCAGCGCGACGACGGTCTCGGTGACCATGCGCAACGTGGGCACCGCGACGTGGACGCGAGCGGAGCAATACCAGCTCGGATCCCAGAATCCCGCGGACACCACTCGCTGGGGGATAAGCCGGCTCCCCCTCCCTCACGACGTGCCCCCGAACACGCAGGTCACATTCACGTTCCCGGTGCACACCCACGGCGGGGAGACGGTCCAGGACTTTCAATGGCAGATGCGCCAGGAGAGCGTGGGCTGGTTCGGGCAGATCACGCCGAACCTCGAGGTGCGGGTCGCCTACCCGCTGCGAGGTGCCCTCTTCGTCCGCCAGAACGTCCCGAGCTCCATGACCCTCGGAACGAGCACGACCGCCTCGATCACCCTGCGCAACACCGGCGCGGAGACCTGGACGCCAGCCAGCCGATACAAGCTCGGGTCCCAGAGCCCAGCAGATAACGGCAGCTGGGGAACGAACCGAGTCGCGGTGCCCCACGATGTGCCTCCGAACACGGAGGTCACGTTCACCGTCCCGCTGCGTCCGACCACGACCGGGATCAAAAACTTCCAGTGGAAGATGGTGCTGGATGGCGTGGCGTGGTTCGGCCAGACGACAACGAGCATCGAGGTGAGAGTCAGGCCCTGATCGTCCAGGGATGAGCCTGGAGCGCCCGCGGCTGGCGCGGTCTCGTTTCTGATATACCGGGGCGATGTTCGATCCTGCCGTGTACGCGGCCCGACGGGAGGCGTTCATGCAGGCGATCGGCCCCGAGGCGGTGGCGATCGTCCGATCGCTGCCGGAGCGGGTCCGGAACGGCGACGTGCACCACCGGTTCCGCCAGCACTCCGACGTCTTCTACCTGACGGGCTTCACCGAGCCGCAGACGACGCTGGTGCTGCGGCCGGGCGCCGAGCAGGAGCGCGTGGTCATGTTCGTGCGGCCGCGCGACGCCGAGGCCGAGGTCTGGGACGGGCGGCGCGCCGGGGTGGAGGGCGCGCGCGAGCGCTACGGCGCCGACGCGGCGTACCCGGCGGCGGAGCTGCCGCAGCGGCTGCCGGACCTCCTGGCCAACCGCGAGGAGCTGCACTTCGCGCTGGGGCTCGACGAGGGCATGGATCGGCTGGTCACCGGCACGATCGCGCGCCTGCGCCGGACGGAGCGCAAGGGCGCCCGCCCGCCGCGCGCGGTGATCGATCCGCGGATCGCGCTGCACGAGCTGCGGCTGATCAAGGGGCCGGAGGAGCTGGCCACGCTCCGCAAGGCGGCGGCGATCACGACCGAGGCGCACCTGGCGGCGATGGCGGCGGGGCGGCCGGGCGTGTTCGAGCACGAGCTCGAGGCGCTCATCCACTACACGTTCCGGCGGCGCGGCGGGATGGGCCCAGGCTACGGCACGATCGTCGGCGCGGGAGAGAACGCCACGATCCTCCATTACATCGACAACGCGTGCGCGATCGCAGATGGCGATCTCGTGCTGGTCGACGCGGGCTGCGAGTACGGCCACTACACGGCCGACATCACGCGCACGTGGCCAGCGAGCGGTCGGTTCTCGCCAGCGCAGCGCACGATCTACGAGCTGGTGCTCGCAACGCAGAAGGAGGCGATCGCGATGGCGGTCCCGGGCGCCACGATCGATCAGCTCTACGATCACTGCGTCCGCAAGCTGACGGAGGGCATGGTCGAGCTGGGCCTCCTGCAGGGGCCGGCGTCCGCGCGCATCGAGGATCAGGCGTTCAAGAAGCACTTCATGCACGGCGTCTCGCACTGGCTGGGGCTGGACGTGCACGACGCCGGCACGTACATGCCAGGCGGCAAGGCGCGCCCGCTCGCGCCGGGCATGGTCATCACGGTCGAGCCGGGCCTCTACATCACTGCGGATGGGCAGGATGTGCCGGAAGAGCTACGCGGCATCGGGGTCCGCATCGAGGATGATGTGCTGATCACGGCGGGCGGGAACGAGGTGCTGACGGCGGCGTGCCCGAAGGAGATCGCCGACGTCGAGGCGGCCTGCCGGGTGCGGGCGCCGCTGTAGATCCCGCCGGGTGGGGCTGGGGGGTGAGGTCACCGCGCCCCCACGCAGGCTCCCCGGATCGCGCGCGCAACTGCCTGAATCGGAGCGTTGCGCAAGGCGTTTCACTGCTCGCAACGAACCGTCTTGTTACAGCTTTTGTCATCGCTGGGGTCTTGGGACCTGTGGCACGGCTCGTGGAAACGGTTGTCCCCAGATGCGGCTCGGCACCTCCTGGCTCGGCGCGATGGTCGGCGCAATGGTCGGCGCAATGGCCGGCGCGATGGCGCTGATCCCGGCGATCGCCGCGGCCGAGGCGCCGCGGCGCACGGTGGCGCCGGAGAGCCAGGCGAGCCTCTACGACGTGGCGGTCGGACCCGAGACGGCCGATGGCTACCTGATGGGGCGCCAGCTGGTGCCACCGGCGAGCGCGACGACGGCTGGGACGCCGACGACGGCGCTGACGGCGGGCGGCACGGCGGGCCTGGCCGCGAGCCGCACGATCTACCTGAACAAGAACGGCGTCACGCTGTCGCCGGGCGCCAACGACTCGATCACCAACCGCTCGACGGTGGTGACGCAGCCGACGGTGATCCCGGCGTGGAACGTGAGCGACGCGGTGTGGGCGTCCACGGTCTCGTGCATGCGCGAGGTCTTCGCGCCGTTCAACGTCACGATCACCGACAAAGATCCGGGCAGCGTGCCGCACATGGAGGCGGTGTTCGGCGGTGCGCCGACGATGGTCGGGCAGCCGACCAACCTCGCCGGCGTGTCGCCGTTCACGACGGACTGCTCGATCATCGAGAACTCGATCACCTTCGCGTTCATGGGCGTTTTGCCGGCGGATCCGATGCTGGCGTGCGAGGTCATGGCGCAGGAGGTGGCGCACAGCTACGGCCTCGATCACGTGATGGTCGCCACCGAGGTGATGACGTACCTGCCCTACGAGGGCCGGCGCTGGTTCCAGAACCTGAGCGCGTCGTGCGGCGAGGACAAGGCGCGGCCGTGCGGTCTCAACGGCTCGATGTGCCGCCAGAACCAGAACTCGGTCGCGCTCTTGATCGAGCGCCTGGGCCTGAAGGCCCCGGCGGGCGACGCGGTCGCGCCGACGGTGAGCATCACCTCGCCGCAGAGCACCGCGGTCGTGCCGCCCACGTTCAACGTCAAGTTCAACGCCACCGACAACACGAAGGTGACGATGGTGTCGCTCTACATCGACGGCGTGCCGAGCGGCAGCGTCATGGGGGCGCCGTTCTCGATCCCGGTGCCGAGCGGGCTCGCCGAGGGCTCGCACCAGCTCCGCGTCGTCGCAACGGACGGCAGCAACGAGCAGGCGAAGGAGATCGCGGTGACGGTGAAGAAGGGCGCGGCATCGCCGGACGGCGAGGACGACGTGGTGGGCGGCTGCACCGCGGGCGGCGGCGCGGGCGGCGCGGGCGGCGCGGCGGGCCTGGGGCTGGCGCTGGCGGCGCTGGCGCGGCGCCGGCGGCGGTAGGTCTGCTATACAGCGGGCGTGCTGTCCGGCAAGCAACGCCGCTATCTGCGCTCGCTCGGTCACGAGCTGCGCCCGATCGTCCAGGTTGGGCGCGACGGCCTCGACGATGGGCTCATCGCCGCGGTCGATCGCGCGCTGACGGATCACGAGCTCATCAAGATCAAGCTGGGCGAGGCGGCCGATCTCGATCGCCATGACGCCGCGGCGGACCTGGCCGCGCGCACGCGCAGCGAGGTCGCGCAGGTGCTGGGCAACACGGTGCTGCTCTACCGGCCGCACCCCGAGGAGCCGGAGATCACGCTGCCGCGCTGACGCGCTGACGCGCGGCTGTGCCGGTGCTGCGCGGCTGTGCCGGGTGGGGCCTCCGCTCTCCGCAGTTTACAGTGCCACTCCCCAGCTGCTGCGATAACCACCTGGTTGCGCAGAATGCGCAAGCGCAGCCAAGTCCGCGCCGTCGCTCGCGGCGCGCTCTCGGGCGCGCGTGGCACGCATCGTGATGAAGGCGACGACCGTGGAACGCACGCTGGTTGCGTTCACCATCACCCTCGCCGCGATCGCGCCCGCCCACGCATCGCACCCACCCCAGAAGCTCCAGACGCACGGCATCGCAGGACCCAGAAACTTCGTCGGCAGATCGATCCCGACGGTCGGCCCTACCAGCGGCCTCGTCTTCGCGCGCCAGGTGCTCCCGGCGCCGCCGCCGTCGTCCGTGCGCGCACAGGCGCGCGCGCGCAGCCGGACGATCTATCTGAACCGCGACGGCGCGCTGCTCCGGCCGGGCGACAACGACGCCCGGCTCTCGACGTCGTCGATCGTGCAGGAGCCGACGCTGCTCACGCCGTGGGACATCGACGACGAGATGTGGACCGAGACGGTCGCGTGCGTGCGCGAGCTGTACGCGCGCTTCGACGTCACGGTCACCGACGAGGATCCGGGCGACGTGCCGCACATCGAGGCGGTGTTCGGCGGCCACCCGACCGACGTCGGGCTCCCGAGCAACGTGGCCGGCGTGTCGCCGTTCACGACGGACTGCGGGATCATCGAGAACTCGGTCGTGTTCACGTTCACCGACGTCCTGCCCGACGATCCGCGCCTCATGTGCGAGGTCATGGCGCAGGAGATCGCGCACAGCTTCGGCGCCGATCACGAGCTGCTCGCCGAAGATCCGATGACGTACCTCGATTACCCGGGCGAGCGCTCGTTCCAGGACGAGCTCGCCTCGTGCGGCGAGGACACGCCGCGCCCGTGCGGCATCGACTCGCACGTCTGCTGGCAGAAGCAGAACTCCGTCCAGCTCCTCGGATCTCGTCTCGGACTACGCGGCACCGGGGCCCCCGACGCGTCCGGGACCAACACCACCGCAGAGCCGGAGGCTGGATGCCAGACCTCCGGCTCTGCCGGTGCACCTCTCGCGCTCGCGCTCGCGGGCCTGCTGCGGGGCCTGCTGCGGGGACGGGGGCGGCGCCGCCGCGGCGCCGTCAGCGGGCCGTCACGCACTCGATGATCGCGAGCGGATCGGCGCCCAGGCCGAACGAGCGCGGGTCGCGGAAGTCGACCCGGCTGCCGTCCGCCTCGAAGCAGTTCGCCGGATCGGGCGTGAGCTTCCAGCACGGGCCCGGCGCGTCGCCGCGGCAGGCGGGGATGACGTCCTCGGTGAGCACGCCGTCGTTGCCATGGTAGCGGTACCAGGAGGCACACTCGGCCTGCAGGCCAGCGGTGCTCGGATCGACGTCGACCAGCGGCGCGTCGAAGCACGCGACGCCGAGGGTCACCTTCTCGAGGAATTTGGGATACTCCATGAGCTCGCTCAGGTCGGGCTCGCAGATCGAGACGGCCTGGTTGCGGCTCGGGAACGCGGCCAGGAAGGCGTCGAGCCGCGCGGACGGGCGCGTGTCGGCGCAGGCAGGCGCGGCGGCCGGCCGGTACCCGCCGAGCACCATCAGCTTGTTGTGATCGGGCTTGATCGACTGGAGCGCCGCGACGTACTCGGCGACGGGCATCAGCGACGCGGCCTCCGCCGTGCACTTCGACCGATCGAGCGAGCTCTCGACGAACAGCGAGCTGCCGAACGAGCAGTCCTCGTCGGCCGTGATCAGCACGACGGCCAGGTAGGCGTCCTTCCGCAGAAAGCCTGTGTTGGCGGGGTTGTCCGTGAGCGCCCGCCGCGCCGCCTCGAGCGGGCGCGCGTACGCGCAGCCGGCCGCGCCGACGTCGGCGAGCTGCACGAACGCATCGGCGAGCGAGCCGGTGTAGCTCCGGCTGCGCGTGCCGTCCGGCAGGCGGACATCGGAGATGAAGTTGCCGTCGACGGCCGGCGCGCGGCGCAGCTCGCCGCGATCGCCGTCGGCGGAGCACGCGCCAGCGCCGGTGCCGACCGAGCGGCCGGGGCCGAGCTCGCCGGGCGCGCGGGTGCCGAGATCGGTGGTGACGACGCCGATGTGCACGTCGGGCAGGCCCCCGGCGTACGCCTCGAGGACCTCCATGAAGCGCCGGTAGTCGGCGAGGAGCCGCGCGCGGTGCGCGGCCATGCTCGGCGAGCTGTCGATCACGAACAGCAGATCGAGCTGCCGGAACACGCCCACGGGGATCTCCTTCCGCGTCACCCCGCTGGTGACCGGTGGGCCGCTCGGCCCGCCGGGCTCGTCGGCGCACGAGGCGGCGGCGGCCAAGGCGGCGGCCAAGGTGGCGGCGGCGAGCGAGCGGCCGAGCGGGCGACGCAGCGACATCGTTGGCGGATCAAGCAAGCGCGCGACCAAGGGTGCCGCCAGCCATTTCAGCTGCTTGCGAGCGGTCGCTGCCAACTTTGTTGGCCGCTAGCGGGCCGGATGGCACCCGCCGGGATTGCCGAGCGGTCGCCCGGGCCGCGCGTCGACGAGCGAGCGGCGCGCCACGGCATGGCTCTCGACGAGACTCCTGATCGCAGCACTTGATGTCGGCCTGCTCGGACATCCGGTAGTGGCCCCCCGGCGCGCTGCTGTGACTTCGCGGCGACCACGCAGAGCGTGAGCGTCCTGTCATCGCCCGTCATAGCCCGTCATCGCCGAGAGAAAATCGCGCTCGCGGTGACGCGCGCGGACCGTCGCGCCGCTCGTCCGTCACCTGGCGGTCCGTGTGCCGTCACACCGATGTCACGCACCCCGTGGTAAGGCTTCCCCGGCATGCTCGTGCTGGTCATCGAGGACGAGGTCGATCTCGCCACCACGGTCGAGTACAACCTGCGCGCCGAGGGTTTCGGCGCCCGGCTCGCGCACAGCGGGCAAGCGGGCCTCGCCGCCGCGACGACGGAGCCGCTGCCCGACGTGATCGTGCTCGATCTGATGCTCCCCGATCTGTCCGGCATCGAGATCTGCCGCCGGCTGCGCGATCAGGAGCGCACCCGCACCATCCCGATCATCATGTGCACCGCGAAGGGCGAGGAGATCGATCGCGTGGTCGGCTTCGAGGTCGGCGCCGACGACTACGTCGTGAAGCCGTTCAGCGTCCGCGAGCTGATCCTGCGCATCCGCGCGCTCCTGCGCCGGGTCAACCGCGTCGAGGGCGAGCCGTCGCTGCTCCGGTTCGGCCGGCTCAAGATCGATCGCGACGCCCACCGCGCGTGGGTCGACGAGGCCGAGCTCGGGCTGACGGCCCTCGAGTTCCGGCTCCTGCACGCGTTCATGTCGCGCAAGGGCCGCGTCCAGACGCGCGACACGCTCCTGGCCGACGTCTGGGGGATCGAGGCGGACGTCACCACGCGCACCGTCGACACGCACGTCAAGCGGCTGCGCGAGAAGCTCGGCAGCGCCGGCGTGTACATCGAGACGCTCCGCGGCGTGGGCTACCGCTTCAAGGACCAGCCCGATGAGGCGGCCGGCTGACGGCGGAGCGCCGCGTGGCCCAGCACGTCCGCACCTGGCTCGTCGTCGCCGCGCTCGCCGCCGCGCTCGTGGTGGGGCTCGCCTGCGATCTGATCTTGCGCGCGTCCGCGGCGGACCGGGTCGCGATCGACGCGGTCGCGCCGCTCGCGGCGGCGATCGGCGCGTTCGCGATCGCGATCGGCGCCGGCCTGTTCGTGCGCGCGCGGATCCTGCGCGCGCTCGGCGAGCTCGCGGCGGCCATGCGCGACGTGGTGCGCCACGCGAGCCGGCGCGTGCCGGCGGTCAAGGCGCCGCCCGACGACGAGCTGCGCCAGCTCGCCGAGTGGGTGAACTTCCTCGCCGACGACGCCGAGCGCGGCCACCAGGCGCTGGCGCGCGAGCGCGTCCTGCTCGCCACGGTCGCCGAGGGCCTCACGCAGGGCGTGATCGCGGTCGACGGCGAGCACCGCATCGAGCTCTTGAACGACGCCGCGCGCAAGATGCTCGGCGTGTCGAGCACGCCGGTCGGCGAGCCGCTGATCGAGTTTGTCCGCGTGCCGCAGGTGTTCGCGCTGATCGAGGGCGACGAGGCCGCCACCGCGGAGGTCCAGCTCTCCGGCGGCGCGCGCGCGCTGATCCGCGTCGCCCGCAAGTTCGAGCACGAGGGCCGCGTGCTCCTGCTCGAGGACGTCACCGCGATGCGCCGGCTCGAGACGGTGCGCCGCGACTTCGTCGCGAACGTCTCGCACGAGCTGCGCACGCCGGTCGCGATCATCCGCGCGAACGCCGAGACCCTGCTCGCGGGCGCCAAGGACGATCCGGCGATGGCGGGCAAGCTGATCGACGGCCTGCACCGGAACGCCGAGCGCCTCGCGCGCATCCTGGCCGATCTGCTCGACCTCTCGCGCCTCGACGCCGGCCAGTACCGGCTCGAGCCGGGCGCGGTGCCGATCCGCGCCGCCGCCGAGCAAGCGCTGGCGGCGGTCGAGCCGAGCGCGACCCAGCGCGGCGTCGCCGTCGAGATCGCCGTGCCGGCCGAGCTGTGCGTCAGCGCCGATCCCAAGGCGCTCGATCAGATCCTCGTCAACCTGATCGACAACGCCGTCAAGTACACGCGGCCCGAGGGCCACGTCTGGGTCGAGGCGCGGCGCGCTGGCGACGCCGTGCGGATCGAGGTCCGGGACGATGGCCCGGGCATCGCGGACCGGCACCGCGAGCGCGTGTTCGAGCGATTCTACCGCGCCGATCCGAGCCGCTCGCGCGAGGCGGGCGGGACGGGCCTGGGGCTGTCGATCGTGAAGCACCTCGTCGAGAGCATGGACGGCGAGGTCGGCGTCGAGCCGAACGCGCCGTCGGGTAGCATCTTCTGGCTCCGCCTTCCGGCGGTGGGGAGCAGGGCACCATGACCGCGCACACCAACAAGGACTTCGAGCAGGAGCTCCGCACGCTCCGCGAGCGGCTGGCCACGATGGGCGAGAAGGCCGCGCAGCAGATCGCGCGCGCGATGCAGGCGCTCGCCGAGCGCGACGACGAGCTCGCGCGCGCCGTGATCGACGGCGACGCCGAGATCGATCGCGACGAGAACGACGTCGACGAGCTCGCGCTCCAGATCCTCGCGACCCGCCAGCCGGTGGCGAGCGATCTGCGCTTCCTGACGATGTCGCTCAAGTTCGTCGTCGATCTCGAGCGGATCGGGGACCTCGCCGTCGGGATCGCGCGGCGCGTCCTGGAGCTGAACCGGCTCCCGGCGCTCGAGCCGCGCGAGCTGGGCCGGCTCGCGAACCTCGTGCAGAAGAACCTGCACCTCGCGCTCGACAGCTTCGTGAAGCGGGACGCCGATCAGGCCACCACCGTCATCACGGCCGACGCCGAGATCGACAAGCTGAACGCGAGCCTGTTCGCCGAGCTGCTCGCGCACGTCGCGACCGATCCGGCCACGGTGACGCGCGTGCTCCCGCTGACCTCGGTGTGCCGCTACCTCGAGCGCGCCGGCGATCACGTCAAGAACCTCGCCGAGGAGGTCGTGTACATGGTGCGCGCGACCGGTGTGCGCCATCGCCCGATCAAGCCGCGCCATTAGCCGATAGGCGGTGAGCGGAAGTAGCGGCTCGACGGAGTCCTGGAGTAGCCTACGGGCCGGTGCTGCGAAGCCTCGTGATAGAGGGGTTCAAGGCGTACGATGCCTACGAAATCCCCATCCGGCCGTTCACCGTCCTGATCGGGCCCAACGGTGCGGGCAAGACGACGGCCCTGGAAGCCATCGACGTGCTCGGGCGCCTCGTGACGGGGACGATCAAGGACCTGCTGGAGGCGAAGAGCTGGGAATACGGCGATCTGCCACACCTCCGGGCGGCAACGAAAGAGTTCGGCATCGTGGCGGACCTCGTGTTCGATGGAGAGCCTGTGCGCTGGATGTTGCGTCTCGGCGCAAAGCGGCGGCCAGGCATCAGCCAAGAGCTCGTTTTGACGCCCGGAGAACCCGGGAGCCGCGGACGGCGGAAGCCGGCACCCAAACGCCTCTGGCTGACGCGAACAGGCCGGCGGATGAAGCGATGGGCCGCGGACGGCACTGTCGAGTCCATCTCTCAGACGCTGACGAGCTCGTGGTTGAGCGCGATCGATGAGGAAGATCGAGACCGGTTTCCTGCGTTGCTGCAGGTGGCCGACTGGGCACGCAGGATTCGCGGATACTTCTTCCTGGATCCGTCGAAGCTGAGGTCACCGTCACGCGGAGAAGGAGAGGAGCTCGGCGTGAACGGTGAGAGCCTGGCGCCTTTCCTTGCTCGACTGAGAGATCGCGATCGAGGAGCCTTCGAACGCGTCCAGAAGCGCGTCCAGAAACACTACCCGAGGCTGTTGGAGCTACATCCCGTTCGCCGCGGCTTCGGCTGGACCCACCTCGAGGTGACCGAGCGCTGGAATGGTGAGACCGCGCGCTTCAACGCCCGTCAGGTCAGCGATGGATTGCTGCGGATCATCGCCGTCGCGGCCATGCACGAGCTCCCCGTCCGTCCGAGCGTCCTGCTGCTGGATGAGATCGAGAATGGCCTGCACCCGCAGCTGCTCGGCGGCTTCATGAAGATGCTGCAGGACCTCGTGCGATCCACGCGAGGTCAGACGCAGATCGTGCTCGCGACCCACAGCCCGATCACCGTCAACTTCTGCGAGTCCCCCGACGACGTCATCCTCGTGACCCGCGAGCGTGGAGGTCACCCCACGTGCACGCCGCTCTCGAAGACGCGCGGCTTCGAGAAGCTCCGCGCCCACTTCGATCTCGGAGAGCTCTGGTACAACGTGGGCGAGCGGGATCTGCTTCGGTGAAGTGCAAGGTCCTGCTCATCGGCGAAGGGCCCACCGACATCGGCGATCTGGCGATCGAGCCAGCACACCGCGATGGCCGCGAGAGAAGAGACGGCTTCCTCCAGCCGCTGCTACGAACGATGGTCGGCGGAGAGGTCGAGCTGGAGCTCGACGGACGCAAGCTCATGCACCTGCCCAAGGCCCCGCTGACGAAGCACCGTGCCGGCAAGCTCCAGGCAGAGAATGCCAGCCGTGCCCTGGCGCTCGCGTCGGTCCTCGGCGCGAATGCCCTGGTGTTGTCCTTCGATACCGACAAGACGCCGGGGACCCGCGCGAAGCGCGTCGAGCGGCAGCGGCGGCTGCGTGAGCTGCGTGCCAGCGCGGAGCAAGGGTTCGAGCACACGCGCGCCAATGACGCCGACGCCGCGGCGATCCAGACGGTGCTCGCGATTCCCTGCCGGATGATCGAAGCGTGGGCGCTCGGGGACCGCGAGGCGCTCGCCAACCTCCTCGACATCTCGCCCCGAGAGCTCGATTACAGAGAGCCCGAAGACCTCTGGGGCGACGAGGAAGACCCGGCATCCGATCATCCCAAATGCGTCTGGCGGCGCGTGACCGAAGATCGCATCGACTTCTCCGAGATCGGTGCAGCGGTCGCGCCGCCGACGCTCGCGAAGCGCTGTCCCGACAGCTTCCCGCCGTTCGCCGAGGATGTCGACCGGGCACTGCGCCGCTGCGCGCGGCGAAGCCCGACTCAGGCCGCAGTCCCCCGGCCACGACGACGGAAGCGGTAGCGCCCGTCCGAAATAAGCTGGTAGCCGTGGGCAGCGTCGGGCAGCGTCGATCCCGGCGCGATTCCGTCACGGTCCCGCCACAGAGCCTACGCCGGTGCGTCACGCAGGGTCGCTAGGGTCCAAACATTCGCATGAAGAGATCTGGATCGATCCAGCTCGCGGCCGCCGTGGCGGTCGCCCTCGCCTCCCCCGGCTGCAAGACCTCCGAGGCTCCGCCGGGCGGCGGCGGGGCCGGCAAGGTGACGATCAACGGCAGCGGCGCCACGTTCCAGAAGGCAGCGCAGGAGATCGCCATCGAGGCGTTCGCGAAGGTCCGGAAGGACATCACGGTCAACTACGCGGGCGGCGGATCGGGCAAAGGCCGTAAGGAGCTCGCTGATCAGGTGGTCGACTACGCGTGCACTGACGCGCCGTACAAGGCCGAGGAGGCGGCGAGCGTCAAGGGCGGCGCGTTCTTCTACATCCCGAACGTGCTCGGCGCGATCGCGGTCAGCTACCACCTCGGCGGCGTCGACAAGCTGCAGCTCTCGGCGGACACGCTCGCGAAGATCTTCCAGCGCGAGATCAAGCAGTGGGACGACCCGGCGATCCTGGCGGACAACCCGGGCGCCAAGCTCCCCAGCGCCGCGATCGTCGTCGCGCGCCGCGCGGACGGCTCGGGCACGACGGAGAACTTCACGCGGTACCTCCACGAGGCCGGGGGCGGCGCGTGGAAGCTGGGGAGCGGCTCGACGGTCGCGTGGCCGGGCGACACGCAGGCGGGCAACGGCAACAACGGCGTCGCCGGGATCGTGAAGAAGACGAGCGGCGCGATCGGCTACCTCGATCTCTCGGACGCGATCGAGAACAAGCTCCGGTACGCGGCCGTGAAGAACCAGGCAGGCACGTACGTGACGCCGGACGCGGCGAGCGTCACGGCCGCCGCCGAGGGGATCACGCCCGATGACAAGCTCCTGTTCTCGGCGCTGAACGGCAAGGGCGTGGCGGCGTACCCGCTCACGGCGCAGAGCTGGTGCATGGTGTACGAAAAGCAGACGGACAAGGCCAAGGGCGAGGCGCTCTCTGCCTGGTTCAAGTTCCTGCTCACCGACGGGCAGAAGCTGCTCCCCGAGATCGACTTCGCGCCGGTCCCCAAGGCGCTCGCGGACAAGGCGCTCGCCCAGATCGAGAAGATCCAGGTCCCCTGACGTGCAGCTCTCCGAGCTCCGCGGCCGCAGCCAGAACGCCGATCGGGCGTTCCGCTGGCTCGCTGCCGGCGCGGCGGGGATCGTCCTCGTCGTCCTGGCGCTGATCGCGATCACGATGACGGACCGCGCGCGCCCGGTGCTGGGGCGCATGGGCCTCGGGTTCTTCACGCAGACGACGTGGTCGGTGCCGACGAACACCTACGGCGCGCTGGGCTTCCTCTACGGCACGCTGTACACGGCGGTGATCGCGATCGCGATCGCGGTGCCGATCAGCTTCGGCGTCGCGCTGTTCGTGACGCAGGTGGCGCCGCGCTGGGTGCGCCGGCCGCTCGTGTACGTGATCGATCTGCTCGCGGTGGTGCCGTCGGTGGTGTTCGGCCTGTGGGGCCTGCTCGTGATGGCGCCCGCGCTGGGCCTGCAGCCCTCGTACCTGGCGGCCGGCATCATCCTCGCCATCATGATCACGCCGATCATCACGTCGCTGTCGCGCGAGGTGATCGAGACGACGCCGGTCACGGACAAGGAGGCGGCGTTCGCGCTCGGCGCGACGCGCTGGGAGATGATCACGGCCACGGTGTGGCCGCACAGCAAGGGCGGCCTCGTCGGCGCGGTGATGCTGGGCCTGGGCCGCGCGATGGGCGAGACGATCGCCGCGACGCTCGTCATCGGTAACACGGTGCACGTCACGGCGAACCCGCTGGCGCCGGGCTACTCGATGCCGACGGTGATCGCGAACGAGTTCGGCGAGGCCGAGCCGCTGCACAAGTCGGCGCTGATCGCGCTCGCGGTCACGCTCTTCCTCATCACGATCGCGGTGAACCTCGCGGCGACCTGGATCGTGCAGCGCTCGATGCGCAGGAGCCGGGGCACGTGAGCGCGCCGGACCTGCGCGCGAAGCCCGGCTGGCGATCCGTGAAGGATCGGCTGATGACGGGGCTCATGCTGGCCGCGGTCGTCGCCGTCCTCGTGCCGCTCGCCGCGGTGCTCGCGTCCCTGGCCGCGCGCGGCGGCGGCATCGCGCTCGCGTCGTTCCCGGACTTCTTCACCCAGGAGATCCCGCGGTTCTCGCGCCGCGCGGGGCCGGGGATGGGCCCGGCGGTGATCGGCACGCTGCTCGTCACGGCGACGGCGACGGCGCTGGCGGTGCCGCTCGGCGTGCTGGGCGCGATCTACCTGCACGAGTACGGCGGCTCCGGTCGGTTCGCCCGCCTCGTGCGCTTCATGGCCACGGTGATGACGGGCGTGCCGTCGATCGTGATGGGCCTGTTCGTCTACCTCCTGTGGACGATCCGCTTCGGCTTCTCGGCGTTCGGCGGCGCGCTCGCGCTCGCGTGCCTGATGCTGCCGGTCGTGATCGGGGCGAGCGAGCAGATGCTGCGGCTCGTGCCGGGCCACCTGCGCGAGGCCTCGTACGCGCTCGGCGCCACGAAGAGCCGCACGATCCTGACGGTGGTCTTGCCGGCGGCGCTGCCGGGCATCGTCTCGGGGTGCCTGCTCGCCGTCGCGCGCGCGGCGGGCGAGACAGCGCCGCTCCTGTTCGCGGTCGGCGCCGCGAAGGCGTTCAACTGGAGCGTGCTCCACGAGGCGAACACGGCGCTGCCCTCGCAGATCTTCGGCAACGCGCTGGACGTCCCGGCCGCGCAGGGCCGCGCATGGGGCGCCGCGCTCACGCTCGTGCTGCTCACGTTCCTGCTCACCCTCGCCGCGCGCCTGGTCACCGGGCGCTTCGCGCTCAAGCGGTGACGCATGCCCCCGGAGGATCCCATGGAGCCCGCGCTCGCGATGTCTACGCCCGACCTGCCGCCCGACCTGCCACCGCCCCCCGGCGGCGCGGCGATCCACGCCGAGCGCCGCAGCGCGCCGGCCATCGAGCCGCCCGCGGTGTTCGAGCTCTCGGACGTCGAGATGTTCTACGGCGCGTTCCGCGCGGTGCGCGGCGTGTCGATGAAGATCTACAAGAACCAGATCACGGCGTTCATCGGGCCGTCGGGCTGCGGCAAGACGACGGTGCTGCGCGCGTTCAACCGGATGCACGACCTGACGCCGGGCGCGCGCGTGGTGGGCAAGCTGCTCTACCACGGCGTCGATCTCTACGCGCCCGAGGTCTCGGCGACCGAGGTGCGCCGCCGGATCGGCATGGTGTTCCAGAAGCCGAACCCGTTCCCCAAGAGCATCTACGACAACGTCGCGTTCGGCCCGCGCGTCAACGGGACGCGCGACAGGAAGCGGCTCGACGAGGTCGTGGAGCGCTCGCTGCGCGCCGCGGCGCTGTGGGACGAGGTCAAGGACCGGCTCGATCGGTCGGCGCTCGGGCTGTCGGGCGGCCAGCAGCAGCGGCTGTGCATCGCGCGCACGATCGCCGTCGAGCCGGAGGTGGTGCTGATGGACGAGCCGTGCAGCGCGCTCGATCCGATCGCCACGGCGCGCATCGAGGAGCTGATGCGCGAGCTGAAGAGCCGGTTCACGATCGTGATCGTCACGCACAACATGCAGCAGGCGGCGCGGACGAGCGATCGCACCGCGTTCTTCACGGCCGAGCTCGACGGCGCGACGGATCAGCGGACGGGCATCCTCGTCGAATACGACGCGACGGCGCGGCTGTTCTCGAACCCGCGCGACGAGCGGACGGAGAATTACATCACCGGCCGCTTCGGCTGAAACGCTCGCGACACGCGGGCGATTCCGTCCTTGGGCGCTGGCGCGAGCTTTCTTGTCGCCGGCCGGCGACATTGTTCAGCGACATTGTTCGACGAGAGCGTGCAGACCGTCACCCAGGGGTCGTGCGTCGCACGGGGTCTGAAACGTCGCAACAAGACGCCGAACGACGACAAGGAGACCCTGGAGATGCGGAAGACCCTGGCCACGATCCTGCTCGGAACCACCCTGTTCACCACCGCTTGCGCGAAGCGCGATCGGGCCATGGCCACCAGGGAGGAGGCCCAGAGCGGGAGGGGCCACGCCGCCGCCACCGCCACCGAGCAGGCCGATCAGGCGAAGCAGGCAGAGGCCCCGCCGCAGGCGGACCCCGCGGGCGACACCGGGGCAGCTGCCGGGAGCGCCGCCGCCCCCGCCCCCGCCCCCGCCCCCGCCCCGGGCATCGTCAACGGCCCCATGGCCGTCATGCCCGCCGAGAAGGCCGACGCCAAGCTGAGCCGGGCCGACGTGGCGAGCGGCAGCGAGGGCTACCGCGACTGGGGCGTGAACCCGTGGACCGACGCGGCGAAGGACCGGCTGTCGACGTTCGCGGCCGACGTCGACACCGCCTCGTACACGATCATGCGGCGCAAGCTGAACGAGGGCACCCTGCCGCCGAAGGCGGCGGTCCGCGTCGAGGAGTTCGTCAACTACTTCTCCTATAGCTTCCCCGAGCCGGCCGCGGGATCGCCGTTCTCCGTCGTGATGGACGCGGCGCCGTCGCCGGTCTCGCCGGCGCGCCACATCCTGCGCGTGGGCGTGGCGACCAAGGCCAAGCAGGAGCACGAGCGCAAGCCGGCGAACCTGGTCTTCCTCGTCGACGTGTCGGGCTCGATGAACGGCCCCGATCGGATCGAGCTCGCGAAGAAGTCGCTGCGGATCCTGACGCAGAACTTGAAGGAGGGCGACACCGTCTCGCTCGTCACCTACGCCGGCTCGACGCGGCTCGCCTTGAAGTCGACGGGCGTCGAGCACAAGGCGCAGATCCTCGACGCGATCGACGCGCTCGGCGCGGGCGGCTCGACGGGGATGGCCTCGGGCATCGACCTCGCCTACGAGCAGGCGATGGCGGCCGCGCGGCCCGGCGCGATCTCGCGCGTGATCGTGCTCTCGGACGGCGACGCGAACGTCGGCCCGCACACCCACGACGAGATCCTCAAGCGGATCGCCGGCCACGTGAAGCAGGGCGTGACCTTGTCGACGATCGGCTTCGGGATGGGCAACTACAAGGACGAGCTCATGGAGCAGCTCGCGAACAAGGGCAACGGCAACAACTTCTACATCGACAGCATCGCCGCGGCGAAGAAGGTGTTCGAGCAGCAGCTCTCGTCGACGCTCGAGGTCGTCGCCAAGGACGCCAAGCTCCAGGTCGAGTTCGATCCGGCGCTGGTCGCGCGCTACCGCCTCGTCGGCTACGAGAACCGCGACGTCAAGGACACCGACTTCCGCAACGACAAGGTCGACGCGGGCGAGATCGGCGCGGGCCACCAGGTGACGGCGCTCTACGAGATCGAGCTGACCGCTCAGGGCAAGCAGGCGAAGGCGCCGATCGCGAGCGTCCGGATCCGCCACAAGGCGCCGAGCAGCGACAAGGCGACCGAGGCCGCGTTCCCGATGATCGGCGGCCCGGCTGCAGCGTTCGGCGGCGCCTCTGCCGACTTTCGCTTCGCGTTCGCGGTGGCCGCGTTCGCCGACACGCTGCGCGGCGGTGAGGACGCGGAGCACTGGTCGCTCGCGCAGATCCGCGACGTTGCGAAGGCCGCGGCGGGCGGGCGCGAGGATCGCGGCGAGCTCGTGAAGCTCGTCGAGAAAGCGATCGCGCTTCGCGGCCGCCACGCGAGCCGCTGACGCCGCGGTGGAGTAACTTGTGAGGCGTGCGCCGCGCCCTGATCCCGATCGTCTCGTTGCTCCTCGCGGCCACCGGCACCGCCGCGCGCGCCACGCCGGCCGAGCCGAGCGGGCCGCACCCGCGGATGCTCCTGGATCGCGAGCTGCGCGAGGCGTGGCGGGCAGACGCGCGGCGCAGCGACGGCCCCGTGGCCCGCGCGATCCGCGTGTGCCGGAAGGCGGACGAGACGTCCGAGGGCTCGCTGTATCACGGCGCGGGCTGGGCCAAGGTGCTGCAGGCCTGCCTCGTGGCGTGGGGCGCGACGGATCGGCCGGTGCATGCGCGGACCGCGATCCGGTACTTCACCGCGCTCCTCGATGACCTCGACAAGGTCGGCGATCGCAAAGGCGGCGAGGAGTCCGCGCGCCGCGATCACGGCTACGCGATCAGAAACCTCGGCCCGTACACCGCGCTCGCGTACGACTGGCTGCACGATCAGCCGGGGATGACGCCGGAGCTCCTGGCGCGGGCGCGCCAGCGGTGGGTGGCGTGGCTCGACTGGTACCGCGAGAACGGCTATCGCGCGCGCAACCCGGGCACGAACTACCACGCCGGCTACCTCGCCGCCGCGACGCTGATCGCGATCGCGCAGGGCGGCGAGGCCGGCCCGACGGGCGCCCGGCTGTGGCAGCTCGTCGCCGACGAGCTGTGGGGCAAGGACATGGCGGCGGCGCTGTCGAAGGGCGGCATCCTCGACGGCGGCGACTGGCCCGAGGGCTGGCAGTACGGCCCGCTCTCGGTGGCACACTACGCGGTCGCCGCGCACGTCGCGCGCAAGGCTGGCATCGAGATCGCCGGCCTCGACGTGTGGCTCGGGAGCGTGCTGCGCCGCCACGTCTACGGGCTCACGCCTGGCGATCGCCTGCACGTCGGGCAGGACACCGGCGTCGAGCTGCCGACGGTCGAGGCGAACGCGCTGACGCTCGACGCGGTCGTGCTCGGGGACGCGACCCCCGACGACAAGCGGTGGGCCAAGAGCGAGCTCCTGCGCCTGAGGCTCGTCGAGGACGAATATCTGCTCTACGACGCGCTCGCGCTCCCCGGCGACCGGCCCGCGGCCGTGCCGCGCGAGACGTGGCCGACGTGGTACGCGGCGCCGGCGACCGGGACGGTGTTCGCGCGCACGCGGTGGGACGATCGCGCGGTCTGGCTGGCGGCCGAGTGCGCGCCGGCGCTCGACGTCGATCACCGCCAGCCGAAGGCCGGCAACTTCGTCCTGTCGCGCGGCGCCGACGACGTGATCGTCGATCCGTCGCCGTACGGCGCGCTGTCGTCGTTGACGAGCAACGCGCCGACGGTGAAGTCGGCGCACCTGCCCCAGGGCTACGCGCCGAGCCAGGGGCCGTGGAGCGTGCGCACGTCGTGGGACTGGCAGACGCAGCGCAGCTCCGGCGTGATCGCGCTGCGCTGCGACTACTCGGATCAGTACCGGTACCAGCATCGGGCGAGCGACGTGCCCGACGCGATCCGCGATCTCGTGTTCGTGCCGAGCGCGAACGGCACCGACGCGACGCTGATCGTCGTCGACCGGGCGAGCACCGGCGGCGGGGATCGCCCGCTCTACCTGCGGTTCCGCGTGCCGGGCAAGCTCGCGCTCGAGGGCGACGTGGCGACCGCCAGCGTCGGGCGCAGGACGAAGCTCGTGATCGCGGGCCTGTCGCGGAGCGCGGGCAAGCCGGAGCTCGGCACCCCGCCGGCGAAGGACTGCTTCAAGGAGGGGACGACGCGCGGCGGCTGCATCGCGGCGCGCTTCCCGGTGACCGATTACCGCGTCGAGGTCGCCGGGCCGGAGCCGCGCGCGGTCCACGCGATCAGCGCGACCGGCGGCGCCGCGCCGAGCACGGCGCTGATCGGCGGCGAGAGCTGGAGCGGGGTCCGGCTCGGCGGCGTGCGCGACGCGGTCGTCGTGTGGCCGAAGAAGCCGCACGACGCGCTCGAGTACCGCGCGCCGCGCGGCCGGCTCATCCACGTGCTCCTCGACGCGCCGGAGACGGACGACGGCAAGGCCACGATCGCCGCGCGCGCCGACGGCGCCGACTGCGTCGTCAAGGTGACGGCGGGCGGCGAGGTGTTCGCGCGGCCCGCGGTCGTCCAGCTCGACGAGGCGTGCGCCGTGACGGTGGATCCGGAGGTCGAGCGCGCCCTCCCGAGCGGCACGCGGCCGGGGCCGCGGCCGCAGCCGACGAGCCCGACGAGCAAGCGCGGCTGCTGCGGCGCGCAGACGAGCCCCGAGGCGCCGCTCGCGACGGCCGTGCTCGTCGGCGTGCTGCTGCTGCGCCGACGGCGGCGCCCAACGCGCGGCGGCCGGCGGCGCGGCTAGTCGGCGAGCGGCGCGAGCGCCGGCGCGGGCGGGGCCGGGCCCTCGCGCGGCGCGGGCGGCGGCGGCGGCGCGACGAGGCCGTTGTGCTGCGCGTCGCCGCCAAACATGTGCCAGCCATCGAGCGTCGGATCGGCGATGTTGAGCGCGATGACGCGGCCGTCCGCGGTCGACGCGTAGAGCCAGCCCTTCGCGAGGATCGGCTGGGCGACGACGCGCACGCGCAGATCGTACGACCACAGCGTGTAGCCGGTGTCGGCGTCGAGGCCGAACAGCTTGCCGTCGCGCGCCGCGACCACGACGGCCGGGCCAGCGACCGCGACGGCGCCGAGCGCGCGGCGATCTGCGCTGCCCGGGTAGCGGCGGATCCACAGCGGCGCGCCGGTGCGCGCGTCGGTCGCGCGGATCTCTGCGCCCATCGCGACGTAGCGCGCGCCGCGCTCGACGACGGGCCGCGAGCCCTCGAACGCCCACACGGCGGCCTTGTCGTCGCGATCCGGCACGCCCGCGTACGCGCCGCTCGACACGTCGTGCTCGCGCACGATCTTGCCGGTGTCGAGCGCGACGACGACCTGCTGCTCTCTGGCACCGCGGCGGCGCGTGACGAACAGCTCGTCACCAGCGATCCACGGCGCGGTCGTCGCCTGCAGCGGCCGCGACCAGCGCAGCTTGCCGCCCTGGCGCTCGAACCGGAGCGTCATGCCGTCGAGCGTGGACACGTACACCGAGTCGCCGGCGATCACCGGCGCGGCGATCACCTCGCTCCCGATCCAGCCGCTCCAGACCGGCGCCCCGTCGGTGACGCGCAGCGCGGACAGGACGTGCGTGCTGCGGTCGGCGGTGGGGTGCGCGGCGAACACGAGGCCGTCGGCGGCCGCGACCTGCGAGAGCGTCGGATCGCCGAGCCAGCGCTGCCACCGCCGCTTGCCGGTCCGCGCGTCGAGCGCGAAGATCGTGCAGCTCTCGGTGTTGAAGATCACGTGATCGGAGAGGACGATCGCGGAGGTCGGGCCGCGGTCCTCGAGGTTCGTGGTGACCCAGTCGAGCTGGCCGGTCGCCGCGTGCAGCGCGTAGAAGGTCACGGAGTGGAATCCGCCGGAGGCGTAGATCCGGTCGTTGCCGTAGGCCAGCGCCGGCAGTTGCTGCGCCTCGGGCAGGCTCGCGACCCAGCCGCGACGATCGCCGTCGAACGAGAACGTCACGCTGCCGCCGCGCGGCGGCTGCGGCACGTCCACGCGGACGAGCGCGCGATCGGCCATCAGCTCGGCGGGCACCTGCGAGGGGGCGCGCGCGGCGGGCTCGCCTTGCTCCGGCAGCGGGATCGGGCCGGCGAGATCCATCCCCGGCGCGGGTGGCGGCGGCGGCGGCGAGGGCGGCGGCGGCGACGGCGCTGGCTCCGCTGCGCCGGACGGCTCCGGCGCAGCACGCGGCGCGTCGTCGGGCGAGCCGCAGCCGATCGCCGCGCACGCGACGGCGGCGACGGCGGCGGCGGCGGCGGCGGTGACGGCGGCGAAGCGCTGGGCCGACGAGCCAGAGCGAGGCGGCTGTACGATCAACGTCATGGGCCCTCCGAGGGGGGGTTGAGCTGGAGCGCGAACGTCGCGATGACCAGGCCGTCCTCCGGCCGCGGGAACTCGATCGACTTCAGGAGCTCCGCGATGCAGGACTCGACGGTGGCGTTGCCGACACCCGAGGCGGTGCTCGCCGTGACGTTGCCGCTCTCGCTGATGGCGATCCGCGCGGTCACGGTGCCGCCGAGCTTCGGCGACGCGGCGAGCTCCTGCTCGTAGCAGCGTTGGAGCTGCGGCTGCTTGCGCCGGACGTAGCGGCGGACGATCTCCTTGTCGAGCCCGTCGCCGAGCACGGTCGGCGCCGGCACGACGAGCTCCGCGTACCGGACCCGCCCTCCGCGCACCATCGGCGACCGGGCGCGAGAGGCGTTGATCTCCGCAACGACGTCGCGGCTCACGACGTCGCTCACGAGCGGCGCGGGCGGCTCGTACGCGCTGGCGCGGCCCGTGCCGGTGCCGCCACCGATGCCGTAGCGGCCGATGCCGATACTGCCGTAGCTGCTGGAGCCCGAGCCGCTGCTGCCGAAGCCGGCGCTGAGCCCGAAGCCGCCGCCGCTACCGCCGCTGCCCGGCGAGTAGACGTACCTGGCGAAGTTGTCGCTCACCATCTCCCAGCGCCCCTCGGCGATCCCCCCGAGCTTGGCGGGCACCTCGACGGGGACGACGACCTGCTTCGGCGCGCCGCCGCCCGCCGCGCGCGTCTCCTCGACGGCGACGAACGCGGTGTACGGCGTCAGCACCTGGTGCTCGAGCGAGAGCGCCAGCACCTCCTTCGCGCGCGCCGGATCCGCCGCGCGCCCGAGCTGCCGCGACAGCTCGGCGATGCGCTGGCGCGCCCACAGCGCGGCCACCGCCGGGCGTGCGGTATCGACGCTCGGCAGCTGGACCAGCACCTGGAAGCTGACGTCGCGGCCCGCCTGCTTGCCGCGCACGGTGATCACGCCCGCGCCCGGCGCCGTGTAGTGGCCGGCGAGCACGAGCGGCTGGCCGGCGAACAGATCCGGCAGCGCGCGCGGCGAGACGTCGGCGACGGCGAGGCCGCCCCAGTCGATGCGCAGATCGGTCAGGATCGGCCGCGCGATGCGGCGCTCGAACGCGTCGACGGCGGCCGCGCTGCTCTCGTCGGGGCGCACGAATTGCGCCGCGCCGCGCCCGAGCGCCGCCAGCTCCTCGAGCAGGTAGCGGTTGACCGCGGTGCCGACGCCGAACGCGAACAGCCGCGCGTCCCGCATCCGCAGCGCGACCTGTCGCAGGAGCTCGCCCTCGTCGCCGACGTAGCCGTCGGTCACGAGCACGACGATCCGCAGCCGCGCCGGATCGTGCGGTACGGCGAGCGCGGCGTCGATCCCGACCGCCGTCTCGGCGCCGCCGCCGGCAGCTTGCGCGGCGAGCCAGTCGAGCACGAGCTCGACGTTCTTCGGCTTGCTCGCGATCGGCGCCGGCCCGAGCGGGCTCCAGCGATCGGAGAACCGCACGATCTGGAACGTGTCGTCGGGCCCCAGGCCGCGCAGGATCTTGCGGACCACGTCCTTGGCCTTGGCGAGCGGCAGGCCGCGCATCGACGACGACGTGTCGAGCGCGATCACGATCTCGCGCGGCGCGAGCTGCGCCGCGGGCGGCGCCGCGGGCGGCTGCGCGAGCAGGAGGAAGCTGCCGGTGCTGCCGGCGCGGTGCGCGAGCACGCCGAACCGCGGCGCCGCGCCCGCGACGCGGTAGCGCAGCACGAAGTCCTGGTTCGGGATCGCGTCCGACGGCCGGAGCTTCACCGTCGCGAGCGCCGTCGCCCCGGCCGGCCGCTCGATCGCGATCGGGTGCGATGGCGACTCGAGCCCCTCGATCGGCACGCCCGCGTCGAGCTCGACGCGCAGCCCGAGGCTCTGCGAGCTGCGCGGCCCCGGCGACCCCGCCACCATCGGGACCACGAGCTCGTAGCCGCCGTCCGCGTACGGCAGGCGCTGGACGTACGTCAGCGTCACCTCGATCGTCGCCGCCGGCTCAAGGCGCGCGACCACCTGCGTGAACAGGTTCGACCGCTCCTGCGTGAGCAGCGCGGCGGCGAGCCCCTGCTCGCGGGTGGCCACGTAGATCTGCGCCGCCTTCCCGCGCTCCTGGATCGCGCCGCGGATCGTCCGGTCGCCGGACACGATCGTCAGCCCAGACGCGGCGGCGCCCGCCGGCAGCGGGAACAGGTAGGCCGCCTCGATCCTGGCTTTGTACGGGCTACGGAACCGCTGCGTGACCGTGGCCTGGGCGAGCATCCCGTCGATGCGGATCGCGACCTCGGTGTGCTCGAGCGGGACGTCGACGATCTTGCCGCCCTGCCTGGTGACCAGCCGCGCTTCGCTCCGCGTGCGCGGCTCCTGACCGGCGGCCGCCGCGCGCGGCGCCGCCCCGACGGACAGCGCGCAGACGACTACCAGGAACCACAGCGCGTGCTTCATGGGCGCTCCTTGCCCATCGCGCCGAGGAGCCGGCGCCGTGGGCGAACTCCCCTCGGACACTGGGCCGCGCGAAAGGTTTCGCGCGCCGTGGAAACCTTACACAGCCGCGGCGCCGCCGCGCCCCGGTGCCCCGCCCGCTCCGCTTCGCCCACTATGGAGTGGCCGGCGCGGCGGCGATCGACGAAGCTCGGGCGATGCCGGCCGTGACCGCGAAGCGAGCGCTCGTCGGCGCGCTCGTGGCCGTGTTCGTCTGCGGCACGGTGTGGGCCTACGCGACGGGGCGCGTGTCGTCCGGATCGATCAAGGCGTGGCTCGACTCGCTCGGGCCGCTCGCGCCGGCGTTGTTCGTCGTGGCGTTCGTCCTCGGCGCGTTCATCGGGATGCCCGGCATGGTGTTCGTCATCGGCGGCCGGCTCGCGTTCGGCCCCGAGACCGGCTTCGTCCTCGGCTACGGCGGCGGCATGCTCGCGTGCCTCGCGCCGTTCGCGACCGCCCGCTTCCTGCGAGGCGAGCGCGCGGCGACGTGGCAGCCGCGGGGCCGCCTCCTCCGCCGCGCGTTCGCCATGATCGAGTCGCACCCGCTGCGCGCCGTGCTGCTGCTCCGGCTCGCGCTGTGGTTCAACCCGCCGCTCAGCTACGCGCTCGCGATGACGCGCGTCCCGGTGCGCACGTACCTCGCCGGCTGCGCGGTCGCGCTGGCGCCGGTCGTCGCCGTCGCGATGCTGGCGACCGGCTGGATCGCCTGAGGCGCGCCGGCCAAGGCGCGCCGGCAGAGGCGCGCCGGTCATACAGTCCCGAGCCGACGAGCGAGTCCAGGAGGGCGGAGCCCGCCTCGGCGAGGAGGCGTATACAATGAGGGCGCACCGCGTTAGACGCTGTGCGTCATAGGCGCCCCGGCGCGCCGGCCGGCGCCCCCGATCAGTGCGGCAGCGTGTCCGAGCGCGCCGAGACGTCGTACTCGAACCAGAACGCCTGGTCGTTGCCGCACTGCACGACGGCGTGGACGCCGACCACGCCGGCCATCGCGGCGAGCCGCTTGACCTCGGCGATCACTTCCTCCTGCACGTCGTAGACGTCGTCGCTGTATTTGCAGCACCAGCTCATGTAGACGGGGTGCATCTTGATCCAGAAGTTCTCTTTGAGCAGCTGGTTGAAGGCGGCGCGGGCCTCGTCGGACCCTTGCTGCTCGTTCAGGTGCAACAGGACATTGGTGCTCATTTGGACCTCACGACTCTTCGGCGGTGGGTGATCCGCGTCATCTCTGTCCGAACACTAGGATCTTCTCTGGCTCCTTCGATCGGTGGAGGTGTTCCGGAAACTCGGGCGAGTTTCCGGGAAACCGGACCAACCCGGCCCGAATCGGACCGAACCGGACCGAGCCGGCGCGCGGCCGCTCTGAGCTCCGTCAGTCGCCGTTGGCGCGCGAGCGCCGCCGCTTGGCCTTCGCCGGGGCGCGGTGCTGGCGCAGCTGATCGGCGAGCGCGGTGATCTTGGCGTCGCCGAGCGCGGCCAGCTTGTCGGGATCGCAGTCGCCGATGACGATCTCGTCGACGAGCCAGTAGTAGCCGCCGTGATCGTTCTTGATGATGTCGACGCCCTCCGCCAGCGCGGGCTTCAGGGCGTCGCGCAGCACCGAGATCCCCCGGAAGCCTTGATCCGTCCGGGCGCCGAGCTCGGTCTTGTGGACCTTCTCGCCCGAGACCTTGCCCACGACCAGGTGCAAGAGCACGCGCAGCGAAGCGTCCGTCAGGCTCACGGCCTTCCCGCCGATGACGACGCGGGTCCGCCGCCGCTCGTGGTCGCCGGGGATCGCGAGCACGAGGGCGCCCGGCGCCACCGCCGACGGACTGGGCATGGCCGCGCACGCCTGGTGGCTCGCGCGGCCGCTGCGCTCGAGCGCCTGCCGCACGCTGCTCGACACCTCGCGGCTGTCGAGCGGCTTCTGGATCACGTCGTCCGCGCCGTCCTTCATGACGTCGACGGCGCTCTCGACCTCGCGGGCGTAGCCGCTGACGACCAGGATCGGCAGGCGGTAGCAGGGCCCCGCGTGGTCCGGATACAGCCGCCTCGCCTCGCGGACGAGGCTCCGGCCGGCCTCGCTGTGCGCCTTGATCGAGTCGGGCTCGAGCTTGATCTGGAGATCGAACAGCGCGAGGCAGAACGCCTCCTCCTGCAACCGGGCCAGCGCGGCGCGCTTGTTGTCGACGACGAAGGGCTCGCAGTCGAGCGCCCGGAGGAGATCCACGAGATCGTCGGCGGTCGCCCGATCGTCCTCCACGACGAGCACGCGGTGCCGGCTCGTCATGTCCGCTCTCGCTGGCGATGGATCGGCAGGCTCACGCGCGCGGTCGTCCCCTGCCCCTTGCGGCTCTCGAGGGTGAGGCGCCCGCCGTGCTCGGACTCGACGATCTTCACGGCGAGCGGCAGCCCGAACCCGGTCCCCTCCGGCTTGCTCGTCGAGAACAGGACCACCGCGTCGGCGAGCACCTCCTCGCTCATGCCCGCGCCGTGATCCTCGATGGCGATCACGACGCGGTGCTCCGCGGCATGCGCGGTGGCGGTGACGGAGATCGGCGCGGCCCGCGCGAGCCCGTCATAGGACTCGATCGCGTTCGTGAGGAGGTTCGTCAGCGCCTGGACCAGCCGCGCGCGGCACACGTCCGCGTGGAGGTCCGGCGGGACGTCGAGCTCGATCCGCGGGCCGCTCCGCCCGGCGTCGCGCACGAGCGCGGCGCTCTCCTCGACGAGCTCCTGCACGCTCTCGGTGGCGAACTGGAGCCGGGGCTGCGCCGTGTACGCGCGCATCCCGTCGAGGACCGCGCGGAGCCGCGCGATCCGGCTCTTCATCCGCGACGCCTCGGCCGCGAGCCTCGCGCGCGGCGGGCCGGCACCGCGCCGCTGCGCGCCCGGCTCCCCCGGCGGGCCGGCGTCGCCCGGCGATGGCTCGCCCAGCTGCTGGATCAGCCGATCCGCCGACACGGCGAGCGGCGACAGGAGCTTGATGACCTCGTGGTACAGCTCGCGCGCGAACGTGTTGGCGATCTGCTCGCTCGCGCGCTTGACCGCCGCGCGCCCGCGGGCGCCGAACCGCGCCTCGATGTCGTCGAGCGTCGCGTTGATGTGGTCCTCGTGCTGCCGGCCGAGCGCGCTCGCGTTCGCCCAGTCGCGGCGGCGGAGCGCCGCCAGCTCGGCCGCCTGGCGCACGCGCGCGTTGTGATCGAGCGCGAGCCGGGCGAGCGCCGCCTCGAAGTCGCCGTGCAGCGTCTGCGCCGCGGCGTGCGCGACGGCCCGCCGCACCTCCCACTTGGCGTGACCGGCCAGCGCGACGAGCCGCTCGACCACCGGCCCGAGCCGCGCGTCGCCCGGCGCGATGGACTTCACCCACGCGCTGGCAGCGGTCACTCCGTCGAGGACCTGCCGCCACTCCGGGGCATCGAGCGCCGCGATCATGGCCTCGAGCTCGCCTGTGCGCTCAGTGCCCGTAGCGCCGCTTCCTTTGCAAGAATGCCTCTCGCCCGCCCTCGAGGATCGTCTCGATATCGTCCTTGCACTCATCGATCGTTCCGACGCGCCTGAGCCTGGCGTTGTGCCCGTCGGACTCGAGGACGAACACCCGCTCGGCGTCGCCGAGCACCGGGATGTTGGGGTTATGCGTGACGAACACCACCTGTCGCGCGCCCCGGACGGCCCGCAAAGCCTTCACGATCGTCTCGTAAATGAAGGCATTGTCGAGGTTGTCCTCGGGCTGATCGATGAGGAGCGGGCGCTCGCTCTGCACGAGCAGGATCGGCAGGATCGTCGTACACCGCTGTCCGGTAGATAGGTTAGGAGATTCCTTGTACTTATCACCGTCCAAAAGCTCGATGCAAGGCACGTCCTCGAGGCCGATGGACTCGAGATCGTACGCGCTGCCGTCGGCCCGCAATGCCTCGACCACGCGCCGCGCGCGATCCTCGTCGAAGCTCGTCCGCTCGGCGACCTGCTTGAAGTCGCCTGCCAGAGCCGCGCTCGCGAGCTCGGTGGGCAGGAACGCGTCGCTGAGCCGCTCGGCGACGAGGTTCTGCTTGAACGGCAGGCCCTTCAGCGCCTTGGCGATCGTCTCGCGATAGAGCCGCGAGTCCGCGGCCTGCGAGACGGTCACGCGGATGCTCGAGAACTGCTGCGTCAGGCGATCGGCCACCTGCCTGCGCGCCGCGAACCGGCGATCGCGCAGCTCGGAGATCTTTGCGAGCAGCTCGCCGCGCTTGCCCGTCACGCCCTTGCGCTGGAGGTCCTTGGCGTCGCGCTGCTTGGCCGCGGCGAGGGCGCTCGCGTGGCTCACCTGGAGCGCGGCGCGCTCGGCGGCGCGGCCGCCGAAGACCTCGACCTCGGAGACGAGCTTGCGATACTCCGCCTCCTGGATCGCGTGGCGCTCGGCGATCGCGGCGCGGTGCCGGTCGATCGCGGCCTCGGCGGCGCCGGCCGACGCGGCGATCGCGCGGATCGCGCCCTCGAGCGCGCCCTCGAACTGCCGCACGTCGGCCTCGAGCGCCGTGAACAGATCGCGGTTCACGCCGGCGCGGACCGCGGCATCGAGCTGCGCCTCGACGGTGGACTGGAACGCCGCGGCCACCGCCGCCGCGTCGCCCGCGGCCCGCTGCGTGGCGGCGGCGAGCTGATCGAGGATCGATGCCTCGCGGTCGCGGCCGGTCTTGGCGGCGTGCGCGGCGTTGATCCGCGCGGCGTCGGGGCCGCCGGTCTGCGCGACGGCCTTGAGCTTCTCCTCGAGGATCGGGACCTCGGAGGCGCGCGCCGCGAGGTCCTCGAGCTCGGTGTCGAAGCGGCGCAGCTCCGTGGTGGTCTGCGCGAGCTGCCGGTGCAAGCCCTCCAGCTCGCGCGCGATCGCCGACGTCTCGGCCTCGACGAAGCGATCGAGCAGGGCGAGCTGGGCGGCCGGGTTCGAGGCGATCTCCTCGATCTCGTTCTGGCTGAACACGTCGGCGCCGAAGATCTGGTCGCGATCGAGGAGGACGGGGACCGCGGTGCCCGCCTCGTTCACGACCTGCACGGCCTCGGCCGCCCCGCGCTCGGCGGTGTAGCGCATGCCGGTCTTGGTCCGCAGCTCGATCGAGATGCGGCCGCCGCCGAGGTTGGACTTGACGAGCCCCTCGATCGCGCGGTGCCGCTGCGGGCTGATCTTCGGATCCGGCATGAGGCCGAGGCCGAACCGCAAGAACTCGAGCGCGGTCGTCTTGCCGGTCCCGCGGCCGCCGATGATGCAGTTCAGGCCGTCGGCGAGCTCGAGCTTGGCGCCGCCGAGGAAGCCGCCGGTGACCTGCAGCCCGAGGATCGCGTGATGAGGTGACGTCGGCTGTTTGCCTTTGCTCACGGGCTTGCTCACTGCTTTGTCTACTGGCTTGTCCACCGACTTGTCCACCGACTTGTCCACTGACTTGTCCGCTGACTTGTCCGCTGGCTTGTCCGCTGACTTGTCCGCTGGCTTGCTCACTGCCTTGCTCACTGCCTTGCTCGTTGGCTTGCTCGCTGGCTTACCCGCTGGCTTGTCCACTGGCCTGCTCACTGGGCTCCCATGCTCACATGACGCGGATCGGGGCGGTACGGGCGTTCACGAGGAACGGCTTGCCGGCGCCCTGCGGGCGGACCTTGCCGATGCGGACCCAGTAGGTCTGCTGGCGCTTGAGCTGCCAGCGCTCGTCGGACGAGCGCATGTCCTGGCCGCCGTAGCTGGGGCGCTCGCCGGGCAGGATCAGGAGCGCGGTGGGCGGCTCGCCGAGCTGGCCGGCGATCTGCCAGCCGTCGCCCTCGCGCGCGGGCACCGGGCCCGAGAGCTGGAAGTAGACGGCATCGTTGTCCTTCGCCTGCTTGATCAGGCGCACGTTGGGCGGGAAGCCGCCGGTCGTCGGCGTGTGGCTGGGCGCGGGCGGCGGCGGATCGATGGGCACGTTCGTCGACGGGTACGTCGTGGCGGGCGGCGCGGGCGCGAGCGGCTGCAGCGCCGCGGCCTTCCAGTACCAGTGGCGCTCGGCGTCGAGCTCCCACGCGCCGGACACGGCGATGCGGTCGCCCGCCGCCGCCTGGAGCTTGCCGAGCGCGAGCCGGATGCCGAGCGCGCCGTTGCCCTCGGTGTCGTCGACGAGCCAGACGTACGGCGACGCGGCCGGCGCGGCCGGCGCGGGCGCGCCTGCATCGGATGCGATGCCGCCGTCGGCGGTGGCCGGCGCACCCGCGGAGGCCGGAGCCGGAGCCGGAGCCGAGGCCGGAGCCGGAGCCGGAGCCGGAGCCGGAAGGACGACCGCGGGGCCGATCCGGCCGTAGACCACGCCCTTCTGGCCGCGGCGCGCGAGCAGCTGCGCGCGATCGACGACGGCCTGCCACGCGGGAATCGCGCCGAGCTCGGCGATCTGCTTGCTCGGATCGGCCGGCGCGTCGGAATCATCGGGGGCGGCCTTGCCGGTGCCGGTGCCCGCGCCCGCGCTGCCCCCGCCGGAGCCGTCCGCGCCGACGCCGTCCGCGCCCGCGCCGGAGTCACCCGCGCCAGAGCCACCTCCGCCCGCCGCGCTGCCACCTCCGCCCGCGCCTCCGCCCGCGCCCGCATCGACGGGCCGCGCGCCGCCGCCGCCGCCGTCGCTCTGCTTCCGGCCCTGACACGCGCCGGCTCCCGCCGCGGCGACCGCGACCAGCACCGCGAAGACGGCGCCCCCCTGCCCCCGCCTCCGCGTCCGCCGCCACCTCTGCCCCAGCGGCGTCACCATGACAACGTGCCGAGCAGCTCGGCGATCGGGGCCAGCCCCGCCGCGTCCGCCTCATCGAACGCGGCGAGCTCGTAGCTGTCCAGATCGAGGACCGCCACCAGCTCGCCGCCGCCGCCGCCGCCGCGCCCGTAGATCGGCACGACGATCTCGCTGCGCGAGCCGGCATCGCACGCGATGTGCCCCGGGAACTGCTCCACGTCGGGCACGATGACGGTGCGCCGCTCGGCGGCCGCCGTCCCGCACACGCCGCGGCCGAGCGCGATCCGCACGCACGCGACGTTGCCCTGGAACGGGCCGAGCACGAGCTCGCCGCCGCGCATCACGTAGAAGCCGACCCACGACGTGACGGGCAGGCACGCGCGCAGCGCCGCCGTCGCGTTGGCCAGGTTCGCGATCAGATCCGGCTCGCCCTCGAACAGCGAGGCGAGCTGCGGCAAGAGCTCCCGGTAGCGCGTCGCCTTGTCGGAGCCGGAGAAAGCGATGCTCTCCACGCGCGGAGCTCCCCGGCTAGCCCGCGGCGAGCGCGCGGGCCGCGTTGATCGCGCGCGGCAGGCCGAACGGGCTCACCCGGAGCTGCACGATCAGGAAGTCGCCCTCCGTCGAGAGGCCGGCCACCTGCGCGACCGGCGTCAGCGTGCCCAGGATGCCGCGCACGCGCTCGTTCGCCGCGAACTTCGGGTTCTGCATCAGGTCGAGCACGATGATGTCGTCGTGCGCCTCGACGAGCACCGGCGGGCGCTTCGGCATGAACTTGGCGAGGTTGCCTGGCTTCGACAGATCGAGCGCGCCCGACTTGATGAGGCCCGCCACCGGCGTGAACGACTCGCCGAGCACCTTCATCGTCACGTCCGACAGCCGCAGCGTGACCTTGAAGGCGGTGTCGCTCACCTCGATCTGCTCGACGCGGATCGACGCGCCCGCGCGCACCGTGGTGCCCATCAGATCGATCGTCGCGCCGAGGCCGACCGCCGGCGGGCGCGGCGTGATCGTCACGTCCTGCGGCGCCTTCTTCGACGGCGGCGTGTTCGCGATGAACCAGCGCAGCGCGTCGAGCGGCACCGCGATCCGCATGCCGAGGGCGTGGCGGGCCATGCTCAACATCGTGGTGGGGTTCCGGACGATGAAGCGGCCGGCAGAGCGCAGCGCAGCACGGAGCGGGAGTGCCATTGCCGGATCCTATAGCGGGCAGGCCCGCGCCGTCGCCTCGCGCACGGAGCAATCGTCACGGACTGCCGCGGAGCCGCGCGTCAGAACAGGACCGCCCGCAGGGGCGCGGCCAGAAGAACGCCCGCCACCGGGGCGCCGCCGACGACCGTGCCGAAGACGAGCCTCCGCGCCGCCCCTGCCTCGGCGGGGAGCTGCACCCGCTTGCGCGGCGCGCCGTCGCGCGGATCGAGCACCAGCACCTCGCGCAGCCCCTCCCCGGCGGCCAGAACGAGGGGGCTGCCGGCCGGGCCGCGCGCGAACGCCGGCTCGATCGGCGGCAGCAGCGGGTAGTCGTTGCGCGCCCGCAGCCCGCCGCTTTGCTCGAACAGCGTGAGCTGGAAGCTGTCCCCGAGCGGCGCGCCCGCCGGGATCGGCGTCCACTGCGGCGGCGGCCGATCGCCCGCCGCCGGGCCGCGCGCGGGAGCACCGGCACCACCTGGGCTCGGCCGCCGCGCCGCCACGGCAGATGTTGGCGCAGGCGGCGGCGGCCCGGGGATCGGCCCGCCCGCCGCGTGGCCTGTGACGAGGTCGCCCGGCGCCGCCCAGGCGAGCCCGATCCCCGGCATCGCCGTGACGGCCGCGGTGCGGACGTCGATCCGGTAGGCGTCGCCGTCCTCGAGCTCGACGAGGACGCCGTCCACCGACGGCGCGATCGCGCGCACCACGCCGTCGACGGCGAGCGACCACACCGGCAGGAGCCCGGCCGCCAGGAGCCGCGCGACGAGCCGGCCGCGCTCGTAGGTGACCGCGTACGTCGCCTCGCCGATGGCGACGGCCGCCACCCGCAGCGGCGCGCCGTCGTCGCTCGCGAGCCGGCCGCGCAACAGGCCCGTCCGTGCGTCGAGCACGATCAGGCGCCCCGCGTCGTGCACGAGGACCGCGGCGCCCGCGGCGACGAGCCCGTCGACGTTGTCGCCCTCCCACTGCCAGCCGGCCGCGCCGTCGCGCCCCGTGGCCGTCACCGTCGCCGATGGCGGGCTCGCCGTGCGCGCGGCGCAGACCACCACGTCGCCCGCCACCGCGATCCCGACGGGCGCGCCCGCGCCGCAGCCATCGCCGCGCTGCCACCGCCACGCGCGCGCCGCCAGATCGAGGCGCGCCACGCCCGCCCCGTGCGCATCGCTGGCCGGGCGCTCGAGCGTCACCGCGTAGAGCGCGGCCGGATCGGCGGGATCGAGCGCCGCGTCCGCGACGGCGTGCAGCGCGGCGGCCGGCCGGGTGATCCACGCCGCCGCGGCGGCGTCCGTGGCCGCGGGCAGCTCGCGCAGCTCGGCCGGCGGCACCACGGCATCGCGGCGCGGCAGCCGGAGCGCGCGGCCGCTCCGCGCCGGCAACCCCAGCCGGTGCACCGTCTCGCCCGCCGAACCGGACCACGTCGCGGCGAGGAGCGCGCCGTCGCCGAGCGCGCCGCCGAGCCACGCAAACGGCAGGTACGCCCGCACGCCGCCGCGATCGAGGACGACCGCCGTGCGCTCCGTCGCGCGGACGAGCCGCTGATCGCCGCGCTCGGCGATCAGCTCGCCGAGCGGCGGCAGCGCGAGCGCCTCCGGCTCGCCCGCGAGCGTGCGCGGCCAGCGCGCCGCGCCCGCGGCGGTGGCGATCTCGAGCCGATCCGTGCCGTCGCGCGCCGGCCACACGCCGCGCACGCCGTCGACGCGGCCGGTGATCGCGCCCGTCGCGCGCGCGATCGCGACGAGCGCGCCCGGCTGGCCGCGGAGCCGGACCAGCACGGTGTCGCCGCTGCACGCGTCGAGCTCGGCGATCCCGCCCGCGGGCACAGCCCACGCGATCGCCGGCCCGCCCCGCGCCTCGGCGATCCGCACGAGCCGGCCGTCCTGGCCGCTCGCGAACAGCTCGCGGCCCGCGTCGCCGCAGCTCGCGAGCACCGCGTCGGTCCCGACGCCGCGCGGCAGCGCCACGCGCGCGAGCTCCTCGCCGTCGGCGGCGTCGAGCACGAGCACCTCGCCCGGGCGCTCGCTCGAGACCACGACGTGGCCCTCCGTGAGCGCGAGGAACGTCGCGTCGACGCTCCAGCGCCGGGCGCCGTCGTGGCCGATGCCGCGGATCTGGCTCGCGTCGGCGCAGACCGTCGCCTGCCCGGTGACGCCGACCACCGGGCCCGTGCACTCCTTCGTGCGCCACACGACGCGCCCCGCATCGATGTCGACCAGCTCGATCGCCGTCTGCGCGCCCTCGAGGCCGTAGACGATCGCGCGCGCCGGGCCGCCGCCCGGCACCGGGAACGGCGTCGGGAGCCGCAGCGGCGCGCGCACATCGCCGGTGATCCCCGCCGCGAGCGTCAGCTGCGGCGCCAAACTCCGGCCGAGGCGACCGCGCCGCTCACCGAGCGGCAGCGGCGCCGGGCCTGGCGGGTACACCCAGCGCGGCGGCGGCGGATCGCTCCGCGGCGGCGGCGCGTCGCAGCCCAGGCCGCTGGCCAGGCTGCAGCCGATGACCGCCGGCCCCAAGACGAGCGCCAGCGGCACGACCCTGCGGTGCACCGGCGGACCGTAGCACGGCCGCCGTCGCCGCCGGCGCGGCCTCACACGCGCGCTACGCGCGCTACACGCGCTCGATGATCGTCGCGATGCCCATGCCGCCGCCGATGCACAGCGTGATCAGCGCGGTCGTCTTGTTCGCGCGCTCGAGCTCATCGAGCGCCGTGCCGAGGAGGATCGCGCCCGTCGCGCCCAGCGGGTGCCCCAGCGCGATCGCGCCGCCGTTGACGTTGATCCGCTCGGGATCGATCTCGAGCGCGCGCGCCGTCTGGAGCGGCACCACCGCGAACGCCTCGTTGATCTCCCAGAGATCGATGTCGCCGACCTTCATGCCGGCCTTCTTGAGCGCCTTGGCCGACGCCGGGGCCGGGGCCGTCAGCATGATCAGAGGCTCGGCGCCCGCCGTCGCCATCGCGCGGATCCTCGCCCGCGGCTTCTGCCCCGCGCGCGTGCCCCACTCGGCGCTGCCCATCAGCACGACCGCGGCGCCGTCGACGATGCCCGACGAGTTGCCGGCCGTGTGGACGTGCTCGATGCGCTGGGTGTCCGGGTAGCGCTTGAGCGCGAGCTGATCCACCGTCTCGCCGCCTGGGCCCATCGCCATCGCGCCGAGCTTCTCGAACGCGGCGGCGAGGCCGCCGAGCGACTCGAGCGTGGTGTCGGCGCGCGGGTGCTCGTCGCGGGCGAGCGCGACCGAGCCGTCGTCATTGGCGACCGGGAAGATCGAATTATCGAAGCGCTTGCTCTCGATCGCGCGCGCGGCGTTCTGCTGCGAGCGCAGCGCGAACCGATCGACGTCCTCGCGGCGGAAGCCCTCGCGCGTCGCGATCAGGTCGGCGGAGATGCCCTGCGGCACCATGAACAGGCGCCTCCGCAGCTTCTCGTTGAGGCCGTCGATCATCGCCTCGTCGGAGCCCATCGGCACGCGCGACATCGACTCCACGCCGCCGCCGATGCCGCCGTCGATGAAGCCCGCGCCGATCTTGGCGGCGATCGAGTTCACGGCCTCGAGGCCCGACCCGCAGAACCGGTTGACGGTGAAGCCCGTCACGTCCTCGGGCCAATCGGCGGCGATCAGCGCGTTGCGCGCGATGCACGCGCCCTGCTCCTTCACCTGCGTCACGCAGCCCACCGCCATGTCCTCGACGAGGTTCTTGTCGAGCTTCCTGCGCTCGGCGAGCTTGTTCAGCGTCTGGGCCAGGAGCTCCTGCGGGTGGTGGCTCGAGAGCCCGCCTTTGCCGGCCTTGCCGCGGCCGCGCGGCGTGCGAAGAGCGTCGTAGATGAAGATGTCAGCCATCGATGTCCTCCGGTTAGATAGCGCGGAGAATGGTCCAAAGCGTCAGGGCGCGCAACCGGCGCCCGCGGCCTGCTGCGCCAGCGCGACCGTCGATCTCCCACACACATCCGCCATCCGCAGCTGCGCGTCGGCCGGCAGCCCGCTGGTCGGCAGCGACCAGAAGTCGACCATCTGGGTGCCGATCTCTGCGCGGAGCTCGATCGCCATCGCCTCGCAGACGAGGACGTGCGCGATCGCGGTCACGAACTCGTCGCACTCCGGAATCCCGACCTGCAGCGCCGACAGCTTCACCAGCGCCGTCGCCACGGTCACGCCGTCGCCCCCGCCCGCGACGCGATTGAGCAGCCGTTTGCGCGCCCGCTCCGGCAGCGCGCCGGCGCACCGCCCGAACTCTCCCTCGTCCATGTTCGCAAAGCACTCGACCGAGGCCGCGGGCCACGCGTCATCGACGCAGAGCGCGAGCACCGGCTCGAGCACGCTGCCCTCTGGCGGCCGGAGGCTCTTCGTGCCGCGCTCGAGCCCGACCGCCGCCTCCTTGCAGGCGCGCGCCGAGTCATCGATCGGCGCGCGCGCCACGGCCGCCCTCGGCGCGGGCGCAGCCTCCGCCGGCTCCCGCGGCGCCGGTGCCGCGACCGGTCCGCACCCGGCCGCGAGCCAGCCCGCGGCGAGCGCCGCGATCGCAGCTGCGGCGGCACCGGCGGCGCTCGTCGATTGCATCCATGCGTTATAGCCGACCCGCCCCGGCCCCGCCGGCCCGCGATGACCGCGGACCAGCCGGTGGTAGGCTCGGGCGTGGGCAGCGACCCGCCGATCGATGCTCGTCTCGGGCAGATGTCCCTGGAAGCGTGGGGCGCGCTGCCAGAAGACGAGCCAGGTGAGCTCGTGGATGGCTCTCTCGTGGAGGATGAGGAGCCCGAGAACGCGCACGAGATCGTCGTGACCTGGCTCATCTGGGCGCTCCGGCAGTGGGGCACCTCGCGCGGGGCCGTCGTGCTGGGCTCGGGCGCGAAGTTCGCCATCAGCTCGGATCGCGGCCGCATGCCCGACATCAGCGTCTTCCTGGCCGGGCCCCCACGCCCACCGCGAACCGGCCTGAACCGCCGGCCGCCGAGCATCGCCGTCGAGATCGTCTCGCCCACGCCGCGCGACGCCAGACGCGATCGCGTCGAGAAGCTCGCCGAGTACGCGAGCTTCGGTGTCCGCTGGTACTGGCTCGTTGATCCCGGCCTGCGGAGCTTCCAGATCCACGAGCTCGACGCGTTCGGCCGCTACGTCCACGTCGTGGACGCGACCGTCGGCGTGATCGATCCGGTCCCCGGGTGCGAGGGGCTCAAGATCGATCTTGCCGCGCTATGGGGCGACGTCGATGCGCTCGCCGAGCAAAACGAAGGCGAGTAACAGTGCCTTTGGCGATTAGCAGCCTTCGACCAGTGCATCGTGCTCCGAGGGGCGAGCGCGAAGGCGAGATCGTGCGCCGATCGAGTTGATGGTCAAAGCGCCCCCGGACGGCCTACACTCGCGCGAGTCACTGGATGCCGACCAAGCGACAAATCCTTGAAATTCTTAACCGAAACGAACTCTTGGCTCTTGCTGACCTTCACGAGCTGGCGGTCGAGGACCGCCGGGTTCGCGAGCAACTCGTCGATGCCGCCGCCGGTCAGCCTAACAGCGGTCTGGCTGACGACGTATCAGTCACAGCCTCCGACGAGAGCCCTGCTGATCCGGCCCGCACCTGGTGACGGCGGCTCGGACGTCAGGAGGCGGCCAAACTGATCGCGCCGGAGTCGACCGAACTGATCGCCCGCTGACGCGGCAGGGCCGATCGTGCCGATCGTCGCGGCCACGGATCAGGGATCCGGTGGAGGTACGCTGGCTTCGCCGGTTCAGCCTCAGGCCACCTCGAGCAACTCGAAGGCGCCCCTTGAATGTCCTTGCCGCTGACATGTCCGAGGGCATGGCGTAGCATCGACGCTACCGCTGAGTCCGAGCCGGCGGATTCCCATGACGACCGCTTTCCGTGAGTGGCGAAAGATGCCTCGCGCGGCGCGCGACGAGCTGCGCGGCTCGGAGGACTATCTGACGTCGCGCACTGTGGGGATGCTGCGGTTCCTCGGGCCTGAGACCCTGGCGAGGTTGTTGAGAAGCCTCGAGATCGAGGTTGGTCGCGGTCCAATCGAGGTGGTGCTGTGGCCGCGCGAGCAGGACTGCGAGCCGGATGCCACCATCGCGTCCGACACGGCGTTCGTGCTGGTTGAGGCCAAGTTCAAGGGCTCTCAGCTCGGAGAATATGCGACGCAGCTCGGGCGAGAATGGCGGGTGGTGCAAGGGCGAAGGGGCCTGGGTGCCGGCCATCTGTTGTTGATCACCGATGATCGCGTGCTCCCCGAGGTGCCGGCTGTCGTCGCCGGACCGGCTGACAAGGTCGTGCTCGGAGGAGGCAGGGTCTCGGTCGCCCAGCAGATCCAGCAGTACTGCGCGATCCGCCGGCATCCGGTTCCCTCGCCGGACGAGCTCGACGCCACGATCCGCTGGTGCTCCTGGGCACAGCTGCACGTGCACTGCACCGCGCTGGTCCCCGACGCGACTACCCCCGCGGAGCGCGTGACGTTGCTCGAGATCCTAGCGAGCCTCGAGCGCCTCGACTGCCTGCCGTTTCAGGGCTGGTCGACCGAACTCCCGGCGCTGCCGTCTCCGCCGGCCCGGGTCCATTTCTCCGCGCCGCAGGCCGCGACGGCGAGGAAGCTCTGGACGAGCGAGCTGCCCGCGATCACCGGCACCTATCACTCGTCATGGATGTGAAGAGGAACGATGAGTAAAGAGAGCCTGAAGAACATCGGGACCGCGTATCGCTGGTTGATTGCGTACTACAAGGACATCGTCCATTTCTGCAATCAAGTCGAGCAGGTGTTCCTGGAGCAGTATCCAGAGTACGAGAGCCTGTCCGGAAAGGCGATTGAGACTGTCGCTTCCAAATCGTGGCGACTCCCCCGGCAATGGCTCCCTTGCTATCACTCGCAGTTCTTCGCCCCCGCGGCAGAGGACAAGGCGGGCGAGCTCGCCCACCCCACCCTGCTCGGCATCAGCATCGATCACCATGATCCCGAGGACCCCGAACGCGACGAGCCCTGGATCTATCTCCAGCAGTTCGGTCCCATCCTACGTGAGGATCTGCCCTCGGCCAAGAGTCGCATCAACTACGCATGGGCCGTCACGAAGGGAGAGCAGGAGCGGGATGGCTGGCTCCACGGCCAGTTCCGCGAGATCCCGTACAGCTATCGCACCCTGCCGCTGTCGACGATCGAGACGCTCGAGGAAATCAGGCCGAAGCTCGTGGAGCCTCTCGTTGAACATGACCGCCGGATGCAGTCCAAGGACGCCTGACGCCGAAGGCGATCTACGGCCGGCTCAAAGCGATTCCGCAACTTCCTATGATCTCACTTCATGACTAAGGACCGTTCGCCTGGGTCGCGGAACGTTTCGCCTTCTGCACTGCGGTACATTGTCCTGTTTTCCAGCAAGCAGACCGGCGCGCCAGTCCCTCCCTTAGTCCCGTTGGCACAGATCGCACTGGCGGGCAGCCTCTACGGGCTGGATCCAGAGGTAGTGCCAGTTCTTCCGGTCCTGCGATACATCCTAAATCTGCCTAGAAATGCTCTCGATCTACAGGAACGGTCGTTCAAGCTGGTGCGCGATCTCCAACAGCTAGATCTGCCCCACGACGTGCTTTTCGCGCCATGGCCGATTGTGACCAAGTTGCCCCAAGCCGCTCTGCAGGACGCCACGCTCGTCATCCACCCAGATACAGTGCCCGCAGAGTTGGTAGTCGAAGCATGTCCTGGTGCGTTGCTTGGGGCCGTGGCTCAGCATGAACTCAGTGTGGAGTTATGTAACTCGCACTGGGCGCGCTTGGCTGACCACTTTGGGGCCAAAGATTCGCTCCGCCACCCGCATCGGGCGGAGTTGAACTCTGTTGCGCAACTGGTCCTGAACCACACGGCTCGGCTTTTCTCCATCCCGGGAATGGAGGCACTCGATGAACCCACGGAGACACAATTCCAGTTATTGCGAACGCATCACGATGCGACAGCACTGGCGCTACTCGAGGAAGAACGCGTACCGCCGGAGAAGGTGGGTGAAGAAATCGACCGCGCACGCGATGCGACTGAACACTCGTTTTCATTGCCAGTTGTAATCGTTGCCCCTGGTGTCGCGGCCCCGTTTCAGCGTGCATTCGAAGAAGGCGGCGCCACTGGAATCAAGTCAGGTGACGGAAACGACGCAGAGCGCGAGGCGATGGAGATCCTTGGCGCCCACAGAGCGATTGCTCGCGGTGGCGCGTCCGTCGTCCTGCCATCGCTATCCACCGGGATTTTTCAGCAGTTGAGAAACCTAGAAAGGGAGTACGACAACGTCCAACGCAGACCGAAACGCGTACTTGAACTTCTAAGCAAGATCGGCAGGCTGTTGGGCGCGTTCCTCGAGGAACATCTCTATTCAGGGATGATCGCAAAGAGCAATGGCGTGCTGATCATGTCTCAGTTTCCGCTAGGGCTTGCAACGCCTCGAGGCTCGAAGTCACCGCTTTGCTCTTGGAAGCCGCTTTACTATCGCCCACTGATCCCTCTCACGCGCATGCTTCAGATGGAACTCTCAGACCGTGCGACATGCTATTGGGAGGAGAGTAGCTTGCAGGTGCTCGTAGTCGAATGCTTAGACCCCGAGGACCCTCTTTTCGAGATTAGCATGGAGTCATGGAGCGCGCTCAAGGATGAGTTGAAGGATTACGAGATCGAGATCGCTCGTGCGTCTTCGATAGCGCAGGTGGCCGCTCATCTTCAAAGAGTACAGCCTGATATTCTCATCTTGAGCGGCCACGGAACCAGTGGGCCCGCCCGAAACCAACGCTCCATAGTCGTTGGCAATGAGCTATACACGGGTATAGAGATTCCGACCCTACCGCCGCTCGTGTTTCTAAGCGTCTGTTCGACGGCGCCTCGCGGGGCGGGGGACATAAGCGCCGCCGACATGATGCTACGCTACGGCGCCTATGCTGTCGTTTGTTGCATGGTTCCAGTCGACGTTGGCCACAACGCCCGACTTTTCATGCGGCTCCTGATTTACATGCATGAGGCCGAACGTGGACGAATGCAGTTGCGCAGCTTTGCGGACGTCTGGCACAACACGATCCTTACGCATCACGTCTTTGACATTCTCCATTCGGTGTCGCGAACGAAGGAGTCGAAGCACCTCGACCTAGAGGCGCTCCGCTCACGCTTCATGACCACGCCGCTCGAGATGCGCCGCACGCACGCCTATCAGGATGCACTGCTTCGGCTTGAGCAGATCGCCGATGAGTTTGGTCAGAAGAGAGCCCTCAAGCGCGCGATTGGTGACAACGGATTCTTGCCAGAGTCACTCTTCTACATGGTCATCGGTTGGCCCGAGAAGATTATACTAAATTCGCCTCTGCACCGCGCCTCAAGGCAGGCATCGCGACATGCGGTGTCCGAACACATGGAGAGTTCATGAGGTCAACTCTAGCCGAACACGCAAGTCGAGAGAGGAACAAACAAATCCGCTTCATGAGTGTGAATGATGAGCGATGAAGCGGTTACATTCGAAACAAGGTTCACGGAGGCCCAACAGATCCTCAAGGATAAATTCAATGGTGTGTGCTGGCGAGAGGGGAAAGACTCGACGCCGATCACGCCGAATGGAGAGGTCTACGTTGTGCTTGCAAGCGACAACCGAATCAGTTGTCTCACGTCGCACCTTGTCGACGTTGTCTTCTCTGCGGCAAACGGCCAAGTAAGCGCCGACGGTGCTTTCGTTGGCCCCGAGTATGCGATCACTCGTGTCGTGCCCGTCAATACTAGAGCACGTACGCTGTGTGAAGGCGCAAGCACCTACGGCATGGATGAGCAATTCCTCATGCATGAAGGCGAGGTCCGCAATGTCTGGCTGGACCATGGTCTTACAGAGCTCGCGCTCCACTATTCAGCTCGGGGCATCGCTCACGAGTTCTTCCCGGAGACCCCCGCCGACTGGATGTTTCTATGCGTCTCCGGTAAGTTCGAGACTGAAGAACTCGGCGGAATCTTTGCGGCCTATCTCTTCTCGCTTGAGGAGTCGCAAAACCTGGCGTTCGCGATCGAGCGATTTCCCGAGCTTTCCAACGAGCAGTACCTGGAGCTGTTGCCGCACGACGAGACGATTCGAGGTATCGGAGAGCTCCCTCTTCGACCGCTCTTATCACCACAGTTGAAGGAGGTGCTGGGTCTGTATCTTGAAGCCGCTGCATTGCCGCCTCCCATCTTTCGAATCCTCGGCTACACGCGCGTGATCGAGTACGTCTCGATTATCGTCGAAGCGACGCTCAAGAAGGAAACGGACAAGATCGTGGATGAGATCGCCGATGCCGGTATCCGTGACCGGCTGGCCAATCTCATTAGCACCCGCGCGCGAGATGCGACTGATAATGATCTACTTGCTCAGGCCATCGGAGTTGTCTGCGATCCACTCCCACTTGCGCCACTTGCTCCGAAAGTTGTGGGTGAGCTACGCGCGGTGACATCCGACAACATCGGGGAGAAGCGCGCTCGCGCACTCAAACAACTCAGCCTCGTTGCCTCGGCGACGAGGAATGAGACCGCTCACGCGAAAGCCAACTACAAGCGCACAGGGAACGAGTGTCCCGTCGAACAACACGTTGAGTTCGCTGCCCTGATGCGGGTCGTTGCACAACAGGCGATTCATTGGCTCGCTGGTCAGTCGCCGGACTCGTGGCCCTCGCAGAGGGCTAGCGCACCACCTGCGCGATGAAAGAGCAAGCCTGATCGGGCGGACGTAAGGAGCAAGGCGTAGGGGCTCCACCACAACAACGACCTCACCCGACGCGGCGGTCCTCGATCTGAAGCGGCGGCATGGTCACTCGCACGGGCAGCAGTTGGCCTGCGTAAATCGCCGAGCCGAATCGCGGACGACTTGTGACTGGACCTGTATCCCACCTCAACCTACCACCTGGTTCACGGTTCCCAGGGCGGACGAGGTCACGAGGAGGCGCTGGATCGGCTGAACGCGCCGCAGTCCGCGGTCATCATCTCGGGCAGCAACAAGGACGACGCGCAGTTGGTCCCTCACCACACGAGCGAGGAGCAGCGGAAGGATCTGGTCGCCCGGTTCCTCAAGAAGGAAGACCCGCTCTCGATCCTCGTCGTGTGCGACATGCTGCTGACGGGCTTCGATGCGCCGGTCGAGCAGGTGATGTATCTCGACTCGCAGCTCAAGGAGCACACGCTGCTCCAGGCCATCGCGCGCGTGAACCGCACCGCCGACGGCAAGACCTACGGTTTGATCGTCGATTACTGGGGCGTCTCGGAGGCGCTCCAGGAGGCGCTCGAGATCTTCGCGCCGTCCGACGTGCAGGGCGCGCTCACGCCGAAGAGTGATGAGCTGCCGCGCCTCCAGACCCGGCACGCGACAGCGATGCGGATCTTCGTCCGGGTGAAGGACAAGGACGATCTGCACGCCTGCGTCGCGGTCCTGGAGCCCGAGGACGTGCGGGCGGAGTTCGACCTGGCGTTCCGGCGCTTCTCGCAGTCGCTCGACATGATGCTCCCCGATCCCCGCGCGCAGCCCTACGTCGGCGATGTCCGCTGGCTCGGGAAGATCCGAGCTGCGGCCGCGACCACATACCGGGATAGCAAGATCGATATCTCCGATTGCGGCGCCAAGGTGCGCGCGCTGATCGAGGAAGCGGTCATCGCCGAGGGGATCCAGATCCTCGTCAAGCAGGTGTCGCTGTTCACCCCGGAGTTCGAGGACAAGCTCAAGGCGCTCAAGAGTGACGAGGCGCGCGCCAGCGAGATGGAGCACGCGATCAAGAACGAGATCCACCTCAAGCTCGAGGAGAATCCGGCGTTCTACACCTCCTTGCGCGACCGCCTGGAGCAGATCATCGCCGACCGCAAGGCGAAGCGGATCGACGCCGCCCAGCAGCTGAAGCTGTTCGAGGCGCTCAAGAAGGAGCTGGGCGGGCAAGCAGGCGCTGCCGAGCAGCTCGGCCTGACCGAGACCGGCTTCGCCATCTACGGGCTGCTCATGCAGCCCAAGAGCGCGACGGCCGCCGGACCGCAGGCCGCCCCCGGCGCCAACGTCGATGACGCCAAGAAGGAGCTGACCGCTCTCCTGGAGGAGCAGCTCGAAGCGAGGGTGGCGATCGTGGACTGGATCCACAAGGACGACGTCCAGCGCGAGATGCGGCGGATCATCAAGCGTCAACTCCGGGCGGCCAGTTACCCGGCCGACAAGCTCGAGGCCGCGGCCGAGAACATCGTGGATCTGCTGAAGCGACGACGACGCTCATGAGCGAGCACTCCGAGATCCTGTTCGGCAAGACCCGGATCCCGTATCTGATCCGGCGCAGCGCGAGGCGAAGCACGGTGGCGCTCGCGGTGGAGAGCACCGGGGAGCTGGTCGTCACAGCGCCGGCCGCGGTGACGGTCGACAAGCTGAACGCCGTGGTGCGGAGCAAAGCTCCCTGGGTCGTGCAGCGGCTCCGAAGTGCGAGCGAGCGTCCCGCCGTGCCGCCGGCGCGCGAGTTCGTCAGCGGAGAGACGTTCCGCTACCTCGGCCGGCAGTACCGGCTGCGGGTCGTGCAGAGCGCCGGGGTCGGCGGAGTGAAGATGGATCGAGGGTGGATCGTCGCGACCGTGTCCGAGGCCGGCGAGGCAGCGCAATCTCGGGCCGTCCGCACCGAGCTCGCCCGCTGGTATCGCGCTCACGCGCGGGCGCGGCTCCCCGAGCGCGTCGAGGTCTGGGCGAGGAAGCTCGGGATCGAGCCGCCGCCGCTGCTGATCCGCGACCAGCGGCGCCGCTGGGGAAGCTGCAACCGGGCGGGCGAGGTGCGGCTCAACTGGCGCATTGTCCAGGCGCCCCTCGCGCTCGTGGACTACGTGATCGCCCACGAACTCGGCCACCTGGTCCGCGGCGACGATGGGCACAGCGCAGCGTTCTGGGCGCACCTCGGCCGCGTGATGCCCGACTACGACGCGAGGCGCGACGCGAGGCGCGCGCTCGGCCCGTCGCTGGAGTGGTAACTGCAGCGAGAGCAGCGGAGCTGACGACCTCACCCGGCCCAACGCGCTCGTGAACTTCGTGCCATACTCTCGAGCGTGATTCCCGCCGAGCTTCACTGGCTCTTCTGGGACGTCGATCCCCAAGCGCTCGATCTGGAGCGGCACCGCGACTACGTCGTCGAGCGGATCATGGCGCGCGGTACCTGGGAAGCCATGCGCTGGCTGATCCACAACGTCGAGCGTGCCGTACTCGCCGACTTCCTCCGGCGCAAAGGCGACCGGCTCGCGCCGCGTGAGCGCGCCTTCTGGTCCCTGATCGCAGATGTGCCGTACGAGCATGCGCCCGGAGGCGGTCGGCCCACGTGGGCGGGATGAGCGACGCCGACGCGATCACGGGCGCGCAGCGGGCGGTGCTCGCGAAGCTCGCAGCAGTGCTCGAAGATGACCCGCCGTGGTCCCGCCGTCCCGCGGCGACTGCAGACGGCCTCGTAGCCGCGTGCGTGGGCCGTGCTCAGTCGGAAAGCGCAAGCGTCAGCCGGGGTCTGCGTCCGGACGCGCCGTGATCGAGCTCGGTAGGGTCGAGATCTTCTCGGTCAAGAATGCTTGTCGATCGTCAGCACCTGGCAAGCAAGAGCAACGCTCTCTACTCGGAGCTTGGAGTGACTCCGTGCGAGCACGACGTTGCCCGGTGCCACGGCACGTTTCAGATTGCTTATGATGGGCACTACCATCACCGTTTGCAGACGACTCCGAGTGAACAAGTCTTCTTGCACGATGACGACGGGGCGCCGTTTCGCAGGTTCGGCCCCTCGCGGTTCAGCAGGTCCGCCCATCAGATCTGAACACTTCTGACTTGAGGCCGCGCCGAACGCTTGTTATTGCTTGCTCACCGTGTGGGACAGGATTGGTTGGGTCGGAGGCAAGGGTGCATCGAGCGAGGCCGAGGCAGCCGTGCCGGTGGTCGGCAAGCGAACCCTGGTGCCAGAGTCAGACAGCAGCCCGCCGCGGCTCCAGCTGAAAGGCGGCGGCCCGCCGCGGCTCCAGCTGAAAGGCGGCGGTCTGCCGCGGCTCCAGCTGAAAGACGGCAGCTTGCCGCGGCTCCAGCTGAAAGACGGCGGTGACAGCGGAGCGATCGCGAACCGGGGGGACGCGCACCGAATCGCGGCTGCTGGCGTGGCCAGCCCCGGTTCGGCGTTGCCGCACCTCGATGCGATCCAGCGCTCGTTCGGTCCCGATCATGACGTCTCGGGCATCGGCGCGCACGTTGGTGGACAGGCCGCCGACGCGGCCGAGCAACTCGGTGCGCGCGCGTACGCGACCGGCAACGACGTCGCATTCGCGGAGCAACCCGACCTCCACACCGCAGCGCATGAGGCTGCGCACGTGGTGCAGCAACACGGCGGCGTACAGCTGAAGGGTGGCGTCGGAGCGATGGGTGACGAGCACGAGGCGCATGCCGATGCTGTCGCCGATCGCGTAGTTCGCGGCGAATCCGCGACCGACCTGCTCGCGCAGTATCGTGGCAGCGGTACGACCACCGCGGCGGTCCAGCGCGCGCCCTCGGCCTCTGGCGCGCGCCCCGCGATCACGCCGCCGGTAGGTGGTATCAACAAGCCCGGGTTCATCGATAACAGCGACGGAGCGAATCTGCGCACCGGGCCCGCGGAGGCCAGCGGCGAGAAGGTGATCGACGCGCCGCTGCCGCCCGCGACACGCGTGTTCGTCAGCGGCATGTACCCCGGCGCGTCGCAGTGGTGGTACGTGACCGCGTTCCTGCCCGACCAGATCACGCGCGGCTACGTACAGGACTTCCGCGTCACTACCGATCTGCCGGAACCGCTCGCCAAGCTGTACCAGGTGAAGTCCGGTGACACCGCCGAGAAGCTCGCCGTACGAGAGTACAAATCATCGGTCCGCGACGGCCACGACCTGCGCTTCTACGAGAACGTCCTCCTGTTCGTAAACAAGGAGCGTGGGCGCGCCGGTATCACGGGCAGCTATCAGGACCCCGGGCTCCTCGGTGGCGGCGCGAACAACGTGCAGCTCGTCGCCGGACACCGGATTTGGCTCGTCAGTCCGGCGTTCGCACATGCGCTCGAAGGCGTCGTCCCTGACGGCTCGCTGACTAACGGCGTCTACGCCAAGGTCAAACGGTTCGCCCAGCACATCGTCGACATCATCAAGAGTGTCACGCAATCGCCGCACTACTTCGGCGAGGTCGCCGGCGAGTACGCGCCGATCATCCTCGATCACCTACCGGAGATCATCGGCATCGTCGCCGGCTTCGTCGCCGCCGAGGCCATGTCGGCGTTCCTCGCCGCGACCCCCACGGGCGTCGGCCAGATCGCCGCCGCCCTGATCCAGCTGGCACTCGCCGCGTTCGGAGCGGCCGGGATGGTCCAGGCCGGCATCGAAGCGCTCAAGCACGCGAGCCAGTGGTTGACGCTCGCGTGGACTGCCAAGGGCAAGGACGAGCAGCTCGCCGTCGCAAGCAAGGAGTTCTTGCGCATGCTGGTGAGCATCGCGATGGCGGCGCTCGCCTACACTGGCGTCAAGGGCAACTATGGCAAGGCCATGCAGATCGCCAAGGCAATGCCGCCGATCAGTATGGTACCTGCCGTCGCAGAGGGGGTGAGCGGAAGCGCTGGTGTTGGTGCCGGCGTGAAGCTTGGCGTTCCCGGTCCCGCCGGTCCGTTTGGCACGGCAGCCGGCATGAAGATGAAGAACGACAAGGACGGCGGAGGCGGTGGAGACAAGCCCAAGGTTGATCCGGCAAAGGAGCTGGAGCAGATCAAGGAGAAGCTGAAGAACGCCGATGAGCTGTCGGCCAAGGAGAAAAAGGCGCTCCGGGCGCGCAAGAAGGAGCTCCAGGAGCAGTTCGGCGAGGCTCCCGCGGAGGCACCCGCAGAAGACGTACCCACGCCGACCGAGTTCAAGCGCCGGTCCTCGCGCCTGAGCGGCAAGGAAGCGGCGACTGATGTCCCGAGTTGGATCGAGCAGTGGCCCGACGCGCGACCTGGGGTCAACGAGAGTGGCACGACGTTCGCTACCCGGATGCTGAACAAGAGGTATGGTGTCGGTCAGTGGCAGCACAGCGGCCAGCAGGGCACCGAGTTCAGCAAGCTGAAGAAGTTCGGTGATCGAGCATTCGAGTAGCAAACATGGTGTCACCAAATCCATCCATCGAGACCTACTGGCGGCTCCTCGCGATCGGCCTCGATCCCGACCGGAGCGCTCCCGAACTGTACGGCCTGATCCTTGAGGGCGAGACGGATGTCCCCTTGATGATCGACGGTCGCATCGCGCTGTTCACGGATCGGACGCGCGCGGACGCGCTCGTCCGGCAGTACGGCGCACCTGCTGACAAGATCGATGTCGAGCAGCCGTTCTTCTGGTGCGACGTCGCGCAGGCGCTATACGTCCTGTCGGCGGGCGGGATCGACACCGACGCCGCGGTCCTCGACACCGTGAACGCGTTGCTCACGCTCATCGCCGCGACGGGCATCAAGCTGGTAGACAGCCGGCGACGGGCGCTCCATGACATCGCGAACTACTGCACGACGAGCAAGGATCTGACGAAGTACTTCGAGGAGGTGGGCGATCACTCGAGCCGAGAGCTGATCGATGCGGTGCTGTGGTGCGTGGGCGCGGTCACCGTAAAGTCACGGATCATCTAACCGAACTCAGACGGTTCATTCCTCGGTCCACTCGATATCCGTGAGGAGCTTTCGGGCAGTCACATCGATCAGGCTGTCGTACTGACCGTCGTCGAACGCGGAGTCGTATGCACGCGTCACGTCCTCCTTCGGCTCGGCTTCGAGCATCCGGACCAGCGCAGCGGTGTACAGCTCGCTGCGCGATAGCTTGCGCCGCTTGGCGAAGCGCTCGGCTCGGCGGAACACGTCGTCGGGGATCGAGACCGCCGTCTTCATGCTCATCACTCGATCTTGAAGTCGTCGAACCAGATCGTGCCGGAGAACGGCGCGCCGAGGGTGCCCGCCTGGATCGTGACGTCGCTGCAGGTCCCGCTGAACTGCGACATGCTGAGCGGCGACGTATAGGGGACCCACATCTGGCCCGCGACGGCCGTCTGGCGGAGGTACGCGCCGTTCTGCGGCGACGGGACCGAGCCCTGCAGGTAGTACTCGACGCCGCCGGACGAGCCGCCCTGGAAGAAGACCTGGAAGCTGAACGTCTTCGGCCGCACGTCCACGACGCCCGAGAGGCAGATCGGGACGCGAAACGAGATCTCGGTGAGGTTCTGGATGTCGGCGGCCAGCGCCTGCGCGCCGTTGAGGTTGCGGACGACGAGCGCGAGCCCGTTCGGCGCGCGCGGCGTGATCCCGTCGAGCCTGCCGTCCTCGAACGTCCACAGCATCCGCGAGCACGTGTTGTCGGAGCACTTCGGCGCGCTGTCCCGGCACGCGAGGCCGCACGCCGTGCCGTCGCACGTCGGGGCTGTCCGGTCGCCGGTCATCGGGCACATGACGCACCCGGGGCCGCACGCCTGCGGCGTGTCGCCCGCGCAGGCGCGGCCATCGCCGCCGGCCCCGTCGTCGCCGCCGCCGTCCTTGACCTCTCCGCAGCCGGCGAGCGCCAGCACGACGAGCCCGGCCCGCGCGAGGAGCCACATCCACGTTCGCATCCGCGGATGGTAGAGCGGGCGCAGGGCCCGGAGCGCGCGCGCAGCCGCAGCCGTGCGGCCAGTCACACGGCGGGGTGGCGGCGGCGACGGCTACCAGATCAAGCGAAGATCGAGCGCCAGCCCCGGCAGCTCGGGATCGCCGCGCAGCTCGTTGACTCCCTCGACGATCTGGACCGCACGACCGGGGCGATATACGTGGACTCGCCGGTTGTCGGGATCGACGAGCCACCCCAGCCGGGCCCCGCAGGCGATGTACTCCTCGAGCTTGGCGCACTGATCGGCCAGCGAATCGCTCGGCGAGCGCAGCTCGAGCACGAAGTCGGGGCACAGCGGCGGGAACCTGCGGCGTTGCTTGTCGCTCAGGGCATTCCACCGCTGCTTCGACACCCACGCAACATCCGGCGCCCGTTCGGCGCCGTTCGGCAGCAGGAACCCGGTCGAGGAATCGAACCCAATACCCGTGCCGTCATGCCTCACCCAGTCCGCGAACTGACCGATCAAATCGAAGTTGCGACGACCCGTCTCTCCCCCTGTGGGCGGCATGATGAGCAGCTCTCCATCGGCGGTGCGTTCGATCCGGAGGTCGCGGTTGGCAGCGCAGAACTCGAACAACTCGTCGTCACCGAGCGGCGCGGCCAGCCGGACACGCATGGGCATGTCGCGCCAGCGCGCCACGATCGTCATCCGCAGATCGTCCTCGGCGAGCGCTGGAGCAACCATCGCCGACACGATAGCACGCACGACACAGCCTGATATCGGCCACGTAAACGGCGACCTCGTTCAGGCCAGTCACACGGCGGGGAAGCGGCCGCTGCGATCGACCTCCGACGGATCGAGGTGCTCGCGCGGCACGATCAGGCGCAGCGCGCGCGGCGCGACGTCGACGTAGTAGCGGTCGCCAGCGGGGATCTCCTCGCCGTCGACCTGCGCGGCGGGCAGGCTGCCGGCGGTGCGCACGGCGAGCTCGAACTTCGAGCCGGCCACCGGCGGCTCGTGCTGGATGCCGATCGCCGCGAGGTCGTCGACGCCGACCGGGCTCCGCCGCAGGCCGCCGATCAGCTTGGCGCCGAAATCGCGGCGGCCGGTCACCGGCACGAGCTCGAGCCGGCCGTCGTCGGACTCGGTGTCCGGATCGAAGATCCACTCGCCGCCGAAGATCTTCGTGTTCTTCACGATCACGTCGAGCAGGCCGGGGAACGGCCGCACGACGCCGTCGATGATCGCGTCGAGATCGAACTTGATGTCGACGACGTAGCTCTCGACGAAGCGCTGCAGCACCGCGCCCGCGTAGACGAGCTGATCGCGGTAGATCGCGCCGAGCCCCGGGATCCGACCGACGCGCTCGCGGTCGCGGTTGCGCGTCGCCAGGCTCGCGGCGCCGAGCCCGACCGAGAACGAGTCGAAGAACAGATCGCGGTGCACCTCCTTCTGCGCGCGCGAGACCATGAGGAGGCCGACGTCGCAGCCAACGATCTCGCCGGCCGCGATCACCGAGACGTTGCGCTCGAGCGAGTCGGGGCCGCTGCCGAGGCCGAACGACTTGCCCTGATCGTTCGCGGTGCCCGTCGGCAGCATGCCCATCACGCAGGAGGTCGGGTGCCGCGACGCGAAGATCGCCTTGGCGACCTCCGCGAACGTGCCGTCGCCGCCCATGTAGATGACGACGCGCGCACCGCCGTCGATCACCTCGCGGACGCGATCGATCGTCCGGCCCTCCGGCTCGGTCGGCACGAAGCGGTGCGGCACCTGCGCCTCGTCGAGGAGCGCGCGCGCCGTGCGGATCCACTCGGCGGCCTTGCCGCTCTGCGCGGTCGGGTTGGCGACCAGCACGGCCGGCTCGCCAGCGAGCCATCGTTCGATCCCGGGCACGGACACACTGTAACCCGGCCCGGGCCGCGCCCGCGCGACCTACCGTCCAGCCGGTCGGGCGCGATCGGCCGGCGCGGGGCGCCGATCGGCCCTAAGGTAGGCCGCCATGGCCACCGCCACGTCCTCGCCCGCGACCTCCGACGAGCACGAGCTCCTCCGCCAGACGGTCCGCCAGTTCGTCCAGACGCGCGTCGAGCCCCAGGCGATGGCGCACGACGAGTCGCAGACGTTCAACACGGCGCTGCTCCGCGAGCTCGGGGGCCTCGGCCTCATCGGCGTCACGATCCCCGAGGCCGACGGCGGCGCGGGCCTGGACGCGGTCGCGTCGTGCATCGTGCACGACGAGCTCGCGTACGCCGACCCGGGCTTCACGCTCGGCTACCTCGCGCACGCGCTCCTGTTCGTCAACAACTTCTACTGGGCGGGCAACGCGGACCAGCGCGCGCGCTACCTCGCCCGCACACTGTCGGGCGAGCTCGTCGGCGCGATGGGCATGACCGAGCCCGCCGTCGGCACCGACGTGCTCGGGATGCAGACGACGGCGCGGAAGGACGCAGGCGGCTACATCCTGAACGGGCGCAAGACGTTCATCACGAACGCGCCCGAGGCCGGCGTGTTCCTCGTCTATGCCAAGCTCGCCGACCGGATCACGTCGTTCATCGTCGAGCGCGGCTTCCCCGGCTTCGCGACGAGCCCGAAGATCCCGAAGATGGGCATGCGCGCGTCGACGATGGCCGAGCTCGTCTTCGAGGACTGCCGCGTGCCCGCCGAGAACCTGCTCGGCACCGAAGGCGGCGGCATCACGAACATGATGCGCAACCTCGAGATCGAGCGGATCGGCCTCGCCGCGATGAGCCTCGGCATGGCGCGCCGCTGCCTCGACGCGATGGTGCGCTACGCGACGGAGCGGCGGAGCTTCGGCAAGCAGCTCGCCGAGCACGGCCAGATCCAGAAGTACATCGGCGAGAGCTACGCCAAGGTCGAGGCGATGCGCGCGCTCGTCTACAACGTGGCCCAGACGGTGGGCCCGGGGCAGCGCAGCCGGCTCGGCACCGACGCCGCGAAGCTGTTCGCCGCCACCGCCGCCAAGGAGGTCGCCGACGCGGCGGTCCAGGTGCTCGGCGGCTACGGCTACTGCACCGAGTACCGCGTCGAGCAGTTCCTGCGCGACACCAAGCTGATCGAGATCGGCGGCGGCACGCTCGAGGCGCACCAGAAGAACATCACGCGCGACCTGACGCGGGGCTAGGCGCCCGGGGGCACGTCACTTCGTCGGCGCAGGCGCCGCGCCGCCCGGAGGCGGACCGCCCGCCGCCGGCGGATCGCCGCTCGGCGCCGGCGCGGGCGCCGTGCCGCCCGGCGCTGGCGGATCGCCGCCTGGCGCCATCGCGCCGCCGCCGTGGCCCGGAGGCGCGCTCATGCCGCCCGCCCCGCCGGCCATCGCGGCCATGATCTCGCCGCGCAGCTTCTGCCCGAGCTCGGGCGGCAGCTTCGCGCGGCACGCCGTCAGCCCCTGCATCCCCGACGCGCTCTCGTAACACTGGATGACCTCGGGCGCCCACTTGTCCTCGGCGCAGCGCGTGGCGTAGATCGACTGCAGCTTGTCCTTCACGCCGGTCGCGCCCGCGCCCGGCAGGCTCGCGACCGCCTTCGCGGCGGCGGTGGCACAGGCCGACGACTCCCCGCCCTTGGCGGCGTTGTCGCTCTTCTTGCTGCACCCCGCGAGCGCCCCGAGGGTGAGGCCGGCCGCGGCGGCGATCCAGATCAGCTGCTTCATCGGCGCATGATACGCCTAAACTCGCGGCCCTGACTCACGCGCCTTTCACGCACTCAATGCGAGCGCGCGCCGCGGCAGCCGCACGACGAACGAGCTGCCGCCGGCCGCGCCCGGCTCGACGCCGATGGAGCCGCCGTGGGCCTCGACGGCGAGCCGGCAGAACGTGAGCCCGAGCCCGCGGCCCGAGGCGTCGTCCCGATCCAGCGGGTGGCCGGCGCGGCTCCACTTGTCGAAGATGGCGCGGCGCTGCTCCGCGGGCACGCCCGGCCCCTGATCGTCCACGCGGATCTCGACGCCGTCGCATTCGTCCCGCGCCTCGATCCGGACCTCGCCCGCCTCGGGCGTGTAGCGCAGGCCGTTGTCGACCAGGTTCTGCAGCACGCGGCGCACGAGCTCGGCGTCGCACGCGAGGATCGGCTCGGCGACGTGCGTGGCCAGCGCGAGCCGCTGCGCGCGCTCGGCGGCGAGCGGCGCCATGAGCTCGACGACCTCGCCGAGCAGCTGCGGCAGCGAGACCTCGCCGCGGCGCGGCGAGAACGAGCCGTCCTCGCTGCGCGTGATGTCGAGCAGGTTCATCGCCATGCGGTGGATCGCCTCGGCGGCGGTGTGCACGTTCTGCCACTGGTGGCGGCCGCGATCATCGATCTCCCGGCTGCGCAGGCGCGCCTTGGCAGCGAGCATGAGGCCGCTCGCGGGGCTGCGCAGGTCGTGCACGAGGAGCGCGGCCAGCTCCTCCTTGTGGCGCTGCGCGCGCTCGAGCGCCGCGTGCTTGGCCGCGAGCTCCGCGGTGCGATCGGCGACGCGCTGCTCGAGCGACTGGTAGAGCTGCACGTTCTCGAGCGCGATCGACGTGCTGTCGGCGAGCGCGGACAGCACGCGGACCTGCTCCTCGGTGGCGGTGTGCGTGGTCGCCCAGTACGTGCCGATCGCGCCGATCGGATCGAGCTTGCGGATCGGGACCATGACGAGGCTCTTCACGAACGTGGGCCGGTACGCGTCCGCCGGGACCCGCGCGTCCGCATAGATGTCCGGGAGCACGACCGGCTCGCGGTGCAGCATCGACCAGCCGCTGATGCACGCGCTCATCGGGAACCGCTGCCCCTTCCACAAAGGCTCGATCGCGTCCTCGTCGGCGTAGAAGCACCGGCCCTCGTCGCGCAGCACGAACGTCGCGCCATCGGCGCCCGTGAGCTCGCGCGCGCCGCGGCGGACGATCGCCATCACCGTGCCCAGATCGCGGGCGAGCGACAGCTCCTGCACGATCGTCACGAGCCGATCGATGGACGTCTCCCGGTCACCCATCGTCTCCCAGTATCGGCGTCCCGGACTCGCTTCGCACGCGGATTCTCGCCGGCTCGATCGCGAACAGGCTGCAACTGCTGCGCGAACCTTGCAAGGTTTGCGCAGCGGGCCGTCTTAGTATGCCGCTGATGTGGATCATGATTCGCGCCTTGCTCCTCGTGGCCTGGATCGGCTGCGGCGGCGCCGCTGTCGATCGTCCGGCGCCCGCGCTCGCGCCTGCGCCGCTGAAGGCGGTCGTGATCATCTCGGCCAACATGGAGTGGCGCGTCGTCCGAGCGGTCTATCCCGACGCGCGGCTCGAGGCGACGCCGTGGGGCGAGGCGTTCGAGCGCTCGCTCGACGTGGGCGGGCGCCCGACGCGCGTCGTGTTCTTCCACGGCGGCTGGGGCAAGGTCGCGGCCGCCGGCTCGGCGCAGTACGCGATCGATCGGTGGCGGCCCGCGTACGTCATCAACCTCGGCACGTGCGGCGGCTTCGCCGGCGCGATCGAGCGGCACGCCGTGGTGCTCGCCGATCGCACGATCATCTACGACATCAAGGAGGCGATGGGCGACTCGGCCGAGGCGATCGCCGATTACACAGTCGCGCTCGATCTGTCGTGGCTCACCGGGCCGCCGCCGAGCGCGGTCACGCGGACGCTCCTCGTCTCGGGCGATCGCGATCTGGTGCCGGCGGATCTGGGCGAGCTCGCGGCGCGCTACGGCGCGGTCGCCGGCGACTGGGAGAGCGGCGCCATCGCGTACACCTGCGCGCGCAACCGCCAGCGCGTGCTGATCCTGCGCGGCGTCTCGGATCTGGTCGCCCCGGCCGGCGGCGAGTCGTACGGCAACCCCGCGGCGTTCGCCGAGGGCGCGGACGTCGTGATGCGCCGCCTGCTGCGCGAGCTACCCGCCTGGCTCGCGCGCTGCCCGTGACGGCCCCCATGACGGCGCGCCGGGCCGGCGCGCCGGGCCCGTTCAGGCCTTCGGCAGGATCTCGGCCACGGCGATCGAGACGTCGGGCAGCGCCGTGGGCCGCAGCGTGGCGCCCTCGCGCAGCGTGTGAGCCTCCGCGTAGCGGTCGCCCTCGGGCGACGAGTAGACCTCGACGGTCCGCGCGCCGAGGTTGACGAGCCAGTACTCGCCGATGCCGGCGCTCGCGTAGATCTCGGCCTTCCCGCGATCCTTCTGCAGCGACGAGTCGGAGACCTCGATGACCAGGAGCGCGGTCCTGGGATGCTCGGTCTCGTAGTCCCCGCGCGGCACGATCGCGACGTCGGGCTCGGGCTCGGAGTCATCCGAGAGCGCAAGAGGAGACTGGATGCGCACTCGGAAGCGCCCCTGTAACCGCATCACCAGGAGCTCCGTCAACTTCTCGATCGTCGACGCGTGCGGCGCGTATTGCGGAGACATCTTGACCAGCACCCCTCGGAGTAGCTCGACGCGCTCGTCCTGAAACAGCCCGAGCTCCACCATCCGGTCGTACTCCGAGCGCTTGAGCGGCCGGAACAGCTCCGGCTCGATAGCAGGGCGGGCTACGGCACCGAACATGCTCCATGTCTACCACGCCGCCGCGACGGGCGGGCCGGCCGGGCGCCGGGGTACAGTCGCGGCGTGATGGAGCCCCAGCCATGACCGAGCCGATCACGATCCGGAGGTTCAGCACCAACCTCGCGGTGTGCGCGACGGGGCCCGGGCACGCCGAGGCGCTCGAGGAGCTGCAGCGCGTCGTGTTCCCGACGCTCGCGCCCGAGGAGCGGTTCCGCGCCCCGCACTACCGGCGCCACATCGAGCTGTTCCCCGCGGGCCAGTTCTGCGCCGTCGACCTGGACGCCGGCGGGCTCGTCGTCGGCATGACCTCGACGATCCGGCGCGACATCGATCTCGAGCACCCGGCCCACACGTTCGCCGAGGTCATCCAGGGCGGGTGGCTCACGTCGCACGAGCCGGCAGGGCGCTGGCTGTACGGCGCCGACCTCGGCGTGCACCCGGCCTACCGCGGCCGCAGCATCGCGCGCGCGCTGTACGCGGCGCGCCACGAGGTGGCCCGCCGCCTCGGCCTCGCCGGCCAGCTCACCGTTGGCATGCCGAGCGGCTATGGCGCCGTGAAGGACCAGATCAGCGCCGAGCAGTACTACGCCGAGCTCGTGGCGGGGACGCGCCGCGATCCGACGACCTCCGCCCAGCTCGCGATCGGCTTTGAGCCGCGCGGGCTGATCCCGGGATACATCAACGATCCGGTGTGCGATCGCTACGGTATCGTGCTCGTACTGCCGACCGAACGCGAAGTGAGGTTCCCACCGTGACAGCGATCCGACGAGTCACCGAGATCCCCGGTCCCAAGAGCCGCGCCCTGCTCGAGCGCCGCGCGGCCGCCGTCGCGCGCGGGCTCGCGCGCTCCACCGACGTGGTCGTCGAGCGCGCCGAGGGGGCGCGCGTCCACGACGTCGACGGCAACACGCTCGTCGACCTGGCCGGCGGCATCGGCACGGCCGCGGTGGGCCACTGCCCGCCGGAGGTGGTCGCGGCGATCGTCGCGCAGGCGGAGCGGCTGATCCACCCGTGCGTGCTGGTCGCCACGTACGAGCCGTACGTCGCGCTGTGCGAGCTGCTGAACGAGATCGCGCCGGGCGACTTCCCGAAGAAGACGTTGCTCGCGAACTCCGGCTCCGAGGCGATCGAGAACGCGATCAAGATCGCGCGCGCGTACACGAAGCGCCCGGGCGTCCTGTGCTTCGAAGGCGCCTACCACGGCCGCACGCTGCTCGCGCTCAGCCTGACGAGCAAGTACGGCCTGTTCAAGCAGGGCATGGGGCCGTTCGCGCCGGAGATCTACCGCATCCCGGCACCGGACGTGTACCGCCGCCCGCGCGGCATGTCCGAGGACGAGCACGTCGCCGCGTGCATCGCCGGCCTCGAGCGCGCGCTGATCGCGCAGATCGATCCGGCGTCGCTCGCGGCGATCATCATCGAGCCGGTCCAGGGCGAGGCGGGCTTCATCCCGGTCCCGCCCGCGTTCCTGCGGCGGATCCGCGAGCTGTGCACGCAGCACGGCATCGTGATGATCGCCGACGAGGTACAGAGCGGCCTCGGGCGCACGGGCGCGCTGTTCGCGATCGAGCACGCGGGCGTCGTCCCGGACCTGGTCACGATGGCGAAGGCGCTCGGCGCCGGGATGCCGATCAGCGCGACCACCGGCCGCGCCGAGATCATGGACGGGCCCCACGTCGGCGGCATCGGCGGCACGTACGGCGGCAGCCCGCTCGCGTGCGCCGCCGCGCTCGAGGCGGTGCGCCTGATCCGCAGCCCGGACTTCCTCGCGCACGCGCGGCGGATCGGCGAGGTGATGCGCGAGGAGCTCCTGGCGCTGCAGGCGTCCTGCCCGCTCGTCGGCGACGTGCGCGGACTCGGACCGATGCTGCTGATCGATCTCGTCACCGATCGCGATGCGCGGACCCCGGCGCCAGCGCACGCGCTCGCCGTGATCCGGCGCGCGGTCGCGAGCGGCGTCTTGCTCATCCGCGCGGGCCTGTACTCGAACTGCGTGCGGTTCATGCCGCCGCTCTCGATCACCGAGGACGAGCTGCGCGAGGGGCTCGGCGTGGTCACCGAGGCGGTGCGCCACGTCGCGGAGCACGGCGCGTGACGGCGGGCGCCGCGCAGTACATCGACGGCCGGTGGGTGGACGCGCTCGGCGGCGGCCGGTGGGACGTGATCGATCCGGCGACCGAGGAGGCGATCGCGAGCGTGCCGTACGGCGGCGCCGCGGACGTGGGCGCGGCGATCGAGGCCGCGCACCGCGCGCTGCCGGCGTGGCGCGCGCGGACGCCGTACGATCGCGGCGCGATCCTCGCGCGCGCGGCGGAGCTTCTGCGCGGGCGCGCCGAGCGGCTCGCCGAGCTGACGGTGCGCGAGAGCGGCAAGCCGCGCGCCGAGGCGCTGCGCGAGTGGCAGGTCGCGGCCGACCTGTTCGAGTGGTACGCCGAGGAGGGCAAGCGCGTCTACGGCTACACGATCCCGGCGCGCGTCCCGACGAAGCGGATGCTCGTGCTGCGCGAGCCGATCGGCGTCGTCGGGGTGATCACGGCGTGGAACTTCCCGGCGTACAACCCGGCGCGCGCCATCGCCGCGGCGCTCGCGGCGGGCTGCACGGTCGTGGTGCGCCCGGCCGAGCTGACGCCGCTGTCGGCGATGGCGATCGCCCTGGCGCTCGAGGAGGCGGGGCTGCCGCCGGGCGCGCTCGATCTGGTCAACGGCGAGCCGGGCCCGATGGGCCAGGCGATGCTCGATCACCCCGACCTGCGCAAGCTGAGCTTCACGGGCTCGGTCGCGGTCGGCAAGCTGCTGATGGACGGCGCGTCGCGCACGATGACGCGGCTGTCGCTCGAGCTCGGCGGCAACGCGCCGGTCCTGGTCCTGCCCGACGCCGACATCGAGGCGGTCGCGCGCGGCGCGGTCGCGGCGCGGTTCCGCAACGCGGGCCAGGTGTGCATCTCGCCGCAGCGGTTCTTCGTCGAGCGCGCGCGGCTGCCGGCGTTCGAGGAGATCGTCGTCGAGGAGACGCGCAAGCTGCCGGTCGGCAGCGGCCTTTTGCCCGAGACGCGCATCGGGCCGCTCATCAGCGCGCGGCACCGCGAGCGCGTGGAGGGCCTGATCGCGGCGGCGACGGCTGCGGGCGCCACGGTCCGCACCGGCGGCGCGCGCCGGCCGGGGCCGGGGTTCTTCCTCGAGCCGGCGGTACTCGGCGGCGTGCCGCCGGCCGCGCCGGCGTTCGCCGAGGAGGTGTTCGGTCCGGTCTTCGCGGTGACGCCGTTCGATCGGCTCGACGAGGTGATCGCCGCCGCGAACGCCACGCGCTACGGCCTCGCCGCGTACGTGTTCACGAACGACCTGGCCGCCGCGATGCACACGTACGAGCGCCTCGAGTTCGGCATGATCGGCGTCAACGAGTGGGCGCCGCAGACCACCGAGGCGCCGTTCAGCGGCCGCAAGGACAGCGGCCTCGGCCACGAGTGCGGACGCGAGGGCCTCGCCGACAACCTCGAGACCAAGCTGGTCGCCTTCGGCGGCGTTCGTTAAGCCGCGGCGCAATAGCGCTGCGGCGACGCGCGACGCGCGACGCGTGGCGTCGCCCGGGTACTGCACGGGCCCGAAAACACCGACGGCCGCGATCTCTCCAGATCGCGGCCGCCGCGGAGCAAGTCGCCTCGAGGCGCTTACTTCTTCTCGTCCTTCTTCGTCTCGTCCTTCTTCATGTCGCCGCCAGCCGCCGGGGCCGCGCCACCAGCCGGAGCCGCCGGGTCAGCCGGCTTGTCGCCGCTAGCCGGGGCCGTGCCGCCAGCCGCCGCCGGGTCAGCCGGCTTCATGTCGCCAGTCGGGGGCGCCGCCGCGGCCGGGTCCGTCATCGCGGCCGTCATGCACTTGGTCATCTCGGCCACGACCGGCGCCATCTTCTTCTCGTCCTCGGGAGAAGGCTTCATGTCCTTCTCCTTGCCCTTCATCGAGTCCGCGTACGCCTGCATGTCCTTGTTGACCTTCTCGGCGCAGGCCTTGTCGCCGGACTTACACGCGCACATGGCCGTCTTGAAGCCCTCCATCTTCGCCATCGCCTCTTTCATGTCGCCCCCCTTCTTCTTGCAGCCGAAGGAGAGAACCGTCATGGCGGCGATAAACACAAACGCGATCTTCTTCATTGATGATGTCTCCAGAGTTCCCGTGTGCCGCTGGTTGTAAAACATCCACCGATCGCGCGGAAGCAAACGATCGTCTTGAATTGTCGCGATCTTCAGTCGTCGTCGATCGACACAACTTGTATCGGGCGCGCGACAATTAGCGCGCGGGCGGGCTCCGGCGGCTCGGATCAGGCAGCGAGGAATCGCTCGTACGCCGCAAAATCATAGTCACGGCCGAGGAAGTCTCTCACGAGCTCGATCGCGTCGCGGCTCCCACCCGGGACCAGCACCTTGTCGCGGTAGGCAAACGTCACCTCTTTCGCCATCAGCCCGCTCGCCTCGAACGGCGTGAGCAGGTCCTTCGCGATGACGAGCGACCACTGGTACGTGTAGTACATCGCCGAGTAGCCCACGAGGTGGCCGAACGACGCGTGGAACCGCGTCCCCGGCACGTACGCGAACGGCGTGTAGCGCTTCTGCAGCTGCTGCACCTCCGTGAGCTGATCGAGCGCCTCCGGATCGGCGCGGTGGAAGCCGAGCGAGATCGACGCGTAGAAGATCTGCTGCACCGTCGCGGTGCCGAGCCCGAACCTGTCCGCGCGGCGCATCCGCTCGACGAGCTCGGGCGGGATCACCTCGTTCGTCTGATAGTGCCGCGCGAACCGCGCGAGGATGTCGTAGCTCCACGCCCACTCCTCGAACATCTGCGACGGCGCCTCGACGAAGTCCCACTCCGTCGCCACGCCGCTCTGCGTGATCCACGCCTGGTGGCCGCCGAGGACGTGGTGCATGAGGTGCCCGAACTCGTGGAACATCGTCACGACGTCCTCGTGCTCGAGGAGCGCCGGGCCGTCGGTCGGATCGGAGAAGTTGCAGACGAGCACGCCCTCGGGGAGCTGCACGCCGCGCACGCCGTCCTTGAGCGGGAACTGCGCCGCGTGCTTGTACTTGCCCTCGCGCGGGTGCATGTCGAGGTAGATCCGGCCGAGCTTCGTGTCGCCGCGGACCACGTCGTAGACCTGCACGCTGCCGTGCCAGCGCGGCGCGTCCGCCTCGGCGACGGGGACGTAGCGCAGATCGAAGATCTCGGCGGTGATCTCGAGCAGCCCCGCGAGCACGCGCTCGTACGGGAAGTAGCAGCGCGTCTCGCCCGAGTCGACCTGGTAGACGTCCTTCTTGACGAGGTTCTCGAGCCAGCCCTTCTGCCAGTCGGCGACCGCGGTGGCCCCGGGCACGAGCTCCTGGAGCTTGCGCAAGAGCTCCTGGTAGTCGCGCTCGGCGCGCGGCCGCGCGAGCTGCCACACGCGCTCGATGAACTCGCTGGCGCGCGCGCCGCTGCCGATCATCTTGTCGGCGGTGATGTAGTCGGCCCAGTCGGGGAACCCGAGCAGCGCCGACTTCTCGGCGCGCAGCTTCAGGATCTCGCGCAGCACGCCCTCGTTGTGCTGATCGCCGCGGCTGCGGAACTTCACGTAGAGCTGGTGGCGGAGGTCGTCGTCCTCCGCGTACGTCATGAACGGGTTGTAGTCGGGCGAGTCGGTCGTGATCGTGACCAGGCCGTCCTGGTTCGGCGGGTGCGCCGCGAGGAAGTCGGGCGGCAGCCCGCCGAGCCGCGCCACCGGCGCCTCGATCGAGCGCACGTCCTCGGAGATGTTCTTCGAGAACTGCTGGCCGAGCTTGGTCAGCTCCTCGTCGATCTGCGCGAGCCGCGCGCGCACCTCCGCGGGCTGGTCGACGCCGGCGCGGCGGTAGTCGCGCAGCGTGTGCTCGAGGAACCGGCGGGTGTCGGGATCGGCCGCGGCGACGTCGACGGCGGCGAGCACGTCGTAGACGTCGCGGTCGAGCAGCAGGTCCGAGTAGAACCGCGCGACCTCCTGCTCGCACTCGCGCGCGACGTCGCGGATCACCTCGGCGGGGTGCGTCTCGGACATGAGGCCGGCCTGCGTGTTGCTCGCGCTGGCGGCGGTGAGGAGCTGGTTGTAGAGGACGAGCGCGCTATCGATCGTCCGCGGCGCCGCGAGCAGCTCCTTGCGCAGCGCCTGCGCGCGCCGGAGCCCCTCGAGGCATTCGGTCCGGAATGCTTCCGCTGCTCGCTCGGCCTTCTTCACGTCGCGGACGGAATGTAGCATCGTCGGGAAGCGCAATGTTCGAAGTGCCGCACCTCGGTGACGCGCTGCCCCTGGTCGGCAGCGACCCGCGCTGGCTCCCGATCGCGCTGTCCGATCTGGACGCGGTGCACGCCGATCACCTGCACTGCGAGCGCAAGGCGGCGCAGTCAGCGCTGTCTCTGATCCGCAGCTACCCCGAGCGCGCGGATCTCGTCGAGGCGATGGCGCGGCTCGCGCACGACGAGACGCGCCACGTGGTGGCCGTGGCGCGGCTGCTCACGCGCCGCAGCCAGCCGGCGAGCTACGACGCCGGCGACGGCTACGCCGCCGCGCTGCGGACGCACATCCGCGGCAAGGAGCCCGAGCGCCTGCTCGATCGGCTGCTCGTGTTCGCCGTGATCGAGGGCCGGTCGGCCGAGCGCCTCGAGCTGCTCGCCGGCGCGCTCGAGGATCCGAAGGCGCGCGAGCTCTACGCGAGCCTCGCCGAGGCCGAGGTGCGCCACCGCGACATCTTCCTCGCGCTCGCGCGCGACGCGGCGCCCGAGGCGTGGCGGGCGCGGGCCCAAGAGCTCGCCGCGCGCGAAGCAGAGATCCTCGCGGAGCGGACGATCCTCCCGCGGGTGCATTAGGGCGGCCCAGGGCGCCCCAGGGCGCTATGCTCGCGGGGATGTCGAACAGGCCCCGGCCCCCGGTGGATCGCGACGCGGCGCGGCGCGCGATGCTGCGGGGGTTCTGCTTCGTGAGCGGCGGGCTCGCGCTCGCGATCGCGGTGCTCGGCTTCTCGCCGGGCTACGAGCTCTACCGGCTCGGCAAGCTGCAGGCGACGGCCGCCGTCGCGAACGCGCCGCACGGGCTGGCCGCCGTCGCGGCGATCCTCGTGGCGCTCATCGCCTACGTCTGGCGCCGGCCCTCGCTCGCGAACGCGCTCCTGGCGTCGATGGCGTCGGTCGGCGTCTCGGTGTTCGTGCTGGCGCTGACGGCCGCGCCGCGCGTCGAGCCGGCCGGCCCGGGCCTGGGCCCTGGCCCGGAATTGCTCGTCGAGCTGCCGGCCGCGACCGTGACCGGGCAGCTCGTCCTGTCCTTGGTCGTCGTCCAGCTCGTGCTCTTGCCGGCGGCGTGCGCGGTCCTGGCGCGCACCGCGCGCGGGGCGTGGACGTCGGAGGGGCTCGCCCGCGCGCACGTGCATCGCATCGGGCAGAAGTAGCGCCGTCAGGCTGGCTCAGGCTGGCTCGTCGGGGGGCCGGAGCTCGGCGAGCGGCGGCATCCGCGCGAGCGCCGGGAAGCGGAGCGCGACGACGCCGACGACGAGCACCGCGAGCGCGCCGCCGAAGGCGATCGTCGGCACGACGCCGATGAGCCGCGCCGCGAAGCCGGACTCGGCCGCGCCGAGCTCGTTGGACATGCCGATGAAGACGAAGTGCACGGCGCCGACGCGGCCGCGGATCGCGTCCGGCACGACGAGCTGCTCGAGCGTCAGCCGGATCACGACGCTGATGTTGTCGAGCGCGCCGCACGCGACGAGCAGCGCCACGGTGAGCGGCAGCGAGCGCGACAGCCCGATGCCGACGGTCGCCGCGCCGAACAGCGCGACGACGACGAGCAGCACGCGCCCGGGCCGGCGCCACGGCGGCAGCCGGCCGCCGAGCACGGCCATCACCACGGCGCCGACGGACTGCGACGCGCGCAGGACGCCGTAGCCGACGGGCCCGACGTGCAGGATGTCGGTCGCGATCGCCGGCAAGAGCGCGGTCACGCCCGCGAACAGCACCGCGAACATGTCGAGCGTCATCGCGGGGAGCAGGAGCGGCGAGCGCCAGATGTACGAGACGCCGACGCGCCAGTCGCGCGTGGCGGGGCCCGAGCTCGGCACAGAGCTCGGCCGCGGCGGCGGCAGCGCCCGGTAGAGCGCCGCCGAGAAGAGGCCCGTGACGGCGACGAACGCGTAGACCCAGCCGGGTGCCACGGCGGCGAGCGCGAGGCCGGCGAGCGACGGCCCGCCGATCTGCGACAGCTCGGAGAAGCTCGACAGGATGCGGTTCGCGCGCGGCAGCGCCTCGCGCGGCGCGATCATCGGCAGGAGCGCCGACGCGGCCGGCGCGTGCAGCGACGTGCAGCCGCCGAGCGCGAGCAGGAGCGCGAGGTACACCCAGACGGGCGCCGCGAGCGCGGACGCGGCGGCGAGCCCGATGCCGACGAGCCCCGCGCCCGCGGCCGCGGCCGTCGAGAGCAGGCGGCGATCCGCGCGATCGACGAGGTTGCCCGACGGCACGAACAGGAGCACGACGGGCACGACCTGCACGAGGCCGACGCCGGCGAGCACGAGCGGGTCGCGCGTGCGCTCGTAGAGCTCCCACAGGACCGTCGCACCGATCACAGCGCGGCCGAACGTGTTCAGCGCGCGGGCACCCACGAAGCGACGGACGGCCTGCTCTAGGGCGGGCATAGGGCGGTCAAGACGCGGAAGATGCTACCGTGACGCCGCAGAATGCGAAGGCGAAGGCGGACGTGTCGTGTATGCGTGGCGCACACTATTTTCGCAGGGTGGAGGGGGCGCGACGGGTCATGTAGGATGAGCACGTGTCCATGACCGGCGATACGGACGGCCTCTCCGCGTCCGGGCCCGCGGGCCTCTCCTTGGAAGTAATGATGAACGCGAGCCGTCGGCTCGACGTGCTGAGTGCGGCGCGGGTGATCGGCGAGGCGGCAGAGGCGGCGCACAAGGCGCCGAAGAGCGGCCCATCGCTGGGCACGCTGGCACCGGCAGCGGTCGTCGTGGGACCGACGGGCGCGGTGATGGTCGAGCCCGCGGCGAAGCCCGCGCCCGCCGGGTACACGGCACCGGAGCGGCTGCGCGGCGCGCCGGGCGATCGGCGCAGCGACGTGTTCTCGCTCGGCGTGCTCCTGTGGGAGGCGCTGGCGCGCGAGCGGCTGTTTCCGGGCGCGACCGACGAGGCGGTGAAGCAAGCGGTCCTCGCGAGCGAGGTGCGGCCGCCGTCGTCGTGCAACGCGAGCATCCCGGCCGAGCTCGACGCGATCTGCAAGAAGGCGCTCGCGCGCGAGCCGGCGGATCGGTACCAGAGCGCGAAGGTGATGGCGGCGGAGATCGCCGCGGTGCTCGACGACAAGGGCTACCCCGAGTCGAACGACGTGATCGCGCGCTACGTCGCGGAGGTGCTGGCGGAGGCGAGGGAGCGGGCGAAGGCGCAGCAGGAGAAGGCGAAGGCGGAGAAGGCAGAGAAGGCGCACGACAAGGCGACGGTGCTCACGCCCGCGTCGGTGGAGCCGGCGATGCCACCGCCCGTGCCGTACCCGTCGGTCGTGCGCGCGGGCCCGCCGCCGCCGCCGCCGTCGTCCAAGTCGGCGGGCTCGGGCTCGGCCGACGCGGCCGCGGCCCTCCGGTCGACCGTGATGGGCGTGGCGCCGGTGCGCCTGCCGGAGGCGACCGCCGAGGCGGCCAAGTCCCCGGCGCTGCCGAGCATCGTCAGCAAGCCGGCCGCAGCGTCGGCGGCGCCCGCGCCGGCCGCAGCGCCGGCGGCGCCCGCGCCGGCCGCAGCGTCGGCGGCGTCGGCGGCGCCCGCGCCGGCCGCAGCGTCGGCGGCGCCTCCGCCGGCCGCAGCGCCGGTGGCGCCCGCTGCAGCCGAGGCGCCCGTGCAGCTCGTGCTCGGCCCGATCCCGGGCGGCACCATCCCGCCGTTCTTGCCGTCGAAGATCGGCACCCTGCCGCCGGGCGCGCTGCCGCCGGGCACGCACACGGCGCTCCTCAACGCGATCGGCGCTCCGGCCGAGTCGGCGGCCAAGCCGTCCGTGCCGCCCGCGCCACCTGGCTCGAGCAACGCAAAGGGCCCCCCGCCCGCGCCGCCCGGCAAGTCGCAGACCTCGGCGGCCACGGCGACGCCGCCGGTACCCGCGCCCACGGCGTCGCAGGCCGGCGCGCCGCCGGCGAGCACCGCGACGCCGGAGGCCGAGGGCGATCCCGACAAGGACACATCGCAGCCGGTCTCGGTGGCGGCGGTCCGCTCGCGCTCGCGCGACGATCAGTCCGGCGGCGACATGCTCGGCGGCTGGGGCTGGGCAGGCGCCGGAGCCCGCCCGGGCGACACTGACTTCGACGAGGGCCGCCGCGGCTCGCGCAAGCGGGCCCTGCTCGTGGGCGGCGGCGTCGCGGTGCTCCTGCTCGTCACCGTCATCGCGCTCGCCGCTCGCGGCTCGGAGGACGAGCCAGCAGCGCCGCCCCTGGCCGAGGAGTCCAAGGCCTGGGAGACCACGCCGCCAGCGCATCCCGAGCCGACGCCGACGCCAACGCCGACGCCGGCGCCGACGCCCGTCGAGCCGCCCAAGCCGGAGCCGGCGGTCGTGACCCCCGAGCCCGCCAAGCCCGAGCCGGCGGTCGTGACCCCCGAGCCTGCCAAGCCCGAGCCTGCCAAGCCCGAGCTGA